>NZ_CP107994.1:0-927500 GCF_036114655.1 Amycolatopsis sp. NBC_00348 | reverse complement strand
CGACGCCGGGTCGGTGAGGTCGACGCCGTTCTGCTCGCGGTCGATGCGCAGCACCGAGGTGAGGATGGCCGGGCCTTTGGCCAGTTCCCCGGTCCCCCGGGCGTTCGGGCGCCGCTTGCGCACGACGTCGAGACCCGAGACGACCTCGCCGGCCCGCACCAGCACGGCTCCCGGCATGTCCTCATGGGTGCCGACGACGTTCGCGCAGAAGTGCATTCCGTAGACGAAGTACACGTACAGGTGACCGGCCGGCCCCCACATGACCGCGTTGCGCGGGGTCCGGCCGCGGTAGCAGTGCGACGCCGGATCGTCTTCGCCGCGGTAGGCCTCGACCTCGACCAGCCGGACGCCGACGGTGCCGTCGGGCCCGGTCGCCTCCAGCACGGAGCCGAGCAGCAGCTGGGCCAGGTCGACCGGGTCCAGCGCCAGTTCGGCGCGGGTGAACAACCGGCCTGCTTCGCCGCTCAAGCGTCCCCTCCTTCGGGAAGTCGTGCGACGACCAGCCTATCGAGCCGGACCGACAGTGGTGTCGGCCTGGCTCGCCGGCTCAGTTCAGCCAGTGGCGGGCGGCGGTGACCCGCTCTTCGAGCCGCGCGCGCTGCTCGGCCACCCGCGCCGGCGCCGTGCCGCCCCGCGCGTCGCGGGACTTCACCGAGCCTTCGACGGTCAGGACCTCGCGCACCGCGGGCGTCAGGGCCGGGTTGATCTTCTCGAACTCCTCGTCGGTGAGCTCGTCCAGGCCGACGCCGCGCGACTCGGCGACCCGGACGCTTTCACCCGCCGCTTCGTGCGCGACGCGGAACGGGACGCCCTGGCGCACCAGCCACTCCGCGATGTCGGTGGCCAGCGTGAACCCGGCCGGGGCCAGCTCGGCGAGGCGATCGGTGTGGAAGGTCAGCGTGGCGAGCATGCCGGCGATGGCCGGGAACAGGAGCTCGAGCTGCTCGACCGAGTCGAACACCGGCTCCTTGTCCTCCTGCAGGTCCCGGTTGTAGGCCAGCGGCTGGGCCTTCAGCGTCGCCAGCAGACCTGTGAGGTTGCCGATGAGCCGGCCCGCCTTGCCGCGGGTCAGCTCGGCGACGTCCGGGTTCTTCTTCTGCGGCATGATCGAGCTGCCGGTGGCCCAGGCGTCGTCCAGCGTCACGTAGCCGAACTCGGCGGTGTTCCAGATGATCACCTCTTCGGCGATCCGGGACAGGTTGATCGCCAGCATCGAAACGGCGAAGGCGAACTCGGCGACGAAGTCGCGCGAGGCGGTGCCGTCGATGGAGTTCTCCACGCTGGTCGCGAAGCCGAGCTCCTCGGCGACCGCCTCCGGGTCGAGCCCCAGCGACGAGCCGGCCAGCGCGCCCGAGCCGTACGGCGACTCGGCCGTGCGGGCGTCCCAGTCCTGCAGCCGCGAGACGTCGCGCAGCAGCGCCTGGCCGTGGGCCAGCAGGTGGTGCGCGAGCAGCACGGGCTGCGCGTGCTGCAGGTGCGTGCGGCCGGGCAGGATCGCGTCCGGGTGCCGCTTGGCCTGCGACACCAGCGCGTCGACGATGTCGAGCGTGCCGGCGACGACGCGGCGGGCGGCGTCCCGCAGCCACATCCGGAAGAGGGTCGCCACCTGGTCGTTGCGCGACCGGCCGGCGCGCAGCTTGCCGCCGAGCTCGGTGCCCGCCCGCTCCAGCAGCCCGCGCTCGAGTGCGGTGTGCACGTCCTCGTCGGCGATCGTCGGGGTGAACGCCCCCGAAGCGACGTCCTGGGCAAGGGTGTCGAGCGCGGTCAGCATGCCGGTCAGCTCGTCGCCGGTGAGCAGGCCCGCCTTGCTCAGCACCCGGGCGTGCGCGCGGGAGCCGGCGATGTCGTAGGGCGCCAGGCGCCAGTCGAAGTGCGTCGACGCGCTCAGCGCCGCCATGGCCTCCGCCGGACCGCTGGCGAACCGGCCGCCCCACAGCTGCACCGGCTGCTCGTTCCCGCTCACTGTTCTCGCTTCTCCTGTATCTGGTTCGATCGGTGGGTCAAGCTTGTGCGGTGATCCTGCCGGGCCGCGCGACGTACTCCGCCGCGGGCCGGGCGTCACGCGGTTCGAGCGCGGTGACGCGGCCGTCGTGCAGCAACAGCCGTACGTCGCCCGAGACCGCTTCCTGCGCTTCGACGACGAAGCTGTCCAGCGCGTGCTTCAGCGGTGAGAACCACTGGCCGTCGCGGACCAGGGTGGCCCATTCACGGTCGACCTGCCGCTTGAACCGGGCCAGCTCCGGCTCGAGGGTGGCGCTTTCGAGCGCACGGTGCGCCGTGACCAGCACGAGTGCGCCCGGAGCCGCGAACGTCCGGCCGTCTTCGGTCCGGTGTTTCCCGGCGCCCTGCGCCGCCGCCCGGCGGTTCAGCCTCCGGAGGGCTTCGGCGACCGAGACCGTCTCACCGTCGACCGCCACCGGGACCCCGGCGTCGAAGGTCACGGTGACCTCCTCCGGGGCGAGGAACTCCCCCTCGGCGGGGAACCGCCACCGGTCGCCGGGTTCGACCACGTACCCCCAGAGGGTCCGCTCGGCCGGGGGCGCGCCGGGCACCGCGAGCACCCGGAGATCCGGGGCGACCGCAGCCAGCCCGGCCGCGAACCGGTGCGCGCCGCGCCCGATGTACCCGTGCGCGACGGTCGTGGCGCCGCACCGCCGGGCCGCGTCGGCCAGGCGGCGGACCACCGCGGGCCAGGCCAGCCCGGTGACGAGCGCGTTGGCCTGGATCGCCGGGAGGCAGTGGTCGTCGGCGAAGGCGGCCGTGTCGTGGTTCGAGCCACCGGCCGGCGGGCGGCCGCCGAGGTCGACGACGAGCGTCACGACCTCGGCTCCGGTCTCCTCGGCGAGCTTCGCGGCGGCCGGGGCGACCTCCCCACCGGCACCGGCGAGCACGATCATGGCGTTGTCTCGTCTCCGTGTTCCGTGACCGAGCGCTGGGCCAGCGAGGCGAAGCGTTCGGCGAGTTCCTTGCCCGACAAGGGTTCCCGGGCGATGACGGCGACGGTGTCGTCGCCCGCGATCGAGCCGACGACCTCCTCCAGCGCCGCGCGGTCGATGGCGCTGGCCAGGAACTGCGCCGCGCCCGGCGGGGTCCGCAGGACCATCAGGTTGCCCGACGAGTCGGCCGAGACCATCAGCTCGGCCAGCAGCCGGGACAGGCGTGACGTGCCGCCCTGGACCCCGCGGACCGGGCTGCCGTCCTCGGGGATCACGTAGACCGGCGCGCCGGAGTCCGGGCCGCGCAGCTTGACCGCGCCCAGCTCGTCGAGGTCGCGCGACAGCGTCGCCTGGGTGACGTCGATGCCCTCCGCGGCCAGCAGCTTCGCGAGCTCGGTCTGGCTGCGGATGGTCGTGGACGACACCAGCTCGGTGATCCTGGCCTGCCGCCCCACCCGGCTGCTGGTCATCGTCGGCTCTTTTCCGGTCGGCTCTCTTCGAAGAGCCAGACCAGCAGCGCCTTCTGGACGTGCAGCCGGTTCTCGGCCTCGTCCCACACCGCGCTGGCCGGGCCGTCGATCACCTCGTCGGTGATCTCCCAGCCGCGGTGCGCCGGCAGGCAGTGGAGCACGATCGCGTCGTCCGCCGCCTTCTTCAGCAGCTCGGTGTTGACCTGGAGGGCGCGGAACGGGCCGATCCGGTCGAGGCCGTCGTTCTCCTGCCCCATCGACGTCCAGGTGTCGGTGACGAGCACGTCGGCGCCGGCCACCGCTTCGTACGGGTCGGTGAACGCCGTGGCTGTGCCGCCGGTGTCCTCACCGCGCGTCTTGGCGTCGAGGATGACCTGCTGGTCGGGCTGGAACCCGAGCGGCGAGAC
The DNA here is from genome assembly GCF_036114655.1 of Amycolatopsis sp. NBC_00348. Classification (NCBI taxonomy): domain Bacteria; kingdom Bacillati; phylum Actinomycetota; class Actinomycetes; order Pseudonocardiales; family Pseudonocardiaceae; genus Amycolatopsis; species Amycolatopsis sp. NBC_00348. The sequence continues at coordinate 923,687 of NZ_CP107994.1, read as the reverse complement.
CACCCGGACGTGCATCCCGGCGGTGACGCCGCCGAGCAGCAGCGAGTGCGCCATGTTGTTGGCGCCATCACCGAGGTAGACGAGGGTGAGCCCGGCGAGCTCACCCTTGCGCTCCCGGATCGTCATCAGGTCGGTGAGCACCTGGCACGGGTGGAACTCGTCGGTCAGCGCGTTGACGACCGGGATCGACGCGGCCGAGGCCATCGCTTCGATGCGCTTCTGCGCGAAGGTCCGCCAGACGATCGCGTCGACGTACCGCGACAGCACGCGCGAGGTGTCCTCGATCGTCTCTTCCCGGCCCAGCTGCATCGACCGGCCGTCGACGATCACCGGGTGCCCGCCGAGCTGGCTGATGCCCACCTCGAACGAGAACCGGGTGCGGGTCGAGTTCTTCTCGAAGATCGCCGTGACGGACTTCCCGGCCAGCGTGCGGTTGCCGAGCGGGTCGGCCTTCAGCGCGTCGGCGAGGTCGAGGATGGCTTTCTGCTCGGCGGGACTGACGTCGTCGTCGCGGAGGAAGTGGCGGGGCATCAGTCGGAGTCCTTCGATTCGGTGGCCGCGGCGTCGAGCGCGCTCGGGAGCGCGGCGAGGAAGCCGTCGGCCTGGTCGCTGTCCAGCACGAGCGGCGGCGCGAGCCGCACGGTCTCGGGCGCGATCGGGTTGACCAGGTAGCCGGCGTCCTGGACGGCCTTGGCCACCGCTCCCGAGACGGGCCGGCGCAGCGAGATCCCCAGCAGCAGGCCGGCGCCGCGCACCCCGGCGACGAGCGGGTGGTCAAGCGCTTCGACGCCCGCCGCGATGTCCTTGCCCAGCGCGGAGACGTGGTCGAGGAGGTTGTCATCGGCGATGGTCCGGAGCACGGCCAGGCCCGCCGCGCAGCAGACGGGGTTGCCGCCGAACGTGGTGCCGTGCTGGCCGGGCTTGAGCAGGTCGGCCACCGCGCCGACGCCGATCACCGCGCCCAGCGGCAGGCCGCCGCCGAGGCCCTTGGCCAGGGTGATCACGTCCGGCACGATGCCGGCCTGCTGGTAGCCGAACCAGGTGCCGAGCCGGCCGAGGCCGGTCTGCACCTCGTCGAGCACCAGCAACGTGCCGGTGGCCTTGGTGATCTCGCGCGCGGCCTGCAGGTAGCCGTCCGGCGCCGGGATCACGCCGGCTTCGCCGAGCACCGGCTCCAGGAACACAGCCGCGGTGTCGGTGTCGACGGCCGCCTTGAGCGCCGCGACGTCCCCGAACGGCACGTGCTCCACGCCGGGCACCAGCGGCTTGAACGGGTCGCGCTTGCCGGGCTGCCCGGTGAGGGTCAGCGCGCCCATGGTCCGGCCGTGGAACGCGCCCTCGGCCGCGATCACCTTGGTGCGCCCGGTCAGCCGGCTGATCTTCAGCGCGGCTTCGTTCGCCTCGGCCCCGGAGTTGACGAACAGCACCTTACCGTTGCCTGCGAGGCCGGCGACGTCGAGCAGCGCTTCGGCGAGCTCGACGGCGACCGGGTTGACGTACAGGTTCGACGTGTGGCCGAGCCGCGAGATCTGCTCGGTGACCGCGGTGACGATCGCCGGGTGCGCGTGGCCGAGCGCGTTGACGGCGATACCGCCGACCAGGTCGACGTACTCGGTGCCGTCGGCGTCCCACACCTTCGCGCCCTCGCCGCGGACGAGGGTCAGCGCGGGGGTGCCGTAGTTGTCCATCAGCGCGGACTTCCAGTGCTGCTGGCCATCCACATTGGACTTGAGGTCGGTCATGGGAGCTCCGTTTCGGGGAAGACCATGGTGCCGACGCCGCGGGAGGTGAAGACCTCCAGCAGCACCGAATGGGCGAGGCGGCCGTCGATCACGTGGGCCCGGCGCACCCCGCCGCGGATGGCGCGCACGCACGCCTCCATCTTCGGGATCATGCCGCTGGCCAGGCCGGGCAGCATCGGCTCGAGGTGGTCGACGCGGATGCGGTCGATCAGCGACGAGCGGTCCGGCCAGTCCGCGTACAGGCCTTCGACGTCGGTGAGCACGACGAGCTTCTCGGCGCCCAGCGCGGCCGCCAGCGCTCCGGCGGCGGTGTCGGCATTGACGTTGTGCACCACGCCGTCGACGTCCGGGGCGACCGTGGACACCACCGGGATGCGCCCGGCGTTGACGATGTCGAGCACGGCGTCCGGGTTGACCTCGGCGACCTCGCCGACCAGGCCGATGTCGACTTGTTCACCGTCCACAGTGGCCTGTTTGCGCTCGGCGGTGAACAGCCGGGCGTCCTCGCCGGAGATGCCGACCGCGTACGGCCCGTGGGCGTTGATCAGCCCGACGAGCTCGCGGCTGACCTGGCCGGTGAGCACCATCCGGACGATGTCCATCGTCTCCGGCGTGGTGACGCGCAGCCCGCCCTTGAACTCGCCGGGCACGCCGAGCCGGTTGAGCATCGCGGTGATCTGCGGGCCGCCGCCGTGCACGACGACCGGGCGCAGGCCGGCCAGGCGGAGGAACACCATGTCCTCGGCGAAGGCCGCCTTCAGGGTGTCGTCGATCATGGCGTTGCCGCCGTACTTCACCACCACGGTGGCGCCGTGGAACCGCTGCAGCCAGGGCAGCGCCTCGATGAGCACCCCGGCCTTCTCGGCCGCCGTCGCCAGTCTCTCGTCCGCGGAAATCAGAGCCTCCGAGCCGGTCATGAGGAGTACGCGCTGTTCTCTTCGACGTAACCGTGCGAAAGATCGGTGGTGTAGACCGTCGACTCGGCCGACCCGACGCCCAGGTCGACGACGATCTCGATGGCCCGGCCGGTGAGGTCGGCCTCGGACCGGTCGGCGGCCGGCATCCCCTTCGCGAACAGGGTGACGCGGTTGACCGCGATCGACACGGTCTCCGGGTCGATGCGGGCCGGGACGCGGCCGAGCGCCATGGCGATCCGGCCCCAGTTCGGGTCGGAGCCGAAGAGCGCCGTCTTGACCAGGTTGTCCTCGGCGATCGTGCGGGCGACGGCGATCGCGTCGGCCTCCGACTCCGCGCCCTTCACGGTGATGTCGACGTCCTTCGTCGCGCCCTCGGAGTCCGCACGCAGCTGGAGCACCAGGTCGTGGCTGACCGCGGTGAGGAGCTCGGTCAGCTCGGCCTCGGTCGGTTCGACGCCGCTCGCGCCGGAGGCCAGGACCAGCACCGTGTCGTTGGTGGACGTGCCGCCGTCGACGTCGAGGCGGTCGAACGTGACGTGGGTGGCCGCGCGCAGGGCGCGGTCGAGGGTTTCCTTGTCCGCCACGGCGTCGGTGGTGAGGACCGAGAGCATGGTGGCGAGGTTCGGGGCGAGCATGCCCGCGCCCTTGGCGAACCCGCCGACGCTCCACCCGGAGTCGTGCTTCGCGAAGGCCTGCTTCGGTTTCGTGTCCGTGGTCATCACGCCGGTGGCGGCGTTCAGGCTCGCCTGGTCGCTCGTGTCGAGGGCCTTCGCGGCGGTGTCGACCCCGGCCAGCACGGCGTCCATCGGCAGGCGTTCACCGATCAGGCCGGTGGAGCAGACGGCCACCTCGATCGCGCCGGCGCCGAGCACCTCGGCGACCTTCTCGGCCGTGGCGTGGGTGTCCTGGAAACCACCGGGCCCGGTGGCCGCGTTGGCACCGCCGGAGTTGAGGACGACGGCCTTGAGCCGCTGCTGCTTGAGCACCTCCTGCGACCACAGCACGGGCGCGGCCTTGATCACGTTGCGGGTGAACACGCCGGCGGCGACGTCGAGCGGGCCGTCGTTGACGACCAGCGTGAAGTCGAGGGCGCCGGACGCCTTGATCCCGGCGGCGACGCCTGCTGCGCGGAAGCCCTGGGGGCCGGTGACGGTCACGGTGCCACTCCTACGGTGGAAAGGCCGGTGGTTTCGGGGAGGCCGAGGGCCAGGTTCATCGACTGGACGGCACCGCCCGCGGTGCCCTTGGTCAGGTTGTCGATCGCGGCGACGACGACCAGGCGCCGCGCGTCGGTGTCGACCGTGACCTGGAGCTGGACGTTGTTCGAGCCCAGCGTCGCGGAGGTGGTCGGCCAAGCGCCTTCGGGCAGGAGCTGGACAAACGGCTCGGCGTCGTAGGCCTTTTCGTAGGCTTCGCGGACGGCGGCCGCGTCGATGCCCGCCTTCAGCGGGGCGCTCGCCGTGGTGAGGATGCCGCGCGGCATCGGCGCGAGCACCGGCGTGAAGGACACGGTGACCCGCTCACCCGCGACGGCGGCGAGGTTCTGCGCGAACTCCGGGGTGTGGCGGTGGGTGCCGCCGACGCCGTACGCGCTGGCCGAGCCCATCACCTCGGAGCCGAGCAGGTTCGGCTTCAGGCTCTTGCCCGCGCCGGAGGTGCCGGTGACCGCGACGACCGTCACGTCGGGCTCGATCAGGCCGGCACCCAGGGCGGGCGCGAGGGCGAGGGAGCCGCCGGTCGGGAAGCAACCCGGCACGGCGATGCGCTTCGTGCCGGCGAGCTTCTCCCGCGCGCCCGGCAGTTCGGGGAGGCCGTACGGCCATTGGCCGGCGTGGTCGCCGCCGTACCAGCGCTGCCAGTCGGCCGCGTCGGCCAGCCGGTGGTCGGCGCCGAGGTCGACGACCAGGACGTCCGGGCCGAGCTGCGCGGCGATCGCCGCGGAGTGCCCGTGGGGCAGGGCCAGGAACACGACGTCGTGGCCGGCCAGGGTCTCCGGCGTGGTCTCCGCCAGGACGCGGTCGGCCAGCGGAACCAGGTGTGGCTGGTGGACGCCGAGCTTCGTGCCGGCGCTGCTGGCCGCCGTGAGCGTGCCGATCTCGACCTCGGGATGGGTCAGCAGCAGGCGCAGGAGTTCGCCGCCCGCGTACCCGCTGGCTCCGGCCACCGCGATGTTCACCGTCATACGCATGATTATGCACGCCCTTGCAAGGCTAAACAAACAGGAATACCGGGAAGTGGTGCCCGCCACCGCGCGGACGCCGTGCCGCGGCGCTTGGGATGCTGTGCCGATGACGGACACCCCGGCGCGGCTGCTCGGACTGCTCTCGCTGCTCCAGACCCCACGGGAGTGGCCGGGCAGCGAACTCGCCGACCGGCTCGGGGTCAGCCCGCGCACGATCCGCCGTGACGTCGAGCGGCTGCGCGAACTCGGCTACCCGGTCGAGGCCAGCCGCGGCGTCACCGGCGGCTATCGGCTGATCGCCGGCACCGCGATGCCGCCCCTCGTGCTCGACGACGACGAAGCCGTCGCGATCGCCGTCGGCCTGCGGACGGCCGCGGGCCAGGCTGTCGACGGCATCGAGGAAGCGTCCGTCCGTGCGCTGGCCAAACTCGAGCAGATCCTGCCCGCGCGGTTGCGCCGCCGGGTGGGCACGATCGGCACGGCGACCGTCGCGGTGCCGGCCACCGGCCCCGTCGTCGACCCCGCGCAGCTGACCGTGTTCGCCGGCGCGATCACCAACAACGAGACGGTCCGGTTCCGCTACCACTCGGGCGACGGGACCGAGTCCCGTCGCCGGGCCGAGCCGCTCCGGCTGGTCGCCACCGGACGGCGCTGGTACCTGGTCGCCTTCGACCTCGACCGGGACGACTGGCGGGTCTTCCGCGTCGACCGGGTCCACGACGCCGAGGCGACCGGCGGGCGCATCGCCCCGCGCCGGCCACCCGCGACGGACCTGGCGGCCTACGTCCTCGAACGGCTCTACGACCTCGTGCCCACCTACCGGGCGGTGGCCACGCTGGCCGCGACGGCCGACGAGATCACCCCGCGCCTGGGCACGGCGGTCGGCGAGCTGACGCCGCTGCCGGACGGTGGCTGCCGCTGGCACAGCCACGGGGACACCCTGGACTGGCTCGCGTTCCGCCTGCTCGGGCTGGGCTGCGCGTTCACGGTCGAGGAGCCGCCGGAACTGGTGGCCCGCCTGGAGGTCCTCGCCGCCCGCGCGCTGGCGGGCGCGGGCGTGGGTGGCTGATCCGCGGCGGTCCGGGTTCCCCGGCACGGAAGTCACTCCACACCGCCCGAAGGCGGGTACACGGTGGCGTCCTGCGGGTCGTAGAGGACCATCCCGTGCCGCCCGGCCAGCTCCTGGACGTACGACACGACGGCGTCGGGAGCGGACCAGCTCAGCGACATGACCACGCCGTCACCGGCGACGGTCAAGGCGCACGACCACGGGCAGCTGCCGAGGTCCTCGACCGGCACATCGGTCAATTCCGGGTAGCGAGCCGTCAGCTCCCGGTGGTAGGCGACGGCCCGGGGGTGCAGCGGGATCACCACCGGTTCGGGGGACGTCAACGCGGCGTACTTGCGGGCCGCTTCTTCGGCGGCCGTGGGCTGGTGCCACACGGCGAGATCGAAACTCATCAGGACAACTCCGGTGGGTGAAGGAAACGGGACGGCGGCGGTGGCGGGCCAGGCCGGAGTGGACCGGCCCGCCACCGTGCTCAGCCCGGTTCACCCCCGTCCAGGTCCACACGACGGCTCGGCGGCACGGGGAGGTAGCAGCCCGGGTTCTCCGGGTCGCAGCCCACGCGCGGCAGCCGGGAGCGGATGCCACCGGGGGTGCGCTCGAAGTACGCCGCGATCTCCGTGACGCTCTCGCCGGCCAGCCACCGGCTCTCCAGCTCCGCGTCCATCTCGTCGTTCCACGGGCGGCCTTGCTGGGCGGCCCGGGCCGCGGATCTTCGCCGCGACGACCGGCCGGCGCCGGTCGTCGCGGACAGCAGGCCGTCGGCGACCAGGTCGGCCACCGTGGCCGCCACGGCGACGTCCAGGTCGAGGCTGCCCTCGGCGACCGGTTCGCCCTCGGGACCGCCGGCTTCCAGGGTGATCATCACCCTGGTGTTCGGTTCGGCGCGGTCTTCGTCCGTCCTGGTGGCGACCGCGATCTGGTAGATGATCTCCTGTGCCCGGATCTCGGTCCGGCGCTCTTCGATGATCGACATGCCGTGAAGCTAGCGCGCACCCCCGACAATTTTCGGCCACGCACTGCTCACGGCCGACTCCGCTCCGAAATTGTCAGACCTCTCCCCTAACGTCCTCGTCGACCACACCACGTCACTGGGAGGCCACGATGCGACACCTGCGGACAAGACGGTGCCCCGGTCCGGACGAGCCGGACCGGGGCACTGACCCACGTCGATTCCGCTCAGAAGTGCAGCAGCTGAGCCAATGTGCGCTGCTTCTCCTGGGCCGCCTTCGCGGTGTTGTCCGACTTCTGCGCGGCGGCGCCGTCGGGCACCGGCGGCGGAACCGGGCTGCACTGGACGTCGGAGTGGTTGCCGGGCCGGCGCGCCGGCAGCGTTCCGTTCGCCAGGTAGTCGGCGATCTTGTCGTCCACACAGGACACTCCGGACAGCGAACCGGCGTGCGTGGTGCCGCCCGGCGCGCTGATCAGGCTCGAGTTCGGGAACCGCTTGCGGACCTCGAGGCTGCCGGCGTACGGCGTCGCGGCGTCGAGCTCTTCGCTGATGAGGAGCGCCCCGGCGACCTTGCTGCCGTTGATGTCGACGGGCTTGCCCGCCTTCGCCGGCCAGAACACGCAGGGCGCGTTGAACCAGGCGTTGCCCCAGGTCTCGAACGGGGCCTTGGCGTAGGTCAGCCAGTTGTCGACCCGCCACTTGTTCCAGCTCGTCGGCCACTGGGTGTCGGTGCACTGCACACCCAGGTAGACGGCGAAACCGTTGTCGTCACCGGGCGGGTTCGAGTCGTCGTAGAGCGCCTTCAGCGTCTGCCAGTCACCCTTGTGGACGAAACCGTCGAACGCCTTGGCCATGTCGACCCAGCCGAAGACGTAGTAGCCGGCCTGCAGGAAGACGTCGGTCCACTCGTCACCGCCGATCACCCCGCCCGCCGGGTTCCTGGCGAGCTTGCGCTGGGTGTCGTACCAGAGCTTCTCCACCGCGGAACCGGTCTTGCCCAGGTGGTAGACGCTGTCGTAGGACGCCAGCCAGTCGAAGTAGATCTTGATGTTCTTGTCGAACGCGACGTCCTGGTCGAGGTTGGCCTGGTACCAGACCTTCCGCGGGTCGACGTTGCCGTCGAGCACCATCCGGCGGACGTTCTTGGGGTACATCGTGCTGTACACCTGGCCGAGGTAGGTGCCGTAGGAGAAGCCGTAGTAGTTGATCTGCTTCTCGCCCAGCGCCTTGCGCAGGCTGTCCATGTCCTGCGCGACGTCGGTCGTCTTCAGGTGGTCGAGGATCGCGCCGTTCTTGCGGCACGCCTGCGCGTAGCCCTTCGAGCGGTCGAGCCAGGTCTTCTCCAGCTTCGGCGAGGTCGGCACGTACGCCGGCCGGTCGTAGCTGAAGTAGTTGCCGTCACAGCTGATCGCGGGCTTGCTGGAGCCGACGCCCCGCGGGTCGAAGCCGATCCAGTCGTAGTTGTCCCCCGCGTGGTTCGGCACGTACTTGCCGAGCACCGAGAGCCCGAGGCCGGACCCGCCGGGGCCGCCCGGGTTCACCAGCATGATCCCTTGGGACTGCGCGGTCTTGTGCTTGATCCGCGACACCGCGACGGAGACCTTCGCCCCGCCCGGCTTCGCGTAGTCCATCGGCACTTCGAGGAAGCCGCACTCGGCGCCCGCCGCCTTGAGGCTCGCCGAGTCGCAGGGCCCCCAGGCGATCGGCGCGGGGCTGAACTGCACCCCGGGGTCCGCCGACGCGGCAGGTGCGGCGGCCAGCAGCCCGGCCGCGAGCCCCACAGCGGCGACAGCGGCAACGATTCTTTTCACAGTCGTCCTTTTCGTCCGCATTCGACAGAGTTCGCCGGATTTCGCCGAAACTACCGGCAACCCTGCACAATCTCGCTGACCGCCACGACTTCCGCCATCCGCCTTTCGTCGGGTCCTCCCCCGATCGGCGAGCACCCGGAACCGTCGGTGGCCGCCGGTACGCTCCGGGCGACCGGGGACGACGGGAGGACGGATGACCGCGGACGAACGGCTGGTCAAGGCCGTCCGCGCCGGGCTGGCCGAGCTGGGCGATCCGGTGAAGGCACCTCAGATGCGGGCGTACATGAAGTCGGCCATGCCGTATCGCGGAGTGGCCAAACCGGAGCGGAGCGTGCTTCTCAAGCGGGTGCTCGCCGACCACATATTGCCCGATCGAGTGACATATTCGGCGACGATCCTGGCGTTGTGGCGGGACGCGGAATTCCGGGAGGAGCGGTACGCGGCGGTCGATCTTTCCGGCTATCGCGCCTACCGGTCGTGGCAGGATCCCGGGCTGATCCCGATGTACGAGGAAATGATCGTCACGGGGGCGTGGTGGGACCACGTCGACGAACTGGCGATCCGGCGGTTGGGCCCGATCCTGCGTTCCGCCCGCGGCGAGGTCACGCCGATCATGCTGCGCTGGGCGGCCGACGAGGACCTCTGGCGGCGGCGCACGGCGATCATCTGCCAGGTCGGCGCGAAGGAGGACACCGACACCGAGCTGCTGACCCGGACGATCGAACCCGCGATCGCCGAGCCGGAGTTCTTCCTGCGCAAGGGAATCGGCTGGGCGCTGCGCGACTACGCGAAGACGTCACCGGACTGGGTGCGGTCCTTCGTGGACGATCACCCCGGCCTGTCGGGGCTGTCGCGCCGGGAGGCGCTCAAGCACATCGGGTGACGTTCGGCTTCGAAAGGGTGCCCGGCACCGCGACACCTACGGCCAACCGGTGTGCCCGGACGGTCGGGTCGCGTACCCGGAGAGTCGGCTCACGTACCTGGAGAGTCGGCTCACGTACCTGGAGAGTCGCCTGCGTTCTGGTGCGGATGGTCGGCCGGATGTGCGGGGCCGGACGCGAAAGAGGGGCCGGTTTCCCGGCCCCTCTTCGAGAGCGTCGTGCGTCAGCGCAAGGTCGCTTCGAACCGTTCGCCCGCCGCGGCGACCGCGGCGTCGCGGGCCTTGGTCGCCTCGTCGACGGTCAGCGTCCGGTCCGGGGCGCGGAAGCGCAGCTTGTAGGCCAGCGACCGCTTGCCCTCGCCGACCTGCTCGCCGGCGTAGACGTCGAACAGCGTGATGTCCTCGAGCAGCTCGCCCGCCCCGGTGCGCAGCACCGCGGCGAGATCACCCGACGGGACGTCCGCGGCCGCGACCAGCGCGACGTCGAGCAGCACCGGCGGGTAGCCGGACACGCTCGGCGCCGGCCGGGAGTCCGGCAGCGGGATCGCGTCGAGGTCGAGCTCCATCGCCACGGTGCGCGGCGGCAGGCCGAGCGCCTCGACGACCTTGGGGTGCAGCTCGCCCGCGTGGCCGACCGGCCAGTCGCCGACCCGCAGCTGGGCGCAGCGGCCCGGGTGCCACGGCGGCAGATCGGTGGCCTGCGTGGTCAGCTCGACCCCGGCGGCCTCGGCGATCGTCCGGGCGGCCTGCACCGCGTCGGCCCAGCTCGCCTGTTCGCCCCCGCCCCACCAGCCGGCGCGGTGGCGCTGGCCGGCGAGCACGACGGCGACGTGCAGCGGCTGCTTCGGCACAGCCTCTTCGAGAACGGCCAGTTCCTCGTCGGTCGGGCGGCGGTCGACGCCGAGCACCGGGACCTTCAGCGGGTTCGGCGCGGGCAGCACGACCTGGCCGACGTGGAACAGCGCCACGTCCTTCATCCCGCGCGACACGTTGCGCTGCAGCGTGTCCAGCAGCCCCGGCAGCAGCGTGGTGGCCAGCTTGTTGCGCTCGGCCTCCAGCGGGTTGCGCACCACGACGGCGTTGCGGCGGACGTCGTCCGCCGGGAGCCCGAAGGCGTCCCACACCGCGTCGCCGACGAACGGGAACGGGCGCACCTCGACGTACCCGGCCTCGGCCAGCGCCCGCGCGACACTGCGGACGCGCCGCTGGCCGTCGGTCAGGCCGCGGCCTGCCGGGGCGGCGGGCAGCGTCGACGGGATGCTGTCGTAGCCCTCGAGCCGCAGCACCTCTTCGACGAGGTCGGCGGGCTGGCGCAGGTCGCCGCGCCAGCTCGGTGGGATCGCGGTGACGAGGCCGGTGCCGTCGTCGCCCGTGCTGACCGTGACCTTGCAGCCGATCTGGCTGAGCCGGCGCACGGTCACGCCGCGCTGGTAGCTCACGCCCGCGACCTTGTCGGGCAGGTTGATCGGCATCCGGACCGGCGGGTTGGGCTCGACCGTGCCCTCGTCGGTGCGGCCGGGCCGGATGGCGGCGTCGCCGTACTGCCGCAGCAGCCGGGCGGCCAGCTCGACCGCCGGCCCGCACAGCTGCGGGTCGGTGAACCGCTCGAACCGCTTGGCCGCCTCGGAGAACAGCTTGTGGCGCCGGGCCGTGCGGCTGATCGACGCCGGGTTCCAGTGCGCCGCCTCGAGCAGCACGTCCGTGCTCTCCGGCGTGATCTCGGTGCTCGCGCCACCCATGGTGCCGGCCAGCGAGATGACGCCGCTGTCGTCGGCGATCACCACGTCGTCCGGGTCGAGCGTGCGCTCGATGTCGTCCAGGGTGGTCAGCTTCTCGCCCGGCTTCGCCTTGCGCACCACCAGGTCGCCCTGGATGGCCTTGGTGGCGAACGCGTGCAGCGGGTGCCCGAGCTCGAGCATCACGTAGTTGGTGACGTCGACGGCCAGGGAGATGGAGCGGATGCCGGCCAGCATCAGCCGCCGCCGCATCCACCACGGGGTCGGCGCGGTCGAGTCCAGGCCGGTGACCCGGCGCAGCACGAACCGCGGGCAGCCCTCGGGGTCCTCGACGCGGACCGGCCAGGCGTCACCCTCGGCCGCCGGGACCTCCAGCAGCGCCGGGTCGCCGAAGGGCACGTCGAGGGCGTTCGACAGCTCGCGCGCCAGGCCGCGGACCGACAGCGCGTAACCGCGGTCCGGGGTCGGCGCGAGCTCGATCACCGTGTCGTTCAGGGCGAGCAGCTCCTGGGCGTCGTCGCCCGGGCTCGCGGTGCCCGGCGGCAGCACCAGGATGCCGGTGTGGTCCTCGCCGAGGCCGAGCTCGCGCGCCGAGCAGATCATGCCGTCGCTGATGCGGCCGTAGGTCTTGCGGGAGGCGATGGCGAAGTCGCCCGGCAGCACCGCGCCGGGCAGCGCGACGACGACCAGGTCGCCCTCGGTGAAGTTGCGCGCGCCGCAGATGATGCCGCGGGTCCTGATGCCGTGCGGGCCCTCGTCGAACTCGCCCGACTCTTCGTCGTCCTCGTCTTCGTCGTCGTCTTCGGGCTCGTCGTCCTCGGCGACCTCGCCGACGTCGACGCGGCAGAAGCGCACCGGCTTCTTGAACTCGGTCAGTTCCTCGATCTCGGCCACGCGGCCGACGACCAGCGGACCGGTCACGGGCCCGAGCTCGCGGAGGTCGTCGACCTCGATCCCGATCCGGACGAAAGCGTCGGCCAGGTCCTGCGGCGTGATCTCCTCGCCCACGTCGAGGTGTTCGGTCAGCCAGCTGACTGGGACTCGCACTACGCCTCCGTTCCGAAGGGAAGGGTGAAGCGGACGTCGCCTTCCACCATGTCGCGCATGTCCGGGATCCCGTTGCGGAACTGCAGGGTGCGCTCGATGCCCATGCCGAAGGCGAAGCCCGAGTACACCTCGGGGTCGACGCCGCAGGCGCGCAGGACGTTCGGGTTGACCATGCCGCAGCCGCCCCACTCGACCCAGCCGGGGCCGCCCTTCTTCTCCTCGAACCAGACGTCCACCTCGGCGGACGGCTCGGTGAACGGGAAGAAGTGCGGGCGCAGCCGGGTCTTGGAGTTCTCGCCGAACATCGCGCGGGCGAAGGCGTCCAGCGTGCCCTTGAGGTGCGCCATGGTGATGCCCTTGTCCACCGCGAGGCCCTCGACCTGGGTGAACACCGGGGTGTGGGTCGAGTCGAGCTCGTCGGTGCGGTACGTCCGGCCGGGGCACACGACGTACACGGGCAGGTCGCGGTGCAGCAGGGTGCGGGCCTGGACGGGCGAGGTGTGCGTGCGCAGCACCAGGCCGGAATCCTCTTCGCCGACGTAGAACGTGTCCTGCAGCTGGCGCGCGGGGTGGTCCTTGCCGAAGTTCAACGCGTCGAAGTTGAACCACTCGGCTTCGAGCTCCGGGCCTTCGGCGACCTCGTAGCCCATCGCGATGAACGCGTCGGCGACGCGCTCGGAGACGGTGCTGATCGGGTGCCGGGCTCCGCGCGGCACGCGGTCCCACGGAAGGGTGACATCGACGGCTTCTTCGCGCAGCACGCGCTCGTCGCGCTCCACCTGGAGCTCGGCGCGGCGGGTGTCGAAGGCCGACTGGACGGCCTGGCGGGCCTCGTTGACGCGCTTGCCGGCCTCGGCCTTCTCCTGCTTGGGCAGGGCGCCGATCTCGCGGCGCGCCAGCAACAGCGGCGAGTGGTCACCGAGATGCGCGGGCTTGACCTCGGCCAGCGCATCGAGCCCGGTCGCGGCGGCGAACGCCGCTTCGGCGGCCTTGACCGCCTCCTGCAGCGTCTCGGGGGCGAGAACCGCGCCGCCCTGGGCTTCCTTCTCCTTGGCTCCGGACATAACTCCTCGGCGTCCGCTGGGACTGGTCGTTCGTGCTCCGCCGGACAACGCGGCGCACGAGAGGTCAAAGGCAAGAAAAGTCTATGGGATCGGGTCAGGGCGCCCTTGGTCGCCCTCGCCCCGTGCCGGTACACGCCCGGGTAAGGGCCTGACAGGACTGAACGATGACCAGGCCGGGACGCCGGGAATCCGGTCGCGCGAGGTTAAACCACTGGTCTGCGTGCGGCGCGTGTCCGGTAGGCGGACACCGACAGGATCGACCGCCGGGACGCCGCGAAGGGCGGCCGCGGTGGGACGGGCGGCAGGGGTCGGCCGCCGCGGCGCCACGAAAGGAGGCCGTGGCGGGACGGGCAGTGGTCTCGGCTGAGCGGGCGATGGGCCACGCCTCAGCGGCGGGCCGCCATCGCGCTCGTGTAGACGCAGACCGCCGCTGCCGTGGCCAGGTTGAGGCTCTCCGCCTTGCCGTACAGCGGGATGCGGACCGCCAGATCCGTCTCGGCCAGGACCGCTTCCGAGAGGCCGTGGGCTTCGTTGCCGAACACCCAGGCCGTCGGCTCGGTCAGGTCCACCCGATCGAGTTCGGCGTCGGCGTAACCGTGGGCCGCGTACGTGCGCAGGCCCGCCGCCGAACAGGCCTTCAGTGCGGCCGAGACGTCGCGGACGCGGGTGATCGGGAGGTGGAACAGGCTGCCCGCGGCCGCTCGGACGCACTTGCCGTTGTGGGGGTCGACCGTGTCGCCCGCCAGGACGACGGCGTCGGCGCCCGCCGCATCCGCCACGCGGATCACCGTGCCCGCGTTGCCCGGGTCGGCGATGTCCACCAGCACGACCACCAGCCGGGCGCCCGGGGTCACGGCCGTCTCGAGTGGACGGTCGAGCAGGGCGCAGACCGCCACGATGCCTTGGGGCGTCACGGTTTCCGACAGGCCGTCCGCGGCGCGGTCGGTGATCGGCGAGACCGGGACGCCGGCCGCGCGGGCGGCGTCGACCAGGTTCGCGTGCTGGGCGGCCGCGCGCGACGTCACGAACAGCTCGTGCACCGTTCCGTCCGCCAAGGCGGCTTCGACGGCGTTGGCGCCTTCGGCCAGGAACCGGCCGGTCTTGTCCCGGTCCGCGCGCCGGGTCAGCTTGCGCGCAGCAACGACCCGGGGGGTCCGTTCGGTGAACGGATCCACCCCGGGTCGGGGAAAGCTGCCGGTCAGGCCGACTTCGCTTCGGTGTTCACGTTGGCCTTGGCGAGCTCGGCCAGCGCGGTGAAGGCGACGGCGTCGTTGACGGCGAGGTCCGCGAGGATCTTGCGGTCGACCTCGACACCCGCGGCCTTGATGCCCTGGATGAACCGGTTGTAGGTCACGCCGTTCTCGCGGGCGGCCGCGTTGATGCGGGTGACCCACAGGCGACGGAAGTCACCCTTGCGGGCACGACGGTCCCGGTAGGCGTAGTTGAGCGAGTGAAGCGTCTGCTCCTTGGCCTTGCGGTACAGCCGCGAACGCTGGCCGCGGTAGCCGCTGGCCAGTTCGAGAGTTGCGCGACGCTTCTTCTGGGCGTTGACCGCCCGCTTGACGCGTGCCACGGGTCCATCCTGTCGATCTCAGGGGGCGCGGGGCGCCCCGGGTGGTTAGAGCAAGTCGGTGGTCAGCGGCCGAGGAGGCGCTTGACGCGACCGGTGTCGGGCTTGGCGATCTCGGTGGTGCCCTCGAGCCGGCGCGTGAGGCGGTTGGACTTCTTCTCCATCAGGTGCCGGCGGCCGGCCTTCTGACGGCGCAGCTTGCCCGTGCCCGTGACGCGGACGCGCTTGGACGTGCCGCTGTGGGTCTTCATCTTCGGCATTTCAGTCCTCTTTCGTGCGGCGGCTCACCGGAGACTCCGGTGAGCCGCTGACATGTGCTGGTCGGCGCCTTACGCCTCGGGGACCGATTCGGGAACCGGCTCGACCTTGGCCTTCGGCTTCACGTTCTTGTGCGGGGCCAGCACCATGATCATGTTGCGACCGTCCTGCTTGGCCGACGACTCGACGAAGCCGAGCTCCGTGACGTCTTCGGCGAGCTTCTGCAGCAGCCGGTAGCCGAGCTCCGGCCGGGACTGCTCGCGACCGCGGAACATGATCGTGACCTTGACCTTGTTGCCCGCCGCCAGGAAGCGCGACACGTGACCCTTCTTGGTCTCGTAGTCGTGCTGATCGATCTTGGGGCGCAGCTTCTGTTCCTTGATGACGGTCAGCTGCTGGTTGCGACGCGACTCGCGGGCCTTCTGCGCGCTCTCGTACTTGAACTTGCCGAAGTCCATGAGCTTGCACACCGGCGGGCGGGCCTGCGGCGCGACCTCGACGAGGTCGAGATCGTTCTCTTGCGCCAGGCGCAGCGCATCTTCGATCCGGACGATGCCGACCTGTTCACCGGCGGGTCCGACGAGTCGGACCTCCGGCACCCGGATTCGGTCGTTGATGCGTGTCTCGGAGCTGATGGGGCCTCCTTGGTCCGAGGAATGTTTCCTGTTCTCGTTTCGACCTGGTGCCCACATAGCGAAGGCCCCGACACCATTTCGGTGCACGGGGCCCACTCTGTTTCCGATCGCATCCGGCCGCTAAGCCGGGTACTTCACCCTGGACTTGCAGTCCGGGCGAGACCGGACCCGGACACCTGAACGGTGACGCGGGTGGGAGCGGGGCTCCACTTGCCGCCCCCGATCACTCGGGAGCTGGTCGCAGGTGGAAGAGTACCAGACGTGTCAGATCAACCCTCCGCACCGCCCCCGTATTCCCCCGAAGCCCGCCACCTGGAGGACATCCCCAGCGTGGAGGTGATCAGCCGCGCGGCCGTCATGCTGCTGTCGGCCGGGGCCGAACGCCTCGGCCTCGCCGACGCCGACCCGGACAACTCGCCGCACCGCGACCTCGACGAGGCGCGCCGCCTGATCACCGCGCTCGCCGGGCTCATCACCGCGTCCGCCGAGTACCTCGGCCTGCACGCCGGCCCGTTGCGCGACGGCCTGCAGTCGCTCCAGAAGGCCTTCCGCGAGGCTTCGGCCGTCCCGGACGCCCCCGGTCAGGGCCCCGGCGAGAAGTACACCGGCCCCGTTTACTGACCGCACTTTCTCGGCGGCCCCGCCTAAGAACAGCCCCCGCCCTCTCCGGGGGGCGTCCCCAAGTCCAGTTTATCGGGGGTGCCCGACAGGACCCGGAAAAGGCGGCGGTCTGGGCTCGGTTGTCCACATCACGGGGTTCCTGTGGACAAGCATCCGGCACCCGTGGGCATCGCGGACGACTGGATGCATGGCGGGCGGTCGGGGACACCGCGGGTGGCTGAAGACGTCACGGGCGGACGGAGACATCGCGGCGGAAGTGCACCGCGATGCTCCGGTGTCCCGCTGGGTCTGGCTCGCCGACCGCGACCCGCACCAGCGGTGCACCAACACCAGCACCACACCAGCACCCCGCACCGCACCGCACCGCACCAGAACACGCACCCGCTTCCAGCAACGGCACCACGCACCGCACGCACCCGCACCGGCACCCCGCACGCATCCAGCACCGGCACCAGCACCACGCCAGCACCACGCACCGCACGCACCCGCACCGAGCACCGGCACCCGCACAAATACCCCGCACACATCCAGCACCAGCACTAGCACCGCGCCGCGCCAGCACCCAGCACCCAGCACCCAGCACCCAGCACCCAGCACCCAGCAGGGGACGGCTTCGGGCTCGAAATAGTTGCCGGACGGGCTTCGTGACATCTAACATGTTAGATGTGAGTCTCTCCAAGGTCAGCCGCCCGCTGTTGCGGGACGAGGCGTACGACCGCATCCGCCACGCGATCGTCGATGGTTCGCTGCCGCCCGGTGCCGCGCTGCGGGATGCCGACCTGGCCGACCAGCTCGGCCTGTCGAAAGCCCCCATTCGCCAGGCGCTGCTGCGGCTGGCCGACGACGGGCTCGTCGACTCCAAGCCGCAGAGCTACACCCGCGTCTCCGAGGTGATGTCCCCCGATGTCCTCGACGCCCGGGAGATCGTCCGGCTGCTGCACGAGTTCGCCGTCCGGCAGGCCGTGGCGAAGGTCGGACGGGACGACGTCGCCGCGATGCGGGCGGCCAATGATCGCTTTGCCGCGGCGATCGAAGCCGGTGACGTCGCCGCCGCCGTCAAGGCCGACGACGAGCTGCACGATGTTCCCGTCCGGCTGGCCGGGAACGCCGCTGTGTCCGCCACTCTCGACCGCTACACACCGCTGCTGCGCCGGCTCGAACACGCGCGGTTCAGCTCGGCACTCGCCTGGAACTCGATGGAACGCCACACGCGGCTCATCGACGCCCTCGAGAAGCGTGACACCGACACCGCCGTCTCCGTGATCGCGACCATCTGGACCGACCTGCTGGAGGACCGATGACCCTCGCCGACTTCCCGCGCTTCCCGCTGCTCTTCGGGCCGTCGCCGGTGCATCCCCTGGAGCGGCTCACGGCCCACCTCGGCGGCGCGCAGGTCTGGGCCAAGCGCGAAGACGTCAACTCCGGGCTCGCGTACGGCGGCAACAAGACGCGCAAGCTGGAGTACCTCGTCGCCGACGCCCTGAAAGAAGGCGCCGATACGCTCGTCTCGATCGGCGGCGTCCAGTCCAACCACACCCGGCAGGTCGCGGCCGCCGCGGCGCGTGCCGGGCTGAAGGCCGTGCTGGTGCAGGAAAGCTGGGTCGACTGGCACGATCCGCTCTACGACAAGGTCGGCAACATCCAGCTCTCGCGGATCCTCGGCGCGGACGTCCGGCTCGTCGACGCCGGTTTCGGCATCGGGTTCAAGCAGGCGTGGGAGGACGCCGTCGCCGAGATCGAGGCCGGCGGCGGGAAGCCGTACGCGATCCCGGCCGGTGCGTCGGATCACCGGCTCGGCGGGCTCGGCTTCGCGAACTGGATCGTCGAGCTGGAAGCGCAGGAAGAGCAGCTCGGCGTCTTCTTCGACACCGTGATCGTCTGCTCGGTCACCGGGAGCACCCAGGGCGGGATGGTCGCCGGGACCGCGCTGAGCGGCAAACCCCGGCGCATCCTGGGCATCGACGCCTCCGCCAAGCCGGACGAGACCCGTGAGCAGGTCACGCGGATCGCGCGCGCCACCGCCGAGCTGATCGGCGCAGGCGAGATCGCGGACGTCGAGCTGGACGACCGGTACCACGCCGGGATCTACGGCATCCCCGACGCGTCCACTGTGGACGCCATCGAGACGTGCGCCCGGCTGGAGGGGATGATCACCGACCCGGTCTACGAAGGAAAGTCCATGGCGGGACTCATCGACCTGGTCGGCCGGGGTGAGATAGAACGCGGCTCGAACGTGCTCTACGCCCACCTCGGCGGGCAGCCCGCGATCAACGGCTATACGAGCGTCCTGGGCTGAGCATCCCGGGGCCGGGCGAACCGGCCCCGGGAGAAGCTCAGTCCAGCACGCAGAGCACGTCGATCTCGACGAGCAGCTCGCCCGGGAGGCCGACGTACACCGTCGTGCGGGCGGCGTGCGGGCCCTCGCCGATGAGCTCGTTGTAGACCTCGTTGAACGGCGCGAAGTGCGCGGTGTCGGTGAGGTAGACGCGCACCATGATCGCGTCCGCCAGGCTCGAGCCCGCCTCCTTCAGCACGGCTTCGATGTTCTTGAACGTCTGCCGGGTCTGACCCGCGACGTCGTCGCCGACGATCTCGTTCGTGGCCGGGTCGAAGGCCACCTGGCCCGCGACCTGCAGCAGGTTTCCCTTGCGGACGGCCTGCGAGAACTTCGCCGGCGGCTTCGGCGCGTTCTCGGTGGAAACTGCCGTCTTGCTCATCAGTGCCCCTTTCCGTTCCCCGTCCATCCACTGTGGACGGAAGCTTCGTTCGTCGCGGCGCGCAGGTCCGGGACCAGCGCGAGCAGGCCTTCGTAGTCGAGCAGCACCTTCGGCACCGACATCGACGCGGCGGCCAGGACCTCGCCGTCCGCGCCGCGCACCGGCGCCGCGACGCAGTGGATGAAGTCCTCGTGCTCGGCGTTGTCGACGGCGTACCCGAGCTGCGCGACGCGATCCAGCTCCGCGAGGTAGTCCTCGGGTGTGGTGATCGTGTTCGGCGTCAGCACCGGGTACTCCATCGACCGGGCGATCTCCTCGCGTTTCGCGGAAGGCATCGCGGCGACCAGCACCTTCCCGACGGCGGTGCAGTGCAGTGGCGCGCGCTTGCCGACGCGGGAGTACATCCGCACCGAGTGGCGGCCCTCGTACTTGTCGATGTAGACGACTTCGCCGTCGTCGTAGCTGGCCAGGTGCACGGTGTGCCCGGTGCGGGCGTTGAGCGCGGCCAGCGCGGGCTGGGCGCTGCGCCGGACGTCGATCGAGTCGAGGGCTTGGTTCGCGAGGTCGAACATCGCGCTGCCGAGCCGGTAGTAGCGGGTGCCCTCGCGGCGGACGAAGTGGTGCTGCTCCAGGGTGCGCAGCAGGCGCAGCACCGTCGACTTGTGGACGCCGATCTCCTCGGCGAGGTCGTCGAGGGTGCGCGCGTCCTGCGCGATCGAGCTCAGCAGCGTCAGCGCGCGGTCCAGACTTTGACTCAAGCGAGAACCCCCTCTCCCGTCAGCCTGGCCGAACGCCACTCGTCCGGGTCCGCGTTCAGCAGGGTATCCACGACCGTGCGTGGCAGCGGTACGCCGACGTCGTCGTGGGTGAGCAGGGTGGCGGCGGCCTGCAGGTGCC
Source organism: Amycolatopsis sp. NBC_00348 (assembly GCF_036114655.1). Lineage (NCBI taxonomy): Bacteria > Bacillati > Actinomycetota > Actinomycetes > Pseudonocardiales > Pseudonocardiaceae > Amycolatopsis > Amycolatopsis sp. NBC_00348. The sequence continues at coordinate 903,592 of NZ_CP107994.1, read as the reverse complement.
CGCGCCGGAGCCGTTCCAGGGGCGCGGCGCCGCGCAGGGTCGCGGCCAGGAAGCCCGCGGCGAACGCGTCTCCGGCGCCGACCGGCTCGACGACGTCGACGCGCAACGCCGGCGCGAACAGCGGCTCGCCTTCGACGAGGGTCGCGCCGCGTTCGCCGTGCTTGACGACCAGCGTGCGCGGGCCCGGCAGGAGGGCCCGCAGCGAAACCGGGTCGCCGGTCCCCCACACGTGCTGGGCTTCGTCGTCGCCGGTCAGGACGATGTCGGCCTGCCCGGCCAGTTCGGCGAGCAGGCGGGGGTCGCGGCCGGCCCACAGGGCGGGGCGCAGGTTGACGTCGAAGGAGACGAGCCGATCGCCGCGGGGCGCGTCCAGCAGCGCGCGCACCAGCGCGAGGCAGCTGTCGGACAGCGCCGGGGTGATGCCGGACAGGTGCAGCACGCGGACGCCGTCGAGGTTCAGGCGATCCAGCAGCGAAGGGCCCATGCCGGAGGCCGCGGAGCCGGCGCGGTAGTAGCGCACGGGGCTGCCGCCGGCGCCGCTTTCCTTGACGTAGAGCCCGGTCGGGCGCACGGGGTCGACCGAACACGCGCTGACGTCGACGCCGGCCGCCGCGATCTCGCGCAGCATCGCGTGGCCGAACGGGTCGTCGCCGACCGCGCTCACCCAGCCGCTCGGGACGCCGAGGGCGGGCAGGTGACAGGCCACGTTCGACTCGGCGCCGCCGATGGTGCGCGTCCACTGACGCACCTCGTCCGGCGGGCCGGGTTCGGCGGGCACGAACAGCGCCATCGTCTCACCGACACAGAGCACTTCGGGCCCGCTTGTCACTTTCCGTCTCCCCTGTCCTTCACCCCGTTGACCTGTGGCGACCCGGATGCTACACCTATGGCACTCAAAATGCGCAACAGTCGTTGCAACATACGCAACCGAGGTCGCCGCCGATGAACACACCCGCCCCTTGCTCGATCGACACCGCCGCGCTCGACGCCCTCCGCCAGGAGCGCGTCGACTGGCGGTTCCGCTCGGCCGCGCCCGCCCTGACCGGGCTCACGCTGGGCGAAGCCGCGGACCGGCGGCTCAACCTGTTCACCGACGGGTTCTTCGCGCCCTTCGTGGTACTCGACGACGAAGCACTCGAGCACAACCTGCGGACGATGGCCGCCTGGTGCGCCGCCCGCGGCGTCGTCCTCGCCCCGCACGGCAAGACCACGATGGCCCCGCAGCTGTTCGCCCGCCAGATCGAGCACGGCGCCTGGGGCATCACCTGCGCCAACGCCGGGCACCTGCGCATCTACCGCGCGTTCGGCGTCTCGCGGATCCTGCTGGCCAACCAGCTGCTCGACCCGAGCGGCCTGCGCTGGCTGGCCGCCGAGCTGGCCGCCGATCCCTCGTTCGAGTTCATCTGCTGGGTCGACTCGGTCCGCGGCGTCGAGCTGATGACCGAAGCCCTCGAAGGCTCGAGCCGGCCGGTGGACGTCCTGCTCGAGCTGGGCGCCGACGGCGGCCGCACCGGCGTCCGCGACACGGCGACCGCGCTGGCCGTCGCGGAAGCCGTGCACGCCAGCCCGGCGCTGCGGCTGCGCGGCACCGGCGGTTACGAGGGCGCGCTCTCGCACGACACCGACGACGCCGCGCTCGCCAAGATCAGCTCCTACGTGGACGGTCTGCGCGAGCTCGCGATCACCTTCGCGGACAAGGGACTCCTCGACGGCCAGATCATCGTCACCGCCGGCGGCAGCGCCTACTTCGACCAGGTCGCCAACGAGCTCACCAAGCCGTGGCCGGACGGTCTCGACGTGCTCCCGGTGCTGCGCAGCGGCGCCTACATCACCCACGACGACGGCTTCTACCGCGAGATCTCCCCGCTCGGCGAGCACCCGCGCATCGACGGCGTCGCGTCGTTCCGGCCCGCGCTGCACGCCTGGGCCCAGGTGACGTCGAAGCCGTCGGACACCCTGGCGTTGCTGACCATCGGCAAGCGGGACGCGTCCTTCGACGAAGGCATGCCGGAACCGCAGCTGCGCCGCACCCCGCGTGGCCCCGCGGAACCGCTCGACGGCCACGTCATCGCGAAGATGAACGACCAGCACGCCTTCCTCACGCTGCCGGCGGGGTCGCCGGTCGAGGTCGGCGACTGGATCGGGCTCGGCCTCTCGCACCCGTGCACGGTGTTCGACAAGTGGCCGCTGCTGCCGGTGACGGCGGCCGACGGCGAAACCGTCGTCGACCTCGTCCGGACGTGGTTCTGATGGACGTCGTCTTCCGCGGCGCGCTGGTCGCCGACGGCACCGGGGACGCGCTCACGCGCCACGACGTCGGCATCACCGGCGGCCGGATCGCGAGCGTCGCGGAAGCCGGCTCGCTGGCCGGGAACCGGAACATCGACGCCGACGGCCTGGTGCTCGCGCCCGGGTTCATCGACATGCATTCGCACTCCGACCTGCAGCTGCTGGCCAACCCGGACCACCCGGCCAAGATCACCCAGGGCGTCACGACCGAGGTGCTGGGCCAGGACGGGCTGTCCTACGCGCCGGTCGACGACGTCGTCCTCGCGGCGCTGCGCCAGCAGCTCGCGGGCTGGAACGACGACCCGGCGGGCTTCGACTGGAACTGGCGCTCGGTCGGCGAGTACCTCGACCGCCTGGACCAGGGCATCGCCGTCAACGCCGCGTACCTCGTGCCGCAGGGCACCGTGCGGATGCTCGCCGTCGGCTGGGACGACCGGCCGGCCACCGACGCAGAGCTGACGCGGATGAAGGAGCTCGTCGCGACCGGCCTGGCCGAGGGCGCGATGGGGATGTCGTCGGGCCTCACCTACACGCCGGGGATGTACGCGGACACCGGCGAGCTGGTCGAGCTGTGCCGCGTGGTCGGCGAGGGTGGCGGCTTCTACAGCCCGCACCACCGCAGCTACGGCAAGGGCGCGCTCGAAGCGTTCGCCGAGATGATCGACGTCTCCCGGCGGTCGGGCTGCCCGCTGCACCTGGCGCACGCGACGATGAACTTCTCGGTGAACAAGGGCAAGGCGCCCGACCTGCTGAAGCTGCTGGACGAGGCGCTCGACGACGGCTGCGACGTCACCCTCGACACCTACCCGTACCTGCCGGGCGCGACCTACCTGTCCGCGCTGCTGCCGAGCTGGGCCACCGAAGGCGGGCTCGACGCGACCCTGGCCCGGCTGTCCGATGTGGACACTCGCGAGCGGATCCGGGCCGAGATCGAGGAGTCCGGTTCGGACGGGGCGCACGGCGTCCCGATCGACTGGGACGCCATCGAGATCAACGGCGTCCGCAACGACCACAACGCCCACCTGGTGGGGCACAGTGTCGCCGGTTCGGCGCGCGCCGCGGGCAGCGAACCGGCGGCACTGTACTTCGACACGCTGCTCGACGAGCGCCTCGGCACGTCGTGCCTGATGCACGTCGGGCACGAGGAGAACGTCCAGGCGATCATGCGCCACCGGACGCACACCGGCGGCAGCGACGGCCTGCTCGTTGGCGCCCGCCCGCACCCGCGGGCCTGGGGCACGTTCCCCCGTTACCTGGCCCGGTACGTCCGTGAACTGGGCGTGCTGGACCTCGCCGAGTGCGTCGCCCACCTCACCGGGCGGGCCGCGCGGCGGCTGCGGCTGACCGACCGCGGGCTCGTCCGCGCCGGTTACGCCGCGGACCTGGTGCTGTTCGACCCGGACGCGGTCACCGACACCGCGACCTTCGACGACCCGCGGCAGGCCGCCGCGGGCATCACGCACGTGTTCGTCAACGGCGTCGCCGCCCTCGACGACGGCCGTCCCACCGGCGCCCTCGCCGGCCGATCCCTGCGCAATCCCGGGAGAACCCGATGATCCACTGGCTGCAACACACCACGGGCGGGCTCCTCACCCTCGCCGCCGTCTCGATCGCCCTGCTGTTGCTGCTGATCATCAAGGTCAAGGTCGAGCCGTTCATCGCCCTGATCGTGGTCAGCCTGCTCACCGCGCTGGCCGCCGGCCTGCCCGTCGGCACCCTGGTCGGCACCGCGCAGAAGACGTCGGACTCCTTGCTGGAGAAGGGGTTCGGCAGCATCCTCGGGCACATCACCGCGATCATCGGGCTCGGCACCCTGCTCGGGTCGATCCTGGAGAAGTCCGGCGGCGCCCGCGTGCTGACGTCGTCGCTGCTGCGGGCGTTCGGCGAGAAGCGCGCGCCGCTGGCGATGGGCGTCTCGGGCCTGATCTTCGGCATCCCGGTGTTCTTCGACATCGGCATCTTCGTGCTCGCGCCGCTGGTCTACGCCGCCGCCAAGCAGGGTGGCCGCTCGCTGGTGCTCTACGCCCTGCCGCTGCTGGCCGGCCTGTCGATCACGCACGCGTTCCTGCCGCCGCACCCCGGGCCGGTCGCGGCCGCCGGGCTGCTGCACGTCGACCTCGGCTGGATCATCCTGATGGGGGCCATCTGCGGCATCCCGGCGTGGTTCGTCGGCGGCATCCTGTACTCGACGTGGATCGGCAAGAAGATCGACATCAAGATCCCCGAGGAGTTCGCGGACCTGGGCGGCGCCGACGACGAGCACGAGAACCCGCCGTCGCTCGGCCTGGTCGGCGGCATCATCGCGGTGCCGCTGGTGCTGATCCTGGCGGGCACGTTCGGCAGCATCTGGCTGCCCAAGGGCTCGACGCTGGCCGGGGTCGCCGCGTTCATCGGGACGCCCGCCGTCGCGCTGACCATCGCGGTGCTCCTGGCGTCGTGGCTGCTCGGGCACCGGCGCGGGATCAACGGCAAGCAGCTCGGTGAGCTGTCCGCCGCGGCACTGCGGCCGGTCGCGATGATCCTGCTGGTCGTCGGCGCGGGCGCGTTCTTCGGCGCGGTGCTCTCGGCCACCGGCATCGGCACCGCCGTCGCCAAGTCGCTGGGGGACGCCGGCCTACCGGTGATCCTCGCCTCGTACGTGATCAGCTGCGGCATGCGGATCGCCCAGGGATCCGCGACGGTGGCCATCGTGACCACGAGTGGCATCGTCGCGCCGACCGTCGCCGAGCTGCACTACTCCCAGGCTCAGCTGGCGCTCATCGTCGTGGCCATCTCGGCCGGGTCGATCATCGCCTCGCACGTCAACGACGGCGGGTTCTGGATCGTCTCGCGCTACTTCGGGATGACCGTGCCGGAGACGCTGAAGACGTGGACCGCGCTGGAGACCGTGCTTTCGGTGTCGGGCTTCGCGGTCGCCGCACTGGCCATGCTCGTGGTCTAGACCACAGCGGAATTTCCACTACACTGGACCGATACGCCGCCACGTTCGCCGTCACCGATACCCTTGGGAGACACCACGATGGCCGAGCTTTCCCGTCGCACGTTCCTCGGCGCGGCCGGTGCCGCCGGCGCCGCCACCGTCCTGGGCGCGCAGTTCGCGTCCGCCGCCGCGCAGGTCTGCACCGCTGGAGCCACTGTGTACGTCGGCAGTTACACCAGCGGGGCCGACGGCCACGGCCTGGACGTCACGAGCCGTTCCGGCGCCGCGCTGACCCAGGTCCGCACGGTGCCGGGGATCAGCGACACGTCCTGGTTCGGCCGCAGCGCCGACGGCAAGACGCTGTACGTCACCAACGAGGGCGACCCGAACGGGTTCGTCTCGGCGCTGAACATCACCGACGTCACGAACCCGAAGCTGCTCAACAAGGTTTCGACGAAGGGCAGCGCGCCGACGCACCTGAGCGTGCATTCGAGCGGGAAGTACGTGCTGGCGGCCAACTACGGCACCGGCAGTGTCGTCGTGCTGCCGATCCTGACGGGCGGGAAGCTCGGCGCGGCCACGGATCTGGCCCAGCACCAGGGATCCGACCGCGCGCCGAACGCGCACCAGGTCGTCAACGACCCGAGCGGGCGCTGGGTGCTCTCGGTCGACCTCGGCGCGGACTCGGTGTACGTCTACTCGCTCGACGTCGCCACCGGGAAGCTTTCGCAGCACCAGCAGCTGAAGCTGCCCACCGGCGCCGGGCCGCGGCACCTGGCGTTCGACCCCACCGGGAAGTTCGCCTACATCGTGCAGGAGCTGCGGCCCGAGATCACGGTGGCGAGCTGGGACGCCGCGGCAGGCACGCTCAAGGCGCTGTCGGTCGTCCCGGCCGTGCCGGCGGGCAGCACCGGCGACCTGTACCCGGGTGAGATCGTCGTTTCGCGCGACGGGAAGTTCGTCTACGCCACGGTGCGCGGGCCCAACACCCTGGCCACGTTCGCCGTCTCCGGCGGCGGCGCGACGCTCAAGCTGGTGTCCACTGTGTCCAGTGGCGGCAACTGGCCGCGGCACGTGTCCCTCGATCCCGCCGAGGCCTGGTTCTACGTCGCGAACCAGCGCTCCGGCACCGTCACCTGGCTGCCGCGCGACCCGGCCACCGGCCTGCCCGGCGCGGTCGCCGGCAGCCTGGCCGTCGGCAGCGTCAACTCCACTTACTTCGTCTGAGCACCGGTCGTGAGTGCGTAACAGTGTTCTAACACTGTTACGCACTCACGACCTCCCACTGGAGGGACCCCATGAGACTGCGCCGCACCCTGCCCGTCGTCGTCGGCCTCGCGTTGCTGGCCGGCTGCGCCCCCACCCAGTCCGCGCCCGCGGGCGCCGGCGCGGACGACAAGACCGGCACCGTCCGCGTCTGGCTGTTCGACGAGGCCAGCCGCGCGCCGAAGGAGGCGGCGGTCAAGGACGCGATCGCCGAGTTCAAGGCCGCGCACCAGGGCGTCGAGGTGGACGTCCAGTGGGTGCCGGTCGAAGGCCGCGCCGACAAGTTCTCCGGCGCCTTCAACGACCCGGCCAACGCGCCGGACGTCGCCGAGTTCGGCAACACCGACGTCTCCAACTACGCCGCCACCGGCGCGCTCGCCGACCTGACCGGCGACCTCGCGTCGTGGAGCGAGGGCAAGGACCTCATCCCGACCGTCGTCGACACGGCGAAGTCCGGCGGCAAGACCTACGGCCTGCCCTGGTACACCGGCGTCCGCGCGTTGTACTACCGCACCGACGTCTTCACCGAGCTGGGCCTCAAGCCGCCGACGACGCTCGCCGAGCTCACCGACGACGCCCGCAGGGTCCGCGCGGCGAAGCCGGACCTCTACGGCATCTCCGTCGGCGGCAAGTACACCTACGCGATGCTGCCGTTCCTCTGGGCCAACGGCGGTGAGCTGGCGCAGGAGAGCGACGGCAAGTGGAAGTCGACGGTCACCGGTGAGCAGGCCAGGTCCGGCGTCACCCAGTACGCGGACCTGCTCAAGGACGACATCTGCCCGCCCGCGCAGTGCGCGAACCTGACCGGCACCCAGAGCGTCACGGCGTTCGCGGGCGGCAAGGCCGGGATGACCGTCGGCGGCGACTTCAACCGCAAGGCCGTCGACCAGGGCGCGGTGAAGGGCAAGTACGCCGTCGTGCCGATCCCGGGCACCACGGCGGGCAGCGTCGCCCCGGCGTTCGCCGGCGGCAACCTGCTGGGCGTGTTCAACGCGAGCAAGCACCGCGGCCTGGCCTTGGAGTTCATCGAGCTGCTCGGCGGCGCGAAGTACCAGGAGAAGATGTACACGGCGATGGGCAACCTGCCGACGCTGAGCTCGGTGCAGCAGAAGCTCGCCGCGAACGACCCGTTCCTCAAGCCGTTCGTCGACACCCTCAAGGCGGGCACGAAGTTCGTCCCGGCGACGCCGGCGTGGTCCAAGATCGACAGCCAGAACGTGCTGCCGACCGCCGTGCAGCAGATCGCCACCGGCGGCAAGGACCCGGCCGCCGCGCTGACCGACGCCGCCGCCGCGATGGACAAGGCCTTCGGGTAGTGGTCGCCCAGCAAACCCGTCCGGTTGTCGCGGCGCCCGCCAAGGCGCCGCGACGGCGGCGGCGGGACGGCCGGGCCGCGATCCTGTACCTGCTGCCCGCGGGCATCCTGCTCGCCGCGCTGCTCGCGTACCCGATCTACGAACTGGTCCTGATCTCGTTCTACGACTACGGCCAGCCGCAGGCCGCGGGCAACGCGCCGCTGGTGTTCCTCGGCTTCGCGAACTACGCCGACCTACTGTCGCAGGTGCAGTTCTGGACGGTGCTCGGCAACACGGTCGGGTTCGCCGCGGCCTGCGTGCTCGGCAGCTTGCTGGTCGGCACCGGGCTCGCCGTCCTGGCGAGCCGGGTGCGCGCGCTCCCCCGGATGCTGCTGTTCCTCGCCGCGCTCGGCGCGTGGTCGACCCCGGCGATGGCCGGCTCCTACGTCTGGCTGTTCCTCTTCGACACCGACTTCGGGCTGGTCAACGGGGTGCTCTCGGGGATCGGGCTGCCGTTCGAGCACCACTCCTGGACGTTCGGCACGATCGGCGCGTTCGGCCTGGTCGCCGCCGAGGTCGTCTGGTGCTCGTTCCCGTTCGTCATGGTGACGATGTACGCCGGGATCAAGGGCATCCCGGACGAGGTCCTGGAGGCCGCGTCGCTCGACGGCGCGTCGGCCTGGCGCTCGACGTGGGCGATCGTGCTGCCGATGGTGCGGCCGCTGCTGGTGATCGCGACCGTCCAGTCGATCATCTGGGACTTCAAGGTGTTCACCCAGATCTACGTGATGACCAACGGCGGTGGCGTGGCCGGGCGCAACCTGGTCCTCAACGTCTACGCCTACCAACAGGCCTTCGCCGGGCAGGAATACGGCCTCGGCTCGGCGATCGGAGTCGTCATGACGCTGTTGCTGCTGTCCGTCACCGGGCTCTACGTCCGCTCGCAGCGCCGGAGCGCGGCATGGCTGTGATCGCGAGCCGGCGCGTCCGGCGCGTCCGCCGTCCGGGCCGGCTGATCGCCGAGATCGTCACGGTCGTGATCGCCGGGATCGTCGCGTTCCCGCTGTACTGGATGCTGCTCTCGGCGTTCAAGCCGCCGGGCGAGATCCAGTCGGCGAACCCGAAACCGTGGACGTTCAGCCCGTCGTTCGACAGCTTCCAGCGCGTGCTCACGGTGTCCGGCTTCGGGCGGTTCTTCCTGAACAGCCTGGTGGTGGCCCTGGTCGTCGTGGTGCTGTCGCTGCTGCTGTCGTTCCTCTCGGCCGTCGCGCTGACGCGGTTCTCGTTCAAGGGCCGGACCGTGCTGCTGGTGATGATCCTGGTCGCGCAGATGGTGCCGGTGGAGGCGCTGACCATCCCGTTGTTCTTCCTGATGCGCCAGATCGGCGGCGTGGCGCCGGCGTTCGGGCTGAACGAGCTGGGGTCGCTGGTGCTGGTGCACCTGGCCTTCAGCCTGCCGTTCGCGATCTGGATGCTGCGCGGGTTCGTCGCGGCGGTGCCGGTGGAGCTGGAGGAGGCGGCCAAGCTCGACGGCGCGTCCCGGATGCGCTTCACCTGGCAGATCCTGTTCCCGCTGGTCGCGCCCGGGCTGGTCGCGGTGAGCGTGCTGGCGTTCATCCACGCGTGGAACGACTTCCTCTTCGCCAAGACGTTCATCATCTCCAAGACCGAGAACCAGACGCTGCCGCAGGCGATCCTGGTGTTCTTCAAGCCGGAGGACACCGACTGGGGCGCGGTGATGGCGTCCTCGACGCTGATGACCGTGCCGGTGCTGGTGTTCTTCGTCCTCGTCCAACGACGGCTGGTGTCCGGCATGGCCGGCGCCGTGAAGGGCTGACATGTCTTTTGCCACCTTGCTCCCCCGCCCGGTTTCGGTGACGCCCACCGCGGGTTCGTGCCCGTGGCCCGCGCCGGTCGAGGTGCGGCCGGCGGACCTGCCCGCCGAGGGCTACCGGCTGGAGATCGCGCCGGACGGCGTCGTGTTGTCCTGCGGTGACGCGGCCGGGGAGGTCTACGGGCGGCAGACGCTGCGCCAGCTCGTGGGACCTGACGCGTTCCGCGCGGCTTCGCTCGGCCGGGAACTCTCGATCCCGTGCGGCGTGGTCGAGGACCACCCGCGCTTCGGCTGGCGCGGCTGCCTGCTCGACGTCGCCCGGCACTTCCGCACCAAGGCCGAAGTGCTGCGGTTCGTCGACCTGCTGGCCGCGCACAAGCTCAACGTGCTGAACCTGCACCTGACCGACGACCAGGGCTGGCGCTTCGAAGTCCCCGGGTTCCCCCGGCTGACGTCGGTGGGCGGCTGGCGGCCGTCGTCGATGGCGGGCAGCGGGGGCGCGCAGGACGGCCGGCCGCACGGCGGTTTCTACACCGGCGACGACCTGCGGGAGATCGTGGCTTACGCCGCCGAACGGGCGATCACCGTGGTCCCGGAGATCGACATCCCCGGCCACGCCCGTGCGGCGCTGGCGGCGTACCCGGAGCTGGGCACCGAGGCGTCCTACGAGATCTGGACCGCCTGGGGCATCAGCACTTCCCTGCTCGATCCGTCCGAGTCCACTTTGGACTTCTTCCGCACGGTGTTCGACCACCTGCTGGAGATCTTCCCGTCCCCGGTGATCGCCCTGGGCGGCGACGAGACGCCGGGCGCGACCGACGAGCACCGCAAGTTCGTCCGGCTGCTGGCCGAGCACCTGGTGGCCCGCGGCCGGACGCCGATGGGCTGGGACGAGGTCCTCGACGTCGGCGGCCTGCCCCCGATGGTGATCGGCTCCTGGCAGAACGAGACCGCAGGGCAGCAGGCCGCCGCGGCCGGGCACGACGTCGTCATGTGCCCCGAGCAGCACGTGTACCTGGACCACCGCCAGTCCGCGCACCCGGACGAGCCGATCCCGGTCGGCATGGTGCACACGCTGGAGGACGTCTACGCCTACGAACCGGCGTTGAGCGGACCGCGGCTGCGGGGGGTGCAGGCCCAGGTGTGGAGCGAGCACCTCGACAGCGTCCGGCGGGTCGACTACATGGCTTTCCCACGGCTGTCGGCGTTCGCCGAGGTGGCGTGGAGCAGCGGGCCGCGCGACTACGCCGAGTTCCTGCCGCGGCTGCGGGACCACCACCTGCCGCGGCTGGACGCACTCGGCGTCGAGTACCGGCCGCTCGACGGGCCACAGCCGTGGCAGACCCGGCCGGGAGTGCCGGGCCGGCCACGCTGAACCGCCGCCTTACCTCAGGTGCCGGCCGAAGAACCGGTTCCCGTCGTCGCCCTCGAACGCCGGAATGCCGGTGTGCCCGCCCATGTTGGCGTGCAACGTCTTCTCCTTCGAACCGAAGGCGTCGAAGACGTCCAGGGCGAGCTGCCGGTCGTTGCCTTCGTCGTCCCACTGCAGCAGGACCAGCAGCGGGATGGTGACCTGACGGGCCTCGTCGAACATGCTCCGGGGCACGTAACTCCCGGCAAACAGCCCCGCGGCCACGATGCGCGGCTCGACCACCGCCAGCCGGATGGCGATCGCGAGCACCCCGCCCGAGAACCCGACCGGGCCGCCGATCCCGGGCTGCGCGAGGAGGGCGTCCAGGGTGGCCCGCCATTCCGGGACCGCCCGCTCGACCAGCGGGAGGATCAGCCGGTCGACGATGTCGCCGGTGACCGGCTCACCGGCCCCCAGCGCCCGCTGCAGGTCGGCGCGGGCCTCGTCGACGGCGGCGAACCGGGGCCGGTCACCGCTGCCGGGCAGCTCGATGGTGGCCGCGGCGTAGCCCGCCGCCACCGCGGCCCGGGCCCGGGCCGCCAGCCGGGGGTACATCCTGCGCAGGCCGCCGGGGTGGCCGAGCAGGATCAGCGGAGTCGGCGCGGCCGTGGTTTCGGGCGTCCACAGGATGCCGGGGATCTCGCCGAGGGTGAACTCGCGCTCGAGGACGCCGTCGTCGAGGCGTTGTTCTGAGGTGAAGTACATGGTCGTGCCTTTCGGGAGTGCGCTGAACGGCGCTCCTCAGGCGACCTATCGCCCGGCCGTGACCCTGGAGGGGAGCACCCATGTCGTAACTGCGGTCACGGGTACCACCTCCTCGTTCTCTGGCACGGCTGCCGGGACGGTAGCAGTGGCCGCCGTGGATCGCCAACGGGTTTACGCACGCGCGTCACGGCAGCAGCGTGACCGTGAACGACTTCGTCGGGCCGACGTTGCCTGCCGCGTCGGTCGAGCGGTACTCGATGCGGTGACGGCCGTAGCCCGGGGTGCGGGGCGCGAACGGCGACACCGTCAGCCCGCCCGGGCCGAGGTTGCCGTACGCCAGGCCGTCGATCTCCGTTCCCCGCGGGGTGAACAGGAACGGCGCGTCCGGGTCCGTCGGCCAGCCGTAGTACTTGTGCCAGCCGTCGCCGTCCACGCGGAACTCCGGCATACCGTCGGACGCCGTCAGGCGCATCGTGAACGAGCCGTGGAAGACGTGGTCCTCGCCCGCCGGCAGCTCGGCCGTCGTCGTCGGGCCGGACGCGTCCACCGCCCAGGTCAGGGTCGTGCCGCCGGTGGTCGCGGTGAGGGTGTGCGCGCCGCGGGACTCGCCGAGGGCGAAGTCGGGGCCGCTCGCGACCGGACGACCGTCGAGCTTCCAGTGCACGGACGGGATCGAGCCGGTCGGCTCACCGGTTTCGACGTAGACGACGTCGTGCCCGCCGACCGGCTGCGACGTCGGCGTCGACCCGACGACCGCGGGGCCACCGGAAGGTGCGGTGGTCACCGTCGGGTCGACGGTCCACGTGCGTGTCGCCGTCGGCCGGGCCGCCGGGTCCCGGACGAACGGCGTCGGGTCGGTCACCTTCGCCGTCAGCGTGTGCTTGCCCGGCGAAACGCGAACCTGCCGCAGGTCGAGCGCGTCGGAGCCACGCACGGGACGGCCGTCGAGGGTCCAGGTGACGTCGAGGCGGTGACCGACCGGGTGCATGGTCCGGATCCACACGACGCGGTCGGCGCCGATCGTCCCGGCCGGGGTGCCGTCGCCCAGCAGCGGCACCTTCGCGGAGATCCGCTGGGTCATCCGCTCGCGGCCGACCTGGTCGTAGGCGTAACCGAGGGTCTTCATCATCGAGTGCGCACTGGGCCGCCACACGCCGGTCTGGGTGTAGAGCCCGCCTTCGTAACGCCCGATCGTGCCGCCGGACTCGCTGGGCTCGCCGAGCCAGCGGTACCACTTCGCGTGCTGCTCACGCATCTGCTGCTCGGTCAGCGTGGTGTGGTGGATCGACGCGGGCTCGCCGCCGTCGTACGCCCCGCCCGGGACGCCGCGCGCGTAGTAGTCGTACTCGTCGTCGAGGCCGCCGAGCGAGTGGCCCAGTTCGTGCGGCGAGATGAGCGCCGACAGCGCGTTGCCGCCCGACGCCGTCGCGTAGGTGCCGCCCGCGCCGCCGTAGGTGGTGCTGTTGCCCAGCGCGAGGATCTGCCGGTTGGCCTTGGTCGTGCCGGGCACGAGGTCGGCGTAGCGCTGGGCGGCCGCGTCGTCGACGGTCAGCAGCCGCTGCACGCTCCCGGCGTCACAACCGCCCCAGAACCCCATGTTCAGCGGGGTGTTCCGCTGCGGCGCGTCCAGCCCGGGGTCACAGTCCACACCGGACTCCGGCGAGGCGATCGACACGGCGTAGACGTTGAAGTAGCTGCGGTAGGACTTGAACGGCTCGAGCGACCAGAGCGTGTTCATGTGCCGCGCGACGTCGGCCTGGAACTTCGGCTGCTCGGCCGCGGTGTAGCCGTCGCCGAGGACGACGAGGTTGAACCGCTGCGCGACCGGCCCGGTCACCTGGACGTCGGTGACGGTGCCCGCGGGTTCGCCGGCGTACGCCGGGGTGGCGACCCCCGCTGCCAGCAGCAGCACCGCAGCGACGAGACCGGCCCAGTTCCGCATGCGGCTTTCCCCTTCATCGGCAGGTTCCCGTTGTACCGCAATGCTTTCCCCACCGGAACCCCCGGAAGTCGCGCCGCGGTATAGGGCGTTATACGGGAAGCCGCGACCCGTCGAGGGGAATGCCGGCGGCCGCGGCGATCCGGGCGCGGGAGCGCAACGCGCGTTCTCGCAGCTCCTCGAGGTCGACGCCGACCAGCGCGCCGCCGCGTTTGACGATTTCCCCGGCGACGAGCACGGTGTCGACGAGCCCGGGATGTCCGGCGGACAGGATCGCGCCCGCCGGGTGGTTGACCGGGAAGAGCGTCAGGTCGTCGGCGCGCAGCAGCACGAGGTCGGCCTGCTTGCCCGGGGTGATGCTGCCGGTCCGGTCGCCGAGCCCGAGGGCGCGGGCGCCGTCGACGGTGGCGAACTCCAGCACGTCACGGCTGGTCAGCGACGGCGGCCGGCCGTGCGCGGTGTCGAGGCCGCGTTGCACGCCGAGTGCGGTGCGCATGGCCGAGAACATGTCGCCGCCGGCCGTGGGGCAGTTGTCTACGGACAGCGTCGGGCGGATGCCCGCGGCGAGCACGCGGCCGGTTTCCGGCCAGCCGAGGCCCATCTTCAGCTCGACGTCGGGGCTGATCGACACCGAGGAGCCCGCGTCGGCCAGCATCGCCAGCTCGTCGTCGTCCAGGCCGTTGCCGTGCACGATCGTCGTCCGGTCGTCGAGCAGCCCGTGCTCCCCCATCGCCGCGATCGGCCGGCGGCCCGTCGTCGCCCCGGCGCGGACGTGCGCGTGGACGCTGACCCGCAGCCCGAGGTCACGGGCCGCGGCGACGTCGGCGGCCGTGGTCTCGATGGTGGTCCGCTGCGGGCCGCGCAGGCCGGCCGCCATCGTCACGAGCCCGTCGTCGCCGGGGCACCGGTCGCGCATCCGGGCGAGCTCGGCGGCGACCGGACCGTCGGTGGCAATGCCAGCGCCGTAACAGAAAACGCTCCGCCCGGGCGACTGGCGCAGGGCGTCGAGCGCCGCGTCGCCGTGGGCCGGGGTGTCGGTGCAGTGGCACCAGTCCAGCAGCGTGGTGACGCCCGAGTGCAGCGCCTCGAGCCGGCCGAGCAGCGTGCCGACGAGCACGTCCTCGGGCCGGTAGAGCGGCCGCAGCAAGCCGTGCATCGCCGGGCCGTACCGGGCGAACGTCCAGTCGGCGGCGAGCCCGCGGAACACCGCCTGCCACGTGTGCCGGTGGGTGTCGACGAAGCCGGGCAGCACCAGCATGCCGGTCGCGTCGAGCACGTCCGCGCCCGGCGCGTCGACCCGCTCGGCGACGGCGCTGATCCGGCCGTCCTCGACGAGCACGTCCCCGCGCGGCAGGTCGCCGATCGCCGGGTCGACGCTGATGATCGTGCCGCCGCGCACCAGAGTTCCCATGATTCCCCTTTGCTCAGTTGACACATCAACTGTAGGTCGCCTCCAGTTGACACGTCAACTCTCGGGTACGCTTCGCGTCATGACGGAGACTCCGGAGCTGACCCCCGACGAGTGGGAGTTCTGGCACTCCTGGACGCAGGCTCAGCGCCTGCTCACCCGGGAGCTCGACCGCGGCCTGCAACGCGACTCCGGCATTTCGAAGGCCGAGTTCAGCGTGCTGCTGACCCTGCAACGCGCACCCGGGCACGAACTGCGCGTCAGCGAGCTCTGCGCGTCCCTCGACTGGGAGAAGAGCCGCGTCTCGCACCAGCTGACCCGGATGGAGAACCGCGGTTTCGTGGCACGCACGGAGTCCGGGACCGGCGGCCGCCGCACGCGGGTCGGGCTGACCGCCGAAGGCGACCGCGCCGCACGGGACGCCGTCGCCGGGCACGCCGGCAACATCCGCCGCTACTTCCTCGACACGCTCACCCCCGGCCAGGCCGCGGCCATCCGGGCCTGGAGCGAGCAGCTGACCGGCCGCCTGGAGCCGTGACGCGCCGGTGCCGTGACGCCGTCACGCGCGGGTCAGGCGGTACCAGACCTCGGGCCGGCCGACCTGGCCGTAGTGCGGCTCGCGGTGGGCCATTCCGTTGTCCGCCAAGTACTCCAGGTACCGGCGGGCCGTGACGCGGGACGCGCCGATCGCCGCCGCCGCCGCGCCCGCCGACAGGCCGTCCGCCGCCCCGCCCAGCGCGTCGGTGATCGCTTCCAGCGTCTGGACGCTCATGCCCTTCGGCAGCGGCGGTTGCTCGGTCGTGCGCAGCGTGCCCAGGGCGCGGTCGATCTCGGCCTGGCCGGACACCTCGCCGGACGCGTCGCGGAATTCGGCGTAGCGCTCCAGTTTTTCGCGCAGGGTGGCGAAGGTGAACGGCTTGAGGAGGTACTGCACGACACCGACCGACACCGCGGCCTTCACCAGCGCGAGGTCGCGCGCCGACGTCACGGCGATGACGTCGATCGGCAGCCCGGCCGCGCGCAGCGAGCGGCAGACCGCCAGGCCGTGGGTGTCCGGCAGGTAGAAGTCCAGCAGCACCAGGTCGACCGGCTCGCGTTCGCAGAACCGCAGCGCGTCGCCACCGGAGTGGACCACGCCCGCCACGGAGAACCCCGCGAGCCGCTCGACGTACACGCGGTGCGCCTCGGCGGCCACCGGTTCGTCCTCCACCACCAGCACCCGGATCACCGGCCGGCCTCCTGCCGCGGCAGGCGCACGGTGAACACCGCGCCGCCGTCCCGCCCGACGTCGACCGTACCGCCGTAGCGGCGCACCGCCTGCCCGACGAGCGCGAGCCCGAGGCCGTGTCCTTCCCCGGCCTTCGTCGACCAGCCGCGGCGGAAGACGTCGGCGTCGTCGGGGACGCCCGGACCGGTGTCGGCGACGCGCAGCAGCAGCTCGTCCGCGTCGGACCGGGCGGTGACGACGACCGCCGGCCGGCCGCCGCCATGCACCGCGGCGTCGATGCCGTTGTCGATCAGGTTGCCGAGGATGGTGACGAGGTCGCGCGCGGCGACGCCGTGGGTCGCGTCGTCGATCATCGTGTCCGGCGTGATCGTCAGCTCCACTCCGCGTTCGCTCGCCTCGGCCGCCTTCCCCAGCAGCAGCGCGGCGAGCACCGGTTCGGCGACGGCGCCGACGACGCGGTCGGTCAGTTCCTGGGCGAGCGCGAGCTCGGCCGTCGCGAACTCGACGGCCTGCTCGGGTTTGCCGATCTCCACCAGGGAAACCACGGTGTGCAGCCGGTTCGCGGCCTCGTGCGCCTGCGACCGCAGCGCTTCCGCGAGCCCGCGCGCGGTGGTCAGCTCCCCGGTCAGCGACTGCAGTTCGGTGTGGTCGCGCAGGACCACGACGGTGCCCTGCGCCCGGCCGCCCGCGCGGACGGCGGTCGTGCTGACCAGCAGCACGCGCGCGTCGGTCAGGTGCAGCTCCTCGGCGCGGGTCTCGGCCGAGCCGAACGCCGTCACCAGCTCGGCGGGCAGGCCCAGCGCGCCCAGCTCCCGGCCGACCGGGTCCGCGTCGAGTCCGAGCAGGACACGCGCGCCGTCGTTGCAGAGCCCGACCTTCCCGTCGCGGCCGACCAGCAGCACCCCTTCACGGACCGAGTGCAGCACGGCTTCGTGGTACTCGAACAGGTTGCTCAGCTCGTCCGGCGCGATCCCGCGCGTCTGACGGCGGAGCCGGGCGCTGATCAGCCAGCCGCCGAACGCGCCCACCAGCAGCACCGAACCCGCGACGCCGAACAGCGGCCAGAGCCGTTCGCGCAGCTCGGCCGAGATCGCCGCGACGGTGATCCCGACGGCGACCAGCGCGATCACCCGCTGGCCCGCGCCGAACACCGGGACGACCGTGCGGATCGACGGGCCGAGGGAGCCGGTGTAGGTCTCGGTGAGCGGCTGCCCGCGCTGCGCCAGCGCGATGTTCCCGATGTAGTGCTGCCCGATCAGGGCCGGATTCGGGTGGGTGAAGCGGATCCCGGCCGGGCTCATGATCGTGATGAAGTCGACGCCGGTGTCGGCCTGCACGCGCACCGCGAACGGCTGCAGCGTGGCGCTCGGGTCCGGCGCGCCCACCGCGGCGATGACGGACGGCGCGTCGGCCACCGTCGCGGCGACGGCGCGCACCTGGTCCTTGGCGTTCTGGTCGGTCGCCCGCCACGCGTCGAGGTAGGCGAACGTGATCCCGGCGCCGGCGAGCACGCAGAGCACCACCAGCTGCAGCACGAGCAGCTGGCGCGCCAGGCTCCAGCGGGACGACGTCGGGGACACCTCCTCATACCAGCACACCGGGGCCCGGGTGTCCGAACGGGACGGTGCGATCATCGCGCGAACTCAATGAACACAAGTGAGCCGGGTCACCTCCGTGCGCCTACAGTGTGCCGCAACCTGGAACACCCCTGAGCTGGAGGCAACGGTGCCGACCCCACCGACAACCGAGGAGACCCCGCGCAAGCGGGACAAGACCCACTACCTGTACCTGGCCGTGATCGTCGCGGTGGCCCTCGGGATCCTGGTGGGTTTCCTCTTCCCCGGCTTCGCCAAGGGCCTCAAGCCCCTCGGTGACGGCTTCGTCAACCTGATCAAGATGATGATCACGCCGATCATCTTCTGCACCATCGTCATCGGCGTCGGCTCGGTCGCGAAGGCGGCCAAGGTCGGCAAAGTCGGTCTGATGGCGCTGTTCTACTTCATCATCATGTCGACCTTCGCCCTGGCGATCGGCCTGGTCGTCGGCAACATCCTGCACCCGGGCACCGGCCTGCACCTCAACCCGGCCGACGTGAAGAGCGTCCAGAAGTCCGCCACCGGCGCCGAAGGCCCGGTCGACTTCCTGCTCGGCATCATCCCGAAGACCTTCGTCTCCGCCTTCACCGACGGCGAAGTCCTGCAGGCCCTGCTGGTCGCGCTGTTCGTCGGGTTCGCGCTGCAGAAGCTGGGCCCCAAGGGCGCCCCGATCCTGCGCGGCATCGAGCACATCCAGCGGCTGGTCTTCCGCGTCCTGTCCATGATCATGTGGGCCGCCCCGATCGGCGCGTTCGGCGCCATCGCCGCGGTGGTCGGCGCGACCGGCTGGGCCGCCTTGAAGAGCCTCGCCGTGATCATGATCGGCTTCTACGCCACCTGCCTGATCTTCGTGTTCGTGATCCTCGGGATCGTGCTGTGGCTCGGCGCCCGGGTGTTCATCTGGAACCTGCTGCGCTACCTCGGCCGCGAGTTCCTGCTGATCCTCTCGACGTCGTCCTCGGAGTCGGCGCTGCCGCGGCTGATCGCGAAGATGGAGCACGTCGGCGTCAGCAAGTCGGTCGTCGGCATCACGGTCCCGACGGGCTACTCGTTCAACCTGGACGGCACGGCGATCTACCTGACCATGGCGACGCTGTTCATCGCCGCCGCGCAGGACGAGCCGCTCTCGATCGGTTCGCAGATCGGCCTGCTGGCGTTCATGATCATCGCGTCGAAGGGCGCTGCGGGCGTCAGTGGCTCGGGCATCGCGACGCTGGCGTCCGGGCTGCAGTCGCACCGGCCGGAACTGGTCAACGGCGTCGGCTTCATCCTCGGCATCGACCGGTTCATGTCGGAGGCCCGCGCGCTGACGAACTTCGCCGGCAACGCCGTCGCGACCGTCCTCATCGGAAACTGGACGAAGGAGTTCGACCGGGAGAAGGCCGAGCGGGTCTTCGCCGGGCAGGAACCCTTCGACGAGGCGACCATGCTCGACGACCACAGCCACGCGGCCGGCACCGACGACCTGGACGACGCGGCCGAGCAACCCGCGAAGTAACCCCACCACGTTCGTGCTCACGCCCCCGCTGAGCACGAGCCACGCGGGCCGCGGTGCGAGTTCCCCGACTTCGCACCGCGGCCCGTTTCCACGTCTTCAGGGCGGCACTTTCACGTGAAAGTGCCGCCTCCGGCGTCTCAGCAGGCGGCGTGGCCGTCGTAGACGACGCGGGCGGCGGCGATCGACTCACGGTGCCGCTCCGCCCAGCCGAGCAGGCCGCTCAGGGACTGGTACAGCTCCTTCGCCATCGGCGTGGCCTCGTACTCCACGCGCGGCGGGACCGTCGGGTAGACCGTGCGCACCAGCAGGCCGTCACGCTCCAGGTTGCGCAGGGTCAGCGTCAGCATCCGGCGGCTGATGCCCTCGACCGCGCGCTCCAGCTCGGTGAACCGCACCGGGCCGCGCATGGCCTCCAGCAGGATGCCGATCGGCCACTTCCCGCTGACCCGGTTGATGACCTCGAGCAGCGTGCAGGCCTCGAGTTTCGCCGGGTCCACCTCCGCTGCCTGGACAGGTACACCGATGTTCCCCTGGGACATGGAAGTGCCTCCTTCACGGCGTCCCCATGGTCACACATGATGGGCACTGTTACAAGAAGTGCCCTGGAGACGACCAGGGGAAACGCTCGACTGGAGGGGCCTGCCATGGCCGAGAACCGTCCCACCCGATCCCGCGGCCTCGCCTTGGCGGTGCTGTGCGCCGCGTCGCTGATGGTCGTGCTCGACAGCAGCATCGTCGCGGTGGCGCTGCCCGCGATCCAGACCGACCTCGGCTTCACCGCCGCCGGGCTCGCCTGGGTCGTCACCGCTTACCTGGTCGCCTTCGGCGGCCTGCTCCTGCTCTCCGGCCGGCTCGGCGACCTGCTCGGCCGCCGCCGGGTCTTCCTCGGTGGCCTGGGCCTGTTCACGGCGGCGTCGCTGGCCGCCGGCCTCGCCGGGAATCCGACCGTCCTGGTCGCGTCGCGGTTCGTGCAGGGCGTCGGCGGCGCGCTGGCGTCGGCCGTGGTGCTCGGGATGATCGTCACGATGTACCCGGAGCCGCGGGCCCGGGCGAAGGCGATCGGCGTCTACAGCTTCACACAGGCCGCGGGCGCGTCGATCGGGCTCATCGCGGGCGGCGCGCTGACCCAGGCACTGACCTGGCACTGGACGTTCTACGTCAACCTGCCGATCGGCGCCGTCGCGCTGGTGCTGGCCGTCCGGGTGGTCGAAGCGGACCGCGGCAGCGGCCTGCGGGCGGGCCTGGACGCGCTCGGCGCCGTCCTGGTCACCGCCGCCGTGATGCTCGGCGTCTACGGGATCACGGGCTACAACCGGATCGCCCTGGGCGCCGCCGTCGTCCTGCTCGCCGGATTCGTGGTGCGGCAGGCGAAGGCGCGCACGCCGCTGCTGCCGTTGCGGCTGTTCCGCAGCCGCGCGGTCACCGGCGCCAACCTGGTGATGGTCCTGATGGTCGCCGGGATGCTCGGTTTCCAGTTCGTCACCGCGCTGTACCTGCAGCAGGTGCTCGGCCTCGACGCGCTGCGCACCGGCGTCGCGTTCCTGCCGGTGCCGGTCGTGATCGCCATCGCGTCGCTCGGCTTCGCGGGCAAGCTCGCGGAGCGGTTCGGGCCGCGCACGGTGCTGTTGTCCGGCCTGGGCCTGGTGATCGCCGGCCTGCTGCTGCTCACCCGGGTTTCGGTGCGGGGCGACTACTTCACCGACGTCCTGCCGCCGTTGCTGGTGATGGGTCTCGGCGCCGGCGTGGCGATCCCCGCGTTGATGGGCCTGGCGATGTCGGGTGCCGCGCCTGCGGACTCCGGAGTGGCGTCCGGGCTGATCAACACCACGCAGCAAGTGGGGGCGGCGATCGGCACCGCGGTGCTGGCCACGGTGGCCGCGTCTCGCACGGCGAGCCTGGGCTCGGTGGACCACCGCGAGGCGCTGGCGTCGGGCTTCCGGCTGGCCTACGGCACGAGCGCGGGGTTCCTGATCGCGGCGATCGCGCTCGGGGCGGCGGTGCTGGCCCGCCGTCCACACCGGAGCGCCACCGAGCCGGAGGTGTGCGTCGCCGGTTCCGCGTGATCGGGGCGCGTTATCGGGGCGACGACCCGGGTTCTCCCGGCCGGGTCGCCGCCCCGCTCACGCGAGGTAGGTGCTCAAACCCCGGTGACCCCGGCGCATCATCAGCGCGTGGTTCACGCGGAAGAGTGGCCGGGCCACCGTGTCGAACCGCCGCAGCAACGCCTTGCGCGCGTGGACGTCCTGGGTGATCTCCAGCAGCGTCCCCGCGCCCGTCGCGCGGACGGTGCCGGCCAGCACCCCTTCGAGGTCTCCGCTGAGCCTGACCCGCATCAGGCCCGCCCGCTCGTCCTGGTGGTCGCGGTGCATCCGGACGACCAGCCGGAACGGGAGCCGCGAACGGCAGACCAGTTCGGCGGTGTCGTCGTCCACCCGGCGCACCGTGCGGACGTCCGACCACCACCGCGGGTAGCCGGCGAGGTCGGTGACCGCGCCGAACACCCGCTCGGGCGCGGTACCGGGCAGCAGCCAGGAGCTGCTGAACCGGTAGCGCGCGCCCGTCACGACCTCACACCTGGGCCGAGACCAGCTTCCGGCCGTCCACCGTGACGATGTCGACCGACTTCACGTCGTCGGGCGCGACCAGCGCGGACCCGTCGAGCGAGAAGCCCTGGCTCTCCCATTTCTCGGACACTTTCCAGCTGCCGGCGGTGACCGCTTGGCCTTCCTTGGTCACGACCTGCAGCAGGCACTGTTCCCCGGCCTTGACGCCCTTGACGGCGACGTTGACCTTGACCCAGCCCGCGAAGGGCGCCACCGACGCGGCCAGCTGCACGCCGGTCGTCGGATCCCGCCCTTCGACGCTCTTCGTCCCCGCCGGGGTGTCCGGGGGGAACGCCGGCGCCGCGATGCTCGAGTCGGACGTCTGCCGCCCGACCAGGATCCCGCCGCCGAGTGCGGCCACGACCAGCACCGCCGCCGCGACCAGGGCCAGGCCCCGCCGGGACGCCGGCCGCGACGCGGTCCGCGCCGGCGCCGCCGTCTCCTCTTCGCGCACCCGCCGGAGGGTCTTCTGCAGCAGCAGCTCCCCGCCTTCGGGCGGCCCGTCGAGGAACGCCTCGGGCGGCACCTCGTCGAGCGACTCGCGCAACGCCACGAGCTCGTTCAGGTCGAACCTGCACTGGGCGCAGGTTTGCAGGTGCCGTCGTTCGAAGTCGGCCGCCTCCGCCGGGTCGAGCGCCCCGAGGGCGTACGCGCCGAGCTGTGTATGACTTTCGTCCACCGCGTTCACCGCGCCACCTCCGTTCCGCTTCCCGAGATCATCGAGGCTCTGAGAGCCCTGAGTGCGTAGTACGACCTTGATTTCACGGTACCCGGTGCGACGCCCAGTGTTCTCGCCGCTTCGGCCACCGTCCGTCCCCGGTAGTAGATCTCCACCAGGACCTCTCGATGTTCGTTGGACAACCCGTCCATCGCACCGAGCACCGTCATCGAGTCGACCACGCCCTGGGCGTGATCGCGCTCGACGGACGGCGTGGGCACGCCTTCGGCCGGTTCGGCCACTTCCTGTGGCCGTGCCGCCCGGGCTCGCGCCCGGTCGGTGACCAGGTTGCGCGCGACGGTCAGCAACCAGCCGCGCACCGAGCCCTTCCCGTCGTTCTGCAGGTCGTCTGCGTGTTTCCACGCCCGTACCAGCGTCTCCTGGACCACGTCCTCGGCTGCCGCACGATCACCGGTCAGCCTCGTCGCGTAGGCCAGCAGGCTCCGCCCGTGTTCGGCGTAAAGCTGCCGAATCAGGTCTTCGCCTTTGGCCTTCTTCGGCCGCCTGCCTCCGATCGCCACCCTCGTCCTCCCGACGGTGTTCTGAGTCGGCGAGGACAGTACTGCAACCCGCAGCGCCACCGGCGGTGCGTGGGTCGAGCGCAGCGCGACCATGGTGTTCATCGGCTGCCCGTCCTTCCTCGTTCTGCCCGGAAACCGTCGGTATCAGTAGCCGGAGCCGCCGGCCACGGCCGGGGCGGTGATCTTGCTGCCGTCCGGGGCGACGGCGAACCAGGTGCCGTTGACGCCCTGGCCGTTCGCCTGCTCCGGTGCCTTGTCGCCCGAGAACTCGTACAGCGGCCAGCCGTTCAGCGTGAGCTGCTTGCTGCCGTCCTTGCGGGCCAGCGTGCCCACCTGGGTGTCCTGGATGCCCTTGAGCATCGGCGCGGCCTCCCCGGCGAGCACCGGCGGCCAGGTGGCCGCGCACTCACCGTCGCAGGTGGACGTCGGCGGCTGCGACATGTCCTTGTCGAACCGGTACAGCGTCTTGTCGGAGGCGTCCGTGACGACCGCCCCGATTCCCGGTACCGTCGCGGCGGCCAGCATCACGTGGCCGGGCTGGCCGTGTTCCGGACCCTGGGCCCCCGACGCCATGTCGCCACAGGCCGACAACGGTGCGACGACGGCGAAAGCGGCAGCGCAGACGACGGCCGTCCGGATGCGGTTCATCACGTTCTCTCCTCGGTGAGGGCGGCACCGCCGTGCGGCGGACCTCGACACCTCAGACACGGACGCCCGCGGGAAACGGTTCAGCGGGAGTTCGCGCGGTTCGGTGCCGGTTCGCGGGTGGATTGGTGGGTACCGGTGACCGGCACGGTCTTGTCGCCGTGCGGGCGGGTTCCTAAGCTGATCACCGTTCCGCCGCCGCCCCCGTCGTCCCGGGAGCCGCCGTGTCCGCGAAACCCCTCGTCCTGGTGGCGCTGCTGGCCGCGGGCTGCGCCGCGACGCCGTCCCCGGCCCCGCCACCGTCGTTCACCGCGACGCTGACGTCCCCCACCGACGTGGTGCTGTCGTGGCCCGACGACGACGCCGCCGGGCACCGCGTGGAGTACGCGAACGCCCCGGCCGGGCCGTGGACGACGCTGCAGTTCCTGCCGCCGCACGCGACGAGCTACCACCACCCGGACCTGATCCCGGAGACGCCGTTCTACTACCGGGAGCAGCCGTTCACGGGCCCGGTGTCGGCCGAGACGACCGCGGGCGCGCCGGCGGCCACGGACGCGACGGCGCTGCACGCGGTGGCGGACGGCGACGCGGTGACGTTCACCTGGGCCGACCGCTCGGCCGACGAGGCCGGGTTCCTGCTCGAGATCCGCCGCCCGGGCGAGCCGGGCTTCTCGCCGATCGAGGTGACGGACCGGGACACGACGACGTGCGCCCTGTCCACCCTCCCGGGTGAACAGGGCTCGGCCTACCGGCTCCGGGCGCTGCACTACGGGCCGCTCTCGCCGGTGGTCCACGAGACCACCGGCAAGGAGCGGTGACGCGCTACTCGGCCTACTCGGCCGTGAGGACGTGGCGCAGGAACTCGCCGGTGTAGCTGGTCTCGACCCCGGCCACGTGCTCAGGCGTGCCCTCGGCGATCACCGTGCCACCGCCGTTGCCGCCCTCCGGGCCCATGTCGATGATCCAGTCGGACGTCTTGATCACGTCGAGGTTGTGCTCGATCACGATCACCGAGTTGCCCTTGTCGACCAAGCCGTTAATCACGCCGATGAGCTTGTTGATGTCCTCGAAGTGCAGACCGGTGGTCGGCTCGTCGAGGATGTAGACCGTCTTGCCGGTGGAGCGCTTCTGCAGCTCGCTCGCCAGCTTCACGCGCTGCGCCTCACCACCGGACAGCGTCGGCGCCGGCTGGCCGAGCCGGACGTATCCGAGGCCGACGTCGACCAGGGTCTGCAGGTGCCGGTGGATCGCCTTGATCGGCTCGAAGAACTCCGCCGCCTCTTCGATCGGCATGTCGAGCACGTCCGAGACGGTCTTGCCCTTGTAGTGCACCTCGAGGGTCTCGCGGTTGTACCGCGCGCCCTTGCAGACCTCGCACGGGACGTAGACGTCCGGCAGGAAGTTCATCTCGATCTTGATCGTGCCGTCGCCGGCGCACGCCTCGCAGCGGCCGCCCTTGACGTTGAACGAGAACCGGCCCTGCTGGTAGCCGCGCACCTTCGCCTCGGTGGTCGCCGAGAACAGCTTGCGGACGTGGTCCCAGACGCCGGTGTAGGTGGCCGGGTTGGACCGCGGGGTCCGCCCGATCGGCGACTGGTCGACGCGCACCAGCTTGTCGACCTGGGCCAGGCCGTTGATCCGGGTGTGGCGGCCCGGCACCTGGCGGGCGCCGTTGAGCTTGTTCGCCAGCACCGTCGCCAGGATGTCGTTCACCAGCGTCGACTTGCCCGAGCCGGAGACGCCGGTGACCGAGACGAGGCAGCCGAGCGGGAACGAGACGTCCAGCCCGCGCAGGTTGTGCTCGCGCGCGCCGATGACGGTCAGCTGCCGCTTCTTGTCGATCGGCCGCCGGATCGCCGGGACCTCGATCCTGCGGCGCCCGGACAGGTACTGCCCGGTGAGCGACTCCTTGCTCTTCAGCAGCTTCTTGTACGGTCCACTGTGGACGATGTGGCCGCCGTGCTCGCCGGCGCCCGGGCCGATGTCGACCACCCAGTCGCTGGAGCGGATGGTGTCCTCGTCGTGCTCGACGACGATCAGCGTGTTGCCCAGGTTGCGCAGCCGGGTCAGCGTCTCGATCAGCCGGTGGTTGTCGCGCTGGTGCAGGCCGATCGACGGCTCGTCCAGCACGTACAGCACGCCGACCAGGCCGGAGCCGATCTGCGTGGCGAGCCGGATGCGCTGCGCCTCGCCGCCCGACAGCGTGCCCGACGCGCGGTCGAGCGAGAGGTACGTCAGGCCGACGTCGAGCAGGAACCGCAGGCGGGCCTGGATCTCCTTGAGCACGGCCCCGGCGATCATCGACTCGCGCTGGCCGAGCTCCAGCTCGTCGAGGAACTGCGACGCCTCGGCGATGGAGAGCCCGCAGACCTCGGCGATCGACATGTCACCGCGGGTCTTGTGCTGCAGCGTGACGGCGAGGATCTCCGGCTTGAGCCGGGTGCCCTGGCAGGTCGGGCACGGCACCTCGCGCATGTAGCCCTCGTACCGCTCGCGCATGTACTCGGACTCGGTCTGCTCCTGGCGCCGCTCGAGGAACGGGATGACGCCCTCGAAGCTGGCGTAGTACGACCGCTGGCGGCCGTAGCGGTTCTTGTAGCGGACGTGCACCTGCTCGTCGACGCCGTGCAGCACCGCCTTCTGGGCGCGCGCGGGCAGCTTGCGCCACGCCGTGTCCATCCGGAACCCGATGGTCTCCGACAGCGACTCGAGCAGCCGGACGAAGTAGTCCGCGCTCTGCCCGCCCGCCCACGGCGCGATCGCGCCCTCGGCCAGCGACAGCTCGTCGTCCGGCACCACCAGCTCCGGGTCGACCTCCTTGCGGATGCCGATGCCGGTGCACACCGGGCACGCGCCGTAGGGCGAGTTGAAGGAGAACGAGCGGGGCTCGAGGTCCTCGATGGCCAGCGGGTGGCCGTTCGGGCAGGCCAGGTTCTCGGAGAAGCCGCGGATGCGGTGCGGGTCGTTCTCCGGCAGGTCGACGAACTCGAGCTCGATCAGCCCGTCGGCCAGCCGCAGCGCCGTCTCGACCGAGTCGGTGAGCCGCTGGCGCGAGCTCGACTTCACGCTCAGCCGGTCGATCACCACGCCGATCTGGTGCTTCTCCTGCTTCTTCAGCTTCGGTGGGTCGGTGAGCGGGTGCACCGTGCCGTCGACGACCACGCGCGCGTAGCCCTGCTGCTGCAGGTTCTCGAACAGGTCGACGTACTCGCCCTTGCGGCCGCGCACGACCGGCGCGAGCACCTGGAAGCGGACGCCCTCGTCCATCTCCAGCACCTGGTCGACGATCTGCTGCGGGGTCTGCTTGCTGATCGGCTCGCCGCACTTGGGGCAGTGGGCCTTGCCGGCGCGGGCGTAGAGCAGCCGGAGGTAGTCGTAGACCTCGGTGATCGTGCCCACGGTCGAGCGCGGGTTGCGCGAGGTGGACTTCTGGTCGATCGACACCGCGGGCGAGAGGCCCTCGATGAAGTCGACGTCCGGCTTGTCCATCTGCCCCAGGAACTGGCGGGCGTACGCGGACAGCGACTCGACGTACCGGCGCTGCCCCTCGGCGAAGATGGTGTCGAAGGCGAGGCTCGACTTACCGGAGCCGGACAGACCCGTGAACACGATCAGGCTGTCGCGGGGCAGGTCGAGATCCACGCCGCGGAGGTTGTGCTCGCGGGCGCCGCGAACAACGAGGCGATCAGCCACGCCAGGGTCCCTTCAGTGTCATTCTCAGCTGGTTGCCGGCTCGGTCGGAGACTGCACGAGCGGCGGCCTCCATGCTACGAGCCACCACCGACAAAAACCGGCTCCGAGTCCGTGACCTGCGGTTCTTCCGGCTTGCGACGGCGATCCCGGCGAGCGGTGAGCCACCGGTGGACCGGCCGTTCGACGCCCGCGGTGATCGCCCAGCCCGCCAGCACGGCGGCGGCCACGACCGCGGGGAGCCGCAGCCAGCCGGGGACGCCGAGGTTGATCAGGGCGCGCGCCAGGATGTAACCCAGTTCCTGGTGCACCAGATAAAGACCATACGAGATGCCCGCGAGCCAGGTGACGGCCGGGGCGATCCGGCGCAGCCCGGGGAAGCGCCAGTCCGGTCCGCGCGCGGCGAAGCAGACGCCCGCGAGCAGCACGGCGAACCCGATCGTGGACGGCCAGCGCTGGGCGTCCTGCGGCAGTTCGCGGTGGAACGGGAACACCTGCAGGTCCTGCGCCACGCAGGTGGCGAGCACGAACAGCGCGATGTGCCAGTGCGCGAGCCGCTCCTTCGACCACAGCCAGAGGGCGGCGCCGATGGCGAAGACGTGCGCGCGGTGCAGGCCCAGGCCGTAGAAGACGGAGTCGACGACCTTCTGGTGCGTGGACGGCTCCAGCGACGGCGGGACGATCGCGAACCGGATCACCAGCGGCACCAGGATCAGCGCCCACAGCAGGCCGACGGTCACCCGGTGTGTCCGCCACGCCCGCGGCCACAGCAGCGCCGCGCAGGCGAAGGCCGCGAGCTGCACGGGGAGTGTCCAGTAGGAGCCGTCGAGGTAGTAAAACCACTCGAAGCGGTAACCCCATTCGGGGACCATGCCCAGGTTGGCGAGCAGGTCGGCCCAGGTCGGGATGTACCAGGGCGAGGGGTCCGTCGGCAGGCCCTGCGGCACGCCGAAGAGGAAGCCGGTCAGGCCCGGCGGGAACGGCAGCCCGCTGAAGCGGATGGCGGCGTACCGCGTCACCAGGTAGGTGACGAGCACCGCGACCAGGTAAGCGGGCACGAGCCGCGCGACCCGGTTCCACAGCCACCGGCCCGGATGGCCCTTGCGGAGGCTCGCACACACGAAGAACGCGGAGATCACCAGGAGGATCGCCGCCCCGAACTGCGCGGTCACCCGCACGGGGTACCCCGTGAGCTCCGGGTGCAGAAGTGCACCCTGGTGGGTGACATGTCCGAGGATGACCGCGAGGACGGCGAAGACGCGCAGGAGGTCCCAGCTGATCCGGCGTACGCCTCGCACCGGGGTCGGCGTCGGAGTCGTCGGCACGGTCTTCCCTGGGTCGGCACGGGTCGGCGCGGGGGTCGGCTTGCGGGGCTCCGGCGAGCCTACGTGGCGAGGTGAGCGCACGCTTGTGCGGGTGGAACCGCTTGCGGTGCCCCGACTACCGTGGGCGGGGTGAACATCGTGGAGACCTACACCGGGCACGTCGACCCGGGCGGCGACGCCTCCCGGCGGACCCTGGACGCGCTGACCATCACCAAGCTGTCCGTCGGTCCGATGGACAACAACGCGTACCTGCTGGTGTGCCGGGCAGACAACGAAGCCCTGCTCATCGACGCGGCGAGCGACCCCGAGCGCATCTCCGACCTGATCGGCCACGGCCCGGACCGCCCGGCCCTGCGCACGGTCGTCACGACCCACCAGCACCAGGACCACTGGCAGGCCCTGGGCGCGGTGGCCGGGGCCAACGGCTCGAACACCGCGGCGCACCCGCTGGACGCCGAGCCGTTGCCGGTCCCGCCGGACTTCCTGGTGGAGCACGGAGACACGCTCACGGTGGGCAAGGTCACCCTTTCGGTGATCCACCTGCGCGGTCACACCCCGGGCTCGATCGCCCTGCTTTACCGGGATCCCGCGGGCCACCCGCACTTGTTCACCGGCGACTCGCTCTTCCCGGGCGGCGTCGGGCGGACGACGTCCCCGGAGGACTTCTCGACGCTGGTGGACGACGTGTCGTCCCGGATCTTCGACGAGCTGCCGGACGACACGTGGTTCTACCCGGGCCACGGCGACGACTCGACGCTGGGCGCGGAGCGCCCGAAGCTGGCCGAATGGCGCGAACGCGGCTGGTGACGTGCCGAACGCGGTCGTGAGTGGGGAAACAGCGTCAGAGCACTGTTTCCCGCTCACGACACGTTCGGAGCAGCCGGATAACGCTTGGGCCGCCGATCCCGGGCACCGGGCAACTCCCCGGACGAACCGGGCGTCCCCCGCATGACCCCAGCGCTGGGGCTTCCACCGGTTCGCACCCGCCAGGAGGCCCACCCATGTCCAGACCCGTCAGACGCGCCCTCGTCGCCGTCACCATGTTGCTCGCCGCCGCGGTGACCGCGGCCGCGGCGCCCGCGAACGCCGCCGTGTCCAGCGTTCCCACCCTGACCGCCATCCGGACCGGGGCCAACCCCGGGTTCGACCGGATCGTGCTCGACCTCACCGCCGGCGGCGCGCCCAGCCCCAGCTACCAGCTGTTCGACGAGCTCACCGCCGACCCGACCGGGGACGTCGTGTGGCTCACCGGGCAGTACTTCATCAACGTCACCGTGCCGTTCGCCGCCGCGCACGACGACAACGGCGTGCCCACCTACACCGGGCCGCAGAAGTTCCGGACGTGGAACCTGCGCAACGTCATGGCCGTCGCCGTCACCGGGGACTTCGAAGCCCAGCTGACCGTCGGGCTCGGCGTGCGGTCGCGGACGACGGTGAACGTCTTCACGCTCACCGCGCCCAACCGCGTCGTGATCGACGTCGCCAGCTGAAGCCTGGGGCAGACCCCGTCAGCGCTCGTACGGGGTCTTCTCCCCCGCCTCCACCGCGAAGGCCAGGTGGTTGCCCGCCGGGGGCAGGGGGCACGTCGCGAAGTCCGTGAACGCGCACGGCAGGTTGACCGCGCGGTTGAAGTCCAGCGTCACCGTGCCGTCCGCGGCCGGCGCGCCGACCGGCAGCGAGCGGTTGGCCGCGTACGTCGTGACGCCGCTCGTCCCGTCCGTGAACAGGATGCTGAAGCCGCCTTCCTTGCCGTTGAACGCGGTCAGCGTGTGCGACACGCCGTCGTGCTCGAAGTGGACCAGGCCCGGCGCGGTGTAGACGTGGCTCAGGCCCTCGACCACCGCACCCACCGTGGTCGGCCGCGGCGCGTCGAACGGCTCGAAGCGGCCGGACAGCACCCACGACGGCGACGGCTCGTACGCCGGGACGCCGTGGAAAGCGCGCAGCACCTCGGCCTTCGGGTCGTGCACCCGGATCAGGTACCCCGAGCGGCGGGCCACCTCGATCTCGACGTCGCCGGCCAGCACGCGCGTGCCTGCGCCGCTGTTGACCAGCTCGAAGCGCCGGACGTCCGTGATCGGGGTGCCGTCGTGCTCGAGCGAGGCGCCGGCCGGGTCGACGTACGCCGCGTCGGCGTCCTGCCACCAGCGGCCGGGGATGCCCGGGTACTCGCGCGGGGCGTCGGTCAGCCAGTCCAGCGACACCAGCGCCAGCCAGCCGTGCGGTGCGGCGAGGTCCGACTCGCGCCCGGTCTTCCAGTCCTGCCACTCCTGCGTGAACGTGCTCATCGCTGGGCCCCTTCCCGTCGGCTACACAGGAGGCAACCCGTCCCCCGCCCCACTATTCCGCGTCCCAGCATCCGGACGGGCGTGCAGCCAGCCGATCTCCCGCCCGCCGCCGGCCGCGACGACGACCCGCCGGAACACCGCCGGGTCCAGGTCGTGCTCGCCCTCACCGGCGACCTCGTCGTAGAGCCGGTCGGACACGATCAGCACCTGGTCCGCCTCCGGGGCCGCGGTCATCGCTGCCTTCAGCTCGTCCGAGTCGCACAGCCAGGACGACAACGCGACCGCGGCGCCGCCGAAGTAGGGCGGGCGCAGCACGACGTCGCCGTGGGCGACCGCCAGCCGCAGGCGCAGCCGGCCGAACTCGTTGAGGTGGCGGTTGCGGCGGCCCAGCGCCTCGGCCACCAGCTCGACCAGCCCGGTCGCGACCCACCGCGGCGGCACCGCCGGCGGGATGACCAGCGTCGTGTTGTCCCCTTCCGGGCGCCGATACCAGCTCGGGGTGCGGTACGGCACCGGGACGCGCTCGAACACCTCGTCCAGCACCGCGTCGAGGGTGACGGCGAGGTGCACCGAACGCGCGGTGCGGCCGCGGCTCGGGGCGACGATCCCGATCCGGACGACGGTCGCGGCCAGCGGGACGGTGCGCACGGCCTCCTCATTCCTCCCGGCTCATTCAGTCCGGCTCAGTCACCCCGGGGGTCGAACGACCACTGCAGGCCGTAGCTCAGCCCCTGGTGCAGCTCGTGGAACTCCAGCCCCACCTCGCCGACCCGGTTGACGGTCAGCGCGTCCCCCGAGTCGACGCCGTCGTCGACCACCCGCCCCGGCACGCCGTTGAGCCGCCACACCCGGGCCGGCGGATCGGCGCGGTCGAAGCGGACGCGGACCGAGAACTCCTCGCAGCGGCGCAACGGGGTGAGGGCGTAGTACGGCCGCAACGACGTCCGCTGCGGCGTGAACCGGATGCCGTACTCGTGGCGCTGGCCCAGCCGCAGCGGGCTGGGCAGCCGCATGACGAACTGCGCGTGGCTCGCCGAAACCTGCTTGGCCTCGACGATCTCGCCGCCGAAGAGCACGTCGGCGGTGATGTCGGGCACCGGGTCGGTGCCGGGCACGGCCGGGACGCTGAAGGACAGGACCAGCTCGTCGAGCTCGTCGACCTCCGCGACGATCCGGCGTTCCTCCTGCAGGTCCGGGAGTTCGCGGTCGAAGCGGAGCATCACCTTCATCGACTCGACGTACCAGCCGGCCAGCGGATGCAGGTCCCGGCCCCGGCTGGGTTCGCCGAGCAGCTCGTCGAGCCGGCGGAAGGCGAGGTCGATGCGCCGGCGCGCGGTGCGCGGGTCCCGGTCGAGCATGCCGGCCAGCCACGAGATCCGCCGGTCCAGGAACTCCCCGGCCGCCTCCTCGTGCAGGCCGAGTGCCGCCAGCGCGGCCAGCCGCAGGTCCGCGGGCAGCCGGCCGCAGAGCTCGGTGAGCCGCAGGACGAGCTTGTGCCGCGCGGCGGCGGGCGAGTCGGCCTCGGCGATCCGGCACGCTTCGCGCAGGCACGGCCCGATCCGCTGGTGCAGATCGGTGGCGTCCAGACCGCGGCCGCGGCGCAGTTCGTTCAGCTCGCGCACGAACGGGAAGGAGTTCTCCGCCGTCACCCGGCCCTCCTTCTCACTGCGGCAGAAAGAGAGTCGCAGAACGGCTCGTCACCTTACCAGCGGCAGTTCCGCGGCGGCATGACAAATAGCGGACAGTTGCGTGCGGGCGAATAGCCCGGCCGGTCGACCCCCCACGAGCCGGCCGACCGGGCCGCACCGCGGGTGCGTCAGTTCGCGCCGAAGATCAGCGCCCAGATCGAGTGGCTCTCCATCACACACCTCCTCATCGCTGCACCCAGGACGAGGCGGGGATCGGTGCCGCCGGTTCCGCCGCGGTTCCGGAGGCCACCAGCAAACCCGCTACGACGCCGGCGGCGAACGCGGCGGAAACGGATTTCACCAGGGTCCGGATTTTGCAGTAGACGTTCACGACAAGCACTCCCCCGAGCCTCGCTCAAAAACGGAATCCGGCCGGTGGCATCTCTTTCTTTTCCGGCCGATCCCAGAATCGCGCGAGGCGGGCGGTTCTCAGAGGCCCGTTGTCACGGGCGTTGTGTGCCGTTCGGCTCAGAACGGGCCAGCGCGCGCAGGACGCGCATCCGGCGGATGAGGATGCGGCGGCGGCCGGTCTCCACGACGCCCCGCTCCCGCAGGACGGCCAGCGCCCGCGCGACGGTCCGGCGGGCGGCGCCGACCTGCCCCGCCATGTCCTCCTGCGAAAATCCCGCCTCGATGAGGATGCCGTCGGCCACGGTACGGCCGTGCTCGTCGGCCAGCCGCACCAGGTGGACCGCCACGCGACGGCTCACGTCGTACGCCGCCGAGTCGACGCGGGCGGCCTCGGCGGCGCGCAGCCGGACCGCGACGGTCTTGATCGTCGCGATGGCGATCTCGGGCCGGGCCCGCAGCGCGGCGAGGAACCGGTCGCCGGTCAGCTGGACGACG
Organism: Amycolatopsis sp. NBC_00348; assembly: GCF_036114655.1. Taxonomy (NCBI): domain Bacteria; kingdom Bacillati; phylum Actinomycetota; class Actinomycetes; order Pseudonocardiales; family Pseudonocardiaceae; genus Amycolatopsis; species Amycolatopsis sp. NBC_00348. The sequence goes on along the minus strand of NZ_CP107994.1, from coordinate 869,880 downwards.
TGGCACGGTTCGATGGCGCGGCACGACACCGTGCGCGGCCAGCCGTTGATCGCCGCCAGCTCGCCCAGCACCTCGCCGGGGCCGCGCAGCCCGAAGAGCACCTCGCGGCCGTCCTCGACGATCGTGGAGATCCGTACCCAGCCCGAGACCAGCACGTGGACGTGGTCGGACGGGTCGCCTTCCATGAGCACGACGTCGTCCGCCCGGAAGCGGCGGCGGACGCCCTGGGCGAGCAGGTACTCGCGATCGGCGTCGGTGAGGTACCCCAGCAGCGCGCCGTCGGTCGTGTCACTCGCGTCGTGCCCGTTCATCGGAGCGCCTCCCACTCCGTTCCGGATCTCCACCGTAACCCGGCGTGGTGGCCCGGGGCGAGGGCAAGACGACCGGTAGGGTCGCCGCCGTGGCAGGCGAGGACGGACAGGCCGTGGAGATCTACACCGACGGCGCGTGCAGCGGAAACCCGGGACCCGGCGGCTGGGGCGCGGTGCTGACGTACGGGCGGCACGAGCGCGAGCTGTACGGCGGTGAAGCCACCCCGACGACGAACAACCGCATGGAGCTGACGGCGCCGATCCGCGCGCTGGAGAGCCTGAAGCGGCCGTCGCAGGTCCGCGTGTTCACCGACAGCACGTACGTGCGCAACGGCATCACGCAGTGGCTCCCGAGGTGGAAGAGCAACGGCTGGAAGACGGCGGCGCGCGAGCCGGTCAAGAACGCGGACCTGTGGCAGCGCCTGGACGAAGCGGTCCGCGAGCACGAGGTGGAGTGGCTCTGGGTGAAGGGCCACGCGGGCCTGCCGGGCAACGAGCGCGCGGACCGCCTCGCGGTGCGCGGCGCCCAGGAGGCGCGGGAAAGCGGCAAGCCGGTCAACGCGGGTTAGTCCACAAAGGACGGCTGCCGCCCGCTCGGCGCGCCGTGGCACAATTCCGGGATGTCTCCCGCTTCCTGCCCGTGTGGCCTCACCGGGTCCTACGCCGCCTGCTGTGGCCGGTTCCACGACGGCGGCCTGGCGGCGCCGACCGCCGAGCTGCTGATGCGGTCGCGGTTCAGCGCCTTCGCCGTCGGGGACGCCGGTTACCTGCTGCGCACCTGGCACCCGGACACCCGGCCGCGGAAGCTGGCGCTCGACGCCGGCCAGGAGTGGACGCGGCTGGAGATCCTCGCCCGCACCGGCGGCGGCCTGCTGCACAACGAGGGCACCGTCGAGTTCCGCGCGCACTACCGCCACCGCGGCCGCGACGGCTTCCTGGAGGAGAACAGCCGCTTCCGCCGCGACGACGGCCGCTGGGTCTACCTCGACGCGGAAGCCTGACGCGGCCGCGTCGAGCAGGCGACCGGAAGCCGAGCGTCGCGCACGCCGGACGACGCGCCCGGCCAGCTACAGCAAGCCGCGGCAGCCTGAAGCCGGGCGGACCGGATCAACGGCAGTCGCCGAAACCCGTCCCGCGAACCGCCGTAGCCGTGCTAAAACAGTGCGGCGATGGGAAAACTGACGCGCCGCGCGCGGGCGAAGGCGGACTACTTCGGCTTCATCGGTGCCCGGGAATGGCCGCTCGCCGCGTCCGGGCTCGGGGTGTTGCTCGGCGTCGTCACCATTCTGCCCAGTGCCGTCGGCGTCGTGCTGTCGGTCGTCGCGCTCGCGCTCGGCGTCACCACCTTCACCCGGGACGTCCGGCTGCTGCGCCGCCGCTGGGCCGGGTTCGAGTTCACCGCGATCGCCGCGCCCTTCCCCACCGGTGACCTGCCGCCGCCCGCCGCTTATCCGCCGTCCGAGTACCTCGCCGTGCCCGCGCGCGGGACCGCGCTGGTCAGCGCCGCGATCGACCGGGACCTCTGGGCGGGGCAGCACACGATCACCGTCGCCGAGGAGCCCTACCGGCTGCCGCCCGCGCTGAAGGCGACCGCGCCGCACGTGCTTCCGCTGCGCGCCCGCGGGCGGTTGCTCTTCAACGGCCCCGTCGTCGGCATGCACGGCGACCCGCTGCCCGCCGCCGGCTCGCGACCCGCGCCGATCCGGCTGCACCGCGCGCGGTTCTTCGACGCCGTCTGCTCGAACGAGCTCGGCACGCTGCGCATCACCCGCGGCGAGACCGGCGAGGAGTACGACCTGCGCAAGGCCGAGCTCACCGACTCCGCGGGCGCGCTGCGGACGTTGAGCAGCAGCGCGCTGACGGACCTGGTCGGCGTCTCCACGGTCGCCTTCACCACCGACGGCAAGCTCGTCACCGTCCGGCAGTCGTCGCTCAACGCCGCGAGCGGGCTGCTGCTGGCGCCCTCGGGCAGCGGCTCGCTCGAACCCCGTGACCTGCGGACGCCGGCCGGCGAGCCCAGGCCGCTGCTGCACGACGCCGTCCGCGCGGGCATGGAACGCGAGCTGTGCGAGGAAAGCGGCCTCAAGCCCGAAGACCTCCGCGAGACCCGGCTGGTCGGCTTCGCGCGCTGGATGGAACGCGGGGCGAAGCCGGAGTTCTTCGGGCTGACCGAGCTGGACGTCGACAGCACGGACGTCGCCGGACGCCGGCCGGTCAGCGGCGAACGGCTCTACAGCGCCGGATTGACGCTCTTCGACGTCGATCTCGCGGTGGTCGGCGCCGCGCTGGCCGGCGGTGTTCCGCTGAGCGAGGCACTCCCGCGGCGGATCTGGGAAGACGGCTCGCTGCCGCTCCTGCTGGCCCTGCGCGCGGCGGCCGCGTGGCACGCGGCGCGGGCCTGACCAACCGGACGAACACCCCTGTTCCCGGAGTGACCGGACCGCTACTATCGTCCGCAATTGTTAGGAAAGTTCCCTAACGATGGTCACCGTCCCTCGCCGCCGTGGTGCCTAGGAGGCGCAGCTAGTGAGTCATCGGCAAAGAACAACCTTACGGCTGCTGGCGGCGGTCACGCTGGCCGTCGCGCTGGGCGGGGCGGCCGTTCCGGCGGCCAGTGGGCAGGTGGCGGCGAAAGCCACCGTCGCCGCGGCCGGCCCGGCCACCGCGGTCCCCGGTTTCCTGATCCAGACCTCGGCCCAGGTCAGCGACGACTCGGCGGTGTCGAAGCCCGGCTTCAACACCGCCGGCTGGTACCCGGTCGGCCCGCGCTCGACGGTCTACGCCGGGCTGCTGGCCAACGGCAAGTACGCCGACCCGTTCTACTCGACGAACATGAAGAACGTGCCGACCGCGGACTTCAAGGTCCCGTGGTGGTACCGGACCGACCTCACCGTCACCGACACCACCCAGCGCACCTACCTCGACTTCAGCGGCGTCCTGTCGAAGGCCGACGTCTGGGTCAACGGGACGAAGATCGCGGACAAGGCGCAGGTCAACGGCGCCTACACGCGGCAGGACCTGGACATCACCGCGCAGGTGAAGGCCGGCACGAACAGCGTCGCGTTCAAGGTCTACCCGAACGACCCGGACAAGGACCTGTCGATGGGCTGGATCGACTGGGCGCAGACCCCGCCGGACCAGAACATGGGCATCGTGCGCGACGTCCTGGTCCGCCGCAGCGGGCCGGTCGCGCTGCGCGGCGGCCACGTCGTGACGAAGCTGACCGGCACGACGCACGCCGACCTCACGGTCAAAGCCGACGTCCGCAACGACTCGGCGGCCGCGGTCTCGGCGACCGTGTCCGGCACGGTCGCCGGCAAGACGATCAGCCAGACGGTTTCCCTGGCGGCCAAAGAAAAGAAGACAGTGACCTTCCCGGTCGTCGGGATCGACAACCCGCAGGTGTGGTGGCCGGCCGGAATGGGCGGGCAGCCGCTCTACGACCTCGACCTCAGCGCGAACGTCGGCGGCACGGCGTCGGACACCTCCCACGAGAGCTTCGGCGTGCGCGAGGTGAAGTCGACGGTCAACTCTGCCGGCGGCCGGGCGTACACGATCAACGGGCGCCCGCTGCTGATCAAGGGCGGCGGCTACTCGCCGGACCTGTTCCTGCGCTGGAACGCGCAGTACGCGGCGGACAAGCTGGCCTACGTCAAGGACCTCGGGCTCAACACCGTGCGCTTGGAAGGGCACATCGAGCCGGACGAGTTCTTCGACCTCGCCGACCGGATGGGCGTGCTGACGCTGCCCGGCTGGGAGTGCTGCGACAAGTGGGAGGGCCAGGTCAACGGCAGCGAGAAGGGTGACCCCTGGACCGCCGCCGACTACCCGATCGCCAAGGCGTCGATGACCGCGGAGGCCGAGCGGCTGCGCGATCACCCGAGCGTCATCTCGTTCCTGATCGGCAGCGACTTCGCCCCCGACGCGACGATCGAGAAGAACTACCTCGACGCGCTGAAGGCCGCGGACTGGGCCACCCCGATCGTCCCGGCCGCGTCGGCGAAGTCGTCGCCGCAGCTCGGCGCGTCCGGCATGAAGATGAACGGGCCGTACGACTACGTCCCGCCGAACTACTGGTACGACAAGGCGCACACCGACCTCGGCGGGGCGTTCGGCTTCAACTCCGAAACCAGCGCCGGGCCGGACATCCCGACGATGGACACGCTCAAGCGGATGATGTCGCCGAGCGAGCTGGACACGTTGTGGAAGAGCCCGTCGACCGCGCAGTACCACCGGTCGTCGTCCTCGACGTTCGCCAACCTGAAGCTCTACGGCGACGCGCTGACCGGCCGCTACGGCAAGCCGGCGAGCCTGGACGACTTCGTCCGCAAGGCGCAGCTGGCGCAGTACGAGAACGTCCGCGCCGAGTTCGAGTCGCACTCGCGCAACTTCAGCGACAGCTCGAACCCGTCGACCGGGATCATCTACTGGATGCTCAACAGCGGCTGGACGTCGCTGCACTGGCAGCTGTTCGACGCCTACCTCGACCAGAACGGCTCGTACTTCGGGGCCAAGAAGGCGAATGAACCGCTGCACATCCAGTACTCCTACGACAACAAGTCCGTCGTGGTGGTCAACCACAACCACGACGCGGCGGCGAACCTGACCGCGTCGGTCAAGCTGTACAACCTCGACGGGACGGAGAAGTTCACCCAGTCAAAGACCGCTCTCTCGGTCGGCGGTGACGGCGCGAAGACCACCGCGCTGACCATCCCCGCGGTGAGCGGCCTGTCGACGACGTACCTGGCGAAGCTCGTCCTGACCGACCCGTCGGGCAAGGAGGTCAGCCGCAACGTCTACTGGCTGTCCACCAAGGCCGACACGCTCGACTGGGACAACAGCGACTGGTACTACACGCCGACGACGTCGTACGCCGACCTGACCGGGCTGAACAGCCTGGGCCAGGTGGCGGTCGACACCACCGCGAACTCGGCGGCGAACTCCGACGGCACCACGACCACCAAGGTGACGCTGAAGAACAGCTCCACCGGCAAGCTGCCGGCGTTCTTCGTCGACGCGCACGTCCTCGGCGCGGCGGGCGCACCGGTGCTGCCGGTGACGTGGACCGACAACCAGGTCAGCCTCTGGCCCGGCGAGTCGGCCACGCTCACCGCGACGTACCGGACCGCGGACCTCAAGGGCGCGACGCCGTCCGTGCGGGTCGCGGGCTGGAACACCGGCACGAAGACGGTCCCCGCGAACGGCACCACCGATCCGGGCACCCCCGGCACCCCGGCTGACTACCAGGCCGAGGACGCCACGATCACCAGCGGTGTCGCGGAGTCGAACCACGCCGGGTTCACCGGCAGCGGGTTCGTCAACTACGACAACGCGACCGGCAGCGCGGTGGAGTTCTCCGTCGACGCGGCGGCCGCCGGCCCCGCCGACGTCGTCCTGCGGTACGCCAACGGCACCACGGTGAACCGCCCGATGGACGTCTCGGTGAACGGCACGAAGGTGGCGTCCGCGCTGTCCTTCGGCGGCACCGGGAACTGGGACACCTGGCAGACGGTCACGGTCCACGTGACGCTGACCGCCGGGCCGAACAAGATCAAGACGACCGCGACGACCGCCAACGGCGGCCCGAACGTCGACAAGATCACCGTCTAGCCCAAGTCCGTGAAGGACTCCTTACCGGCTCTTAGCGCCGGTAAGGAGTCCTTCACGGCTTTACAAGGTGTCCCAGAGCAGGCGCTGGGCGCGGTCCGGGTCGGGGACCGTGGTGCTGACGTCGTCGAAGAGGCGCGTGATGCGCTCGGACGGCGTGTAGCGCGGCCAGCCCGGGTCGCCCGTGGCGATGAAGCGCACCCAGGCGCTCGACATCTCCGTCGCCAGTGCCTGCAGGCGCTCGGTGGGGCGCGGGCGGCCGGCGAAGAGGAAGCGCCAGTTCTTGTTGCCGATGTCGTCGAACATCAACGGCAGGTCCAGGCCGTGCGGCGCGCCCAGGCCGCGGCCGCGGGGCGCGATCCGCCAGTCGAGGCGGTACATCCAGGCGTCGCGCTGCTTCTCGGCGAACCGGATCGCCGGGATCCACCAGTCCCCCGCCGTCAGCGCCCGGTTGCGGACCTGCTCGTCCGGCCAGTCGAGCAGCTCGGCGTACGCCGCGACGGCCTTGTCGATCGCGGCGGGCCCCAGCATCGTCGAGCCGGCGCCGAGGAGCTTCGCACCGCCCGACTGCAGCCAGCTGAACAGGTCTTCCTCGTCGGCCGTCGTCCCGATGAGCAGCGGGACTTCGCGGACGCCGTCGAGCGGGCGCGAAGGCAGCAGGTCGCCGTCGACGACCACGCGGTAGGTGACCTTGGTGCCCGAGGCGGCCGAGACCCGTTGCTGCGCCTGGAGAACCCGCGTCACCGGCAACGTCGCCAGCTCCGCAGCCGAGACGTCCAGCTCCTTCAGGACGGCCGACGCGATCGCCGCGCCCTCGGCCGGGGTGTGCACCACCGCGCCGACGCCGGTGCCGCTCTGCACGATCGCCTGGTGGACCAGGCCGCGCGTGGCGGGCACGGCCAGCAGCGTCCCGACCGTGCGACCGCCGTTGGACTGCCCGGCCAGCGTCACCCGCGCCGGGTCGCCGCCGAACGCGGAAATGTTGTCACGCACCCATTCCAGCGCGGCGACCTGGTCGCGCAGCGAAAGGTTCGCGTCGGCGACGCCGGGCAGGTGCAGCATGCCGAGGACGCCGAGCCGGTAGGCGACGGTCACGACGACCACCCCGCGCCGGGCCAGCGCCGACCCGTCGAACTGGTGCGGCGCGCCCATCACGCCGCCACCACCGTGGATCCACACCAGCACCGGGTACGGACCGGGCCCCTCCGGCGAGTAGACGTTGACGTAGAGGCAGTCCTCGTCGCCGGTGAAGCCCCGCCCGGTCAGCTCGGGCTGCGGCGCCCGCGGGGCCCACCGGGTCGCGTCGCGGACGTCGGACCAGGGCGGCGCCGGCCGCGGTGCGCGGAACCGCAGCGCCCCCACCGGCGGCTCGGCGTACGGCACGCCGAGGAACGTCCTGACCCCGTCCCGCGCGGAGCCGCGCACCGCGCCGCCCGCGATCTCTGCTATCGTCACGAAGCCAGCCTAGGCGGACAATGCCCGCATGGTGATCCGCGTCCTGTCGGTCGTCCTGCTCCTCGCCCTCACCGCGTTCGGCGCGGCCGCGGTCGTGACGGGCATCGCGGAACAGCACGCCGCCGACACCGCGTACCTCGCCGACTTCTCGCGGCCCGGCGCCGAGTGCGGTGCCGGCGAAGCGCACTTCGACGAGTCCGACGGCCTGGTGCTGGCGTGTATGCCGCGCGGCGGCTCCTCGGTGCGCTACCCCGGGTTCAGCGAAGCCCAGAACCACGCCGTCGAAGCGCTCGCGAAGGACCTGGGCGCCGACTCGCTCTCGACGGTCGACCGGGCCCGCATCCAGCAGCGCGTCGACGAGTTCGCCGCGACCTTGCCGGCCGCCGCCCGCCCGCACTACGACGAGGGCGTCTCACTCGGCCCGGTGTGGGGCGCCGGGCTGGCCTGGGCGGGCGGCGCGGCGGCCCTGCTCGGAGTGCTCGGCCTGTACTTCCGCCTGCGCCGCCGCCGCGGCTAGGAACCGGCCGGCCAGGGCACCTGCGGCGACTTGTAGTACTTGAGCCCCAGCAGTTTCCAGAGCGGTCCCTGTGCGGCGAGCCGCTTCGAGAACGCCGTCCAGTCGTGCGTGCTCTGCGGCGACCAGCCGAGCTCGGCGATCGCCGCGAGCCGCGGGAAGGCCAGGTATTCGACGTCCGCGCTCGTCGTGACCGTCTCCGTCCACAGTGGAGCTTCGACGCCCGAGACGGCGGACTCGGCGACGCCGGACAGGTACGCGCCGGGGTTCCAGTCGTAGGCCTTCTTGACCTCGACCAGCCCGGCCCAGTCCTGCCCGATCGGCGAGCTCGACGTGTACTTCATGTCGAGGTAGGCGTGGTTCGCCGGGGACAGCACGAGCTTCGTCCCGTTCCTGGCCGCCGTCGCCACCGCGCTGTTGCTCGTGGTGGTGTCCCAGAACTGCGCGACCGTGCCGGCCGCCGGGGTCGCGTTGACGACGTCGTGCCAGGCCAGCGCGCTCTTGCCGTGTGACGCGGTGATCTGCTGGACGCGGTTCATGAACGTCTTGTAGTCGGCCGGTTTCGTCGACTGCGCCTCGTCCCCGCCGATGTGCAGGTACTTCCCCGGGGTCAGCGCCGCCAGCTGGCCGATGACGGCGTCGAGGAACGTGTACGTGATCTCCTTCGACGTGCACAGCGAGCTGAACCCGACGTCGGTGCCGGTGTAGAGCGGGCGTGCCTTGCCGTCGCAGTTCAGCTCGGCGTAGGAGGCCAGCGCGGCGTTCGTGTGGCCCGGCATGTCGATCTCCGGGACGACCGTGATGTACCGCGCCTGCGCGTAGGCGACGATCGCGGCGTAGTCGGCCTGCGTGTAGTAGCCGCCCGGCCCGCCGCCGGTCTGGGTGCTGCCGCCGTAGGTCGCCAGCCGCTCCCAGCCGTTGATCACGATCCGCCAGCCCTGGTCGTCGGCCAGGTGCAGGTGCAGCGTGTTCACCTTGTAGCGGGCGAGCTGGTCGACGTACCGCTCGACCTGCGCGACGGAGAAGAAGTGCCGGGCGACGTCGAGCATCGCGCCGCGGTAGCCGAACCGCGGCTGGTCGGTGATCCGGCCGCCGGCCAGCACCCACGGCCCGGCCGCGGTGGTGGCGCCCTGCGCGGCGGGCGGGAGCAGCTGCAGCAGCGTCTGGACGCCGGCGAACAGGCCCGCGGCCTGCCGGGCCCGCACGACCACGCCCGACGCCGTGACGTCGAGCTGGTAGCCCTGGTCACCGACCGAATCCGGCGCGCCCGAGAGCAGCAGCCGGACGCCGTCGGTGCCCGACGGCGGCGTGTGCACCGGGATCGCGTAGCCGGTCGACCGGCGCAGGGTCGTCGCGAGCTGGTCCCCGATCGCGGCGACGTCGGCGGAGATCGCGACGCCGGAACCGAGTGTGTAGCTCACCCCGCTCGCCGGGACGGCGCTCGCGGGCGCCGGGACGACGCTGGTGAACGGGACGGACGCGGCCGAGGCGGTGGCCACCCCGCCGGCCAGTGCCGCGGCCGTCAGCGCGGCCACCAGGCCGAGCCGCAGCAGACGTCGTGTTCGCGAAACCGCCATCAAAACCCTCCATGATCGGACGAAACGGATCAAGCAGGGCTTCAGGAGCCGGCGGCGTCCACTCGCTGAGCCAGGGAGGATTCAACCAGAACCGACCCGCGCGGCACACCGCCACGGCGGTCCGGGTGATGATTACCCCGTGCACATCGCGGCAGAGATAGTGGCCCTGGTCGTGACCGTCCTCGTCGTCAGCGCGCTCGCGCGGCGGCTGGACTGGTCCGCACCCCTGTGCCTGATCGTCGTCGGCGTCGGCGCGTCCTACGTGCCGGGCGTGCCCGAGTACCACCTGGACCCCGAGGTCGTGCTCCTCGGCCTGCTCCCGCCGCTGCTGTACTCGGCCGCCATCCAGACGTCCCTCGTGGACTTCCGCAAGAACCGCGGCGCGATCGGGCTGATGTCGGTCGGGCTGGTCGTGTTCACCGCCTTCGGCGTCGGGCTGGTCGCCTGGGCCGTGGTCCCCGACCTGCCGCTGGCCGGCGCGATCGCGCTCGGGGCGATCGTCGCGCCGCCGGACGCGGTCGCCGCCAGCGTCGTCGCCCGCCGCGTCGGCATGCCCCGCAAGCTGATCCGGCTGCTGGAGGGCGAGAGCCTGTTCAACGACGCGGCCGCGCTGGTCGCGCTGCGCACGGCCATCGCCGCGCTGGCCGGCTCGGTCAGCATCTGGCAGGTCGGCGCCGACTTCCTGCGCGCGGCCATCGGCGGGATCGTGGTCGGGCTGGTCATCGGGTTCGTGGCCGCGTTCATCCGCGCGCGGATGAACGAAGCGGTGCTCGACACCGCGCTGTCGTTCGCGGTGCCGTTCATCGCCTACATCCCGGCCGAGGCGATCCACGGATCCGGTGTGCTCGCGGTGGTCGTCGCCGGGCTGATCCTCGGGCACAAGGCCCCGAAGATCCTCTCCGGCTCGGCGCGCCTGGCCAGCAGGCTGAACTGGCAGACCATCGCGTTCCTGCTGGAGAACATGGTCTTCCTGCTGATCGGCCTGCAGCTGCGGCGGATCCTGTCCGAGGTCAGCGAAACCGGGTTGTCGCTCGGGTTGCTGACCTGGATCTGCGTCGCGGTGCTCGGCGCGACGATCGCCACGCGGATGCTGTGGATGCTCGGGATCGGCACCGTGAAACGGCTGGAACGGCGGCTCATCCCGAAGCGGCAGAAGGCGAAGATCTGGCCGTGGCGCTACTCGGCGGTGATCTCCTGGGCGGGGATGCGCGGGGTGGTCACGCTCGCCGCCGCGTTCGTGCTGCCCGCCGACACCCCGCAGCGGGCCGTGCTGGTGCTCGCGGCGTTCGTCGTCGTGGCCGGCACCCTCGCCGTGCAGGGCATGACGCTGCCGCCGCTGATCCGGCGGCTGCGCCTGCCCCGGCCGGACCCGGCGGAGGACGCGCTGCAGGAGGCGTCCGTGCTGCACGACATGACCACCGCGGCCCTGCTGAAGCTCGAGGAGATCCAGCAGCCCGACGACCCGCCCGAGATCATCCAGCGCATCCGCGACCGGCTGCAGAACCGGTCCGACTCGGCGTGGGAGCAGCTGGGCCGCCAGAGCGTGCTGGCCGAGACGCCCAGTGACGCCTACCGCCGGCTGCGGATCCAGCTCCTCGAGGTCGAACGCGACCAGTTCCTGAAGGCCCGTGCCGCCGGCAGCGCCGACGACGACGTCCTGCGGAAGGTCCTGGAGCGCCTCGACATAGAGGAGTCCATGCTCGACCGCGCCGAGGAGGAACCCGAGGTCGAGGGCCGCGAGCTGCGCACCCCGGCCGCGACGGCCGGCTCGTGCAAGCACCTGGCCCACGAGTGGGTCGACAAGGACCCCAGCTCGCCGGACACCTGCGCGGCCTGCGTCGAGGAGGGGACGACCTGGGTGCACCTGCGGATGTGCCTCAAGTGCGGCAACGTCGCGTGCTGCGACTCCTCGCCGCGCCGCCACGCGACCCGTCACTTCCACGAGAGCCGGCACCCGGTGATGCGCAGCTTCGAGCCGGGCGAGACGTGGCGATGGTGTTTCGTGGACAAACAGCTCGGCTAGGGTCGGGGCCATGAGCACGCCCGAGCAGGAGATCGAGTACCGGCAGCACCGGTTCACCCCGCCGTCCGGCGCCACCGAGATCTTCCTGGTCCGGCACGGCGAATCCGCGCCGGCCCGGGCCAGCGCCCCGTTCGACCTGGTCGACGGCCAGGCCGACCCGGACCTCGCGCCGGAAGGGCGCGACCACGCCCGGCGCGTCGGCGACCGGCTGGCCGGTGAGCGCATCGACGCGATCTACGTGACGACGCTGCGCCGCACGGTGCAGACCGCCGCGCCGCTGGCCGAGAAGCTGGGGATCACCCCGGTCGTCGAGCCGGAGCTGCGCGAGATCCACCTCGGCGACTGGGAGAACGGCCTGTTCCGGAAGTACACGACCGACGGCCACCCGATCGTCGACCGGCTGTGGGCCGAGCAGCGCTGGGACGTCATCCCCGGCGCGGAGTCCGACGAGGCGTTCGGGGCCCGGCTGCGCGACGCGCTCACCCGCATCGCCGCCGCCCACCCCGATCAGCGCGTCGCGGTCTTCACCCACGGCGGCGTGATCGGCGAGGTGTTCGCCCAGGCCGGCCGCTCGGTCGAGCGGTTCGCCTACCTCGGCGCGGACAACGGCTCGATCTCGCACCTGGTGCTGCACGGCGACAACTGGATCGTGCGGCGCTTCAACGACACCGCGCACCTGGCTAACCCGCTCGGCTGAGCTTCCCGGCCGCGACGCACTGCACGGTCACCAGGATCGCCACGGCCTCCGCGGCCAGCAGCCCGATCAGGACGAGCACCTGCGTCGTGCCCGCCTGAATCGGGCCCGCGCCGCCGAGCAGGACACCGACGTACGCGCCGGGCAGCGTCACCAGACCGACCGTGCGCGTCTGGTCCAGGGCCGGGATGAGTGCGTGCCCGGCTGACGGGCGGCAGATCTCGAGGGCGGCCGGGCGGGGCATGAAGCCGAGGGCGAGGGCGGCTTCGTACTCGCCGTGGCGGGCCTCGAGTTCATCGAGGGCCCGGCGCGCGGCCTGCGACGTCGCCGTCATCGCACCGCCGATGACGATGCCGGCGATCGGCACGACCGCGATCGGGCGCAGCGGGACGACCCCGGCGCCGAGGACCAGGGCGAGCACCGGGGCGACGCCGGCCGCGATCGCGAGGGCCGTCCACGGCAGGTTCGCCCAGCCGCCGGCGCGGCGCGCGGACGTCGCCGCGGCGATGCCGAACATGAGCAGCACGAACAGGCCGGTCAGCGGGTTCGAGCGCAGGATCGTGGTGATCACCAGCGACACGAGGGCCAGCTGGGCGACCGCGCGGACGGCGGCGATCAGCACCGCCCGTCCCTGGCCCAGCTCACCCCAGCGAACGATGGCGGCCCCGGCCGCGGTGAGCAGGACCAGCACCGCCACCAGGGCGGGCCCGAAGGTGATCACACCGCCGATCCTGCCTTACGCGGCTTTCAGACGGCGCAGCTGAACTGGCGTCCCGGCGCGCTCACGCCCTTGTCGGCGAGCACGACGCCGTCGACGACGATCCGGCAGCGCAGCTCGCCGGGGCCGGGGTTCTGGGCGGCGATGCTGTAGAACTCGGTGCGGTCGGCCGGGCCGACGCGGGTGAAGGTGGTCGACCACGGCGTGGTGACCTCGGTCTGCTGGGCCAGCGTCGACCCCGCGGCCGAGTAGGTGACGTTGCGGGCGCCGTTCGCGCCGAGCAGCTCGTAGACGACGGAGTGGGTCACGGTGCGGACCGCGGCCGGCGCGACGGGGGCGGCGACGGGCTCGTCCCGCACCGGGCCGCCGCCGGACCGCGGCACCACGTACGACGTCACCGCGAAGGCCAGGGCGAGCACCCCGAGCACGACGACGACGTTGCCCGCGGGCCGGCAGCGGCCGCGGTCCCGCTCGGCGGACTTCGCGTGCTTCGCACGCTTCACGGTCTGAGTCACGATGGGAACACTCATGGAGAGGTCTTCTCTCGTCGAGCGCACTTCCGTCGAGTACGTCGTCTACATCTCGCCGTGACCTAACTCCGCGTTAACGCCTGGTCGGCAAGAAGTCCAACTTTCACCCAATCGGGTGCGCCGTGGACCTCACATTCCCACGGGCTGCGTCGTCGTTATCAGTGAAGGTCCACAACCGAAGGGGACGACGATGACGACAACGGCACACGACGCGATCCGGCAGCAGGTCGGCAAGATCGTCGAGGGGATCCAAGCCAAGGATCTCGACGCGCTGAGGCGGATCTACGCGGCGGACGTCGTGTCGTTCGACGTCGAGCCGCCGCTGCAGCACGTCGGCGTCGAGGCGAAGCTGAAGAACTGGGCGAGAGCGTTCACGTTGTTCTCGGAGGTGAGGTACGAAGTACGCGACCTGACGCTGACGGTGGGTGACGACATAGCGTTCGGCCACTGCTTCGGCCGACTCAGCGGCACCCTGGGCGACGGAACGGCGACGAACGGAATGTGGGTCCGGGCGACGTTCGGCTTCCGCAAGATCGAGGGCGCCTGGCTGATCGTCCACGACCAGGCATCGGTGCCATTAGACATGCCAAGCGGCCGCGGCGTCGTGGACCTGGAGCCGTGAGCCGCGTGGCCATCCACCAACCCGGCTTCGGGTCGGCATCGTCGGCCTCGAGCCGTGAGCGGTGTCGTCAATCCACCAACCCAGCTCCGGCAAGCACCCACAACACCCGCTGACCGGCGGGCGGACACACGAAACGACCACGGCATCGCCGACCTGCAGCCATGAGCCGCGTGGTCAATCCACCAGCCCGGCGTCAGCGAGCATCCGCAGCACCCGCTGACCAGCAGGCGGGCACACCGGCGCGTCCGCCGTGCTCAGCCAGGCCGCCTCCGCGATCTCCCGCGACGGCGCCGGCTCGCCCTCGTGCGCGGCCGTGTAGCAGGTCATCCGCACCAGGCGGCCGTCGGCGAACCCGTCGGCCTGCTCCTCCATCGCGGCGAAGAACCGGAAGCTGAGCGGGTCGAGCGTGATCCCGAGCTCCTCGCGGATCTCGCGGCACAACCCCGCGACGTCGCCTTCGCCCGGCTCGCGCTTGCCGCCCGGCAGGTAGAACTTCGTCTTCCCGGTGGTGCGGACCGACAACAGCCGCCGGTCGCGGACGTGGATCCAGGCCAGCGAGTCGATGGGCGGCGCGAAATTGTCGGACCCCAGGTGCATGATCGGAGTATGTACGAAGAGGTCGCGCCACCCCCGCCGCTGCGGGGCGTCGCCCGCTGCGTGTGGCGGTCGGCCGCCTCGGCGCCGAAGCGGATCGTGCCCGACGGCTGCCTGGACCTGGTCGTCGGCGCGAGCGGGGTGTTCGTCGCGGGCCCGGACACCCGGGCCTGGTCGTCGGTGACCGTGCCCGGCGAGGTCATGCACGGCGTGCGGTTCACCCCGGGCCGCGCGGCGGCGGTGCTCGGCGTGGCCGCCGACGAGCTGCGCGACCACCGCGTCCCCCTGCGCGAGCTGTGGGGTCACGAGGGTGAGCTGCTCACCGAGCGGCTGCTTTCCGGCGAACTCTCCCCAGCGGCCGCGATCGCCACCCGATTGCCGGACGCCCCACCGCCCGACCCCGCGGTGGCGGCACTGGTCGCCCGGCTGGACGCCGGAGCCACCCGGGTCGCGGAGGCCGCCGGTCAGGTCGGCGTCGCCGAACGCCGGCTGCGGCGGCGCTTCGTCCAGGCGATCGGCTACGGGCCGGCCACCTACCTGCGGGTGAGCCGGTTCCAGCGCGCGGTCTCGCTGGCGATGCGGGCGCCGGGGCTGGCCGCGCTGGCCGCCGCCGCGGGGTACGCCGACCAGGCCCACCTCAGCCGGGACGTCCGGGCCCTGACCGGCCTGACCCCGCGCGCCTACTTCGCCGGGCGGTCCACAGTGGACGAGGTCCGTTCGGCCTAACGGCGAGGGTGCCCCGGCCCGGATCGGTGAGCGGACGGTGAACGACCACCGGGAGCGCTATCCTCCCCCTCGAAGTGTGACCAGGGCTTCGATCGGGAGGGCGTGTGGCCACCATCAGTGACGTCGCGGCGAGGGCCGGCGTCTCCACGGCGACCGTGTCGCGCGCGCTCAACGGCAAGTCCACAGTGGACCCAACGCTGGCCGCGCGGGTGCAGGAAGCCGCCACCGAGCTGGGCTATCACCCGAACGGGCTGGCCCGGAACCTGCGCCGTCAGGAGACGGCGGTGCTCGCGCTGATCATCTCCGACGTCGAGAACCCGTTCTTCACGGCGATCGCGCGCGGTGTCGAGGACCTCGCGCAGCGGTCCGGGTACTCGGTGGTGCTCTGCAACTCCGACGAGAACGAGGACAAGGAGCGGCGCTACATCGAGGTCGCGCTGCAGGAGCGGGTCGCCGGGGTGGTGCTGTCCCCCACCGGCCGGTCGACGAACGTCGAGGGCCTGCACCGCCAGGGCACGCCGCTGGTGGCGGTCGACCGGCCGCTGCCGGAAGCGGCGGGCGACCAGGTGCTGGTCGACACGCGCCACGCGGCGGCGGAAGCGACCCGGCACCTGCTGGCGGGCGGCTACGACCGCATCGGTTGTCTGACCGGCCCCGCGGGCGTCCGCACGGCCGACGACCGCCTGGCGGGCTACGCCGACGTCGTCGGCGAGGAGAACGCCGTGTTCCGGCGGGCGGAGTACCGCGCGGAAGGCGCCCGCTTGGCGGCGCTGGAGCTGCTGGACGAGCCGTCCCCGCCGGACGCGCTCCTGGTCGCGAACAGCACGATGGCGATCGGGGTCCTGGAGGCCCTGTCGTCCCGCGGCCTGCGTTCGGGCCGCGACATCGGCATCGTCTCGTTCGACGACGCCCCGTGGACAACCCTGATCGACCCACCCCTGACGGTGGTCGCCCAACCGGCGTACGAGGTCGGCCGGGTAGCGGCACAGCTGCTGCTGGCCCGGATCTCGGACAGCACCCGCGACACGACGACGACCACGCTGGAAGCACGTTTGATCGAGCGGAAGAGCTCCCGCCGCTGACCCGCACGACCCCCTCGCACACCTGAGACCAGCTCCGGGCAGCGTCGGAGCGCGCACCTGACGGGTCGGCTCACGCACACAGCCAGTCGCCCGCGTACCTGGAGAGTCGGCTCGCGTACCTGGAGAGTCGGCTCGCGCGCCTGAACGGTCGGCTTGCGCACCCGAACACCGGCACCGCACTCGGTGGGTCGGCTCTCGCACTCCAGGGCCGGTTCCCGGCAGAGCCGGCTCGCGCGCCAAGAAGATCAGCTCACACACCAGGCGGTCGGCTCACGCACCTGGAGCATCAGGTCGCGCAACTGCCGGCCCACGTACCCAGACTGTCGGCTCGCGTACCCAGACTGTCGGCTCGCGTACCCAGACTGTCGGCTCGCGTGCCCGGAGCGTCGGGTCGCGTGGCCGGAGGCTCGGGGCGCGGGCGTTCGGCGTGGACTCGCGTGAAGCTGGACCGGGGACAAACGTGCCTGGGGGGCCGGCTCGTGCCAGGCCCCCCAGGCACGCCCCACCCCCTGTGTCCCCCATGACCGGCGCCAACTCGCCGGATCCTGTGAGCACGGAGCGGAAATCGTTTACTCACACGGAACCTAAGTCGGCGGAGGCGGGGTGTCAAGCGCATGGGCGACTGGACAACCTCGCCCGATGCGGGCAAACTTTGCGGAAGTTGCCTACTCAACGTGTTGGATGATGTGCGTAAAGTGTCGATCTCTGGTGAATTCGCCCACAGATAGGGCACGAACCCGCACGAACCCGCACAGCCGCGCTGTTTCGGGTTAACCTGAGCGGCATGTCTGTAGCGCTGGAGAACATCCTCGCCAAGGCGGGTCTGAAGGTCGACGCGAACGAGTTCCTCACGCTCGTCGAAGACGCCGCGCGCAGGCTTTCCCCACCGAATCCCGATCCCTCGCACTACTTCTCGGCCGATCAGCGCGCCGCGCTCACCGATGTCGGCCTGGATCTCTCGCCGCGGCGGGAAGAGGAACCGGACTTCCGGGCGCGCACCGTCGCCGCCCACGCCGTGCTCGCCGAAGGCGCCCTGAGCGTCAACGAAGCGGCGAAGACCCTCGGGGTCGACGACAGCCGCATCCGGCACCGCCTCAAGGAAGGCCGGCTGACCGGCTGGAAGGACAGCGGCTGGCGGCTCCCGGCGTGGCAGTTCGCCGGCTCGGGTGTGCTGCCCGGCCTCGAGGTCGTGCTCAAAGCCCTGCCCGAGGACCAGCCCGCGCTCGTCGTCGCCGCGTTCATGAGCACCCCCCAACCCGATCTGGTGATCAACGACCACCCGGCGACCCCGCGCCAGTGGCTCCTCTCGGGTGGTGACCCGGAGCACGTCGCGCGCCTCATCGCCACGCTCGGCTCGCCGTTCTAGGCTGGACCTCCCCGAGCAAGATCACCGACAAGGACGGACCACCCCCGACCCATGGCCCGGCTACCGCTGCCGCCCGCCCGATCCGTCTTGGTCCGGCAGCTGAATCGCGCCAGTGACGTGGTGACGGTCCAGCCCGCGACCAGGCTGGTGCGGATCTTCACGGCGCACGGCAACCACCCTCAGCAGTGGAACTCGTTCCGCTACACCGGCCCGCTCCCGCACGGCCGGTTCGACCAGCAGTCGCCCGGCCGCGGCGGCGCGCCGGTCACCGACCCCGCCAACGGGGTGCTCTACTTCGGCCTCACCGTGCGCACGTCGATCGCCGAGGTCTACCAGACCAGCTCGACGGTCGACCGCCGCACCCGCGGCCCCCGGCTGGTCGTGGTCCGCCCGACCCGCACGCTGCGTCTGCTCGACCTGACCGGCCTGTGGCCGACCCGCGTCGGCGCGTCGCAGGAGATCTCGAGCGGGCCGAAGAAGCTGACGCAGGCCTGGGCCCGGGCGATCCGCGCGGCCTTCAGCGACCTCGACGGCCTCTGGTACCGCTCCTCGATGGACTCCGGCGACCCGGCGATCTGCCTGTGGGACCCGCCGGCCGGCGCGGCCCTGCCGATCGCGCCGGACGTCCTGCTGCCCCTCGACCACCCGGGCCTGGACGTCCCGCTCGGCCGCGTCTGCGAAGAGCTGAACTACACGCTCCTGAACTGAGCGCCGGGCCCGCTCAGCCGAGCGTGCCCCGCGGGCAGACGAACCCGACGATCTCCGACGCGATCAGCCCGGCCTGCTCGGCCGGGTCGGCGTCGAGGATCGCGCGCGTCTCCGCCTCCGACGTCCGGAAGAACGCCACCCCGGTCACCGGCAGCGCGGCCGACGGCTCCGGGATCGCGCCCGCGAGCCGCAGCGACCCGGCCGCCTGCTGCTGCCGGGCGGCCGCGAGGTGGCGGGCCCGCAGTTCACGAGCCATCTCCTCGGAGATCTCGTCGGCGCGGGGTCCCTTGCGAAACAGCACCATGCGCCAGGTCTCCAGCTCGAAGTCCACCTCGGGCAGCGTCATGGGTACGAAGATTCGCAGGCGGCCGGGGCCGGGACAAGACCGGTGCGGTTACAGGTGCCGCGCCCACCACTCGAGGATCGCGTCGAACCGCTGGACGCGGTGACGCGGCCGGCCGGAGCGGGACAGCTCGTGGCCTTCGCCGGGGAACAGCAGGAACTCCGCGTCCGCGCCGGCGCGCCGCAGCGCGACGAACATCCGCTGCGCCTGCTCCAGCGGGCAGCGCCAGTCCTCCTCCGAGTGCACCACCGCGAACGGGATACGGATCTTGTCCGCGTAGCTGAGCGGGCTGCGGTCGCGCTGCACCTCGGGGTCGGCGCCGATGTAGGAGTCGACGAACGTGTAGCCGATGTCGGAGCTGCCGGCCATCGAGTCCCACGCGTTGACCGCGCGCTCGCTCCACGCCGCGCGGAACCGCTCGCCGTGGTGGGAAGCCAGCCAGCTCGTCATGAACCCGCCGTACGAGCCGCCCATGATCCCGACGCGCGAGGCGTCCAGGTCCGGGCGCTCCAGCGCCTTGTCGAGCAGGGCCAGGACGTCGTCGGCGTCGACCGTGCCGAAGGCGTGGGTGATCGCGTGGCCGTGCTGCTGGCCGTAGCCCGCCGAACCACGCGGGTTGCCGAGCACCACGGCGTACCCGGCGGACGCGAACACCTGCGCCTCGTCGAACACCGCCCAGTCCTGCTGGGCGAACGGGCCGCCGTGCACCACGCGCAGCACCGGGTGCGGGCCCTCGCCTTCGGGCAGCACCAGCCAGCCGTGCACCGGGTAGCCGTCCGGCGCGGTGGTCTCCAGCTCGAGAACCGGGCGGAGTCCCTTGTCCCGCAACGGCTTCGAGTAGTCGGTCAGCACCCGCGGGGCGACCGCGCCGAGCACCACGAGGTCACCCGAGGTCTCCAGGGTGGCGACGACCGCCGCGATCACCGGACCGTCCACAGTGAACGACCGGACCGCGGAGCGGTCCGCGTAGACCACGGTCAGGTCCGCCAGCGGCGCGTCGACGGCGTCGAGCGGGACCGCGCGCAGCTCCACCGCGCCGCGGTTGCGGACGGCCACGAGCACGTCGCCCTCGCGCGGCGCCGGCGGCCCGGCGGATGCCTCGCAGTCGACCGTCTCGATGTCGGTGAGCCGGCGCGCCTCCACCGGTCCGGCGCCGAACGCCGGCGTCGCGGCGTAAAGCCCCGTCGCCGCGGCTTCGCGGTGGTCCTCGAAGGACTGTCCGAAGTAGAACAACGTGCCGCCGGGGCCGAACACCGGGCGCTCCGAGTACCCCTCGCCGCGCACGAGGACCTCGGGTTCGCCGCCCTCGGCGGAGATCGCGCAGATGTCGCGCACGTCGCTCTCGGCCGCGTCCCAGTCCGGCGCCGCGGTGAAGACGATCCGGCTGCCGTCCGGCGTCCACACCGGCTGGGCCGGTTCGAACTCGCCCGACGTCAGCGGTTCCAGGGCCGGCTCGTCGCCCGCTTCGAACGCCGCCACGGCGTCGACGGCGAACAGGCGTTGCACGCGGTCGCGGAGGAAGCCGATGTCGTCGATCCGGTAGTCCATGCGCGTGATCCGGCGCGGGGCCTCGGCCGCCGGCTCCGGCGTCTCGCCGTCGGCGTCTTCGGTTCCGTAGCGCCCGGCCTCGGGCACCCGCGCGACGAAGGCGACGCGCCGGGAGTCCGGGGCCCACACCGGCTCGCCGGCGCCGAGGTGCAACGACGTGAGGCGCCGCGCGTCACCGCCGTCGGCCGGCATCAGGTGCAGCTGCGGGCGCCCGTCGGCCCCCTCGCCCTCCCCGGCGCGCAGGAACGCCACCCAGCGCCCGTCCGGGGAGATCGACGGCGCAGAGTCACGCGGACCGTGCGTCCACGCGGACTCGCCGCCGTCGAACGACACGCGCCGCAGCGCGCTGTGCGCGGCGTTCGTCTTCAGGTCGGGGTTCTGGACGGCGGTCAGCAGCAGGTCTCCGCGCAGGGCGGGACGGCCGGGGACGACGAGGCTTTCGATGTCGGCAGGGCGCACCCGTCCGACGGTACCCGAATCCCTTAGCGGTGCGAACGACTTTCGTCGGTCGTCACGCGGTCACCTGTTTGCGCTCGTCGCGCCGCGCCTTCGCGAGGCTCGTCACCGTCGTGACGGTGAGGACGACGATGATCACGCCGAGGGAGATCCAGTTGTTGATGTCCAGCCAGTCCGGCACCACGTGGTACTCGTGCAGCGCGTGCAGGAACAGCTTCGCGCCGATGAACGCGAGGATCACGGCGAGGCCGTAGGTCAGGTAGACGAGCTTCGTCACCAGGCCGCCGAGCAGGAAGTACAGCTGCCGCAGGCCCATCAGCGCGAACGCGTTGGCGGTGAAGACGAGGAACGCCTCCTGCGTGATGCCGAAGATCGCCGGGATCGAGTCGACGGCGAACAGCAGGTCCGCGGAGCCGATGGCCACGATCACCAGCAGCATCGGCGTGATCATCCGCTTGCCGTTGATCTTCACGGTGTACTTGTGGTCGTGGTAGTCGTCGGTGACCGGGGCGATCTTGCGGACCTGCCGGGTGACGGCGTTCTCGTGGTACTCCTCGTCCTCGCCCTTGCCGCGCAGCATGCTGATCGCGGTCCAGACCAGGATCGCGCCGAAGAGGAAGAACACCCAGACGAACTGCTCGATCAACGCCGCGCCGACGGCGATGAACACACTGCGCATCGCCAGCGCCAGCAGGATCCCGACCAGCAGCACGCGGTGCTGGTGGATGGCGGGCACCTTGAACGACGCCATGATGATCATGAAGATGAACAGGTTGTCGACGCTCAGCGAGTACTCGGTGATGTACCCGGTGAAGAACTCGACACCCGGGTCGTGCCCGGCGAAGAACCACACGCCGGCGCCGAAGAGCACCGCGCAGGACACGTAGAAGACCACCCAGCGCGCGGCTTCACCCGTGGTGACCGCGTGCGGCTTGTGATCGACGATGACCAGGTCGAGCGCGATGAGCGCGAGCAGGCCACCGATCGTGGCGATCCACAGCCACAGGGGGACAGTCATGGAACCAGAACCTCCGGATAGCGCGCATGAGCAACTAACCGGAGGTCTCTTCCGCCGGTGCGAACACCGGCCGACGGTGCCGGGGGCGCATGGCCACCGTGCTGACGACACCGCCGCGAAGGAATACTCCCCTCACAGCGCGTCCAGTTTGCCGGTTCTCCCCGCCCGAGCGCCAGCCGGAATCGCGCACGTCACCAGGTTGGTCCTGTAATTCCGGTCACTTCGGTCCACCAGGTGGTCCCGAGCGTGTGATCAGCGTGTGATCGACGTGAGTTGCGGAGGGCACTCTCAGGAAACTTCACATACGGTCACCCCGTGCCCCGACTCCCGCTCCCGCGCTCCCGCCGCGGCCGCCTCACCGCGCTCGGCGCCGTCGTGGTGGTCCTGGCCGCCGCGACCGTCCTCTGGGCGACGCGCGACACGGCCCCGCCCGCGGTGCCCACCCAGGACGCGCTGATCGACATGCCCGCCGCGCCGGGTTCGGCCGACCAGGTCAAGATCGACACGACCACCTACCTGCCCGCCACCGTGCCCGCGCCCGCGGTGCTGCTCGCGCACGGCTTCGGCGGCGACAAGACCAGCGTCGCCGACGACGCCCGCGAACTCGCCCGGAAGGGCTTCGTCGTGATGACGTGGTCCGCGCGCGGGTTCGGCAAGAGCACCGGCAAGATCGGGCTGAACGACCCGGACGGCGAAGTCGCCGACGCGAGCCGGCTGATCGACCGGCTCGTCGCGCAGCACCAGGTGACCACGGACAGCAGCGGCGACCCGAAGATCGCCGTCACCGGCGCGTCCTACGGCGGTGCGCTGTCGCTGCTGCTGGCCGGCACGGACAAGCGCGTCGACGCGATCGCGCCGGTGATCACCTACAACGACCTCGGGCAGGCCCTCGTCCCGAACGCGGCCGCCCCGAAGGCACCGGCGGCGGGCACCCCGGCCGCCGGGGCGTTCGCGACCGACGGCGTGTTCAAGAAGAGCTGGGCCGGCATCTTCTTCTCCGCCGGCTCCGGTCCCGCCTCGAGCGGTGCGCCGTCGGCCGACGCGCCCGAAGCCGGGCAGGCGACCGACACCGGGTCTACCGGCGCCGCCGGGGCCGCAGCCGCCGTCCCGGCCGCGCCTTCGGGCGGGGGCGGGCCGCGCGCCGGGTCGGCCGACCCGTGCGGCCGGTTCACCGCCGCCGTCTGCAAGGCCTACACCGAGCTGGGCACCACCGGCGCGTCCAGCCAGGCGAGCCTCGACCTGCTGCGCCGCGTCTCCCCGGTGTCCGTGACGAGCAAGATCACCGTGCCGACGATGCTGGTGCAGGGCGAGAGCGACACCCTGTTCGGCCTCGACCAGGCCGACGCGACCGCCCGGCAGATCACCGCGGCGGGCGGCAAGGTCAAGACCGTCTGGTACACCGGCGGCCACGACGGCGGCAAGCCCGGGCCGCAGCTGCGCGGGAAGATCGGCGACTTCCTCTGGACCGCCGTCACCGGCGGCGACCCCGGCACCGGGTTCAGCTACGACGTCCAGGGCACGTTGCGCGCCAACGGAACGCCGTCGGTGCGCACGGTCAACGCCGCCGCCTACCCCGGCCTGACCGGCCCGGCCACCGAGCGGCGGCTGCTGCCGATGTCCGGCCCGGTCCAGCCGGTCGTGCGCCCGGCCGGGGCGAACCCCGCGGCGGTGAGCGGGATCCCCGGGCTCAACGGCCTCGCGAGCAGCACGTCGCGGCTCGGCGCGCTGTTCAGCAACGACCCGCCCGGCCAGGCCGCGCAGTTCACCACCGCGCCGGTCGACGGGCAGGTCGTCGTCAGCGGCGCCGCCACCGTGCGGCTGCAGGTCGCCGCGGACCCGGCGCAACCGCAGCCGGAAGCCGTGCTGTTCGCGAAGCTCTACGACGTCGGCCAGGACGGCTCGCGGGTGCTGCCGGCGAACGCGATCGCCCCGTTCCGGGTGAGCGGGCTGCCCGCCAACGGCAACCCGGTCGAGGTCACCGTGACGCTGCCGGGCATCGTCCGGCCGATCGAGGGCGGGCACTCGCTGCGGCTGGTCGTCGGCACCACCGACCAGGCGTTCGCCGCGCCGGCCGCGCCCGCGGTGTTCCGCGTCGCGCTCGCCGGCGGCGGCGCCGCGCTGGCCCTGCCGGTCGTGCCCGGGACGTCGGTCGGCACCCCGGCCCCGGTCGGGCAGATCGTCGGCATCGCCGTCACCCTGGCGATCGCCCTCGCCGCGGTGCTGTTCGCGGCCCTGCGCCGGCGCCGGGCGACCGACGTCGACCCGGAGCTGGCCACCACGCCGCTGGTCATCGAGGGCCTGCGCAAGACGTACGCGGGCGGGTTCGTCGCCGTGAACGACCTGTCGTTCCGCGTCGAACCGGGCCAGGTGCTGGGCCTGCTCGGGCCGAACGGCGCGGGCAAGACCACCACGCTGCGGATGCTGATGGGCCTGATCACGCCGACCGAAGGCAGCATCCGCGTGTTCGGCCACAAGATCACCGCCGGCGCGCCGGTGCTCTCGCGCATCGGCTCGTTCGTCGAGGGGTCCGGCTTCCTGCCGCACCTGTCCGGCCGCGAGAACCTCCGGCTGTACTGGGCGAGCACCGGGCGGCCGGCGGAGAAGGCGCACTTCGGCGAGGCGCTGGAGATCGCCGGGCTCGGCAGCGCGGTCGACCGCCGGGTGCGGACCTACAGCCAGGGCATGCGGCAGCGGCTGGCGATCGCCCAGGCGATGCTCGGCCTGCCGGAGCTGATGGTGCTCGACGAGCCGACCAACGGGCTCGACCCGCCCCAGATCCACCAGATGCGCGAGGTGCTGCAGCGCTACGCCGCGACCGGGCGCACCGTGGTGGTGTCCAGCCACCTGCTGGCCGAGGTCGAGCAGACCTGCACGCACGTCGTGGTCATGCACCGCGGCGCGCTGGTCGCCTCGGGCGAGGTCGGCGAGCTGGCCGCGGCCGGCGGCGAGGCGACGTTCCGGGTCGACGACCCGGCCGCGGCCGCCGCGGCGCTGAAGGCGATCGCCGGGGTCAGCACGGTCGACGTCGAAGGCGATCTCGTGCACGCCGACCTCGACGGGCTGCCGCGTGCCGAAGCGGTCGCGGCCCTGGTCCGCGCCGGGGTCGCCGTGGAGCAGGCCGGGCCGCGGCGCCGGCTGGAAGACGCGTTCCTGCAACTGGTGGGAGACCAGTCGTGAACAGCTCGAACTCAGGGGTCCACACGGACCCGCACGCGCTGGACGAGCTGAGCGACCTCGCCTCGAGCGAACACGCCGGGGTCGGGCCGGACGGCGCCGTCGCGGGCTACTCCGCGCGGCGGACGCTCGGGCTCGGCGTCGAACTCCGGCGTCAGCTCAAGCGGCGGCGGACGCAGCTGCTGCTCGGGTTCGTCGCGATCCTGCCGTTCATCCTGGTGATCGCGTTCGAGGCGGGGCAGTCGAACCCGAACCGGCGCAGCGGCGGGTTCGTGGACCTGGCCACGGCCAGCGCGCCGAACTTCGTGGTGCTGGCGCTGTTCGTGTCGGGCACGTTCCTGCTGCCGATGATCGTCGCGCTGTTCTTCGGCGACACCATCGCGAGCGAGGCGTCGTGGTCGAGCCTGAAGTACCTGCTGGCGATCCCGGTGCCGCGGCACCGGGTGCTGCGCCAGAAGGCGATCGTGTCCGGGCTGCTGTCGGCGGCGGCGCTGATCCTGCTGCCGCTGGTCTCGCTCGTCGTCGGCGTCATCTGGTACGGCGCGGGCGACGCGATCAGCCCGACCGGCGACGCGGTGTCCTTCGGCGACAGCCTGCTCGCCATCGCACTGTCCACTGTGTACATCATCCTGCAGCTGGCCTGGGTGGCCGGGCTCGCGCTCGCACTGAGCGTGACGACCGACGCCCCGCTCGGCGCGGTCGGCGGCGCGGTGCTGGTGGCGATCCTGTCGCAGATCCTCGACCAGATCACGGCGCTGGAAGGCCTGCGCAACTACCTGCCGACGCACTACGGGTTCTCCTGGATGGACCTGATCTCCACCGACGTCGACTGGACGAACCTGGCCAGCGGCCTGCTGTCGGCGACGATCTACGGCGCGGTGTTCTTCCTCTACGCGGGCCGCCGGTTCGCCACGAAGGACATCACCAGCTGAGGCGGCCCGGCCGGGCGGTTTCCGCTCGGCCGGGGTCGTCCCGGCGCGGTACGGTCGCGCTGTGCCGATCACCGTGGAGACCCAGTCCGACGTCGCCGTGCTCCGGATCGACCACGGCAAGGGCAACACCCTCGACACCGATTCCTGCCGGGACCTCGTGCTGCGGCTGGAGGAAGCCGGCGCGGCCCGCGCGGTGGTGCTGACCGGCACCGGCGGCATCTTCTCCGCCGGCGCCGACCTCCGGCGCATCAGCGACGGCGGCGCCGCGTACGTGTCCGAGTTCCTGCCGCTGCTGTCGGACGCGCTGCTGGCGGTGTTCGGCTTCCCGCGTCCGGTCGTCGCGGCGCTCAACGGCCACGCGATCGCCGGCGGCGCGGTCCTCGCCGCGGCGTGCGACCACCGCGTGCTCACCACCGGACCCGGCCGGATCGGCGTCACCGAACTGCTCGTCGGGCTGCCGTTCCCGCTCGCCGCGCTGGAGATCCTGCGCTGCGCGTACGGCACGACACCACTGCCGTCGCTGACCTACTCGGGCGCGACCGTCGGCGGCGAGGACGCGCTCACCCGCGGCCTGGCCGACGAACTCGCGCCGCCGGAGGAGGTCCTCGAGCGGGCCGTCGCCATCGCGGCCCGGCTCGGCGACCTGCCCGCCGAGCCGTTCGCGCACACCAAAGCCCAGATCCGGCAGCCCTACCACGAGCGGATCGCGGAGTACCGCCACGCCGACGACCCGCGGATCGAGCGGATGTGGCGGGCGCCCGAGGCGCTCGGCGCCGTCAAGTCCTATGTGGACAAGGTGCTGGGCGGCCAGGCGCGGCCGGAGTGAGTCTGCTCGATGTGCTTCGTGATCCAGGTGGTTCCTGACGGTGCGGGCGGGTCGCCCTCGTACCGGGGTTGTACTCGGGCGGGCCGCCCGTGCCGTCAGGGGCCGCCTGGGCGCGAAGACCGCGAGCGTGACTCGCTCCGGCCGCGCCTAAACCGCGCGGACGCCGGACTCGGCGAGGGACTTGATGCCTTCGACCGTCCGCTGCATGTTGTCGTGCAGCTCGCCCAGGCGCATCGCGACGATCTCTTCTTCGTGCTCCGGCATCGAGCCGATGATGGTCGTCAGGTTGGACGGGCCCGGGCCGATCTGCGCCCACTGGCGCAGGATGGTGCCCTCGCCGTCCGGGACCAGCTGGAACTTCCACGACGCGGCCGGGTCGGCCACGTCCATCACGGCCCACGCGAACAGCCGGCCGGGCTCGAAGCCGGTGATGGTCGAGACCGTCTCCCACTCCCCCGCGACGGGGTGGGAGTTGCGGCCGCGGAACTGGGCGCCGAGGCCGGGCGCGCTGCCTTCGACCCAGCCGCCGCCCTGGAACTCGGTGGAGAAGCGGGCCGGCAGGTCGACGTCCAGCAGCCAGTGCCAGACCTCGGCCGGCGACGCCTCGATGCGGACCTCGACCTGGGTGGTCGGGCAGTCGGAAACCTTCATGGCGGACCCCTCGCTCGATGCCGGTGCCTTCTGGATCCGGACGGTAACGTGGCGCCGATCACCCGGACAACTTGCACAATGCGCGCGACTGCGCAGCGGCGAGGACGCCACCCGGGAGCCGCGGTACCCGCCGAAAGTCGGTTTCCGGCGAAGGGTGCGCCCGGTCAGCCGATTGCCCACCCCGGCCGGTTCTGTGAGGGTCCCACGCAGTGGTCCGAAGCCGGGGAAGGTGCTTCATGCGCAGACTGTTCACCGCCTGTTCGGCGGCCGTGCTGGCACTGGCCGCGCTGACGGGCCTCGCGCCGTCGGCCGGCGCGGCGACCGACATCGAAGCGGCCCTGCGGGGCATCCCCGGCCTGACGATCGTCAAGGAGGACCCGGCGCCGGCGGGGTTCCGGTTCTTCGAGCTGACCTTCACCCAGCCCGCCGACCACCGCCACCCCGGCGCAGGCACGTTCCAGCAGCGGTTCACCCTGCTGCACCGCGACTTCGCCGCCCCGACGGTCGCCTTCACCAGCGGCTACAACGTCAGCACCGCGCCGAACCGGTCGGAGCCGACGCAGATCGTCAACGGCAACCAGCTTTCGATGGAGTACCGCTACTTCACGCCGTCACGGCCGCAGCCGGAGAACTGGGCGCAGCAGCTGACGATCTGGCAGGCCGCCGCCGACGAGCACAGCGCCGTGCAGGCGTTCAAGGCGATCTACCCGGGCAAGTGGCTGGCCACCGGCGGCAGCAAGGGCGGCATGACCGCGACGTACTTCCGGCGCTTCTTCCCCGACGACGTCGACGGCACGGTCCCCTACGTCGCGCCCAACGACGTCATCGACCCGATCGACGTCTACAACAAGTTCCTCTCGCGCGTCGGCAACGATCCCGGCTGCCGCGACGCGCTCAAGGCCATCCAGCGCGACGCGCTGAAGCGGCGTGACGAGCTCGGCGCGATCGCCGCGGTGGACGCGGCGAAGCGGGGGCTGACGTTCTCGATCGTCGGCTCGGCCGACAAGTCCCTCGAGATTTCGGTGATCGACTCGTACTTCGCGTTCTGGCAGTACCAGACGCAGGCGGACTGCGCGACGGTGCCGAAGCCCGGCGCGCCCGCGGCCGACGTCTACGCCTGGTACGAGCGGGTGGAGAGCCTCAACACCTACTCCGACCAGGACCTCTCGCCCTACATCCCGTACTACTACCAGGCCGCGGTCCAGCTCGGCGCGCCCGAGGCGTACGACGGCTACCTGCGCGACCTGCTGCGCTACCCGGGCGCCGACCAGCCGAAGACGTTCGTGCCGAGCTCGGTCCGTCTGCCGCGGTTCGACTACCTGGCCATGCCGGACGTCGACTTCTGGGTGAAGTCGCGCGGCACGCGGCTGCTGTTCGTCTACGGCTCGAACGACCCGTGGGGCGCCGAGCCGTTCGAGCTCGGCTTCGGCAGCCGGGACTCGTACCGCTACTACGTCCCGGGCGGCAACCACGGCTCGAGGATCGCCCAGCTGCCCGCGGCCGACGCCGCCGCGGCGACCGCGACGGTCCGGCGCTGGGCCGGGCTGCCCCCGGCCGCGTCCGCGCAGAGCGCCCGGAGCGCGCCGGCCGGCTTCCCGGAGTTCGACGCCGATCTCACCCTGTCGGGGCACCCACGGCTCTGACCTCCCGAAACCGGGCCGGCAGGCGTAGTCTCCCGTCACCTGCCGACCCGGCCTGAGGAGGCGAGCATGCCTCGTCCGATCCACTTCGAGATCCACGCGGCCGATCCCGAGCGTGCGGTGGCGTTCTACACCGCGGTGTTCGGCTGGAAGTTCGAACGCTGGGGCGAGGTCCCGTACTGGATGATCTCCACCGGCGACGGCGAGGGCATCGACGGCGGCCTGGTGCCGCGGCAGGGTCCGGCACCCGCGGATTCGGGGCCGGTGCACGGTTTCGTCAACACGATCGACGTCGCCGACGTCGACCACACCCTCGGCGAAGTGGCGCGGGCGGGCGGGACGCTGGCGCTCGCGAAGCAGCCCGTCCCGGGTGTCGGGTGGCTGGCGTACTGCAAGGACACCGAGGGCAACATCTTCGGGATGCTGCAGGCGGACGAGAACGCGCCGGTGCCGGACTGAGTCAGGGCCGCTTGGCGCGGGGCAGCTTCTTCACGATGGCCTCGTAGGAGGCGTCGAGGAGTTCTTCCAGCTCGGCGTCGGACACCCCGGCACCGAGCCGGACGCGGTTCCAGCCGTACCGGCCGAGGTAGTCCATCACGGTCACGGCCTCGGGGTGGCGCTCACGCAGTTCGGCCGCTTCTTCCCGCGTGGCCCCGCACTTGACGGCGACACTGCCGGGCTCTTCCTGGCCGATGAAGGCGAACCCCTTGCCGCCGACCTTCGCGACGAGCACGTGGTCACCGAACGGATAGGTCTCCTCGGCACCCGGCAACCCCAGGCAGTACGCGACCACGGCTTCGATGTTCACGACCCGAGCTTCACCAGCTCGAGATCGGTCTGCGGGAAGTCGTCGCCGATGCAGAGCAACGGTTCCCGGGCGATCTTGGCGGTGGCATAGCTGTAGCAGTCGCCCATGTCCAGCTTGGCCGGGTGGTGTCCCTTCCCGTACTGCTTGAACGCTTCGATCGCCACCTCCGCGTGTTCATCGGTGAAGGGCGCGGTCGCGATGTGGTTGTCCTGGAGGAACCTGGCGAGCACCAGCTGGCCCCGCGCGCCGAGCCTCGTGGTGAGCACGATGCCGACCTCGACGAGAGTGGGCGCGCCGATCCTGGCCGAGTCCGCCTCCGCGAGGCGCTCCTCGAGTCGTTCGTGGTCCGGTTCCCGGCGCAGGATCGCCACAATGGCCGAGCTGTCGATGATCACACGCCACCCGGCCCGAACCCGAGAATCTCTTCCCACTCGTCCTTCGGGATCGGCTTCCCGAGCTCCTCAGGCGGGATCAACGGCCAGATCTCCTCTTCCAGTACTCGCCGCATCCGCTTCAGCCGCAGTTCGGTGTTGTCCTGCGCCATGAGCTGGTCACGGCGCAGGCGCAGGGCTTCGCGGACGGCACCGGTCTTGGTGTCACCCGTCAGTGCGGCGACCTCGGCGGCCAAACGCTCGGCCTCCGGGTCTTTGATGTTCATCGCCATGGTGTAAGCGTACCAATCGGGGTGTAATACTCGATCGGGCGATCACTGTTCGGCCCACGCGACAACCGCCACCCTGCTGGTATCGCGTCCGGCTACTTGATGCCGGCCGCGTCCATTCCGCGCAGCTCCTTCTTCAGGTCCTGGACTTCGTCGCGCAGGCGGGCCGCCAGCTCGAACTGCAGGTCGCGGGCCGCCTGCATCATCTGGTCGGTCATCTGCTGGATCAGGTCCGCGAGCTGGGCCCGCGGCATCGCCGAGACGTCCTTGTCCACCAGCATCCCGGAGCTGCGCACCCGGTCGCCCTGTTCCGGCTTCTTGCCGCGCGAGGAGTTGCGGCCCGAGCCGCCGACCGAGACCTGCTCGGTGTCCTCCGCCTCGCTGTAGACCCGGTCGAGGATGTCGGCGATCTTCTTCCGCAGCGGCTGCGGGTCGACCCCGCGCTCCACGTTGTAGGCGACCTGCTTCTCACGGCGGCGGTCGGTCTCGTCGATCGCGTGCCGCATCGAGTCGGTGATCTTGTCGGCGTACATGTGCACTTCGCCCGACACGTTGCGCGCCGCGCGGCCGATCGTCTGGATCAGCGACGTCCCGCTGCGCAGGAAGCCTTCCTTGTCCGCGTCGAGGATCGCCACCAGCGACACCTCCGGCAGGTCGAGGCCCTCGCGCAGCAGGTTGATGCCGACCAGCACGTCGAAGTCGCCCGCCCGCAGCTGCCGCAGCAGCTCCACCCGGCGCAGCGTGTCCACCTCGGAGTGCAGGTACCGCACCCGGATGCCCAGCTCCAGCAGGTAGTCCGTGAGGTCCTCGGACATCTTCTTCGTCAGCGTGGTGACCAGGACGCGCTCGTCCTTCTCCGCGCGCTCCCGGATCTCGTGCACCAGGTCGTCGATCTGGCCCTCGGTGGGCTTCACGACCACCTTCGGGTCGACCAGGCCGGTCGGCCGGATCACCTGCTCGACGAACTCGCCGCCCGCCTGGCCCATCTCGAACGGCCCCGGCGTCGCCGACAGGTACACCGTCTGCCCGATCCGGTCGGAGAACTCCTCCCAGGTCAGCGGCCGGTTGTCGACGGCGCTCGGCAGCCGGAAGCCGTATTCGACCAGGTTGCGCTTGCGGGACATGTCGCCCTCGTACATCCCGCCGATCTGCGGGACGGTCTGGTGCGACTCGTCGATGACCAGCAGGAAGTCTTCCGGGAAGTAGTCGATCAGCGTCGCCGGCGCGGTGCCCGCGCCGCGGCCGTCGATGTGCCGCGAGTAGTTCTCGATGCCGGAGCAGAAACCGACCTGCCGCATCATCTCGATGTCGTAGGACGTGCGCATCCGCAGCCGCTGCGCTTCCAGCAGCTTGCCCTGCTTCTCCAGCTCCGCCAGGCGATCCTCGAGCTCCTGCTCGATGCTCTTGATCGCCTTCTCCATGCGTTCCGGGCCCGCGACGTAGTGCGTCGCCGGGAAGATCCGGACCTCGTCGACCTCCTTGACGATGTCGCCGGTCAGCGGGTGCAGGTAGTACAGCTTCTCGATCTCGTCGCCGAAGAACTCGACGCGGATCGCGAGCTCCTCGTACGCCGGGATGATCTCGACCGTGTCGCCGCGCGCGCGGAACGTGCCGCGCGCGAACGCGATGTCGTTGCGCGTGTACTGCACGTCGACCAGCGCGCGCAGGAAGACGTCCCGGTCGAGCCGCTCGCCGATCTTCAGCTTCGAGGACCGGTCGAGGTAGGACTGCGGCGTGCCCAGGCCGTAGATGCAGGACACACTCGCGACCACGATGACGTCACGCCGGGACAGCAGGTTCATCGTCGCCGAGTGCCGCAGCCGCTCGACGTCGTCGTTGATCGACGAGTCCTTCTCGATGTAGGTGTCCGTCTGCGCGATGTACGCCTCGGGCTGGTAGTAGTCGTAGTAGCTGACGAAGTACTCGACCGCGTTGTGCGGGAACAGCTCGCGCAGCTCGTTCGCCAGCTGCGCGGCGAGGGTCTTGTTCGGCGCCATCACCAGTGCCGGCCGTTGCACGCGCTCGATCAGCCAAGCTGTCGTCGCCGACTTGCCGGTACCGGTGGCGCCCAGGAGCACGACGTCCTTCTCGCCGGCGTTGACGCGCCGTTCGAGCTCGTCGATGGCCGCCGGCTGGTCACCGGCGGGCTGGTAGTCGCTGACGACCTCGAACCGGCCGCCTTCCCGGGGGATCTCCGAGACGGGCCGGAAGTCGGACTGCGCCAGCACGGGGTGTTCGGTTGCGAAAGCCACGTCGACCAGAGTAAGCCTCGGCACCGACAATTTCCGTCGGCCCTGGTCAGCAGGGTCGGAACACCGTCGCGAAGGCCACTTCACCGCCGGCCACCACGCAGTGCACGACAGCGCCCGGCGCGGGCCCGGGGCCGAAGCACGAGACCAGCACCCGGTCGGGCCCGGTCGCCTGGACCTCGGTGCGCGGGAACTCCGCGAGCACCTCGGCGACCTCGGCGCCCGGCGCTTCCAGGTACCCCAGGACGACCTCGCGGGCCGACGCCGGTGGCGGGATCGGCAGGCCGTGGCCTTCGAAGAGCCGGTTCAGCTGGTCGGCCGCGGAAACCGCGCGGGGGAAGCCGGCGAACGCGGCCGTCTGGACCACGATCTCGCCCACCTCGGCCGACGACAGCCCGGACGCCAGGCCGGTGCGGAGGTGCACGCTCAGCGGCGGCCCGACCATCCCCGCCGCGGCGAGGGTGGCGGCGAGGGTGGCGGCTTCGCGCGTGCGGGCGTCGAGGGCCGGGCGCTCGTGGAGGTGGCCGTAGACCGTGCCGACGGCCAGCTCACCGAGCGCCGGGACGGTGGCGAACAGGGCGTCGAGCCGGGCTTCGCCGCCCTCGACCAGCCCCGCGAAGGTGGCGCGGCCGCGGTCGTGCAGCTGGTCCATCGGCTCGGTCATCACGGTTCCCCTCAGCAGTTGCAGTCACAACAGGAACAGCAGTCGCAGCAGTCACAATCGCAGTCGCAGCCGCCGGTCGCCGACGGTTTCCCGCTCCACGGCCCGGGATAGGGATCCCGGCAGCAGAACTGGCAGGTACAGCACATGTAGGAGGCTACGGCGCAGCCGAAGAAGAAGTTGCGCTTCTTCGGGGGCACGACGAACTTCGGGACCCAGAGGCCACCGCCCTTGCCGTCGAGGGGCTCGGGTTCCGGGCCGTCGGGACCATCCGGCCCGCCGGGGCCGCCGGGGCCGCCAGGTCCACCCGGGCCGCCGGGGCCTCCCGGACCACCGGGTCCGCCCGGGCCGTTGGGTCCGCCGGGACCTCCCGGACCGCCTGGGCCTCCGGGTCCGCCCGGACCCCAGGGACCGCCGGGTCCGGCAGGACCACCTGGGCCGCCGGGGTTTCCGGACCAACCCGGGCCACCCGGGTTTCCCGGCCGGCCGGGACCGCTCGGACCGCCGCCCCACTGCGGACCTCCAGGCGGCGGCTGCTGCCCCGGCGGCTGGTGCGGATGCTGCTGAGGACGCGGCCCCGGCCCGATCCACCCCGGCGGCGGTTGCTGCCCGGCGGCACCGCCCGGCCGGAGGTCGTGGCCGTCGGTGAGCAGTAGGCCCCGCCCACCGGGACCGGACGAATCTCCACCGTCCGCGGGCTGCCGGAAGCCGCGGTCGTGGTCGTGCGCCGAGCCGTGACCGAAGGCGCGGCGGACCGCTTGCCTCAGCTCGTGCACCAGCAGTGCGTGCACCAGCGCCGGTTGGGCGAACTCCGCCTCCCGCAGTGCCAGCTCGACCCCCAGCACCGCGTCGTCGCACAGCCGGCGGGCCTCCACTAGATCCGTTCCCGTGGCCAGCAACGGGTTCCACGCTCCCGCCGCCGCGTCCGCCGCCTGGTCCTCGACCGCGTCCAGCAGGTGCGCCGCGCGGCCGAACAGGCGGCCCGCCTCGACCAGGGGCGCCACGTTGCCCGGCCGTCCGGCCAGCTCCGCCGTGCGGGCGAACGCCGCCGACGTGGCCAGTTCCGCGGGCTCGGTCGCCAGCAGCGCCGAGTCGCCCGGGCGCATCGCCCGTTCCAGCTCGCCCTGGCGGTCGACGGCCTCGGTCAGCACCGTCGTGTCGAACCCGACGCGGCCGCCCGTGCGGCTGCCCTGCTTCGCCCAGCGGGACGCGACGCGGCGGGCGGCCGCCGCCACCGGCCGCCTGCCGAACGCGCCGTCGCGGTCCTCGACGTGGTCGCCGACCTTCGCCGCGGCCAGCACCAGCGACACCGCCGCGGCCAGCTGGGCGCCTTCGCCGCGGGCCACCGACGCCGAGCGCATGCCGCGCAGCGGGCACGGACCCGCGTCGCGCCGGCCGTCCGCGCGCGGCGTCTGGGCCTCGACGAGGACCGAGATGATCAGCCCGTCGTAGTTGGTGACGACGCGCGCGAGCTGGCCGTGCTCGTCGCGCAGCGTGAGGCAGAGCCCGCACAGGTGCGCGACCCAGTCGGCGTGCAACGAACCGGACAGCCGGTGCCGGCACGGCCTGATGATCCCGAACATCCCCAGTCCCCTCGGTTCCCCCGGTCGTCGGCGCACTTTAGCCCGAACGTGTGGCTCGCACCGCCGCCGTTCGCGATTCGTGACCGGGTTCCGCTCGGTTGCGGGCAGGATGGGGCCATGACGGGACTGCACCCGCCCAAGGTCGAAATCTTCGACCCGGCCGCGCGCACGAACATCGACCCGAAGGGCATCAGCCGGGAGGTCGAGGAGTTCCGCGAGGAACCGTTCGGCCTGTACCTCGCCCGCCCGGCGCCGGGCCGTGCCCAGTTCCACTACCTCGAGTCGTGGCTGCTGCCGGAGCTCGGCCTGCGCGTCACCGACTTCTGGTTCTCCCCCGGCCACGAACGCGACCAGGACTTCTACCTGGACGTCGTCCGCGTGAACCGCGACGGCCCCCGCTGGATCGCCACCGACCTCTACGTCGACATCGTGCTGAAGGACAAGCTCTCCCTGCGCACCATCGACACCGACGAGCTGCTGGAAGCCCGCACCGCGGGCCTCGTCACGGCCGACGAGGCCGAGGCCGCGCTGGAGACCACCTACGCGGCGATCGAGGGCCTGGCCTCGCACGGCTACGACCTGGCCGCCTGGCTCGCCACGAAGGACGTCACGTTGACCTGGCGGCGGCACCCCTAGGGGCCGGCGGGTCCACCATCCGGTGGACGCGGGGTCCTCCGGTGGAGGACCCGATCCCGGCCGTCCCGACGATTCGCCGGCCCCCGCCGCCGGTCATCCAGGTCGAGCACCTCCACAAGCGGTACGACGAGAAGGTCGCGGTGGACTGTCGACGGCCGTCGCCCGGCAGAACGAGCAGCGCCGCCGCACCCTGGACGAGCTGGCCGCCGCGCACGCGGAGAACGAAGGCCTGCAACGGCAGCTGCTCAGCCAGGCCAGGGAAGCCGGGATGCTCGACGAACGGCAGCGGCTCGCCCAGGAGATTCACGACACCCTGGCGCAGGGGTTCACCGGCATCATCACGCAGCTGGAAGCCGCCGCGCTCGCCAAGGAGCACCCGGCCGAGTGGCAGCGGCACCTGGACTCGGCGACCGCGCTCGCCCGCGAGAACCTCACCGCCGCGCGGCGCTCGGTGCGCGCGCTGCACCCCGAACCCCTCGACGGCGCAACGCTTCCCGACGCGCTGGCCGACGTCACGGCGCGGTGGAGCGAGCGGACCGGCGTGCCCGCGACGTGCACCGCCACCGGCGACCCGCGGCGGCTGCACCCGGAGATCGAGGCGACGATCCTGCGGATCACCCAGGAAGCCCTGTCCAATGTGGACAAGCACGCGGCGGCGGGCCGGGTCGGTCTCACCCTGTCGTACATGGACGGCGAAGTGACCTTGGACGTCCGGGACGACGGCGCCGGCTTCGAGCCCGCGACCGGGGACGGCGGGTTCGGGCTGCCGGGCATGCGCCGCCGGGTGCGGCGGCTCGCCGGTACGCTTCACGTCGAGTCCGAGCCCGGCGCCGGGACCGCGATCTCCGTCGCCCTGCCCGCCGTCCCGCTGCTCCCGGAGGCTCCCGCATGACGATCACCGTGCTGATCGCCGACGACCACCCGATCGTCCGGGACGGCCTGCGCGGCATCCTGTCCGCGGAACCCGCCCACGGCGAAGAGGGTTTCGAGGTGCTCGGCGAGGCGGCCGACGGCGCCGAAGCCGTCACCCTGGCCGAGCGGCTGCGGCCCGCCGTCGTGCTGATGGACCTGCGGATGCCGGGCACCGACGGCGTCACGGCGATCAGCGAGCTCGCGCGGCTGGGGAATCCGGCGCGGATCCTGGTGCTCACGACGTACGACACCGACTCGGACGTCCTGCCGGCGATCGAGGCGGGCGCAACCGGCTACCTGCTCAAGGACGCGCCGCGCGAGGAGCTGTTCCGCGCGGTCCGGGCGGCGGCCCGCGGGCAGGCCGTGCTCTCCCCCGCCGTCGCCGGCCGGCTGATGGGGCGGATGCGCCGGCCCGCGCGGGAACCGTTGTCGCAGCGCGAGCTCGAGGTGCTGACGCTGGTCGCGCGCGGCTCGTCGAACAAGGAGACGGCGAAGAAGCTGTTCATCAGCGAGGCGACGGTCAAGACGCACCTGATCCACGTCTACGCGAAGCTCGGGGTGAAGGACCGCGCGGCCGCCGTCGCCGTCGCGTTCGAACGCGGACTGCTCGGGTCCTAGGGCGTCCAGCCGGTCGTCTCGGCCCACTTCTCCGCCCGGACGAACGCGCCGTTGACCCAGTCCTGCTTCTCGTCGGCGTAGGCCGCGACGTTGCCGTCGGCAGCGTGCTCGTCGGCCAGCCGCAGCTTCACGTCGCGGTAGTCGTCACGCTCGTCCGGGTGCGCGCGCACGAAGTCGCGGAACAGCAGCGCGAGCCGCCACGCGGGCGTCTCGACGGACCGGACGTGCAGGTTCACCGGCCGTTTCGGGTCGGCGCCGACGTGCAGCCGCTTCGGCCAGGTGCCGGCGCCGTCCTGGGCGTCGTCGACCCACTCCCCGGCCAGGCGCGGGAAACCGGCGTCGGCGAGCAGCTCGGCGAGCTTGTCGGCGTCGTCCAAAGTGGACACCGTCAGCTGCAGGTCGAGGACGTCCTTGGCCGGCAGGTCCGGCACGGCGGTGGACCCGATGTGGTCGGCGCGCCGGGCCAGCTCGCCGCTCGCGGCGCGGACGCGGGCGAGCACCCGCTCGGCCTGCTGCGGCCAGGTGAGGTCGTACCCGGCGATCTTCGGCGACACCGGGGGCCGCGGCCGACGCAGGCGGACGTTCGCCTCGAACGGCACCAGCCGGTCCGCCCAGAGCGCGTCGACGTCGGCGAGCACCGCGTCCTCGGCACCGCCGTTGTCCAGCCAGACGTCGGCGACGGCGCGGCGCTGCTCGTCGCTCGCCTGCGCCCGGATCCGCGCGCGAGCGTCGGGCTCGGCCATCCCGCGGGCCGACACCAGCCGCCGGACCCGCACCTCGACGGGCGCGTCGACCACGACGACCAGGTGGTACGCCGTCGCGAGCCCGCCCTCGACCAGCAGCGGGATGTCGTGCACGACGATCGCGTCCGGCGCGGCGGCGGCCATCAGCTCGCCGGTGCGGGCCCCGACGAGCGGGTGCACGATCGCGTTGAGCCGGCGGCGCGACTCGTCGTCGGCGAACGCCTTGGCGGCGAGCACCGGCCGGTCGAGCGAACCGTCGGCGGCCAGGATCTCCGGGCCGAACTCCTCGACGAGCCGGGCGAGCCCCTCGGTGCCGGGCTCGACCACCTCGCGGGCGATCTTGTCGGAGTCCACCAGCACGGCGCCGTGTTCGGCGAGCCGGTTCGCCACGGTCGACTTGCCGGCCCCGATCCCACCCGTCAACCCCACACGCAACATGCCGATCACCCTAGCCAAGCTCCCCCGGCGGCCGCCCGCGGACTTCGGCAGCGGTCTGGGCCATTCGCGTGACACACCGCTGGCGCCCGTAACGCGGGTAATCGTTTTCCGACGCCCCCGGCAGCGGGTCTTCCGGCTCGCGTCATCGAGGGAGGGCTCATGAGGATGACGGACATCGGCAGGCCGGCGGCGGCCGTGCTGTGCGCGGGCGGGCTCGCGTTGACCGTGCCGGACGTCGCGGCCGCCACGCCGCCGGCCGGCGTCGCGGTGACGCAGTGCGTGTCCGGCGTCCGCCGGGTGCAGGTGACCTGCCGGCACACGCCGCAGCGCGCGCTCTGCGCGGTGGGCAGCACGTGGATCCCGTTCGGCACCCTGTGCGTGAAGGGCGATGTCCGGCCCGCTTAACACGAAACACACGGACGGGTGATCCGCAAGCCGATCGTGACGCGTGACTCAACCGAAATGTGGACACGCCGCGTTTCTTGCTCACCTTCATCGGTGCAGATGCGTACCGTGCGCCGCGACGAGGGTCGCCCACACGGAGGAACGATGGCGGACAGCAAGCACGTCGGGAGGCACCGGCTCGGCTCGCCGGGGCTGGTGCACTGCCTGGTTCACCACTCCGTGGCGACGGCCCTGGAGGATTACCGGCGGACGTGGCTGAGCACCCTGCTGGTCCCGGCGAAGCACAGCTTCGCCGGGCTCCGCCGCAAGGCCCGCGCGGCCGCGCTCGAACGCATCTGGGTCCCCGCCGTCGGCGTCGCCACCGTGCGGCCGGTCACGGCGCAGGCCGCCTGACAGGCTCTGCTCAGCGGCCCGTTTCGCGCGTCTCGATCACGATCTCCGACGACAGCGTCCGGTGCACCGGGCACTTGTCGGCGATCAGCATGAGCTTGGCGCGCTGGTCGTCGTCGAGGTCGCCGGCCAGCTCGATCTCGCGGGTGATGCGGCTGAGCATCCCGTGCTCGGTCTCGCACTTCTCGCAGTCCTCGGCGTGGATCCGCTCGTGCCGCAGCCGGATCGTCGCGGCGGCCAGCGGGATGCCCTTGCGGTCGGCGTACATCCGCAGCGTGATCGCGGTGCACGACCCCAGCGACGCGAGCAGCAGCTCGTACGGGTTCGGGCCGGCGTCGGCCCCGCCGACGGACACCGGCTCGTCGACCAGCAGCGTGTGCCCCGCCGTGCTGACCTGCTGCGTGTAGGTGCCGTCGCCGGTCGCGGTGACGACGACGGTGCCGGGCTCGGGGTGCTCCATCCGGTTCAGTCCTCCCAGGGTGAGTCCAAGATCGTGGTGACGAAGTCCTGCCGCTCGAAGCCTGGCACGAACCGGGCCAGCACATCGGCTTTGACGTTCCCGAACGCCGTGTCGGGCCGGTCACGGATGCCGTCGGTGAACGCGGCGAGGATGCGGCGCTTGAAGTCCGGCCGCGGGTGCGCGGCGACGATCGCGGCGCGGTCCCGCGCGGGCAGGTCGTGGTAGCCGATGCCGAGGACGTCGTACTCGACCCCCGCGGTGACCAGCGCGATCTCCGGCTCCATGTGCTCGGGGATGCCGGGGGTGGTGTGCAGCGCGATGGCCGTCCAGGCGATCCGGGCCCGTTCCGCGTCGATGCCGTGGCCGAGCAGGAAGCGCCGGGCTTCGTCGGCGCCGTCGAGCTCGAAGCGGCGATCGGTGCGGTGGCGCTCGACCAGGCCGAGGTCGTGGAACAGGGCCGCGACGTAGAGCAGTTCGGCGTCGAAGGCGAGGCCGCGGCGCCGGCCCTGCAGCGCGCCGAACAGGTAGACCCGCGAGGAGTGGTCGTACAGGAGCGGGCCGGCGGTGTCGCGCACGAGCTCGGCGGCTTCGCGGGCCAGCGCGGTGTCAGGGACGGTGGTGGTGTCTGTCATCGGGAAGCCCTTTCGTCGGTGCTTCCGACGCTGCCAGGGTTCGCCGCGGCCCGACCGGTGCCCATCGGACGGGAATGCCGCACATCCGGACATCCCGCGCATTCCCAAGACGCTGCGGATATCGTATCTTTTGCTGCGGGTGAGTAACCCGAACGCCGTTGTGCGCGGCTGCTGCGAAGGGGGTGCGCCGTGGCCACCAGGCACGTCTCGATGCGCCCCGTCGAACAGGGACACCGCGAGCGCTACCTCGACGCGGCGCTGTCGGTGCTGTTCGACCGCGGCGTCACGGCCCTCACGGTGCGCGGCGTGGCCGAGGCCGCTGGCGCGTCGACGATCTCGGTGTACGCCCGCTTCGGCGGCCGCGACGGCCTGCTCGACGCCCTGTACGAGCGCACGTTCGACTCGCTGCGCGAGATGCTGGAGGCGCTGCCGCCGGAAGGTCCCGACGGCTTCGCGGACCTGCTCGACCTGGCGATGGCGTACCGGCGCTTCGCCCGCGAAAGCCCCGCGCGCTACGCGTTGATGTTCGAGCGCCCGATCCCGGGGTTCGACCCCGACCCGGCGTTGCGCTCGGCCGTGGTGCGCACGACGTTCGGCCTGTTCATCGACCGGGTCCAGCGGATCAGCCCCCCGGCCGTCGACGCCCGGACGGCGGCGTACCACCTGTGGACGACGATGCACGGCCTGGTCGGCGCGGAGCTGATGCTCGCCTCCCGGACGGCGCTGCCGGAGTGGTTCATCCCGCCGACGGACGAGGCGAACGCGGAGGTCTACCGCCGCGGCGTCACGGCGATGACGACCGGCTTGGGCCTGCGCAACCACTGACGTCACGACCGCGGCCGGCGAGCCTGCGCGAGGCTGGGGCCGGTCCGGGCCGACGGACGGCGCGAGACTGCTCGAACCGGCGGACGGCTCGCGTGTCCGGACCCGCGACCCGCGTGATCGGAGCCGGAACTCGCGTGATCAGGACCGGGACTCGCGTGATCCAGGCCGGAACTCGCGTACGAGGGCCGTGACCTGCGTGATCGGGGCCGGAAGTCGCGTGATCGGGGCCGTGACTCGCGTGATTCGGGGCGTGACTCGCGGAAACCCGGAACCCGGGCCGGGCCGGGCAGGCGGGGCTGGAACGCAGCGAACCCCGGGCCGTTTCCGGACCGGGGTTCGCTGGGGTTTCAGCTCAGAGAGCTAGTGCTCACGCACCGCCGGAGAGCTTCTCGCGGAGAGCCGCGAGCTGCTCGTCGGAGGCGAGGGTGCCACCGCTGCTCTTCGTGTCGGCCGGGGCCGAACCCGACGAGGTGTAGCTTTCCGCGCCACCCTCGATGCCGGTCGCCGCGTCGGCGGCGGCCTCCGCGTCGGCCTCGACGGCCTTCACGACCTGCTTCATGTGGGCCTCGTAACGAGTGTGGGCCTCGGCGTACTGACGCTCCCACTCCTCACGCTGCTTGTCGAAGCCTTCCTGCCACTCCTGCGTGTCCGGGTCGAAGCCCTCGGGGTAGATGTAGTTGCCCTCGGGGTCGTACTCGGCGGCCATGCCGTACTGGGTCGGGTCGAACTCGGTGTCCGGCGTGACACCCTCGTTCGCCTGCTTCAGCGACAGCGAGATGCGACGGCGCTCGAGGTCGATGTCGATGACCTTGACCATGACGTCGCCGTTGACCTGGACGACCTGCTCCGGGATCTCCACGTGGCGCTCGGCCAGCTCGGAGATGTGGACCAGGCCCTCGATGCCCTCTTCGACGCGCACGAACGCACCGAACGGAACCAGCTTCGTGACCTTGCCCGGCACGATCTGACCGATCGCGTGGGTGCGGGCGAACTGGCGCCACGGGTCTTCCTGGGTCGCCTTCAGCGACAGCGAGACGCGCTCGCGGTCCATGTCGACGTCCAGGACCTCGACCGTGACCTCCTGGCCGACCTCGACGACCTCGGACGGGTGGTCGATGTGCTTCCAGGACAGCTCGGAAACGTGCACCAGGCCGTCGACGCCACCCAGGTCCACGAAGGCACCGAAGTTGACGATGGACGACACGACGCCCTTGCGGACCTGGCCCTTGGCGAGCGCGTTGAGGAACTCGCTGCGCACCTCGGACTGGGTCTGCTCGAGGTAGGCGCGACGGGACAGGACCACGTTGTTGCGATTCTTGTCCAGCTCGATGATCTTCGCCTCGAGCTCGCGGCCCACGTAGGGCTGCAGGTCGCGGACGCGGCGCATCTCGACCAGCGACGCGGGCAGGAAGCCGCGCAGGCCGATGTCCAGGATGAGGCCGCCCTTGACGACCTCGATGACGGTGCCCTTGACGGGCTCGTCCTTCTCCTTGAGCTCCTCGATCGTGCCCCAGGCGCGCTCGTACTGCGCGCGCTTCTTGGACAGGATCAGACGGCCTTCCTTGTCCTCCTTCTGGAGGACCAGGGCTTCGACCTCATCGCCGACGGTGACAACCTCAGCCGGGTCGACATCGTGCTTGATGGAGAGCTCACGCGAGGGGATGACGCCCTCGGTCTTGTAGCCGATGTCGAGCAGGACCTCGTCGCGGTCGACCTTGACGATGGTGCCTTCGACGATGTCGCCATCGTTGAAGTACTTGATCGTCTTGTCGATAGCCGCAAGGAAGTCTTCCTCCGACCCGATGTCGTTGATGGCGACCTGAGGGGCCGCGTTCGGGGCGGTCGGGGCGGTGACGGTGTCGATGGTCATTAGGCGGGTTGCTCCGGTGGATGGGAATCGAGGGTTGGCAGTTGTCGGCG
Organism: Amycolatopsis sp. NBC_00348; assembly: GCF_036114655.1. Taxonomy (NCBI): domain Bacteria; kingdom Bacillati; phylum Actinomycetota; class Actinomycetes; order Pseudonocardiales; family Pseudonocardiaceae; genus Amycolatopsis; species Amycolatopsis sp. NBC_00348. Next base: position 826,824 of record NZ_CP107994.1, on the reverse strand, counting down.
CGATGGGCTGTTGGGAGCATGCGACGACCCTGCGAGCAAACGTCCACCAGTGAACGACCGCGGCATGACCCGCAAACGGTGCGCGACCCGAGCCCGAGACGAAGCTGAGCGGAAGGCAGCGCGAACCCACTGCGCTAACACTGATCCTACGCGGCAGTCGCTAGGCGGCACAATCAGGGTCCCCCGGCGATCGCTAAGGTCCTCGCGAAGGCAAATCGCAGGCTGGAGGACGCGGGTGGAGCAGGCAGCAGGGCAGCCGCCGGCGGCCGGGACCGGAGACACCATCATGCCACCGAACGAGCCCGCCGCGCCGGGGCGCCACGACGCCGCCGAGCACCGGCTGGGCACGACCGCCGTCGCCTACCGCGAGGTCGGCGGGCCGGAGGCCGCGGCCGCGAACCTCGCCTGGTGGGACGCCGACGCCGACGACTACCAGGCCGAGCACGGCGGGTTCCTCGGCGACGCCGACTTCGTCTGGTGCCCGGAGGGCGTGCGGGAAGACGAGGCGCGGCTGCTCGGCGACGTCCGCGGCAAGCGCGTGCTGGAGGTCGGCTGCGGCCAGGCGGCGTGCGCGCGCTGGCTGCGCGCCCAGGGCGCCGACGCCGTCGCGACCGACCTCTCCGCCGGCATGCTGCGCCACGCGCAGGCCGGCAACGCGCGCACCGGCGTCGCCGTGCCGCTCGTGCAGGCCAACGCCGAGTACCTGCCGCTCGCCTCCGGCAGCTTCGACGCGGCCTGCTCGGCGTTCGGCGCGATCCCGTTCGTGGCGTCGGTGGACGCGGTGTTCGCCGAGGTCCACCGGGTGCTGCGGCCCGGCGCGCCGTGGGTGTTCTCGGTGACGCACCCGATGCGGTGGATCTTCCCGGACGACCCGGGCCCGCAGGGGCTCACCGTCACCCAGCCGTACTTCGACCGCACGCCCTACGTCGAGGTCGACGACGACGGCACCGCCACCTACGTCGAGTACCACCACACGCTCGGCGACTACGTGCGCGCGCTGGCCGCCGCCGGGTTCACCCTCACCGACCTGGTCGAGCCGGAGTGGCCGGCGGGGCACACGCGGCCGTGGGGCCAGTGGAGCCCGCTGCGCGGCCGGCTGTTCCCGGGCACCGCGATCTTCCGCACGCACCGCTCGTGACGTCCCTCGAAGACCAGCAGAACGCGCGGTTCGCCGCGCTCGACCCGCAGCTGCCGCCGATCGCGGCCCCGCCCATGACGAGCGAGCCGCTGCTGGTGACCGTGGGCGGCCGGAAGGCGGGCGGCCTGCTGACGCACGCCGTGCACGCGCCGGCGTCGTGGCCCGCGCTGTGGGGCCCGGCGGAGATCCACGAGCTGACCGCGGTGCCGGGCGAGACCGGCGCGGCGGGTCTCGCGGCGCTGCTGGGCGCGTGGCGCGAGCGGCTGCGCGGGTCGGGCAGCGGGCCGGACTCGGGCTGCATGCTGACCTGGCCGAGCCGGGACGACGAGGCGTCCGCCGTCCTGCTGGCGCACGGCTTCGCGCCGACGACCTGCCTGGCCGTCCGGCCCGTCGAGCCGCCGCCGGACCCGGGCCCGGCGCGGGTGCGCGTCCGGCGGGCCGGCAGCGGCGACGTCGAGGCGCTCACCGAGCTGCGGCTGGCCGAGTGGCGCTACACGTCGCTGGTCGGCACCGCGGTGCCGCGGCCGGACGCGCGGGCCCGGCTGCGCGCGGAGGTCGTCCGGGCGCAGCGGTTCAGCGGCCTGGCCTGGCTGGCCGAGGACGACGGTGTGCCCGCCGGGATGGCCGCCTGCGCCCTGACCTCGCCGGCGCCGGGCGACAGCATCCACGGCCGGCTGCTCCCGGGGCTCTGGGGCTACGTCGACACGCTGTCGGTGGCGCCCGCGGCGCGCGACGGCGGCGTCGGCCGGGCGCTGATGGCGGCGGCCCATCGCTCCCTGCTCTCGTACGAGGTGCGCGGTACCTTTCTCTTCTACCACCCGGCGAACCCGCTCTCCCCGGTGTTCTGGCACCGGCAGGGTTATCGTCCACTGTGGACGATGTGGATCCGGCGACCGGCCTGGTCCTGACCGACGACCAGAGGGGAACCATGGACATCGCCGAGCCGCTGCTCGCTGCCCACAAGGCACGCTTCGCGGCCGTCGACGCGCTGCTGCCGCCCGCCGCGCCGCCCGCCGAGGGCCTGCGGCTGGACGCGGCGACGGCGGACGGCACCCAGGTCACCGGCGTGCTGCAGCGGCACCGGCTGGGCCCCGGCGACGCGGCGACGCTGTGGTCGGCCGCCGACACCTGGCAGCTGTTCCCCTACCTGGGTGACACCGGCACCGAGGGCGCCGACCTGCTCTTGCGCGCGCTGAAGGGGCAGCTCGAGAGCGAGGCCACCGGCGACGACTCGGCGTGCGTGGTCGTCTGGCCCAGCCGGGACGCCGAGGCGATCCGCGCCTTCCTCGACCACGGCCTGGTCCCGCTCGGCGCGCTGGGCGTGCGGACCGCTCCCCCGGCCGCGCCGGACCCCGCGGCGACCGTCCGCCGGGCCGGGCCCGCCGACTTCGCCGTGGCGCTGGAGCTGGCGACGGCGACGTTCGACTACACCGGCCTGGTCGCCGCGCCCCGCCGCGCGAACACCGCCGGCCTGCTGGCGCCCGCCCTGCGCGAGGCCCTCGACGCCGAAGAACCGCTGGTCTGGCTGGCCGAGGACGACGGCGAGGTGCGCGCGATGGCGCACTGCGCGTGGGTCGAGGCGACCCCCGGCGGCGCGGCGGCCGAGCTGCTCCCGCCGGGGCGCTGGGGTTACGTGAACAACGTCGTGACCGCGCCCGGCGAGCGGGGCGGCGGCGTCGGCCGGGCGCTGATGGCCCGCGTCCACCGGGAGCTGCACGCGGGCGGCGCGACCGGCACGTACCTCTACTACAACCCGACCAACCCGCTGGCCTCGGTGTTCTGGCACCGGCAGGGCTATCGTCCACTGTGGACGACGTGGGAGGTGCGGCCGGCGGCCGCGCTGCGGTGAGTCACCCACTGGTGTGACGTGCGTCCGGTGATCTTGCTCCACACCCCGGCGAGGGCTAGCTTTTGAACTGACCGGTCAGTTCAAAAGTCTTCCACGCTGGAGTCCCCGTGCAGGTCCGAGCCGATCGGGTGTCCCTCGAAGGGCACCACGGCACCTTGTTACCGCCCACCTCGCTGACCGTCGGCGAGGGCGACCTGGCGATCGTGCACGGCGAACCCGGCGTCGGCGTCACCGCGTTCGGACTGGCGCTGGCCGGGCGGCTCAAGCCGAGCACCGGCACGGTCACGGTCGACGGCTCGGACGCCGGTCTGCCCGCGCTCGTCGCGGTCGTCGACGCGCCCGAGGTCAGCGAACCGGACGACGCGCTGCCCCTGCGCGTGGTCGTCGGCGAGGAGCTGGCCCTGGCGCACCGCCCTGCGGGCAAGGAGGACGTCGCCCGCTGGCTCACCGAGCACGACGCGGCGCCGTACGCCGGCACCCGGTTCGAGAACCTCGCCCCGGCCCTGCGCACCCGGCTGCTCACCGAGCTCGCCGCGGCGCGCAAGGGCGTGCGCGTCCTCGTGCTCGACACCCCCGACCGGCACACGAGCGACGTCGACAGCTGGGCCGGGCTTGCCCGCGAGCAGGCCGGACGCGGCCTGGCCGTGGTCGTGCTGACCGCCACGACGCCGGCGTCCGCGCTGCCCTTCACCCCCGCGCGCATCGGCTCGGCCGAGCAGCCGGAGTCGCAGCACTGCCTTCCCGAACTTCCCCAACCGACCGAAGAGCTCCCTGTGAGCACTGACGGAGTCTCCGAATGAACGCCTTCCGGATCGCCCGCAACGAACTGCGGCGGCTGTCCACCGGCACGATGCCCAAGCTGGCGCTGGTCGCGCTCGTGCTGGTGCCGCTGCTGTACGCGTCCTTCTACCTCTACGCGAACTACGACCCGTACGGCCGGCTGGACAAGCTGCCCGCCGCCGTCTTCACCAGCGACATGGGCGCGCAGGACTCCACCGGGCAGCAACGCAACGTCGGGCGTGAGGTGACCGACGAGCTGGTCAAGTCCGGCACGTTCCAGTGGCACGAGGTGTCGGAGCAGGACGCCCGTGACGGCGTCCGCGACGACAAGTACTCCTTCGCGATCGGCATCCCGAGCGGCTTCTCCGCCGCGCTGCTGTCGGTCGGCAACTTCCAGCCGCAGCAGGCGACGATCACGCTGACCACCAACGACGCCAACAACTACCTGTCCGGGACGATCGCGAAGCAGGTCGCCGAGCAGGTGCGCAAGACGATCGCGGAGAAGGTCGGCAGCGAGGCCGCGGACCGGTTCCTGGTCGGCTTCTCCACGATCTACGGGAAGATCCAGGAAGCGTCGACCGGCGCGTCGCAGCTCGCGGACGGCGCTACGCAGCTGAAGTCCGGCCAGCAGCAGCTCGCCAGCGGCGCGGCCCAGCTCGCCGACGGCTCCTCGACGCTCGCCACCGGCCTCGGCACGCTCAAGAGCAGCACCGCGGATCTGCCGTCCCAGACGCAGAAACTCGCCGACGGGGCCTCGCAGGTGGCCGCCGGGGACCAGAAGGTCGCCGACGCCGCGTCCGTCGCCGCGACCGCGTCGTCCGACATCCAGGGCAAGCTCGACAGCTACCGCACGCAGCTGCAGACCGATCTCCGCAACGCCGGGGTGCCGGAGGAGCAGGTCACGGCGATCCTCGCCAAGGCCGATCAGCTGCGCTCCCCCGTCGACCAGGCCAACAGCAAGATCCAGCAGGCCAACGGGGATCTCGCGAAGCTGGCCGACGGCGCCAAGCAGGTGTCCGACGGCGCGGCCAAGCTCGCCGCCGCGTCGCCGCAGCTGGCGAACGGCATCGCGCAGGCGTCCGACGGCGCGAACCAGCTCAAGGACGGCGCCGCCAAGCTCAACGACGGCGAGAAGACCGCGGTCACCGGCACGAACCAGCTCGCCGACGGCGCGGTGAAGCTGCGTGACGGGCTTTCGGCCGGGCTCAAGGAGATCCCGAACCCGGACGACCCGACGCGCGCGGCGACGGCCAACACCATCGCGGACCCGGTGGCGGTCAACGCCAACGGTGAGGCGTCGGCCGGGACGTACGGCGCGGGCCTGGCGCCGTTCTTCATCTCGCTGGCCACCTGGATCGGCGCGTTCGTGCTGTTCCTGATCCTGCGCCCGCTCTCGACGCGCGCGCTGACCGCCGGCGCGTCACCGTTCCGGGTCGCCGTGGGCGGCTGGCTGTCCTCCGCACTGCTCGGCATCGCGCAGGTGATCGTCCTGTTCGGCGCGGTGACGTGGCTGGTCGGCATCCACATCGCGCACCCGCTGGGCGCGATCGGGTTCGCGGTGCTGGTGTCGCTGACGTTCACCTCGGTGGTGCACGCGCTCAACGCGTTCTTCGGCGCGGTCGGCAAGTTCCTCGGCCTGGTGCTGCTGGTGCTGCAACTGGTCAGCGCGGGCGGCACGTTCCCGTGGCAGACCATCCCGGACGCCTTGTACCCGCTGCACGTCGTGCTGCCGATGGGGTACGCGATCGACGGCTTCCGGCACCTGTTCTACAGTGGCGCCACCGTGCAGATCCTCGGCGACATCGGCGTGCTGCTGGCCTACCTGGCCGGCGGGATCCTGGTGTCCACGCTGGCCGCGCGCAAACGCCGGGTCTGGACGGTGTCGGCGCTCAAGCCCGAGCTGAGCCTGTGAGCGGCGGGACCAAGCAAAAGCTCTTCGAGGCCACACTGCGGCTCGCGAAGAGCCGGGGCCTGGTGGGCCTCACCGTCGACGACATCGCCGCCGAGGCGGGCGTCGCGAAGGGCACCGTCTACTACAACTTCGGTTCGAAGGACGGCCTGGTCGACGGCCTCCTGCGCTACGGCGTCGACACGCTCGCCGGGCGGCTGCGCGACGCGGTTTCGGATGCCGATCCGCTCGACGTGATCGAAGCGCAGGTCGACGTGACGCTGGAGTTCATCGCCCGGTATCCGGGGTTTTCGCAGATCCTGGTGAGCGAGCTGTGGCGCACACCCGGCCAGTGGCACGGCACGCTTTCCTTGCTGCGCGAGGAAATCATCTCGATCGTGAAGAGCCAGCTCTCCCGCTTGGAGGAGGCCGGACGGCTGCCGGAGGGAGTCCAGATCCCGACGGCGGCGGCCGGGCTGTTCGGCACGATGCTGGTGGTCGCGCTGGACTGGCAGGTGTTCGGCCCGGAGCGAACGCGGGCGGAGGTCCGGGACGCGGTGATGGTGCTGATCCGCGGCCTGGGCCGCCGCTAGCCGCTTTCGCCGCCGGCCGCGGGGCGCGCCCCCCGTCTTCCACTTTACCGTCCGGCACCGACAGTTCTGCCGCCCCGACGGCGCCCGAAAGCCGTGAAGGCCTCCTTACCGGCCGTAAGAGCCAGTAAGGAGGCCTTCACGGCTTTTCCTTGCGCCGAACGGAAAGCGGGCGGTCAGCGGTCTTCGATGCGGGCGCGGACCGCGGCCGCGTACGTGTCGACCGCGGTGGCCGCCGCCGTGAGTTCGCAGGGGCCGTCGATCAGCAGGCGCTTCGCCGGGACGTACACCTGCTCCAGCTCCGGGTCGGTCGCGACGCCGTGTTCGCGCGCCAGTTCGTTGTCGCCGGCCAGGCGGGCTCGCAGTTCCTCGCGGCGGGCGACGAGGCCGTCGAGCACCGCGCGCTGGCGGCGGCCGTCCTCGACCGCCGGGGCGACCGCGTGCTCGTGGCCGTCGATGTGGCGCTCGACCCACTCGGCGTCGCCGTCGACCTCCGCCGAGCGGAGCTGCTTGAGCGTGCCGCGCAGCCGGTGGGCCCGCGCGGGCAGCATCGCGACGCCGGTGAAGCGCGTCGCCACCCGCAGCTGGTAGGCCTCGATCTCGGCGAGCTCCTCGACGGCCTGGGTCAGGACGTCCAGGCGGCCGGCGAGGTCGTCGGTCGCCGGGCGGGCCCGCTCCGTGCTCGCCCGCACCGCCGCCACCCCGGGCGAGGACTCCTCGCGGAAGCCCAGCAGCAGGCGGATGCCGAGCTCGGCCGCGCGGCCGGCGAGCGGCCCGAGCACCTCGCCGACGAGCCGATCCGGTTCGGCGGAGTCGTCGATCGCGTCGACGACGAGCGTGCGGCCGGCGACGCCGCCGATGAGCCGTTCTTCGATGCGGTGGCGGACGGCGTCGGCGGTGCGGCCGGTCGCGTCCACCGCGAGGTCGACGCTGCCGGCCGGGGGCATCTGGCCGAGCGCCGGCGGCAGCCCGGGGACGCCGAGCGAGCGTTCGCGGTCGGCCAGCACGATGCCGAAGCGCAGCGCCGCCGCGACCGGCGAGCCGGCCTCGCCGGTGTCGACGACCCAGACGGTGCCCGGCTCGGCCTTGGCGAACCAGTCGACGACGCGCTGGACGAAGGAGACGTCGACGGTTTCGCCGACGGGGCGGGAGAAACTGGCGTCGACGGCGGGGCCGCCGGAGGTCCAGATGCTCAGCTGCGGCAGGTGCCCGAGCATGGTCTCGACGGGGATCATCCAGGTCCCGGTGTCCTTGCCGACGACCATGCCGACGACGTGCCCGGTCGCTTCGTCGAGCACCGCGGTGCCGCCGAACCCGGGGCCGAGCGACTCGGCCTCGGCCGTGCGCAGCAACCGGATCCATTCGCCGCCCGGGCCGCCGGGGTGTTCGGCGCCGCCGAGGCGGGCGTGGGTCCAGCGGCCGACCGAGCCGGGCGGGAAACCGAAGGCGCGCACGAGCTGGTGCTCCCCGAGCGGCATCCGGTGCAGCGGCGCGCGGAACACGCGGGACTCGGGACGTTCGAGGCGCAGCAGGGCGAGGTCGCCACGGCCACCGCCGTCGGAGGGCACCCAGCACCCTTCGACGACGGTGGCCGTGCCGGGCAACGCCTCGGCCAGGCCGACGAAGTCGACGCTCAACGCGGATCGCGCGCCGCCGGCGGTCTCGACGACGTGCGCGCTGGTGAGGACGTGGTACTCGTCGAGTACCGTGCCCGCGCCGCACAGCCGGCCGAGTTCGTCGTGCAGCCGGACCCGCCAGCGTCGTCGCTCACGCTCGAACCCCATTCGGCGGACCCTACGCCGTGATCGGCTCGCGTCGGCGCGGGACCCGCTACCCAGCAGTAACACCTGCGCCGGACGGCATCCGCCATTCGGCGCAGCGGCGTCCCGGTGAGCGGATCACACGCGGCCGAAAACCCAGCTGCCCGGGGCGGCGGGGTTGTCGCCCGCCCAGAACTCCAGCCAGTGCCCGGTGAACTCCTCGCGGGAGAGCCGGCCGTCGCCGTCGAGGTCGAGGTGGGCGAAGACCTCGTCGGTCGGGGTTTCGGTGCCGTTCCAGGCTTCGATCAGCTGCCGGTACTCGGCCGCGGAGATGGCGCCGTCGCCGTTTTCGTCGACGGCTTCGAACATCGCGTCGGCGGTGCCGGTGACCGCGGCGGGTGTCTTGGGCAGGTCGTCGACGACGTCGAGGACCTCGTCGAGGGTGACCTTGCCGTCGCGGTCCCGGTCCGACGCCGCGAGCAGCGTGCCCCACCAGCCCATCATGATGGCGGCGAGCTTCTGCCCCTCGGCCGTGCTGTCGTCGGTGCCGCGCAGGTCGAGCCATCTCGTGGTGAGCGCCCGGAAATCGGACTCGGTGAGGTAGCCGTCGGCGTCGGCGTCCATCGCGCCGAAGACGCCGGAGATCTTGCGCCGCTGGAAATCGGTGGCCATGGTGGTCCTTTCGGCCGGGCCCGGTGGGCCGTTCGGGCCACCCAGCTTCGTCCGGCGGACCGGCGCGCGGCGCCGTCCGGCCGAGTAGTCCCGCCCCACGACCCGGTGATTCCAACGGCGACGCAGCGTAGGCGACGTCACCCGGACGTGGACGAACCCCGCACCGGACGGTGCGGGGTTCGCCGGGGAACGTCAGTGCGCGGCGTCGTTCCAGGACCGGCCGTAGCCGACCGAGACCTCCAGCGGCACCGCGAGCTCGTAGGCCGAACCCATGCCGTGGCGGACGAGCTTCTCCAGCTCCTCGCGCTCGCCCTCGGCGACCTCGAGCACGAGCTCGTCGTGCACCTGCAGCAGGATCCGGCTCTCGAGCTTCGCCTTGACCAGCTCGCGGTGGACGTTGAGCATCGCGACCTTGATGATGTCGGCCGCGCTGCCCTGGATCGGGGCGTTGAGCGCCATCCGCTCGGCCATCTCGCGGCGCTGGCGGTTGTCGCTGTTGAGGTCCGGCAGGTAGCGGCGGCGGCCGAAGACCGTCTCGGTGTAGCCGTTCTTCGCCGCGATGCCGACGACCGAGTGGAGGTAGTCGCGCACGCCGCCGAAGCGGTCGAAGTACGCCTCCATCTGGGACTTGGCGTCGTCGGTCGAGATCCGCAGCTGCGCCGAAAGCCCGTAGGCCGACAGCCCGTACGCGAGGCCGTACGACATCGCCTTGACGCGGTAGCGCAGCTCCGGCGTGATCTCCTCCGGCGGCAGCGAAAACGCCCGCGACGCGACGAACGTGTGCAGGTCCTCGCCGCTGTTGAAGGCCTCGATGAGGCCGGCGTCCTGCGAGAGGTGCGCCATGATCCGCATCTCGATCTGGCTGTAGTCCGCGGTCATCAGCTCGCTGTACCCCGCGCCGACGACGAACGCGTCGCGGATGCGGCGGCCTTCCTCGGTGCGGACCGGGATGTTCTGCAGGTTCGGCTCGGTCGACGACAGCCGCCCGGTGGCCGCGATCGTCTGCAGCAGCGTGGTGTGGATGCGGCCGTCATCGGCGACGGACTTGATGAGCCCCTCGACCGTCGTGCGCAGCTTCGTCGCGTCCCGGTGCTCCAGCATGTGCTGCAGGAACGGGTGCTCGGTCTTCTCGAACAGCCCCTGCAGCGCCTCGGCGTCGGTCGTGTAGCCGGTCTTGGTGCGCTTGGTCTTCGGCATGCCGAGCTCGTCGAACAGCACGACCTGCAGCTGCTTCGGCGAACCGAGGTTGATCTGCTTGCCGATGACCTCGTACGCGGCTTCGGCGGCCTGCGTGACACGGCTCAGGTAGTGCGCCTCGAGCGTGGTCAGCTGCTCCAGGTCGACGGCGACCCCGGCGACCTCCAGCGCGGTGATCACCTCCAGCAGCGGCAGCTCCAGCTCGGCCAGCAGCTTCGCGCCGCCGATCTCGTCGAGCTCCTTGTCGAGCGCGCCGGCCAGCTCGAAGACGGCCCGCGCCTTGACGAGCTCCTCCTGGATCTCCTTCTGCTCCAAGCCTTCGGCGCCGCCGTCGAGCAGCGACAGCTGCCCGTCGCCGCCGTCGGTCTCCGAGCGCAGCTCGCGGTGCAGGTAGCGCAGCGCGAGGTCGTCCAGGTCGAACGTGCGCTGCCCCGGCCGCACCAGGTACGCGGCCAGCGCGGTGTCCATCGCGAGCCCGGCGAGCGCCCAGCCGCGGGCGTGGATCGCGTGCAGCGCGACCTTGAGGTCGTGGCCGGTCTTGCGGATCTTCGGGTCGGCGAACCAGCCGGCGAGCGCCGCGTCGTCGGCCTGGTCCATCGCCGTGACGTCGACGTAGGCGCCTTCGCCGTCGGCCGTCGCGAAGGCGACCGCGCGCAGGTCGGAGCGGACCGAGGTGCCCATGGTGCGGAAGGACAGCGCCACCGGCTCGGCCGGGCCCGCGTGCGCGGTGAGCCAGGCCGCCAGCGCGCCGGGGGCCAGCGCGTCACCCGAGACCTCGAACCCTTCGTCGGCCTCGGGTTCGGCGCTCTGCAGCGTCGCGAACAGCCGGTCCCGCAGCACGCGGAACTCCAGCTCGTCGAACAGCGCGTGCACGGCCTCGCGGTCCCACGGGCGCAGTTCCAGCCCGCCCGGGCCGATCTCCAGCTCGACGTCGCGGATCAGCTCGGTCAGCTGGCGGTTCAGCTGCACCGAGCTGAGGTTCGCCCTGAGGGCCTCCCCCGCTTTGCCTTTTACTTCGTCCACCCGGTCGATCAGGTCGTCCAGCGAGCCGAACTGCTTGATCCACTTGGCCGCGGTCTTCTCGCCGACGCCGGGGATGTTCGGCAGGTTGTCCGAGGGGTCGCCGCGCAGGGCCGCGAAGTCCGGGTACTGCCGCGGGGTGAGCCCGTACTTCTCCTCGACGGCCTCCGGGGTGAACCGGGTCATCTCCGAGACGCCGCGCTTCGGGTAGAGCACGGTGACGTGCTCGGTGACCAGCTGCAGCGCGTCGCGGTCGCCGGTACAGATGAGGACGTCGAAGTCCTCCGCCGTGGCCTGCGTCGTGAGCGTGGCGATGATGTCGTCGGCTTCGTAGTTCTCCTTCGTCAGCGAAGGGATGCCGAGCACGTCCAGGACCTCGCGGACCAGGTCGACCTGGCCGCGGAACTCGTCCGGCGTCGCGCTGCGGTTCGCCTTGTAGTCGGCGAAGGTCTCCGACCGGAACGTCTTGCGCGAGAGGTCGAACGCCACCGCGAGGTGGGTCGGCGCTTCGTCGCGCAGGAGGTTGATGAGCATCGACGTGAACCCGAAGACCGCGTTCGTGACCTGCCCGGTCTTGGTCCTGAAGTTCTCGGCGGGCAGCGCGAAGAACGCGCGGTAGGCCATCGAATGGCCGTCGATCAGCAGCAGCTTCGGCCGCTCCGCGACTGCAGTGGTTCCTGTGGCGTTGGCAACGGTCGTCTTCTCACTCGGGCTCACGTGCCCGAGTCTAGGCTGGGGGTACGACACTCTTACGTGTCGCATCAGCAGAGGAGCAGTGAGTGACGGAACGTCCCGCCCACATCGACGTGGACCGGTTGGCGGGCATCGACCCGGCGGCGGCCGACCAGCAGCTGAACGACAAGGTCGGGATGCAGCTCATCGAGGTGACGCCCGAGCGCGTGGTCGGCACGATCCCGGTCGAGGGCAACCTCCAGCCGTACGGCCTGCTGCACGGCGGCGCCAACGCCGTGCTCGCCGAGGCGCTGGGCTCCACGGTCGCCGCGCTGAACGCCGGCCCCGGCCGCGCCGCGATGGGGCTCGAGCTGTCCTGCACCCACCACCGGGCCGTCCGCTCGGGCAAGGTCACCGGGGTGGCGACGCCGCTGCACGTCGGCCGCGGCACCATCACCACCGAGATCGTCCTGACCGACGACGAGGGCCGCCGCACCTGCACCGCCCGGCTCACCTGCGTCGTCCGGGACCGCCCGCCGGGCTCCTGAGCCGTGGACCTCGACATCGCCCAGGTGCGGGCGTTCACCGTCACCGCGGAGCTGCGGCACTTCGGCCGCGCGGCGCAGACGCTGTTCCTCACGCAGCAGGCGCTGTCGAAGCGGATCCGGAAGCTCGAGGACGCCCTGGCGGTGCCGCTGTTCCTGCGCACCAACCGGTCGGTCGAGCTGACCGCCGACGGCGAGCGGTTCCTGCCGCACGCGCTCGAGCTGCTGCGGGTGGCCGACGCCGCGGTCGCCGCGATGGGCGCCGACGACCGGCCGCTGCGCCTGGACGTCGTCGACTTCCGGCTCGCCCCGATGTTCCTGCTGCGCCGGCTCGCCGAGCGCGACCCGGCGCTGCGGATCGACCGGATCGCCGGCGGCGGGTTCGCGCACGCCGTCGAGCCGCTGCTGTCCGGGGAGCTGGACGTCGCGGTCGGCCGGGTCACCGGGTTCGGCAAGCCGCTGCCGGACGAGCTGGAGCACCGGCCGATCCGGCTGGAACCGCTGGTCGCGCTGCTCGCCCCGGAACACCCGCTGGCCGTGCTGGACGTGCTGCCCCTCGACGAGCTGCGCGCCGACGGGATCTGGCTGCCGGGGCACGGCGGGGCCGCCGAATGGCAGTCGTACGTGGCCGAGCTGTGCGGCACGTTCGGCGTGCCGATCGACGACTCCGGCGTCAGCTACGACCTGCGGCACACCCTCGAGCAGACGCGCTACGGCAAGCGGCGCGTCACCCTCGCCGGGGCGGACATGGAGCTGGCGCCCGACCTCGACCTGAAGGTGCTGCCGTTCGAGCCGTCGCCGCTGTTCCCGTGGTCGCTGGTCTGGCGGCGCGGGAAGGCGCGCCCGGCACTGCGGCGGCTGCTGACGCTGGCCTGGCGCACCGGCCGCGAAGAGGACTGGTGCGCCTACGACCCGGACCGCGCCTGGCTGCCGGAAGGCGACCTCAGCGTCGCAACCGCGGACCGAACCACGCGCTGAACGCGGCGTCGACCCGGGCCGCGTCCGCGGTCTGCGGCGCGGCGTCGAGCCCCGGCGCTTCGGCGAACTCGTGCCCCATCCCCTCGATCGTCACCAGCTCGGCCCGGTCGCCGAGCCGGTCCCGCAGGGCCGCGGCGGGCTCGCGGACCGCGATGTCGTCGGCCGACCCGGCCACGATCAGCAGCGGCGCCGACAGCTCGGCGGCCCGCCTGACGTAGTCGTGGTGCGCCGCGACCGCGTGGGACCGCGCGCTCCACGGGTAGGTGACGTCGTAGAGCCGCTCGTTGCGCCCGATGACCGGTGCCAGCTGGGCGACCGGGCTCACGACCGCGCCGGCGGCGACGTCGGCGTCTCCCCGGGCGAGCACCTCCAGCGCCACCAGCGAGCCGGCCGAGCCGCCGAAGACGCCCAGCGGGCCGTCCGCGCCCGGCAGCCGGTCGCGCAGTGCGGCGAGCGCCGCCGGGAACTCCCCCGCGGCCTGGTCGGTCACCGGCTCGAAGACGTTGAGGACGGCGTCCTCGCTCGCCAGCCGGAAGAGCTCGGCGGGCCCGCCTCCGGGCAGCCGCGCCCCGGTGAGCGGGAGCCCGAAGTACACCCGCCAGGCCTGCAGTCCCGCCATCGGCAGCGCCGCCGCCAGCGCGCGCTCGCTCGCGGGCGGCTCCATCAGGTGCCAGCCGGCCAGCAGCGCCGCCGGCGCGGCCGGGTCGGCCGGCGGCAACGCCACGAACGGCACCCCCGCCGCGACCCCTTCGACGACTTCCAGCTCCGCGATCCGCATCTGTTCTCCCTTGTTCCGCTGGTCTGCGCCCAGCGAACCGCGGGACGCCCGCGTGGGTCCAACAGCCTTTCCGGCGTCGACGACAACCGGTGGTTGTGACAGGAGTTCCCGGGCGGGAAGCCTTTCGGGCAGACCTGCGGCGGGGGCGGTGCGCCGGGCCGGGCGAACCGGACGTAAGGTGCATCCCGGCGACGGCGCCCGGCCCGCGCGGGGCGACGGCGGATCGCCGGGAAACCGGCCACGCACCGGCCCGGGAAATGGGCGACGACATACGGCGGAAACACGGCCGTCATCCATTCGTCCGGTGGACGTGGATAGTTGACTTCTCTGCGTGACCAGCACGACCTTGAAGCGAAACGTTGTTCGGCTTTTCGTGCAATTCGTGTCGGTTGCGATCGTCACGATGTGGACACAGAGTAGTGAGGCCGCCTGTGCACATGACGGGCGAGAGGGATATCTTCCTGCCCTAACCTAGCCCCTGTGTCGGGGGCAACGCCTACCGGCGGTGGTTGGTCATGGGAGGTAGTCGGTGTCAGGAGTGCGTTTTGGACGGGTCCTCGCCCTCGCGGCGGCGACGTCGCTTGCGCTGGCGGGCTGTGCCGGCGGCAGCAGCTCGTCGGGCAGCGGTGACGGCAGCACGCTGAAGATCGGGTTCATGGGCGACCTGACCGGGGAGAACTCCGGGATCGTGATCCCGCCCAACAACGGCGCCAAGCTCGCGATCGACGAGTACAACGCCACGAATCCTTCGGTGAAGCTCGAGCTGAAGAACTACGACAGCCAGGGCAAGCCGGAGCAGGCCACCTCGCTGGTGCAGACCGCGATCGGCACGGACAAGATCACCGCGCTGATCGGCCCGGCCTTCTCCGGTGAGTCGAAGGCCGTCGGCGGCGTCCTCGAGCAGGGCAAGGTCCCGAGCGTGTCGCCGTCGGCGACCAACCCGGGTCTCGCCGCGAACGGCTGGAAGTACTGGCACCGCGTCGTCGCGAACGACAACGACCAGGGCCCCGGTATCGCGAACTTCCTCATCACGGCGAAGTCGCCGAAGAACGCGTACGTCCTCTCGGACGACCAGGAGTACAGCGTCGGCCTGGCCGACGCGTTCGAGAAGACCTTCAAGGACAAGGGCATCACGACCGAGCGCGACAAGTTCGCCAAGGACGCGTCGGACTACTCCTCGACCGTCCAGAAGGTCAAGGCGGCCAACCCGGACGTCATCACCTACGGCGGTTACTACGCCCAGGCCGGCCGGCTGCTCAAGCAGCTCCGCGACGGCGGCGTGAAGGCCGTCTTCGCCACCGGTGACGGTTCGCTCGACCCGCAGCTGGTCTCGGGCGCGGGTGCCGCGGCCGCCGAAGGCGCCGTCGTCGGCTGCCCCTGCAACATCCCCGACGCGGGTGCCCCGGGCAACGACTTCGCCACCAAGTACAAGGCGAAGTTCAACGTCGACCCGGCGATCTACGCGACCGAGGGCTACGACGCCGCGACCGCCATCATCAACGCGGTCAAGGCGGGCAACACCACCGGCGAGAAGATCAACGACTTCCTGAAGACCGAGGACTTCAAGGGCGCGTCGAAGCAGATCAAGTTCAAGGACAACGGCGAGCCGCAGACCAACGCGATCTACGTGTACCAGGTCGTGGGCGGGGTCATCAAGAACCTCGGCGCCTCGACCGAAGCCAAGATCACCGGCTGACGGAGCGGTAGAAACACCTAACGGGAGCGGGGGCGCTGTGGTCGGCCACAGCACCCCCGCTCTCCGCCAATGTGGCGACCATCCTCGCCCCGTCAGGTAAGGCAACTACGTCATGTTCCAAGATCTGCAGAGCCAGTTTCTGGGCAGCACCATCGGCGGCCTGGTAGCCGGCTCCATCTACGCGCTCATCGCCCTGGGCTACACGATGGTCTACGGCGTGCTGCGGCTGATCAACTTCGCGCACTCCGAAATTTTCATGATCGGGACGATGACGTCCCTGTTCATCCTCATCACGATCGCGCCGGCGGCGCCGTTCACGATCTTCTCGATGATCGGCATCCTGGTCCTGCTCATCGTCGTCTCGGCGCTCGTGTCGGGCGGTTCGGCGATCGTGCTGGAGCAGGTCGCCTACCGGCCGCTGCGCAAGAAGGGCGCGACCCGGCTCGCCGCCCTGATCTCGGCCATCGGCGCGTCGCTGTTCCTGCAGGAGCTGTTCGCGCTCATCGTCATCCCGGACGTCTTCGGCAAGTCCGGCCGCGTGCAGCAGTCCGCGCCCCGGTTCATCCCGCACGAGGAACTGTTCCGCATCGGCAACGGCGTCGTGCGCACCGACCACGTCTTCGTCATCATCGGCGCGGTCATCGTGATGGTCGTGCTCGACCAGCTGGTGCGCCGCACCCGGATCGGCCGCGGTATCCGCGCCACCGCGCAGGACCCCGAGGCCGCCGTCCTGATGGGCGTGAGCATCGACCGGATCGTCCGCATCACCTTCCTGCTCGGCGGGGCCATGGCCGGCGTCGCCGCCGCCCTGTTCGTCATGGAATACGAGAACACCGACTACCGCATCGGGTTCCTGCTCGGCATCAAGGCGTTCACCGCCGCCGTGCTCGGCGGTATCGGCAACCTGCGCGGCGCCCTGCTGGGCGGGATCGTGCTGGGCCTGGTCGAGAACTGGAGCTCCATCTTCCTGGGCTCGGCCTGGAAGGACGTCACCGCTTTCGTGATCCTGGTGCTCGTGCTCATGTTCCGGCCCACCGGCATTCTCGGTGAATCGCTGCAGCGGGCACGCGTATGAAAGGCGACGAAGTGGTAGACGGAAACGAATCGCCGGCCCGCCGGGGGTTCCACCCGATCGACGGCACCCGGGACTGGTGGGCCGACGCGCCCCAGTGGCAGCGCTACGGCGTCTACCTGCTGGTGATCGTGTTCGCGTTGATCCTGCCCGCGCCGTGGATCGGCTCGTTCATGTCCCCGGACTCGGACTGGACGACGGTCCTGATCTTCCCGATCGGGACGTACATCCTGCTGGCGGTCGGCCTCAACATCGTGGTCGGCCACGCCGGCATGCTGGACCTCGGGTACGTCGCGTTCTTCGCGATCGGCGCCTACACGTGGGCGGCGATCGGGACGAAGTACGGCTGGTCGTTCTGGCCAACGGTGGTACTCGGCATCTTCCTGGCCTCGGTGTCCGGCGTCATCCTCGGCGCCCCGACACTACGGCTACGGGGTGACTACCTGGCGATCGTCACGCTGGGCTTCGGTGAGATCGTCCGGATCACCGCGAACAACACCGACGCCATCGGCGGCGCGCGCGGCATCACGAACGTCCCGCACCCGGAGCCGCTGTTCGGCATGGAGTTCTTCCTCGACCCGGCGCCGTACTACTACCTGATGCTGTTCGCGATCGTGCTCGTCGTCGTCTTCTCGATCCGGCTCAACAAGAGCCGCGTCGGGCGGGCGTGGGCGGCGATCCGCGAGGACGAGGACGCGGCCGAGCTGATGGGCGTGCCGACGTTCAAGTTCAAGCTGCTCGCCTTCGCCATCGGCGCCATGATCGGTGGCTTCGCCGGCACGATCTACGCGAGCAAGGCGGTCTTCGTCGAGCCGAACAACTTCCCGTTCATCCTGTCCGCGACCATCCTGGCCGCGGTCGTGCTGGGCGGGGCGGGCAACCTGCCGGGCGTCATCCTCGGCGCGTTCGTCGTCGCGTGGCTGCCCGAGCGGTTCCGGGACTTCGCCGACTACCGCATCTTCGTCTTCGGCGCCGTGCTGGTGCTGATGATGGCGCTGCGGCCGGAAGGCATCCTGCCGTCCCGGCAGCGGAAGGCCGAACTACGGGAAGGAACCGGCGGCATGGGCGCGATGGGTGCCGAAGTGGCCGGCCCCGACTCCGAGGCGTCGGCGGAGGTGACCAAGTGAGCCCCTTGCTCCAGTTCGACAACGTGACCATGCGGTTCGGCGGCGTCACCGCCCTGCGCGAGGTGAACATCAGCATCAACGAGGGCGAGATCTTCGCCCTCATCGGCCCGAACGGCGCCGGCAAGACCACGGTGTTCAACGTGGTCACCGGCGTCTACTCGCCGACCGAGGGCGAGGTCCGCTTCGACGGCGATCGCATCGACGGCATGAAGCGGTTCAAGGTCGCCAAGCGCGGCGTCGCCCGGACGTTCCAGAACATCCGGCTGTTCCACAACATGTCGGCACTGGAGAACGTCATGGTGGGCGCGGACGCGCACCACAAGACTGGCGCGATCGGCGCGGTGCTCGGCCTGCCGACGCACCGCAAGGAAGAGAAGCACGGCCGGGACCGGGCGCGTGAGCTGCTCGACTTCGTCGGCATCGGCCGGGTCGAGCACCACGTCGCGAAGAACCTCTCCTACGGCGACCAGCGCCGGCTGGAGATCGCCCGGGCGCTCGCGACCGACCCGAAGCTGCTGCTGCTCGACGAACCGGCCGCGGGCATGAACCCGGCGGAGAAGATCGCCCTGCAGGAGCTGATCCGCAAGATCCGCGACGACGGCCGCACCGTGCTGCTGATCGAGCACGACATGGGCCTGGTCATGCACATCAGCGACCGGCTGGCCGTGCTGGACTTCGGCCAGAAGATCGCAGAAGGGCTGCCGCACGAGGTGCAGAACAACCAGAAGGTGATCGAGGCGTATCTGGGGGTGTCCGAAGATGCTTCTTGAGGTCGAGGACATCAACGTCCACTACGGGAAGATCGCCGCCCTCAAGGGCATGAGCATCCAGGTCGACGAGGGTGAGATCGTCTCCCTCATCGGCGCCAACGGCGCCGGCAAGACCACGACGCTCAAGACGATCTCCGGCCTCCGCCCGCTGACCAGCGGCCGGATCGTGTTCAACGGCCAGGACATCTCGAAGACCCCGGGGCACAAGCGCGTGCTGCTCGGGATCGGCCAGTCTCCGGAAGGCCGGGGCGTGTTCCCCGGCATGACGGTGCAGGAGAACCTCCTGATGGGTGCCTACACCCGCAAGGACGAGCTCCAGGGCGACCTCGACGAGGTCTACGAGCTGTTCCCCCGGCTCAACGAGCGCAAGACGCAGTTCGGCGGCACGATGTCGGGCGGCGAGCAGCAGATGATCGCCATCGGCCGCGCGCTGATGACGAAGCCCAAGGTGTTGCTGCTCGACGAGCCGTCGATGGGCCTGGCGCCGATGCTGATCGCGCAGATCTTCGACATCATCCGCGAGATCAACAAGCGCGGCACCACGGTGCTGCTGGTCGAGCAGAACGCCCAGCAGGCGCTGAAGCTGTCGGACCGCGCGTACGTGCTCGAGACGGGCCGTGTGGTCCAGAGCGCCCGCGGGGCCGACCTGCTGAACGACCCGAAGGTGCGGGCCGCCTACCTCGGTGGCGACCTCGGCGTCTGACAGCTGTTCCGAGAAGGGCCCGGTCTTCGCGACCGGGCCCTTTCTCATAGCTTGATGTCAGTGCCGTTGACGTTCTTCATGTCGGTGATGGTGGGGCCGCCGAAGGCCCTGACGCTCACCGGCTTCCGGTCCTTCGGGATGTCCCAGTAGAGGTCGAACTCGACGCGCACGCTGTGCCCGAGGTCGAACTGGGCGGGCTGGCGCTTGATCAGCATGGCCTGCTCGTCCGGCGGGTGGGTGGCGCCCTGGTCGTCGACGAGCAGCTGGCGCATCGCGTCGAACAGGACGCTCGAGGTGCCGGTGTTGGTCACGACGAGCCGCAGCCGCACGTACTGGCCCTTGGCGGGCATTTCGGTGTGGCTGCCGGTGATGCTGGGCAGCCCCGCGGCGAAGCCGATCAAGTCGAACTCGGTGTCGCCGTTCTTCGCGGGCGGCACCTTGAGCGCGGTCTCGTCGGGCCGCACCTGACGCGGCGGCAGCTCGTAGGTCGTCGGCGCGGGCGTGCTCGGCTCAGCGGCGGTGCAGCCCACCGTCAGTCCCAGCACCAGTCCCAGGACGACGAAGGCCGGCAGGCGGAGTTTCACTCACGTGATTCTGCCTGCCGGCCGCCGTCGTATCTAGGTCCCGATGCTCTCCACGACCGCCTCGGCGACGGCCTTCATCGTGGTCCGGCGGTCCATCGCGGTGCGCTGGATCCACCGGAAGGCATCCGGCTCGGTCAAGCCCTGCCGGCTCATCAGCAGGCCCTTGGCGCGGTCGATGACCTTCCGCGTCTCGAGCCGGTCGGTGAGGCCGGCGACCTCCGCTTCGAGGGCCTGCAGCTCGGAGAACCGGCTGACGGCGAGCTCGATGGCCGGCACGAGGTCACGCTTCGCGAACGGCTTGACGAGGTAGGCCATGGTGCCCGCGTCCCGCGCCCGTTCGACGAGGTCACGCTGGCTGAAGGCGGTCAGGATCACGACGGGCGCGATCCGATCGCCGGTGATCTTCGACGCGGCCTCGATGCCATCGAGCTTGGGCATCTTGACATCGAGGATCACGAGGTCTGGTTTGAGATCGGTGGCCAGCGCGATGGCCTGTTCGCCATCCCCTGCCTCACCGACGACCTCGTAACCCTCTTCACGCAGCATTTCGACGAGGTCCAGCCGGATGAGCGCCTCGTCCTCCGCAACGAGCACCCGACGCTGCGGCACGGTGGCGGCACCGTTGGCCTCGGTAGCCTGATCGGTCACCGGGGTCCTCCTGAAGACTCGGCGGAACGTTCGGTTTCGCGGCGTTCCGCGAAGCCTGAAGCCTACCGGGAACGATCCAGTTGAAGAGATGGCGTTCACCACGTAGTGGCCAGCGCGACACCCCGCCCCCGACCACGCCCCGCGTGCGGTGATCCCGTAGAGTCACCATGCCAAGCCCCCGTAGCCCAACTGGCAGAGGCAACGGATTCAAAACCCGTCCAGTGTGAGTTCGAATCTCACCGGGGGCACGCACTCCCACCAGCAGAAACAGGCCCCGCGACCAGGCAAAACAGGTGCGGGGCCTGTCCCGTTGTGTCCGGCTGTGTCCAGCCAGAAGCGGCTGATTACGAGTGTCCACCCCCAATACGCCAGCAAGTTCTGGCGCGATCAGGGCCTCCGGGGCCTACTCGCCGTGCCAGTCGAGCGCCCGCTCGATCCGCTGGTGAGCAGCAGACTCCAAACCGGCGATGACCTTGGCGTAGATCTGGTGGAGAACGGCGACCGAGTGCCCGGCCCACTCCGCGCACTGCGTCGATGGCACGCCGGCCGCCAGCCAGGTCGACACACACGCGTGCCGGAGGTCGTAGGGCCGCCTCGCGAGCGGCGAGGCGTACTCGTCCTCGGTGAGCGCCGCGTGGCGCGCTCTATCCCACACCCGGGCAATGGTCGACTCCGCGAGATCCCCGCCGGTGAGGTTCCGGAACAGCCGACCGTCCGCAGCTGTCCCGAGGTTATTCAGGTGCTTGTGGAGGATCACCGTGAGAGGCGGCGGAGACGGCACGGCCCGCACCTCCCCCTTGCCGCGCTGCTTGAGCTGTCGGCGGTCACGTCGCTCACCCGAGTCAGTCCACGCAGCACCGGTGATCGGCGCGGCCTCCGACAGCAGCAGCTCACCCCAGCCGCTTTCCGGTAGCTGCAGGTCCCGACGACGTAGCATGGCCGCCTCTTCCGGCCGCAAAGCCGAGTAGTACATCACCGCGAAGAAGGCCTTGAGCATCGGCCCGGACGATCGCCGCGGTGCGCTGTCCACCTTCTGCGCCGCGACGGCCGCCAGCAGCGTCCTCCCTTGAGCAGGGTTGATGACTACACGCTTGTCGATCGCGCGCACGGACTTCGGCGCCGTCCACTTCACTTCGGACAGTCGGTTAGTCCTGATCAGTTTCAACTCCTCGGCGTACTCCAGCGCGTTGTAGATCACCGCGCGTTTGCGGTTGACGGTCTTGGCGGCGGCCTGCTTCCCGTCGAGCTTGAGGGAGATCTGGTCTAGGACCTCTCGAAGCTTGGCCGTGTCATCCATCCGCGACACGGGAAGGGTGTTCGCCTGCAGCCACTTCAGTGCCCGCTCGATCTCGGCAGGCTTCGGGGTATCTCGCCTCTTCGTGTTGAAAGCCCACCCGGTCAAGGCGCGACGAAGAACCCTGTCTTCGGGCTTGCCGCGCGTTGTCGACAACATTGCTGGCAATGCTGATGCGAGGGCGTCAGCGTTGCCAGCACGCGACTTCCCAGCAGCACGCGGCCACTTCATGTCGACGTACTTGCAGGCGAATGCGAAGAACGGCATGTCCGACTCATTACGTAGCTTGGATATCGGAAGCCCGCGGACGCGGTCGAACCCCTCACCTCGTCGAGCAGCTGCGACCAGGTCCGAGCGGAAGCTGTCGGCCAGGGCGTAGGTGCCCGCCTTCTCGTCGAACCGCTCCCCTGCCACGAACCAGGTCACGCGGTATGAAGTCTTCCGCGTTCCCGCACGTGTTTCGATGTTCCAGATCTTGACGTCGTAGCTGATATCGCTCACGCGGCCTCCTCGGTGCGGCTGTCGAGCCAGTGCTCAAGGTCGGAGCGGCGGACACGGATTTCGCCGTTCGGGAGCTTGATGCACTTAGGGGCGCGGTTCTTGGCACGCCATTCGTAGAAGGTGGAGCGGGCGATCTCGTTGAGCTCTTCGCAGACTTCGGCAATCGTCAGGAGTTGCCGCGGGCTTGAGTTGGTGGTGCGCTGGTGCGCCATGGCTTGCCTCCAAGCGCCCGACGAGCGGGCATGACGAGATCGGCTCGACGTGGAGGGTCGAGGCCGTTATGTGACCTTGCGTAGCGGGTCAGTTCTCTTGCTGGCAGAGAGGTGACGAACTGAGAGCGGCGGGTTTGTGGCGGGGGGCGGCGGGGCGCCGAAGAAACCCGCAAAACCCGCAAACCCGCGAAATGGCCTCTGACCTGCGGGGTTGCTTGCGGGTTTTGGTGCGGGTTTCTCCGGTGACCTCCGAGAAACCCGCGGGTTTGCGGGTTTTGCGGGTTTCCCGATCGGCTCGAACCCGAGAAACCCGCCTCCTTCTGCCAGCCTCTTTCACCTGGTCACAGCCCTACAGACTTGACCTTGCGGGTTTTGCGGGTTTTGCGGGTTTTTCTCCGCCTGATCTCTTACGACGTCTGCCGCTCCACCCACCACAGCTTGCTGTTGAGGTGCTTGTCGGTCGCGCTGCGTAACACGACGTCGCCATGCCAGCGATCTATCTGGCCCCGCAGCCGCCAGCCCAGCGACTTCACTGTGAGCGGCTTGCCGTGCCGGTCGGTCGGGAACGTTCCGGCCCACGGGTCGGTCCCCGCCGTCGGCTCGCCGGACTGGCGCAGCTGCTGCGAGGTCACCCGGACATCGCCGTGCACGTCGTCCCAGGCCATCAGGAACGCGCGCCACTCGCCGTCCTCCTCGTCCAGCTCCCGCACCGCATCGGCGTTGCTGAGGAACCCGCCGACCTGGTGGTGCTCCAGGAACCCCCCGAGGTGCCGCGCCCACGGCGTGAACTGCCGCATCTGCGGCACTGAGTCCGCCGTCGGAGCGCCATTGTTCGTCCAATCCAGAATCATGATCAGCACGTGGCGCAGCACGGCGGCGCGGTTGACCGGGTCGAGGATCCAGGAGTCCAGGTTCGGGATTGTGAACCCCGTGCGGGCCTCGGGGCGTGGGCAGTTCGGGTCGAGGCGCACCCACACCGAGCGGGACGCCATGTCCCCGCCGGTGCGCAGGTTGTTGCCGGTGGCCAGCCACAACCGGTCGTTGATGAAGTTCGCCGCGGCGTTGGTGCCCAGCCGGCGATCCGACCAGTTCCGTTCGGTCACCAGCCGGGCCAGCACGGCGGAGTTCACCATGGCGCCCTCGGCCAGGTTGTCGAACACGATCACCCCGACGCTGTCGGCCAGCACCGTGGTGATGGCCTTGCGCAGCTCATCCTCCGAATCCGTCCAGGTCAACACGCGCTGCCCGACCAGCAGCCCGACGCAGCCGGCCAGGATCGTCTTGCCCGACCCGGGCATCGACGCCTCGATCATCCCGAACGGCGACAACGCCCGCGTGTACGGTCGGATCAGCGGCGTGACCAGCATCGCGAGGTAGTTGGCGCGGTCCGCGGGACTGCGCCATGGGAAGTCGGCCAGGAACCGTTCGAGCAGGAACTCCCGCGCTTCGGCGACCTCGGCCGCGGTGGGCTGCTCCGGGACGCGGCCGAGGTGCTGGTTGCCGGCCAGGTAGAACCCAGTCGCCGGGTCGTAGCCGGGGTTCTGCAGAAGCGTCCCGTCGCGGCGCAGCACCGGGGTGGAGATGATCCGGTGCAGCACCGGCAGCTTCGGCCACGACCGCCGCGACAGCACCGCGTTGAGCACGGTCGCGTTCGGCGTGGTCTCCACCTCTTTCCCGTCACGGCGGACGTCGAGCACTTCGGCGTGCTCGGCCAGCAGCGACGCCATCAGCGGCGGTTTGAGGACCGAGGCGATGATGGGCAACGCCACGTCGGCATCCCCGGCCTCGGTGTCCTCGGTGGCGCCGGAGATTTCCTCCACCACCACCGGGGCGCCCTCGGACCCGTAGGTGTTCGGGATGATCCGGTCGTCCAGCGCGCCGGTCAGGATCCGGATGGCGTCCGGGTCTTCACCGATGCGCAGCCGCGGTCGCCCCGTGTTGCCCAGCGGCCACAGCGACCGGGCTTGTGCGGGTGAGCTGGCCATGGCGTTCCCTTCCATCGTGCGGGTTTGCATACCGCCTAAGGCGGGTTTCTGTAGTTGGCTGGGTCCCACGTCGAGGGCAGTCAGAACAAAGCGTCAGGCCTTCGCAGGTGCTAGGGCGTGGCAGGCGAACGACGGTGTTGGCGCTGGTTTAAGCTGACTACGTCGGAACCAGGCTCGGCAGGGAGGCCGTTATGTCGACACAAGCTGGGGTTCTTCCACCGAAGCCTGACGACGCGCTCCCCGATTCGACGGAACGGTTCGGTCCGTGCCCGCGGTGTGAGCGGCTGAGCAACTTCAAAACCTTCGGTCACCCCCTGCCGGTGACTCTTCTGGACCACACTGTGCAGATCGGACCCCAGACCGTCGCACGCGATCACGTCGAACGCATATCTGTGTTGACCTGTATGGGTTGCGGCCAGAATGTCGTCGTCCTTGAAGAGGAGTTCGTCGGCGGGAAACGATGGCAGGAAGGCCTGAACAGCGGGACTATTCAATGGCGGGGTATCCATTGGTGGCCCTCACCTGGGATGCAGCCGGCCAATCAGGACGTGCCCGCTGCGGTCGGTGACGCAATGGCTGAGGGAACGCGCTGCCTAGCTGTCCAGGCACCTCGGGCCGCTGTCGTGATGTTTCGAGGCGTCCTCGCCGAGATTGTTGCAGACAAGGGTTCTTCCGCAGCCAAAGGTAAGAACAACCTGGCAGCGCAACTTAAACAGATGGCCACTGACGGCGACCTCCAGCCGACACTAGCGGACTGGGCAGACCATATTCGGCTGATCGGCAACGCCGGCGCTCATCCCAGCACGCTGGCGCCGGTTTCTGGCGAGGAAGCCGCCGAGCTTGCCCGCCTGCTCATCTCGATGCTTGATTATCTCTACGTCATGCCTGCGAAGATCACACGCTCTCGCGCTGCTAGGACGCCCTCTGCTCCTCCGTCGGTGACGCCGCCCGGTCCGTGAGTTCGACAGCCTGCGCGATCGGTCAAGGTATGCTTCGGTGTCCTCGGTGGCGCCGGAGATTTCCTCCACCACCACCGGGGCGCCCTCGGACACGTAGGTGTTCGGGATGATCCGGTCGTCCAGCGCGCCGGTCAGGATCCGGATGGCGTCCGGGTCTTCACCGATGCGCAGCCGCGGTCGCCCCGTGTTGCCCAGCGGCCACAGCGACCGGGCTTGTGCGGGTGTGCTGGCCATGGCGTTTCCTCCATCAGGCTGTAGTGCAACGCAGTTAGCGCCTCTGCCTCGCCAGTTATCGAGCGAGTCTTGCCTCGCCTGCTCCGTTCGGCGGCGTAGACTCCCTTCCACGTTTCCGGATCATGAAGGGGTTCCATGGCCGTTAAAAAGACGCATTCGGCTGAGGTGCACGGCCGTTTAACTTCAGTGAAAATGTGGCTAGAGGATATCGAAGAGATCGGCTTCTGGGTCCAAGAAGTGCCATCCAGTAAGCCCATTAAAATCAAGGTGGAAATTGCGGGATCCGAATATTCTCTCGACCGGATAGCAGATCTGGAAGAAATTAAGAATGACAAGATTGATTCAATTGAAATTAAGCACGGTGACGGGCTTCTTGAAGTAAGATTCGGAAGCAGTGGGAGTAGTCTTAGCTATACCGAAGGAGATCCGCGAGTAAAGGCGAGTGTTCGTCAGATTAGTTTTCTCGCCAAGCAACACTGTCGAAGTAGAATTGTTCCCTGGTATCACCCGGCCGATCCGGGTGCTAGATGGATTTTATTGTTAGGCTTGGGGGTCGTTTCTCTAACTATCGGAGCCCCTCGCTGCCACGGCAGGCCAGTCGGCGACACCTCGGTGGCTCATGAATGCTCCAGTTGCCGCCATCCTCTTGACTGTTGGCATAATCGCGACGCCGACTGTTCTTTGGGTAGCATTCGCAAAATTTGAACGAAGTCAGCTGTTCACAAAAACGCGAGCGAACCTGCCGCCATTTGGAAACGCAAACGCGATGATCTGGCTATCACTATAGCGTCTAGTGTTGCATCACTTCTGATTGGCGGAGTGATAGGATATTTTGTGAATAAAATTTCCTGATTTTGGGATAGCCGTGAGCGTGAGCGGAAGGGGTGACTGGTCGAAGTCCCGGTTCTGTTCGCAGCCATCCGTTCGCGGCGGACACGACGGCGATGACCAGAAAGTCGACACGGGGGAACTTGCCGATGTCGGCTTTGGCGATGTCGCCTTCGTAGTGGTCCATCCGGGGTGGTCGAGGGCGCGGGTGGCGATCGTGTCGGGTTGTGGTTGGCGGCCAGGACGCCTTCGGTGCCGGATACGGCCAGCACGCCGGTGGTGTCCCCGCCGAACCCGCCGAACCCGAGGTAGATGGTGATGATCATTGGCGGTCTCGCCCCTCTAAGTCATGCACCAGCCGGAGTCACAGCTGCCGTCGCCGTCGTCGCCGAAGGGCAGCAGCTGCACACCGGGGTCGATGGCCCGCCGCAGTGGCCGGCCGGTGCGGGTCAGGTAGACCGGGTCCTTGCCCAAGACGGCGCGCCGGTCGTTGAGCAGGTCTTCCAGCTCGCACGACTTCTCGAACAGCTCGGGCTCCTCGGCCCGCATCACGGCCCAGGTCGTGAGCCGATGGAACGGGCAGAACCAGCACGAGGACTTCGGCGGCACCGGAAGGCGAGTGAAGCCGCTGCGGACCAGCTGGCGCCGCACGTCCGGATGCTGGCCGTCGACGGTGGCGCGGGCACGTTCGGCCATCGCCGTCGACAGCGGCTGCGCGGCGATCAGCGTGGCGCACTCGGCCCGACGCATCCCGAGATCCAGCAGCGGGTAGATGATCCGTTCGTAGGGCTCGACCCGGCGGGTGTTGGCGCGGTGGATCTCTTCCGGGCTGATCCCGATCGCCACGGTGGCCGGGTCTTCGGCGGTCGCACCGTGGGCTTTGAGCCACTTGCCGATCACGCGAATCTTGAAGTCCGCCGTGCAGGAGCGCGTGCCGGGCGCGCCGTTGGACATCCGCACTGGGATCGGCAGCGACCGCGATCCCGGTCGGGTCAGCCGCCCCAGCAGCGTCTCCACGGTGCCGTCGCGGCGATGCCGGTCCAGGGTGGTGACGGTGATGCCGTGCTCGGCTGCCCACGGAGTGGCGATGTCGCGGACGTAGGCGAGCGTGCCGGGATGCTCGGAGTCGTCGCCGACGTTGGCGAACAACACCGCGTCCAGCGCGAGCCGGCCCGTTGCGGCCAGCACCAGCAGTGCGGTCGACTGCTGGCCCCCGCCGTAGGACAGGCACCGCATCAGCCACGTCCCGTCCGCCGGGTGCGGCGTTCGATCGCCTCGGCCCAGCAGACCGCAGTGGCGGCGACCTGGACCAACTCGTCGGCCAGTGCGGCGACGTCGTGTTCGGCGAAGCCTTCGTAGACCTCTTCGCGCAGGATGTGCAGCCAGGTGAGGCGGCCTTCGGCGCGGGCCATCTCGGTGGTAAACCTCGCGGTGTGAGCGGCGTCGGCGGCGCGGCGCAGGAGCCCGGTCAGCTCGACGTCGGGGCCGGTGCCGTCGGGGTGGTTCTGCTCGCCCCACAGCGCGTCCTGGCGGGCACGTTCGGCGGCGACCTTGGCCAGCACGGTGGCGGTGCAGCAGCCCGAGCCTGTCCTGCCGCCTCTACCTCGACCCCCGACGGGGGAATGTCCGGCGCCCCCTCGGTCGCCGGCCTACGCCACGCACTGCTCAGCCATGCCGAGGCATCTTCCCCAGACGACGCCGGACCGTCCTGCACGCCCGCCGGCCACGAGACGCCCCTCCTGCTGCCGGGTGAAGACCAGCAGGTGTGACCGGCCGGACCCGGTTCGCCGACGGGTGCGACACCTCTCTTGGCGCGACGGCGCGGTGAACTCAGCGTGCGGCGGAGTCCGCGTGGGCGGGGATGAGCCGAGGGACAAGGCGGACGTAGGCGACCATGCCGAGCACCTCGACCAAGGTCTGGGCGACGACGACGGCCGCGGCGAGGGACAGCCGGTCGGGCAGCGCGAGAGCCAGGGGCAGCACGACCAGGGAGTTGCGGGTCGCGCCGGTGAACACCACCGCCCGCGCGGCCGGAACGTCGAGCCGGAACGTGCGGGCAACCGCCCAGCCCACGAACGCCATGACCACCAGGAACGCGACGTAGAAGGGGATGACGGCGGCCACGTCGGCGAGGTTGCCGCCCAGCTTCGGGACCTGGGACGCCACGACGATCAGGAGGGTCGCGGCCATCAGCGGCACCATCGTAGTGCTCGCCGCCGCGGACACGGTGCGCCCGGCGGCGGCGCGGGCCGCCCATGCCTGGGTGGCCCAGGCCAGGGCGAGCGGGATCACGATCAGCACCACGAACGCCTCGACGAACGGGCCGATCTCGACGATGTCGGCCAGCTCCGATCCCATGAACAGGTAGAGAAACAGCGGCAGCAGCACCATCTGCGCGACCAGCAGCAGCGGGGTGGCGGCCAGCAGGCGCCGATTGCTGCCCCCGGCCAGGCCGCTGAATACGATCACGTAGTCCACGCACGGGCACAGCAGCACCAGCAGCACCCCGATCCGGATGGCCTGCTCGGCGGGCAGAAACACGAACATCGCCGCGACGACCAGCGGTACCACGACGAAGTTGACCACCAGCGTCGCGGAGAGGAACCGACCATCGCCCAGTGAGCGCACCAGTTCGGCCGCGGGGACCTGGAGGAACGTCACATACAGCAGCGCGCCCAGCACCGGGTTGATGGCGTGCGCCAGGCCCGGTCCCGCCGCCGACCACGCCCAGCCCAGCAGCCCGCCGGCCACCATCGCCGCGAGGTAAACCACGACCTGGTGGCGTTCCATCCGCTCGACCAGACCCTGCGGTTGCTGCGCCACTCCCTGAAAGCTCCTGTCCGTACCCCTCACTGCGCCCCTCGCGAGTCACCATCCTCTCAGGACACAGCCGACCCGTCCGTCGACGAATCGATCATCCGCCGAGATGGGGCGGGGCAGGCTCGCCGGTGTCCGCGCCGACGGCGGGCAACCCCAGCTCGACCGGACCGGGATTACTGGCACACGCCGCGACCCGGCGGCGCCAACGGACCACGAAGATCGCCACGACAGCAGCGGCGGCGAGCAAGGCCAGCGCCGGATCCCAGATCGCCCCCACCATCGAGCCGACGCCGAGGCCGCCGAGCAGCACCAGCAACGGTCCGGCGCAACACACCGCGCAGGCCGCGACCACGGCGGCGGCACCGGCGAGCCGGGCCCAGGTGCGAGCCGGGCGAGGGTTCGGTGTGGTCATGCGTTCACACCGAACAGATCGGCGAGCAGTGTTCCGGCGGTGTCGGGCGCGCGCACGATCAGCTCCAGCGCCGCCGGTGTCAGGTGCAAGGTGAAGTCGAAGAACGCGCAGCAGTCCTGCTCGGCCGCGGCGAGCGCGGCGACCTCGGCGGCCAGCTCCGCTGTCGCCGGGAACGTCAGCTGGATGCCGCCGGCGATGTCGCGGCGGCCGATGGCACGGCGGGTGATCTGCTGCCACCGTGCGGTCCGCTGCCCGAGCTGGGCGCCGTCGAGCGTGCACGCCACCGGCGCTTCCCGCCATGGCTCGGCAGGGATGTCCTCCGTGCGGGCAGGCGAGAGCGTCAGGGGAACCGGGCCGGGCGCGTTCGCGGTGACGCATCCGCAGTCCGGGCCGCAGGCACCGGCGGGAGCCGGTTGCGACAGCCGCTCGTGCACCCCGGTCAGCCGGGCGGAGAACGCGGCGAGCTCGGCTCGTCGGCGATCGGCGTCGGCGATGCGGTCGGCGACCAGCGGCAGCATCCGCTCTCGCACCGCCGCGCACACTCCCTGCTCCCACACCCCGAGCAGTTCCCGGATCTCCTCCAGCGGGAGTCCCAGCACCTTCGCCGAGGAGATGAACTCCAGCCGCGCCACGGCGTCCTCGCCGTAGACCCGGTAGCCGGAGCCGGTGCGCTCGGCCGGCAGCAGCCCGGCTGTTTCATAGAACCGCAGCGTCGTCGCCGGAACACCGGTCCTGGCGGCGAGCTGGGAGATCCGCAAACTGGTCACGCTTCGAACCTAAACCTTCGACTCGACTCGAAGGTCAAGCCCAAATCCACCGGCCCTCGGCGGAAACCAGCCGCGACAGCACAGAGACGGCGAGTTTGGTGCGCGGCCACACTCACTGTCCCTCTCCGCAGTCGGCGTCTAGGAGACTGGGCTGCGGCGCTCGAGGAAGATGGTGTCCTGCCAGGCTCCATCGCGCTGGGCGATGCGTTCACGGACGCCGACTGTGCGGTAGCCGGCGGCGTGGTGCAGTGCCAGACTCGCGCGGTTCTCGGTGAAGATCGACGTCTGCAAGGTCCACAGGCCGTCCTCGTCGGCGGCCATGACCTGCTTGCGCAGCAACGCTTTTCCGACGCCGCGGCCTCGCTGGCCGTCGGCGACGTAGACCGACGTCTCGGCAACACCGGAGTAGCAGTCGCGAGTGGAGATGGGCGTCGCGGCGGCCCAGCCGACGACCTGGCCCTCACGCTCGGCGACCCAGCGGTGTCCGGGAAGCCATTTCGCGTCGAGTTGGGTACGACTGGGGACGGTGGTTTCGAAGGTCGCGATGCCGGTGGCGATGCCTTCGCCGTAGATGCGCCGCACCGACGCCCAGTCCGCCGGCTCCAGCGCCCGGACGGCCACATCGGCGGGCACGTCATCCGGGCAGCACGGGCGCGGGGCGAGCAAACCCATGACGGCGTCTGCAGCGTGCGGGAGACCGGCGCAGCACGCCTGGTTGACGGTGACGACGGTGGCGGCGCCGACCTTCTCCAGGTGCACGAACCCGACGTCGGCGAGCTTGCGGACGTGGTGGGACGTCGTGGACTGGCTGGTGCCGAGGATCTCGGTGAGCGCGCCGACGGTGATGCCCTTCGGCGTAGTGGCGACGGCGTGCAGCAACCGGACGCGGACAGGTTCAGCGAGGCAGGCGAACCAGTCGGCGTAGGTGTCCGCTTCCGCGGCGGGCAGCACCTGGGCCTGGGGCAGGGCGATCGGCATGCCGTCAGTGTATCGACTGGGATCGATGGTTGCATCCATCGATCCACATCGATACTCTCGCCTTATTAATCGATCTGAATCGATGAAAGGTGCCGGGGATGGACGAGTTGCCCGTCGTTGTGGTCGGAGCGGGACCCGTGGGCTTGGCCGCGGCTGCGCAGCTGCTGGAACGCGGACTCGAGCCGCTGGTGCTCGAGCAGGGCGAGCAGGCCGGCGCTGCCGTCGCCGAGTGGAACCACGTCCGGCTCTTCTCGCCCTGGTCGGAGCTGGTCGACCCGGCGGCAGCGCGGCTGCTCGAGCCGACCGGCTGGGTCCGGCCGGACGGCAGCGCCTACCCGACCGGTCGCGAATGGGCCGAGACGTACCTGCGTCCACTGGCCGCCGCGCTCGGCGAGCACGTGCGGTTCGGGACCGAGGTCGTCGGCGTCGCTCGGCGAGGCCGGGATCGGATCGTCGACAGCGGCCGCGACGACGAGCCGTTCTCGGTGCACCTCCACACCGCCGACGGCGAGGAACGGGTTCTGGCCCGCGCCGTGGTCGACGCGTCGGGCACGTGGACGACCCCGAACCCGCTCGGCGGCGAAGGGTTGCCCGCGATCGGTGAGCGCGCCGCAGTCGACCGGGTCTCCTACCGGGTTCCGGACCTCGCAGCCGAGCGCGCGCGATACGCGGGCAAGCACGTGGTCATCGCGGGCAGCGGGCATTCGGCGTTGACCGCGCTGGTCGCACTGGCCGGGCTCGGTGACGCCGGGACGCGGATCAGCTGGGTGCTGCGCCGCGGCGGGATCGGCGACACCTTCGGCGGCGGCGAGGCCGACCAACTGCCCGCCCGCGGCGCGCTCGGACTGCGCGCGAAGGAGGCGGTCGACGCCGGACTCGTCACGGTCGTGACCGGGTTCCGCACCGAAGCCATCGAGCGGACCGAAGACGGGCAGCTCGCCCTGGTGTCGGCAGTCGGCGCGCGCATCGAGGCGGTTGACGAGGTCATCGCGCTGACCGGGTTCCGGCCTGAGCTGGGGTGGTTGTCGGAGATCCGGCTGGAGCTGGACCCGACGCTGCAGGCACCGGTCGCGCTGGCGCCGCTGGTAGACCCGAACGTGCACTCCTGCGGCACCGTCTACCCGCACGGCGCGAAGGAGCTGTCACACCCCGAGCGGAACTTCTACCTGGCCGGGATGAAGAGCTACGGCCGCGCGCCGACGTTCCTCGCCCAGACCGGCTACGAGCAGGTCCGCAGTATCGCCGCCGCCCTCGCCGGGGACCACGAGGCCGCCGCCCGGGTCGAGCTGATCATGGCCGAGACCGGCGTCTGCGGCGGCGCCGGACTGTTCGACGAAGCCGCGCCCTCCGCCGGCGGCTGCTGCGGCGCCCCCGAGCCGGAGATGCTGACACTGTCGGCGCCGCCGGCCGCGTCGCACTGAACCGGCCGGTGTCGGCGAGCACCGGCGCCTCGGCGCAGCCGGAGACCTTGAGCAAGTCCGGGCTGCGCCGGGTGCTCGCGATCTTGTGCGTCACCCAGATCACCAGCTGGGGGATCCTCTACTACGCGTTCCCGGTGCTCGCACCTGACATCGCCCGCGCGACCGGGTGGCCGACGACGGCGGTGGTCGCGGCGCTCTCCGGCGCGCAGCTCGTCACGGCGGTGGCGGGGATCCCGGTCGGGCGGTGGCTGGACCGGCGCGGGCCCCGCGCGGTGATGACCACCGGCTCGATCCTGGGCGTGCTGGCGGTGGTCGCGGTGGCGACGGCGCAGAACCTCGTGTGGTTCGTCATCGGGTGGGCGGTGGCCGGGGTGGCGATGAGCGGGGTGCTGTATCCGCCGGCGTTCGCCGCGCTAACCCGCTGGTACGGGCCGCGCCGGATCTCGGCCTTGACCGTCCTCACCCTCGCCGGCGGCCTGGCGAGCACCGTGTTCGCGCCAGTCACCGCACTCCTGGCCGCGCACTTGGACTGGCGCCACACCTACCTCGTGCTCGCCGTCGTCTTGGCGGCGATCACCATCCCGTTGCACGCATGGGGATTGAAAGGTCCGTGGCCGGAAGTTGGGCCGCCGCTGGCGGAGCACGCCGAGCACAGCGATCCGCGGCGGATCGCCCGCAGCGGCGCGTTCCTGGTCCTGGTGGTCGCGCTGAGCCTGGCGACGTTCTCGGCGTTCGCCGTCGTGGTGAACCTGGTGCCGCTGCTGACCGAACGCGGTGTCAGCCCCGGGATCGCCGCGGTCGCGCTCGGTCTCGGCGGCGCCGGGCAGGTCCTCGGCCGCCTCGGGTACGCCACTCTGTCGCGGCGCACCAGCGTCCGCGCCCGCACCGCCGTCATCCTGCTCGCCACCTCGGTCACCACCGCGCTGCTGTCGGTCTTGACCTCGGTCGTCGCGCTGATCGCCGCGGCGGTCGTGGCGGGGATGGCCCGCGGGGTGTTCACGCTGCTGCAGGCCACCGCGATCACCGATCGCTGGGGCGCTGTCCACTACGGACGGCTCAACGGGCTCATGTCCGCGCCGATGACCATCACCATGGCGCTCGCTCCGTTCGCGGGCGCCGCGTTCGCCGGCGTGCTCGGTGGCCACGCCCACGCCTTCCTCGTTCTCGCCACAGTCAACATCGCGGCCGCCGCGCTGGCCATGGCCAGCAACCCCCGAACCTCGACTGGGAGAACCACATGAGCGAGCACGACGCGATCGTCATCGGCGGCGGCCAGGCCGGCCTCACCGCCGCCCGCGCCCTGCGCACCCACGGCCTGCAACCCGTCGTCCTCGAAGCCGGCGCCGAACCGGTCGGCTCCGGCCGCGCTACTACGACAGCCTCACCCTCTTCTCCCCCGCCCGCTACAGCAGCCTGCCCGGCCTGCCCTTCCCCGGCGACCCCGAGCGCTACCCACACCGCGACGAGGTCATCGACTACCTCCGCACCTACGCCGGCTGCCTCGACGCCGACATCCGCACCCACCACCGGGTCGACGCGGTCGCCCGAGAGGACGGCGCGTTCACCGTCCACACCACCGACGCGACGCTGACCGCACCGGTCGTGATCGCCGCCAGCGGCGGAT
This sequence comes from Amycolatopsis sp. NBC_00348, assembly GCF_036114655.1. Taxonomy (NCBI): domain Bacteria; kingdom Bacillati; phylum Actinomycetota; class Actinomycetes; order Pseudonocardiales; family Pseudonocardiaceae; genus Amycolatopsis; species Amycolatopsis sp. NBC_00348. Next base: position 792,322 of record NZ_CP107994.1, on the reverse strand, counting down.
TCTCCCGACCGCACCGGCCCGCGCTTCCCGGCCTGGACACGTTCACCGGCACCGTCCTGCACAGCAGCGACTATCGCGAGCCGAGCCCGTTTGCCGGGCAGCGGATCGTCGTGGTCGGCGCCGGGAACTCCGCGGTCCAGATCGCCACCGAACTCGCCGAGCACGCCCAGGTCACCCTCGCCACCCGCACGCCGATCAAGTTCGCGCCCCAGCGGCCACTCGGGCGCGACGTGCACTTCTGGTCCGCCGCAGTCGGGTTCGACCACCTCCCGATCGGGCACCTGCTGCGCACCCCGCCGACCTCCCCAGTCAACGACCCCGGCCGCTACCGCGCCGCCGTGAACGCCGGACGCCCGGACCAGCGGCGCATGTTCACCAGCATCGAGGGCGGCGACGTCGTGTGGCAGGACGGGAAACGCGAGACCGTCGACACCATTCTGCTGGCCACCGGCTTCCAATCGGGACTGTCCTACCTGGACCCGATCGGCGCACTGGACGCCAACGGACGACCGCGTCACGACCGCGGCCTGTCCACCACTCATTCCGGGCTCGGCTACGTCGGGCTGGAATGGCAGCGCAGCTTCGCCTCGGCGACCCTGCGCGGCGTCGGCCGGGACGCCGAGTACGTCGCCAAGCGGCTGCCGATCAGCCGCGGCGCCGCCCGTGCGAGGTGCTGCCAGCCGGCCTGCGCTCAGTAGGAATCCGGTAGCGGACTCGGCGAGCTCGTGGTGCGATGCATGCCTGAACGGCGGAAGAAGGCATTGTGGCTGAGTCACTCACGCTGGTGATCGAGACAGATTCCGGCACCGCGATTCGTCGCGTCCCGGACGTCTCACCGTTGTCGGATGGCGAAACCCAGGGCTATGCGGCAGAGGACGCCATCCGCGACGCGGCAGCGACGTGGGGCCTGCCGGACTTCGTGTTCCTGCCTGAGCAGCAGCGCGTCGGGTCCGGCGTGCGTGAACTCGGCGACGGGCTCTTGCTCGTCGGCGACCAGGCGGCCGTGATCCAGTCCAAGAGCCGCACCGATCCCACAGACAACGTCGAGCGCGAACTGTCCTGGCTGGGCAAGAACGTCACGAAGGCGCTGAAGCAGGGTAGTGGAACGGTCCGCCTCCTGAAGCTCGCGAGCGCGAACATGACCAACGCTCGCGGCCGTACGGTGCCGGTGGACGGCAAGGACTACACCTGGCTGACCGTGGTCATCGTCGATCACGCCGACCCGCCACGCGGCTTCGTGCCACCGCCTACCCCGACCGAAGTTCCCGCGATCGTCCTGCTGCGTCGGGACTGGGAGTTCCTGTTCGACCACCTGCGCTCGACGCGGCACGTGCTCGCCTACCTCCTGCGCGCGGCACGCGCCGGCGACGTCGTTGAACTGGGCGACGAACCACGCCACTACCACGAGTACGCCCTTGCCGACATCGCCGCCGAGCCCGATCCGGTGCACCCCTCGGTCACGGCTCTCATGGGTGCTAAGGATGCATCGATCATCTCCAGTTCCCGCGCGCCCCTGACACCCGCCGGAGACGATGATCGGCCGGCACACGTCATGCTGCGCATGATCATGGAGGACATCGCGAACACGCCGATTCCGGCCGAGCAGGAGCCGGACCGGCTCCTCATGCTGGCCGCGATCGACGGGCTGGCGGTGGAACGGCGGACCGAGCTCGGCGCCACGCTCATCCGCTTCATGGACTCCGTCGCCCGGCACACAGGACCTGGAACGCTGATCCACAGCCGGACAGTGATCCCCAACCCCGGCGAGTTCACGCCGCTGGTATTCCTGGTCGCCTCCGAACGGTCCGACCTGGCCAAGGAAGCGTTGACCATTCGCACGAACCTGTTGCACTGCGACTTCGGCGCAGCCGTCGGGGAGTGGGAGCACTCCACTGTCAGTGTGATGCTCACGCCCAGCACCGTGTCCGGACGGCTGTGGGATACCAGTACGTCGGCGTTGTGGGGCGACCCCGAACATTCGCCCGAACTGGTGGAGCAGATGCGTGCGTTGGTCGCGCAGGCCGCCGTGCCGCCGGCGTCCGCGAACTAGGGCGCCGGCGCGAGCCCTGGAGCCGCCAGCAGGGCGCTGAGCTGCCCGAGGTCCTTCACACGAGGCCGGTAGTACACCCAGGTCCCGCGGCGCTCGCTGTCGACCAGGCCGGCTTCGCGCAGGACCTTCAGGTGGTGGGAGATGGTCGGCCCGGTGAGGTCGAACGCCGCGGTCAGGTCGCAGACGCAGCTCTCGCCCTCAGCCGAGGTGATCAGCGACAGCAACCGCAGGCGCACCGGGTCGCCCAAGGCCTTGAACGCCTTGGCCAGGTCGACCGCCTGCTCGGCGGACAGTGGTGCGGCGACCAGCGGTGCGCAGCACCCGTCGGAGATCACCGGCAACTCAATCCTCTGTTTAGCCACCTGTCTATATTGACATCCATCTATTCCGGCGGCAAACTGAGGCACGTTGATTAGATGGACATCTAGATAGGTTGCTCTCATGATCACGCTGATCCGACGCCTCTTCCGCACCGCCACGACGGTGGAGTTCTGCGAGCCCTGCGCGCAGGTCTGCACCGGCCAGTGCCGCGCCGACGCCCTGCTCGACCGGGCACGCACCCAAGCGCTGCAGCTGTCCTCCCGCTTCTGAAACCTCAACCACCACAAGGAGTTTCGATGACCAACGAGACGATCGGCGGATTCGCCGGCGACCCGGCCGAGGCCTTCACCCCGCCCGCTTCCAGCGGCTGTTGCGGCTCCGCACCCGCCACCGCCACGGCGACCGCGACAACGTGCTGCGGCACCACCGAGGCCGCGACCGCGGCCGGCGCCTGCTGCGACCCGGCCGCCAAAGCCGACGCAGTCGCCGACGGCGCCGGATGCTGCGGATGACCACGACCCGCCCCGCGCCGGCCGTCTCCAGTGCCCGGCTGCGGACCACGGTCACCGCCCTCGCCGAGGACCGCTTCACCGGCCGACGGGTCGGCACCACGGGCGGCCGCACGGCCGCCGCCTGGCTCGCCGAGCAGCTGCGGGCGATCGGCGCGACGGTCACCACCGACGCGTTCCCGGTGCCCCGCGTGCGGGAGCTCTACCGCACGCCTCACCTCACCTGGGATGGCCGGGCGCTGGTGCACCGCCGGGATTTCGTGGAACACCTCGCGTCTGCGGACCTGCCCGCACCGGCCACCGGCGAGCTGGTGCGCGCCGACGCGGATGAGCTGGGTGGTCTTTGGGTGCTCGCGCCGGACCTGGGGGTTTCGGCGCGAGCATCCCGCGAAGGCGCGGTGGGTCTGCTGGTGCCGCGCGGGACCGACGAGGCCGGGTGGATGCCGAAGATGATCGCCGGCCCGCCGCCCGGCAACCTTCCGGTTCTCGCGATCCGCACCGAGCTGCACCGGCAGCTGCCGACGCGCCGACGGTCGCCGCGTCGATCCCGCTGCGCACGGTCGACGTCACCGGCTCGAACGTGCACGGCGTGCTGCGCGAACCTGCCGCGGAGGGGTTGAACGTCCTGCTCACCGCGCACTTCGACGGCGTCGGCGACGATCCGGACCAACGGCTGCCCGCTGCGGCCGACAACGCCTCCGGCGTCGCCGCTGTTCTCGAAGCCGCCCGTCTCCTCGCACCGGCCATACCGGACGACACGGGGCTCGCGGTGGCGTTCCTCGACGCGGAGGAAGCCGGTGCGCGCGGCTCCGCTCACCACGCTCCGGCCGTCACGCCCGGCACGGTGGTGATCAACGTCGACGGCGCAGCCCAGCTCGGCGACGCCGCAGCCGTGGAAGCCGGAGGTCCGGCCCACGCGCTGCTAGCCGCGCTCGACCAGGCCGGCCGCAAGACCGGAGTTCCGCTGCGGGCCGGGGCGATGGCGTCGGACAACCGCCGCTACGCCGCGGCCAGCCTGCCCGCGATCGGGATCGGGATGGGCATGCCCGGCTACCAAACCCCGGCCGAGACACCCGACCGCGTCGAGACCGACACCCTCGTCGCGGCGACCCGGCTCGTCGTCGCCACGGTTCGACAGCTGGTGGCTCCGGTTACCGGCTGAGGGTGAGCTGGCGCTGGTGGAAGGCGAAATGCTGGGCCGGATAGCAGTAGAGGTCAGCGAGGGTCATGTACGGCTGGAAGAACGGGTCCCAGCGAGGCGGATAGTGCATCCCGCGTCTCAGGGCCGCGTCGTCGGCCCGATCCAGGCTTCGGTGAAGCGAGGCGATGATGTGGTCGAGCCAGCGGGCCGCCCGCTGGGGTCCGATCAAGCCGCCTCCGCAGGAACCGAGGTAGTTGATCACGTGGAACGGTCGCGTCGCCGCGTTCAGCGTCGCGGCGAACCCGCGGCTCACCGGGTCCGGAAGGCGCCCGAACACCCGGACCAGAACCAGCAGCGCGCGCACGATCTGGTAGCCGAACACCAGGTGGAACAACAGTTGCTGGTTGGTCCACCGGGTGCCGTCCGACCGGCGCCGCAGATCCGTGGTCGTCGCAGCGGCCACCAGCTCATGGAACGTCGCGCAGTCCTGTTCCCACTGCTCGTGCACAGCCTGCCGGTCCATCGCCCAACCTTCCGGGTGCCCCGGACGAGCATCCCACCGACCAGCTGAAGCCGCCCTCAGCCAGCTGACCCGAGGAGGTCACTTGAGTCGCGGGGTCTTCTCGACCCAGCGCTTGCGCAGCCAGAGGCTGACGTACACGAGGCCGACCAGCACGGGCACCTCGATCAGCGGCCCGACCACTCCGGCGAGGGCTTGACCGGAGGTCACGCCGAACACGCCGATGGCGACGGCGATCGCGAGCTCGAAGTTGTTGCCCGCAGCGGTGAACGCCAGCGTCGTCGTCCGCGCGTACGACAGGCCGGAGGCCTTGCCGAGCAGGTAGCCGCCGCCCCACATGATGGCGAAGTACGCCATCAGCGGCAGCGCGATCCGGGCGACGTCCAGCGGCCGAGACGTGATCGTCTCGCCCTGCAGCGCGAACAGCACGACGATCGTGAACAGCAGCCCGTACAGCGCGATCGGGCCGATCTTCGGCAGGAACTTGCCCTCGTACCAGTCGCGGCCCTTGCTGCGCTCCCCGATCCGCCGGGACAGGTAGCCGGCGGCGAGTGGGATGCCGAGGAAGATGACCACGCTCAGGGCGATCTCCCACGGCGAGAAGCTGACACTGGCCGTGTCGAGGCCGAGCCAGCCGGGCAGCAGGTCCAGGTAGAACCAGCCGAGCACACCGAACATGATCACCTGGAACACCGAGTTCAGCGCGACCAGCACGGCGGCGGCTTCGCGGTCGCCGCACGCGAGGTCGTTCCAGATGATCACCATGGCGATGCAGCGGGCGAGACCGACGATGATCAGCCCGGTCCGGTACTCCGGCAGGTCCGGCAGCAGCAGCCAGGCCAGGGCGAACATCAGCGCCGGGCCGAGGACCCAGTTCAGGACCAGCGACAGGACCATGGTGCGCTTGTCGCGGGTGACGGTGTCGAGCTTGTCGTAGCGGACCTTCGCCAGCACCGGGTACATCATCAGCAGCAGGCCGAGTGCGATCGGCAGCGACACCTGCCCGATCTTCACTGCCTCCAGGACACCCTGCAGACCGGGGATGACGCTGCCGAGCAGCAGCCCTACGGCCATCGCGGCGATGATCCAGACGGGCAAGAACCGGTCCAGGAAGGACAGTCGGTGCAGAACGTCGGCGTCAGTGGGCTTGTCGGCGGTCTGGGTCACGGACCTGGCCTCCTGGGTCGGAAAGTGGATGGTCAGTTGTCGAGAAGTTCGGCGACTAGCGTGCGGACGCGGCGGTCGATCTCGTCGCGGATCGGGCGGACGGCGTCCACGCCCTGGCCGGCCGGGTCGTCGAGGGGCCAGTCGAGGTACCGCTTGCCGGGGAAGATCGGGCAGGCGTCGCCGCAGCCCATGGTGATCACCACGTCGGAAGCTTCGACGTCCTCGGTGGACAGCTTGGTCGGGACCTCGGCGGCGATGTCCAGGCCCCACTCGGCCAGCGCCCCGGCGGCGGCGGGGTTGACCTTGTCGGCCGGTTCGGAGCCGGCCGAGCGCACGGCGATCCGGCCGAGCGCGTAGTGCTGCAGCAATGCGGCGGCCATCTGGGAGCGGCCGGCGTTGTGCACGCAGACGAACAGCACCTCGGGAGTGCGGGACATGAACGGTCCTTTCGGTGTCAGGGGTGGTTGCCGAGCTCGTCGAGCAGGCCGCGGACCCGGCGGTCGATCTCGTCACGGATTCGGCGGACCATGTGCAGCGGCTCGCCGTCCGGGTCGGGGATGTCCCAATCCAGGTAGCGTTTGCCCGGGTAGATCGGGCAGGCGTCGCCGCAGCCCATCGTGATCACCACGTCGGAGGCGCGCAGCACCTCGTCGGTCAGCGGCTTCGGGTACGCGGCCTCCAGAGGAACGTGCAGCTCCCGCAGCGCCGCGGTGATGATCTCCGGGATCTCACCCTTGGGCTGGGAGCCGGCCGAGCGGACGCTGACCCGGCCGAAGGAATGGTGGTTGAGCAGGGCGGCGGCCATCTGGGAGCGGCCAACGTTGTGGACGCACAGGAACAGCACCTGCGGCACGGTCACCTGCGTCAGCCCTTCGGCTCGACCGAGGTCGACCAGTCGTTCGCGGGCGAAGCGGGCGGTCAGGGCGGGCAGGTGGACGGTGATCGTCGCGGTCTCGGCGAGCAGGTCGTAGGTCTCGCGGACGAACAGCTCGACGGTTTCACGGCCGAAGACACCGTGGAAGCGGTCGGCCAGCTCGTCGGCGATGCGATCCAGCTGCAGCCCGACCTCGCGTGCGGGCAGGCCGTCCGTGGCGTGCGTCATGAGCTCTCCTCGAGCAACCGGCTTGGATCGAAGTCTGCCGATGCAATTGGAGACGCTTGGATCGACTCTTGTCAATCCAGCTGCGGTACGATCGACGCAGCCGAGGTCACCGAGCCGACGAGGAGGAGCCATGGCCGCGTACGGTCACGTCCGCTCGAAGCCGGTCGCGGTGACGCTCCTGCTGGCCGAGCCCGCTGCCGTCGTCTCCGAGGTCGAGGCCGAGACGACCGCGAAGTTGTTCAAGGCCCTGTCCGACCCGGTCCGGATCCGGCTCGTCTCCCTCATCCGGCACTCCCCCGGCGGCGAAGCGTGCTTCTGCGACCTCGCCGAGGACTTCGACATGCCCCAGCCCACGCTCAGCCACCACCTGCGAGTACTCGTCACCGCCGGCATCCTCAACCGCGAACGCCGCGGCACGTGGAGCTGGTACAGCCTCATCCCCGAACCACTCGAAGGCCTTGGCCGGCTTCTTGCGCCGGGTGGACCGCTGGCCGACCGTCCGGCCCCGATCACGGATGCCGAGCGCCACAACCGCTGCTGACAACAGGAGCGGCCCGGCCATCGATGGCAGGCCTGCCGAGCCGGCCAATGCCAACTCGCTCTCGGCAACACCTGAACCTGTGAGGGTTCGTGATGCAGGCTGGATCGGGTAAGTACAAGCCGCCGTCCTCGCAGCAGGAATCGACCGATGCCGTCGTTGTCGACGGCCGAACTGGTTGCCAGCCTGCTGGAGCTGGCGCGGCGACTGTTCGGGAGCCGTCAGCCCAGCACGTCGTCTCGCCGCTCAGGTGCCCTTCACCCGCCGTACAGTCTCGTGCCACGGTTGCCCCGGCCGCAGCCGAACTGACTGCCGAGCGGTTGTCGGTCCGCTGACCGAGGGCCGTGGCCGAGTCGGCCGCTCCAGTGAACTTCTCTCCCCAGACTCGCAGACCTCGGCCACCGCAAGTAGTCTCGGATCATGCTGGAAACGGTTAAAACTGTTCTTCCGTACGCATCTCAGCTTCTGACAGCGATAATCGCGGCCATCGCCATCATCGCCACCCGAAGATCAACTAAGCAGACACTCGATCTGCAGATCAAGCAGCGCCTCTGGGAACAACGAGTCAAGGTGTACGTCGAGATCATCGACAACGCCAAGAAGCTGAATCCCTACAACGCCCCCACCCTCGAACACATGGCCGAGGAGACGGCGGAGAGCGAGGATTCGATCCCAATGTTGGCCATGGACACTGACTCCGACGATTGGCACAGCTTCGAAACTCGCGTCGACGCGTTTGCCTCGGACGACATCTTGTCGCTCTATCAGCTGTGGAAAAGTTCCCTCTACGAGTACACGTGGATCACCGGAAAAGCCCTCATACACCGAGACCCTACCTCCGAGCACCACGAAGAATCCATAGCACAACACGAGAAAGTACAGGAGGCAGTTCACGAAGCCCAAGAGCTTCTTGTCGAGCACGTCCGTGCAGAACTGAGATTCCAGCCTATGAAACTCCCGAAGATTATGGTGAAGCCGGGCATAAGCGGAGTGCAAGAGATTATCTCAGTGTCAAAGCCAGGGGGCGGTATGAAGAGGTAACGCGTTGATCGATAGACCGCCGCTCTACGAGATCAGCGACCCCTGATGAGCTCGGGTCGTACACTTTCGAAACTCCGCCGAGCCCGCGCCAACTCGGCGACCTGCGCCAGCTCCTGCTTCGGGATCGCACTGAGGGGCGTGTCGTCGTGAACCAGAAGCACGCTCAGCAGCTCCGCGTCCGACCGGGCCGACACCTGGACCGAACCCGCGTCCGCGACGGGCGATAGCCCTGTACGAGCACACGTCTGGCCTGACGGGTGACACACGAGATGGGTCGCAGAAGCACCCGATGATCGAGGGTGACTCACAAGGCACTAATGATTGTTCGATTAACCTCGCCTGCTTGCGCAGGGGCCGCCACTAGCTCCCGACCGGTCACACCACTGGTCGATCTCACCGCAAATTACGTGCGAACCAATCAAGGGACACCACTAGTCCTCACTTGTCAATAGCAGCCTTTGTTATCTTTCGGATTAAGCTCCTGACAAGCCACCCTTAGGAAATTTCTGTATGCTGCTATAAATTTTGCGCTATCGACATCTACTATCTCGACGCGTTCCACGGATGCAGGCAAGACAGACGCCATCACTTTGTGCGCTTCCCAAGCCGCCTTGCTTCCGTATATTGATACAAGGTTTACTGAATCCTGATACGCAGATCTACTGTCCACCCAATCTTTGAGCGGACCTGGCATATCAGTGGACTCCGCCCCCCTTATGCCGGCTGCAGCTCGAGCCTTTACATGTGCAAGGTAGACTCCATTTTTTATGGAATAGTTGTCTGCAGTTTTTAGATATTCCGTATAGATCTCGGATCGCTTGGCTCGAATCTCGGCGTCAATAGATGCTGAGATCGATAATTTTTGCTGCTCCAAGGCAGCCTCCCTTGCCCCCGACGCGCCGATATAGCTTCCCCAGAGAGCCACCCCGCCGGTTAGCGCCGCCGCGATAAGGACAAATAACACGTTAAGCCAACTAGCTCGATCGACGCCCCAAAATCTCCTCGCGGACGCATCGATCCTCGAATTTCCGCTTCGGTATTTCTTATCATCGAATGGAACGTTCGGTTGACTCCCTTCTTCGTCGAGGCCATGCTTGTCAACCAAAGGGTTCTCTTCCTGCACTTTTCCTCCAGCAACACCCCGACCAACCGGCCTTATTTGAAGAACGTACACGGTGCGTGGCTGCGCCGAACCGCTCACTGCAAGCGACCGCGGACCGACGCGGCGATGGCTCGCTCACTCACCCCGATGACTAGCCACCAGCGACATCGTGCAGTTGGGGCGCAATCCCCAGGAGGTCATCAACGGGCAGTCGCTGCAACTGCAGCTCGACTCGGTAAGTTAAGACGTCGGCGACGCGACCAGTCATCGCATAAGGCAGCCCAAAGGCCCACGGCTCGCGAGGTCGCGGGCTCCAACGTTCGCCCACCTAGCGGATCCGGCACCTGATCGGAACCCACCAACACCGAGTTCCGTGCCGGACACCGATGCGGTCGCACCCGATCAGCTCGGCCGCCCACGCTACCGCCGCTCGTCTGGCAACATGCGGCGACCTAGCAGTGCGGCCACCGATGGGCGGCAGCCCCACCTGTGGTCGTTCCTGCCCGAGGCTTCGACCTCGCTCGAGCAGATCCCGCGACTTCAGCCACCGTTTCGGAAACTGACCCGTTCCGCCAGTCGGCCGAGCAGGCCGGCCGTACTGCCGACCAGAGCAATGGCGTCACTGCGAGTCCATGTGAAATGCTCGGTAGTACCCTGATCATCATGTGCGGCCCCACTTAGCAGAGAAAAGGTGTCTTCGACGAAGTAGGCCCAGCGTTCGCGCAGGTCACGATCGCGGGGGTTCTTGCCCTTGGCCTGCTGCACGATTTGCAGGGTTCCTCCTGTTTTCCGCACGAACTCCAGGGCCTTACGCGCCTCGGCGAGCGCCTCCTCCACACGATCGTCCTGGATCAGGGTACGTGCGTTACGCAGGCGGCGGACGGCGTTCGCGTGCTCGGTGTTGCTGGTCAGCGGAACCAGAATCTCAACGTAGGCCGCAGCGTCGACACGTTCAAGCCCCTGCAACCACTCCCCAGCAGGAATCGCGAAGGAGAGTTCCCCAGTCCCGCCCACCATGGTCGGCGGCTCGCCGTCTACGCACGTGACACTGACCTGGAGCACCACCCAGATCGAGTCCGCTCCCGAGCGCAACTCTTCGACGATGCGGAGCTGCTCGACGCTGATGAAGCCGGTAAGCCTGAACTCGGTGGCGACCTGTGCCGGGTTGATCAGGTGACTTGCCGCGAGCGGCGCCAAAGGGCGCCGATCCCGGCTCGGGTTCTGGCCCACGAGCATGGCGGCAGAGACCTGGCAAGAAGGAGCATCCTTGCGGTCTGCCGTTCGCCTGACGGTGAGGGTCAGCTCGATCTGCGCGCCTCCGATGGCAGGCCAGAAATGCAACGTCTGGCGGGCTGGCTCGAACACGAGCGACTCGGTCGAGGAGATGGCGAGGTTGAGCGTCATGAGTCCAGCCGTTCATGTGAGAGGAACCAACCTGACAGTATGCGCCCACCAAGGCCACATGCGGTCACGACATTGCGGCGCGTTGTGGCGAATGCGCCGGCAACTCTCACCGAGTGCGACGGGATGGATCGTGCTCAACCCGACATGCTGCGCGGCCGATGCAGCTGCATCCGCCGATGCCCTTCGTCGGAGTATTGCCTCCGCGCGATCTGAGGGATCTGCGCAAGCCGCTATTCAGCATCAGTTACATACCGTGTCTGTCACATGACGTATCCATCCGTAACAGATGGCGCGTCGGTCCGACGTGCTTGGCGGCGTGATCTTGTGCCGTGAGGCCACCGCGCTGCCGCCTGTGAACACGCTGGCGGCCGTTCTGGTGAAGGTCGCCTGGTCGACTAGCGGCGATTCTAGGGGAATGCCAAGTTGGACAAGATGGCCACCGCAGCGGAGTCCGGAGATGCCGAGGGGCGCCCTGCTGCAACGCGAACCCAGCACGCCATTCGTTTGCTCGTTCTCCTGGGCGGATGCGGTACGCCGACCGTAGATGGAGATCCACCTGGCATGGTCAAGTCCGTCCGAAGCGAGCTACGGCTCCAGGCGATGGACTTTTGGCTGCGAAACCCGGACTACCTCGCCGACGAGCTGGTGTCGATGGTGGAAGCGGGCACGGCCGACTCCAGCTACCTGGTCACGGCGCGGTCTCTCCTGGATGACCCGGAGCCTGACCTGCGCTGGTACCCGATGCCGCGGTGGTTCTTCGGCGCGTACGAGCAGCTCGACGACGCGTTCTCCCTCCTGGAGACGTACGGCCTTGCCTCGCTGCGCCGCACCGGGCAGCCAGGCAAGCAAAGCAAGCGCAACCTTTTCTTCCTGACGGATGCCGGCGCCGCCGCGGTCGCCGAGCTCTCGACGGATCCGATTCTGGGGTGGTACGCCGAGCAGGTGAAGCTGGTCGCTCTGGTCGCGGGAGACGACGGTGGACAGGCGCTAAAGGACCGGCAATACCGGCAAGCCACGTACGCGGGAACAGACCTGGGAGTGGCTATCGCGCCGATCGCGCCGCGGGTGCGCGAACGGCTCGAAGCTCTGAGCGCAGCCGCACCTGTGTTCGCCCCCGAAGTCGTCGGTCAGGAAGGGGAACAAGCATGAGTGCCCTGGGCAAGGAGGTTGTTGACGTCCTGGCGAGGCGGCGAGCAGGCGGTCCGATCAGCCTCACCATCGACGAGGTCGACCAGATCCTCAGTGGACTTGGCATCCCGCTCGGCGGCACCAAGGCGGTTCCAGTGCCGCTGCGCGCGACCCGGATGCACTTCAGCGGCACGAAGTGGCTCAAACCGGATCACCCCGATGCCCAAGGACACCCACTGGTCGACGCCGCCGATCTCCCTGAGGGGATCCGACCGGACGCCGACGAGCTCTCTCCCACGACCGACTCTGACGGAGATGGTCAAACGCCGGACATCGATGAGCAGGCGGGGCCGAAGGCACGAGTCCCGTTTAGCTTCGAATGGTCACCCCAGCCGGGTGTCAACGGGATCGGTTCGGGACGGAACCTGCGCGGCAAGTCGACCCTCTTGAACGTTCTCATGTGGTCGCTGACCGGTCGGTGTCCGCAATTCCAGAACGATGTCCGCAGCTGGATCGAGCACGTCGAGGTCGATTGGAAGGTGGGTGCCGAGCGGCTGCGAGTGGAGTTCCATGCGGTGGACGGGGTAGCCACCGGGCAAGTGGTCAGGGTCGCGAAAGTCGAAACGGACACCAGGTCCATGGTCCTCGGGCAGTTCGACGGCGCGGACTTCGAGGGCGTCATGGGTTCGTTGATGATGACCCGGTTGCGGCTGGAGAACATCCCCGTGTGGACGGATACAGCGGCGCGGGTGCACGCGTGGCCCGCGTACTCCAGCTCGTTCGTGGTCCGCGCGAACCAGCTTGATCCGATCGTCGGCAATGAACAGACCATCGGCGTGCGGATGATGCAGATGTTCATCGGCACGGACTGGGCACCGGTGCAGGCTGCCACTATGACGGCGCGGCGCGGCATGGACAAGGCACGAGCCGCCGCGAATGACAAAGCTCAGGCGGCCGGGGAGGCGGTGGAGGCGAGCCGAAGCGCCGCGGAGAAGCAGGTCACGGACCTCCGAACGACTATCGCGAAGTTGCCCGCTGGGACGCCGGATGTGCAGGTGATGCTCAACGCGGCGACCCGCGCATCCGACCTCGCACGAGAGGTGCACCGGCTTGAGGCGAAGTTGATCGCGCAGACGTCACTCGCCGGAACGGCACGTCAGCAGCTCAAAGCGCTGAAGGCCCATGTGCACACCAGCTATGAGGACGCGCTCGCGGCCAGGTTCTTCCACCGCATGCGTCCGTCGGTGTGCCCACGTTGCGCTGCGCAGGTCACTCCGGAGCGGCAGGCGGCGGAACCGGACAAACACGAGTGTTCGGTGTGCACCAGTGACCTGAATCTCGATGCCCTCCAGTCCGACGTCATCGTGGCCGCGTCCGTACCGGACGAGCTCGTGGCCGGCATGGTCGCGAGGACGTCCGAGGGTGAGGACGCGGATGCCGAAGACGGACCTGCGGACGAGGTCGACGCGGCCCAGACCGCAGTGACCACCGCCGAGGCCGCGGTGGCGGAGCTGACTGCCGAAATCACGGCTCTCACGAATGAGCGTGACGGAGCGGCAGCGCTGGTCGAGGTGGGGAGCGAATTTCTTTCGGCTGCGAGTGAGCGCCGCGCGATCGAACTGGACTTGGCTCGCGCCGAAGGCGCGCTGGGGGCGCTGACCCGATCAAGCGACCCGGCGACGGTCGATCCGGTCGACCCGATGCAGCTCGCCGTCGCGGATGCGGCCGAGCAGGTGCTGAAGAAGTGGGTGAAGAGCGACCAGGACCCGATGCTCGCACGAATCTCTGCCGACATCGAGCGTCTGACGCAGAGCTTCGGCGCCGAAAACCTCAGCGGTTTCGCGCTCAGTGGCGCTGCCAACATGGCGCTCCGGGAGAACGGCGTCAAGCAGAAGTACTCCGGGCTGACGGACGGCGAGAAGCTGAGGGTCAAGATCGCGACCGCCATCGCCCTCATCCAGCACGGCTACGTCGAGGGGATCGGCCGTCACCCTGGTTTCCTGGTCCTCGACTCGCCTTCCGCCGAGGAGATGCCGGAGGAGGACCTCGCCACCATGGTCAAGGCATTGCGGGACGTCGCGGGCGAGGCCGAGATGCAGATCTTCGTGGCCACCCGCAATGCTGCACCGCTCGTCGAACTTCTTCCGAAGGCCAACCGGGTTGTCGCGGAGGGCAACTCCTACGTGTGGTGAGAAGCTGGACGGTAACCGCGGACGAGAGGAAAGCCATGAGCGGCGGTGCGGCCGTTGAGCTGGAGGGGGACCTCACAGCGCTGCTTTCGGCAGCCTCGGGAGGACAGCCTTCTGAGGGTGCTTTCGCCACGCTCGGCGGCTGGGAGCGACTGGCTCGACACGCCGCTGATCTCGCCGATAGCCCGGTGCTTCCGCCCCTGGTCCACCTGGTCGCGCACGAGGCCGCGAACTCCGGCGGCCGAACCGGCAGCTACCCGGAAGCCATGCGCCGCGTGTCGACCGCGGTCACCTCGACCATGAACCCCGCCATCCTCACCGCCAGTCTGGAGACTCTGCTCACCAGCGGACCCGCGCTGAACGAGGTCGGCGCTGCTCTGGCCAAGGCCCTGGAAGACGCTGTCCAGGAATTCCTCGACTCGCCGGATCCGGACGGCCGTGCGGCCCTGCGAACGGCGGGCGTGCTGGAGGCTCGCACCCGGCTTGCCCTGTGCGAGATCGGATCGCCATTCGCGTTGCCGGCTCTTCTGGCGCGCTTCGATGCGCCGATGCCCAAGCCGCTCGGCACCGCGGTCGTCCGCGCCGTCGGTGTCGCGGTCGACCGCTGGCCGCATACCGCGAGCCTCGCCGGCGTTGTACGCCTCGTCGCTGGGATCGACCCGCCAGTCGGCCGGTCGCGTCCAGGCGCCGATCCGGAGGACGTCGCCTCCGACGCCGCGTGGGTGCTGGCGGGAATCGAGCTGGTCAGCGCCCTCCGCGCCGCGGACCTGCCGCTCATGCTGCGCAATCTCAAAGCGTCCGCGGGGTACTTGCAAGTCGCCTGGGACACCTACGAACGTGATGACGCCAGCATCCTCTTGACCGTGGTCGAAGTGCTGTGTGCGCTCCTCGAGGAGTCCTCACTGAGGCCGGATGTGGATGCCCTGTCGACGTCTAGGCTCGAACCACACGCTTTGGCCGACCTGGTTGAGCGGGTTCGCCGGATCAATGTGACGGCCATGGGCCTAAACCACTGGTACGGGGATCCGAAGCGAGCAGCGCTGCTGGCCTGGAGCCAGTTGGCCGACGACCTGGGCAAGCTCCGGGAGGAGTTCAAACGGGACAGCTTCTACAAGGCTGAGGTGGTCGTCGACGACCTGCTCCAGATCTACATGGGCTCGCGCTCCACCGAGGTGGTATCCCACGAGGAGGACATCGACGGCCTGCTCAGGCTCGTCCAGCCGGTCATCGAATCGGGGTTCGCCAGGACCGCGGGCCTTCTGAGCAACCTTGAAGATCACACCCACGCCTTGAAGCAGGAGGGCGCGACCGCGGTGGGTGACCGCGCACGCGAGGTCACCGAGAAGCTCGCCGCCGCGCAGGCGGTCCTTCAAGCGGCGAAGGCGCAAGCATTGGCAGGTGCAGGGCCGGGAAAAGGCGGTAGCGGCACGGCAATCGCGTCGCTGCCGCAGCCACTCAACCAGCTGGTCCTACCCGGATCTACGGCAGCGATCGAACTCACCGAGAAACTGTCGCCCGAGGCCCTCGCCGAACTGGCCAAGGTGGTCAGCGACGCCACCATCGGCAGACACAGCCTCAACCTGATCGAGGCGGAGGTGTACGCCACGATCCAAACCTGCTTGGAGGCCAGCCCCGATTACGCCAGAGAGCCGAAGGATGCCGTCGACGACGTTCTCCGGCTGATCATCCAGTTCGTCAGCTCACGGACCAATGCCCAATCGGACCTGTACCCGTACCTGTTCGACCCGACGGCCGTCGAGAACCACATCCACAAGGATCTCCTCGACTACTTGAAGTCTGGGAGCCACGGTGCGATCACGGAGTACGAGGTCCAGCATGTCGGCGGCGGGCGGATCGACCTGCGACTCAAGTTCAGCGGATTCAGCATCTGCATCGAGATGAAGGTCGATTCGATGAAGCAACCCTTGAGTGACAAGCAGGCGTACCTCAAGCAGGCAGTCACATATCAGACCACGGACATCCGGATAGGATTCCTGGTCTCGCTGCGCCACAAGGCATTTGATCCCACCGGGGCGCCGCCACACCTGAGCGCGCTCATCGGTCATACGCTGTTTGACGTGCCCGGCGACTCGGCCCCGAGGCACATCATCACCGTAGGCGTTCCTGGCAGCCGGACCAGACCGTCGGACATGAAGTAACGCCGAATTCGTTCCCAGCCTGTCAAGCCGGTGGCGACAGGTCAGACCGCAGGCAGCGATGCACGGTGGCGGCCAAGACGACGTCGGCGCTCTGGCCTTCGCCTATGTGCAGCTCGTTCCTAGGGCAAGGCACCCAGCCGGTCAGCGTCCCGTCACCGGTAAGCATGCCGGGCGTGACGTGTGATCAGCGATCTCCCTCCGCAAGACTGTCACCAGGTCGCCGGCAAGGGCTAGGGGCGTGATCGTGCCAGCTTGCCGGAGGACCCGGCTGATGCCATAGACCCCAGCTCAGCGCTGACCTCAGCCAAAGTTCCGAGCTCCATCAGCTTCTCCGCACGAATGATCTTGACTAATCGACGTGCTCGACCAGCACCGACGCGTAGACGAACACGCAGCGTATCGGCGGATATCGGCTTTTGGTGTTCTGCGCGATGAGCCGCATCTTCCCGTCTCGCACGATCCAGAAGTGCGTCGAGCGAGCCCTCGGCCAGTAGCGGGCGACCATCTGCCTGCTCGGCAGAGTCGATCTGAGCGACTGCTACATCGCCAAACTTCTCCCGTTCGTGCTCTGCAGCTTTTCCTACGTTCGGGACGACCCCGGAATCGTCCGCCTGACTTACTGCCACGATCGCCTGCAACAAGCCTGCACCGACCTCGGACCAACCGATGAGCAGGAGCGGGCCAACGGCATCAAAAGCCGCCTTCCCGTACTCACCTACCACGAGCGGCTCCGCGACATTCAACGCCAATGTGACCACACTCGCGAAGATCAGCAGCCGACGGGCCGGACGCAGCACGTCCCTCGACGCGCCGGCGAGCGCCAAGTGCCTCGTGCCAAGAAGGAGGCCGAGGATCGAGAGGTCGACTGCAGGAGCAACGAGCGGCGCCACCCACACCGGCACGCCCAGGCGGAGAGCCAGACTGAGGACGTTGCCGAAGCCGAACAAGAACGTCAGCCCGACAACCGTACCCATGATCACCGAGACCGCCCGCCCGATGATCGCCGAATCGGGTGACGAGCTGCGCTCTGGCGCGATCATCGGGCGTCACCGCCCAGGTTGTCGACCTCGAAGCTGCGTTCGCTGACCGACCCTTCAGCTGAAATCCGCTGGCCGGGAGTGACACCATCCGGGTAGTACCCTGCCGAAGGCTCGAACCTGCCCACGCTGCTCATCGCGTGCTCCCCCGCGGTCGACGCTCCATCACGAGCAGCACGTCAGCCCGGATCAGCAGCCCTTCGGGCAGAAGGATTGGTGTGATAGCTGCCGGAATCTCACCGGGGGCACTCGCGAGCACCAGCAGAAAACGGCCCTTGACCAGGCACTACCTGGACGGGGGCCGCACTTGTCTGGTCCGGCCGTCTAGGGCCCCACCCGGCGCAGACCTCGACCTGATCGCCGGGACGCACAACCACGGGCGCAGCATCGTCCGCAAGTGGCGCGCCGCCGGTCACGTCAGCCCCATCTCAACCACGGCAAACCGGTCGGACAGACCCCCCAGGTACGGCGCATCGACGCGGCGGCGGGCTCGGCGAGATCCGACACCAGAGCGCACCGGCGGCGTCAGACAACTTCGTCGGAGAGAAAGCGCTGGTTGGTGGCATCTCTTGTCTGTCACCTGTCCCACCCGGTTGGTCATTGTCCGGACGTTGTTGTCCGATGCCCAGACCCCGGCGCCGGACAACCCCTTGGCACTACACCGATGGATGGCACCCAGCACCGAGGGGGGAACTGGGTGCCACTTCGCCACTACCGATCACAGGAACACGCGATGCCGGGCAGTGCCCCTAGCGCATCGACTCGGCCGCGTATCTACGAAAGAGGATCATCATGGGATTCACCGAAGGCGTTCGCCAGGTTGCTCGAGCCGGGACCACGGGCCTGCCTCACCGCGTCAAGGCGGCTGCGGGCGTCACTGCGGCCGCTGCTGTCCTCACGGGAGCACCGGCTGTCATCGCGGCGCCGGCCGCCACCGCGGCAACCGCCGCCGATCCGTCCAGCCAGTTCGATGTGCGCTACGGCGCGACCTACGGGGTCGGCACCATTCGCTGGCACCAGCGGTCCGTCGACGTCGACTACTCCCTCAAGGCCAGCTACTGCCGCCGCCTCTACGCGTTCGCCCACGACGCCAACGGCAACGAGCGTTCCCGCAGGAGCACCAGCCTGCACTGCAACGACGTCTCCAGCGACACGTGGAACCTGCCCGTGGACATCCCCGGTGGTCCTCACTACGTCATCATCTGCCTCGCCGACGAAACCGACCACTACGTCAGCTGTGAGCAGTACGACCGGCCCTGATCTACAGCCGCCGGGCGAGTGATCGCACGTCTGCGTCGGCCGCGGCTTCCTCGCGGCCGACGCGGACGGTCCGGCACACGTCGTCCTCGCGCAGCGGACGCCGGGTTGATCCCGAGGTCTGCCGGCAGGTCACCGGCCTGCCGCATCTCCCCCGCCGCTCCGGAAACGCGTCAGTTCTTCGAGGCAGCCCGAGGTTTCGGGGTGATCCGGCCCGAAGACACGGCGCAACTCCGGCAGCAAACGCTCGAGGGCCGCCACCGCGCCCGGCAGATCTCCCGTTTCCCCACGCAAACCGGCGAGAGTGTGGGAGGCCGGCAAAGTGTGGGGGTGATCCGGCCCGAACACCCGGACCAGATCCGGCAGCAGGTTCTCGAGATCCGCCACCGCACCCGCCGGATCCCCGGCCATGCCCCGGAAGCGCGCCAGGTTGTGGCGGGTGGTCAACACGTTCGGGCTGGCGGGCCCGAACACACGATGCAAGTCCGGCAGCAATTCTTCGATGACGGCCACCGCTCCCGCCGCGTCCCCCGCCGCGCCCCGCATCGCGGCCAGGTTGTGCCGGGTGACAAATGCGCTGGGATTGTCCGGGCCGAGCACGCGTTGCTGGTCCCGCACCAGGCTCTCGTACGCGGCCACCGCCCCTGCCGCATCTCCCTCGGCGCCCCGCAACCACGCGAGCTTGCTGCGGGTTTCCAGGGTCTCCGGTGCATCGGGACCGAACACA
Source organism: Amycolatopsis sp. NBC_00348 (assembly GCF_036114655.1). NCBI lineage: Bacteria > Bacillati > Actinomycetota > Actinomycetes > Pseudonocardiales > Pseudonocardiaceae > Amycolatopsis > Amycolatopsis sp. NBC_00348. The sequence goes on along the minus strand of NZ_CP107994.1, from coordinate 772,930 downwards.
CGGTGCCGGTCCTGCACCAGGCTCTCGAATCCGGCGATCGCTCCGGCGAGGTCTCCCGACTCGCCCAGCACGTCGGCCAAACCACTGCGGGCGGCCAAGGTCACCGGATGATCGGGGCCGAACGCCCGGCGCAAGTCGGGCGCCAGACTCTCGTAGGCCGCCACAGCTCCGGCGAAGTCTCCCGAATCACCCCGCGCAGCAGCCAAAGCACTGCGGGAGCTCAGCGTGTCGGGATGGTCCGGCCCGAGCCTGTCCTGCCGCTCCATCACTACGCGCTCGAGCGCGGCCACCGCTCCCGCCACGTCGCCTGTCCCGCTCCGCATGACGGCCGAGTTGTGACGGGTGGCCGAGGTGCTGGGGTGATCGGGCCCGAACACCCGTTCCATGTCCGGCAGCAAGCTCTCGTACTCCGCCACCGCTCCGGCGACGTCCCCCGATTCCCCCTTGTACCGGGCCAAAGCGCTGCGAGCCGTCAAGGTCATCCGGTTCTTTCGCGTGCGAGAACGGTGCAGATCCGTCACCAGAGCGCTCAAGGCCGCCACCGCGCCCTTCGGATCACCCGATGCCCCCTGGGCCAGGGCCAGTTCGTACCGGGCCATCATCGTGTGCAAGTGGTGGGCACCGAACCGTTCGCCGGTGGCGAGGCTGAGCCGCTGGAAGTAGACGACTGCCGCGGCGGCGAGCCCGTGTTCTGCGAGACTTCGCCCGGCTTGGAAGAACAACTCCCGAGAGCGCAAGCGCCAAAGCTGCTGCGGGTCTCCGGACGCCTGCAGGTGAAAGGTGTTGCTCCGCAAGGCCGCGTCCAACGCCGGGTCGGACTCGTTCGCTTCCCACACGCGCATCAGTGAGTCCGCGGCGACCTTGGTGATCCGGGCGAACGACTTCGGGCGCAGATCGTCCCGGGTGGCCCGCTGCACGAGTGCGTGGACACGAACAGCCTGATGCGGGGTTTGTGAGCTGAGGGTGACGAGGTTCAACCGGTGCAGGCACGCGAGCGCGTCGTGGGCGCTGTCCGGGGTCACGCGTCGCCGAGCCGTTTTGCCGAGGAAGTCCATGACGGCGGGCGCGGTGATCAGATCACGGGGGATGCCGTGCGGGTCCAGGACGCTCAGGAACCGCAGCAGCGGGCCGGCCAGTCCGGCAGGTTCGAGCTGATCGGCGTGGGCGATCGACAGCGCCCAGGTCGCCGCCACCGTCGCCTGGTGGTCGCCGGGCAAGCTGTGGCGGTCGGGCAGGACCGCTGCCAGCTTTCGCCGCGCGAACCTGCGGCGGTACTCCGAGCAGGGAATCTGGCGGTCGAGGAGGTACACCGCGGCTTGGGCCAACGCCAGTGGCAGGTGCCCGAGCTCGCCGGCCAGTTCGGCGACCTCATCGGCCAGGTGGGCCTGACCGGCCAGCTTGCGGCCCAGGTAGGCGCGAGACTCGGCGGGGGTGAACTCGTCGACGCCGACGATCCGCCGCCGGTCGCTGACGAGCGAGGCGTCGCGACGGCGTGTGGTGACCACGACCTTGCCCGTGCCGGATTCCGGTGGCCAGAGGCCGTGCAGGTCCGCCGGCTGCTGCAGGTCGTCGAGAACCAGCAGCCATCGCTTCGGGGTCGCGGCCAGCCAGGACAGGAGGCGGCGCGCACCCGATTCGGCATCGGCGTCATCGATGCCGGTGAGGCTTCTCGCCAGCTGGGCGTAGGCCGTCAGGATCGACTCCCGGGTCTCCGCCGTGATCCAGACCAGCAGATCGATCTCCCGGCCGGCCCACGCCCGTTCCGCGTAGTCCGCGGCGAGCTGCGTCTTGCCGACACCACCCAAGCCCGACAGCACGGTTGTCCGCGCCGGACCGCCGGAGGTGGACCCGGGGAGTTCGCCCGTGACGTCGACGAGCACACGTGCGAGATCGCGATCCTGGAAGTTGTCCGCGCGGGCCGGGACCACGCCGACCCGGTACGGCCAGCTCATGCCCGTCGTCACGGTCCCCGGCTGGGCGGCGGGGATCTCGACGGCCAAGGCGAGGGCGAAAGCGGCCGCGCGCGCGGCCGCGACGGGCTGCCACCCGGCTTCGCCGGTGACGCGCTTGTCGCCGTCGGCTTCGTCGCTGATGCCCCGGATGGTCACGACCGGCAGGCCGCGGTTGAGGTGGCCGGCCTTCGCCACGCCGGCGCTTTCCCGTTCGACCGCGGCCGCGTCGTCGTAGTTCGTGCGCAGCTGCCTGGCCAGCGGCGTGGTGGTGGAGTTGAGCACGACCTCCCCGGCGGCGATCGGGCGGAAATGCACCGGAGGCCAGTCCTGGGGAGCAGAGCGCAACAGCGTGGTCCACTCGCCTTCGCGGGCGACGTGGCGGGCGATCTGATCAAGCTGATGCGGGATTTCCCAGGCTTGCGGCCGGGCGTGGAAACCGCCGTCCTCGTCCCGGCCACCGTGGTAGGCGTAGACCTTCGTGGCCACGATGATGTCTCCGAGGCCGATGTCGTCGTGCAGGGCCCCCGCGATGCCGACGAACACCAACGCGCTGGGGGCGAAGGTGGCGATAGCGCGCTCGGTGAGGACGGCCGCTGCCTGGTTTCCCTGACCCGTGAGGGCGAGGACGATGGTTCCGCGGCCGTGGGGCGGCTCACCCACCTCGAACCGGGTACCCGAGGGATGGGACGTGATCCGGCGGTTGCCCAGCAGTGCCCGCACAGCCGCGTATTCGACTTCCAAGGCGGTCAGCACCACGACGGTGGGTGCGGGGGTCGTGTTCACCGGTCACCTGCCCACGTCAGGAGCCGCTGCCGTGGTCTGCGGCGGGAAGTTCGGCGGCGAGAGCGAAGGCGAAGGCGGCTGCGTGAGCGGCCGCGATGGGCTGCCAGCCCGCTTTGTCGGCGATGTGCTTGTGACCATCGGCCTTGTCGCTGATACCGCGAACGGCGACGACCGGCAGGCTGCGATTCAGGTGACCCGCTTTGGCCACACCGGCACTCTCCATCTCGATCGCGGCCGCGTCGTCGTAGTGCGCGCGCAACTGCTCGGCCAGCGGCGTGGTCCGGGAGTTGAGCACGACCTCCCCCGCGGCGATCGGCCGGAAGTGCACCGCCGGCGGCTGGTGCTCGGGGGTGGCGGGAAGGTGTGTGGCCCAGTCCTCTTCGCGGGCGACGTGGCGGGCGATCTGGTCGAGCTCGTAGGGGATTTCCCAGGCTTGCGGGCGGGCCCGGAAGCCGCTGTCCTCGTCTTTGCCGCCGTGGTAGCCGTAGACCTTGGTCGCCACGACGACGTCCCCGGGTTCGAGATCGTCGTGCAATGCCCCGGCGACCCCCACGAACAGCAACGCCTGCGGCGCGAACGTGGCTATCGCCCGTTCGGCGATGATGGCGGCCGCCTGGTTTCCCTGGCCGGTCAGCGCGAGCACGGCCGATCCCCGGCCGTGCGGCGGCCGGCCCACTTCGAACCGGGTTCCCGACTGGTGTGTCTCCACCCGGCGCTCGGTCAGCAACGCGCGAACGGCTTTGTATTCCACTTCCAGGGCGGTCAGCACCACGATCGTGGGCCGCGAAGTGCTGTTCACGGGTTGGGGTTCTCGCTTTCCGCGCTGTTCGGGGTGTGCACCCGCAGGATCGAGGGGTGCAGCACCGTGGCCGGACCACGCCGGTAGAGCGCGGCCGGCCGGCCGCCGTTCCGGACCGTTCGTTCGCCAGTGGGCTCGAGGAACCCGGCCACGCCGGTGATCTTGCGGTTGAAGTTGCGGTGGTCCAGGCGGTAGCCCCAGACGATCTCGTAAACCCGGCGCAGTTCGGTGATCGTGAATTCGGCGGCGCAGAACGCGGTGGCCAGCGTGGTGTACTCGAGTTTGCCGCGGGCCCGTTCGACCGCGTCGGCGATGATCGCCCGGTGGTCGAAGGCGACCGGAGCACCCGCGCCCGCGAGGTTGCGGACCGGTTCCCAGCGCGCGGCGCGCGCGTCACCGCCCGCCGTCGGGATGGGCAGGTCCGGCACCAACGCCAGATAGCACACGGTCACCACCCTCCCCCGAGGATCACGGTCCGGACTGCCGTAGGTGCGCAACTGTTCCAGATGCAGCCGGCCGGACGCCAGCCCGGTCTCCTCGGCCAGCTCGCGGGCCGCGGCGGTGTCGATGTCCTCGTTTTCGGAGGCGATGAACCCGCCGGGGAGCGCGAGCTGCCCGCGGTACGGGTCGTCCGCCCGCTCGATCAGCAGGATGTTCAGCTGATCTTCGCGCACGGTGAGGATCGCGAGGTCGACGGCGACCGCGACCTTCGGAATCTGCCATGTCGTGTCCTGGGGCACTCCCGCAGCTTAGCTTCCTGTCACCTTGACGCAAAGCACGGTCGGGCCTTAACCTGATCCCACTTAGTGTCAAAACGACGAAAAGAGGTAGTGATGCGGGTGCACCTGCCGATCTCGCTCGCCCTGAAGCTGGCCGCGGTCCTCCTCCTCGCCGGGCTGTTCGGCGGGTTCTGCCTCGCCGCGTCCTGGCAGGCGCCCGCCGGCACCGCGCTCGGCCCGCACAGGAGCGTGATGGCCCGTGCCTCGCGCTGAGAAACCGCTCGAGCCGGGCGATTCCGCGTTGACCGGATTCGCGGGCGATCTGCGCACACTGCGGGAGAAGGCCGGCAGCCCGCCTTACCGAGAACTGGCGCGGCGGGCGCTTTTCTCCTCCACCACCCTGTCCGACGCCGCAGGCGGGCGGAGGCTTCCCAGCCTGGCGGTGACCCTCGCCTACGTCCGCGCGTGCGACGGCGACCCCGACGTCTGGGAGCGTCGCTGGCGCACGACCGCCGCAGAACTGAACACCCCGGCCGCCGCCGACGGCACCGCCGCTCCGTATCGCGGACTCGCCGCCTACTCCCCCGAGCACGCCGGATTCTTCAGTGGACGAGACCGGCTCCTCGACACGCTGACCGCCCGGGTCGCGGCGGACCGGCTCGTGGTCGTGGTCGGCCCGTCAGGTGCGGGAAAGACCTCGCTCCTGCGAGCCGGGCTCGCCGCGAGACTGAGCGGTCCCATCGTCTCCTTCACCCCAGGCGCCCATCCGCTGCGCACGTGCGCACAGCACCTCGCGGACGTCGGCGGCTGCGCCGCCGGGACCGATCCACTGGCCGGCGTGGACGACCTGCGCCGGCGGATCCAGCAACTGCTCGGCGCCGAACCGGCCGGGACCGAACTGCTGATCGTCGTCGATCAGTTCGAGGAGTTGTTCACGCTCTGCAGCGACGACGAGCGAGCACAGTTCGTCACCACGCTGCTCACCGCCACAGCGATGGCCGACAGCAGGTTGCGGCTGGTGCTCGCCGTGCGCGCCGACTTCGAACACCGCTGTGCCGCGGTTCCCGGCCTGGCCGACGTCCTCGCGCACGCCCGGCTCCACGTCGATCCGATGACCGCCGACGAACTGCGCTTGGCGATCACCACACCAGCGACGCGCGCCCGGTGCATGATCGAAACGCCGCTGCTGACCACCGTCGTCGCGCTCGCCCACGTACACCCCGGGGCGTTGCCGTGGCTGTCGCTGGCCTTGCGCCTGACCTGGCGGCGGCGCAGCGGCACCACCCTCACCCTCGCCGGCTTCCAAGCCATCGGCGAGTTCGGCGGCCTGATGGCCTCGGCCGCCGAAGACGTGTTCAGCACGCTCAGCCGACCTGAGCAGGCCGTCGCCAGAGACCTGTTCCGGCGGCTGGTCGATCCCGGTGACCGACCACTCTTCCGCACCTTCGATACCGGCGAACTCGACGGAGCCCCGGTCACCGCCGACGTGATCGAACGGTTCGTTCAGGCGCGGGTGCTCGTGCACGACGCGCACGGCGTCCGGCTCGCCCACGACACCCTGCTCGACGCCTGGCCGCGCCTGACCACGTGGCTCGACGAGGACCCCGCAGATCTGCGCGCCCACCGCGAACTCAGCCAGGCGGTCTCCGTGTGGCGACGTCACGACCAAGACCCGTGCCTTCTCCTGAGAGGTGGCTACCTCACCGCCATCCGCGCATGGGCCCGGCACCCGCGGCTGCTCACCATCCACGAACAGGCCTACCTCGACGCCAGCATCTCCGCCGAAGCCATCTGCGAAAACCGCCCCGCGTCGGGCCGACGCCGGGACCGGCTCCTCGCGACGTTCGCCGCCCTGCTGGTCCTCGCATTCCTGGCCGGGATCGACCTCTACCCCGGTGCTTGCAGCTCAACCTCCGGCGACCTCGCGGCCGTGGACTTCCCTTTCGCGTTTCGAACCACGCGGCACCAATGAGCCGTTGAACGGGGCAGCTGTGCCTTCACCGGTGGCCGGCCAAGTGCGTAGCCCGAGTACCGGTACCGGGGCAGACAATCCCGGAGTGTCGGCAACCGTTCGATCGGCAGCAAACGCACACTCGACCGAAGATGCCGACGGGTCGCCGTCCAACCTTCCTGAAGAGGTGGCCGAGCGGATCCTGGCCGAACTTCCCACGCAGGGTCAGAAGGTCCTGGCGGCATTGCGGACTGCGGCCGCACTCTCGAGCTCACGGACGGTACGGTCGACACCGATCCCGGCCGGTAGCACGAAGATCCTCCTGGTGCTCCAAGACCACGGCGAACGATGGGAACAGCACCACAATGCCCGGGTCGCGCTCAACGTCCTGAGAAACTCGAGCAGGTGTCGGCCCGATGAGAACTGGTTCGGACTCAAGATCCCGGACATGCGGAAGGGCCCCGCACGAGGTGTGCGGGGCCCTTCCGGCATTCGAAATCAGCGAACCTACTTCTTGGCAGCCGACGTGCGCTTGGCCGGGGCCTTGGCTGCGGCGGGCTTCTTCGCCGCCGCGGTCTTGGTGGCGGCCGGCTTGGCCGCTGCCTTTGCCCGGGTGGTGGTGGCCTTGGCGGCGGTGGCCTTGGCCGGGGCGGCCTTGGCGGCCGCGGTCTTCGGGGCGGCCTTGGTGGCGGTCGCCGCCTTGGTCGCGGTGGCCTTGGCGGCCGGCTTCGCCGTGGTGGCGCGCGTGCGGGTGGCCGTCGCGCGGGCGGTGGCCGGCTTGGCCGCGGCCGCGCGGGGCGTGGTGGCCCGCGTGCTGGTGGCCTTCGCCGGGGCCGACGCCTTCGCCACGGACGCACGAGTCGTCGTGGACGCCGCCGTGGCGCGCTTCACCGGCGCAGCCTTGGCCAGCTTCTTCGTGCCGGAGATGACGTCCTTGAAGGTGGTGCCGGCGCGGAAGGCGGGCACGTTGGTCTTCTTGACCTTCACGGCCTGACCGGTGCGCGGGTTGCGCGCGGTGCGAGCGGCGCGGGCGCGCTTCTCGAACACGCCGAAGCCGGTGATGTTCACCTTCTCGCCCTTGTTGACCGTCCGGATGATGATGTCCACCAGACCGTCAACGGCCTGCGCAGCCACCTTCTTGTCGTCACCCAAGCGCTCCGACAGAGCCTCGATCAGCTGGGCCTTGTTCGTCATTCCAGTCCTCCAAAGTGGAACTCGTCAGGCCCGTACTGGCCGACGTCACACAGAGTATTACCAGAACGGCTGAATCTCCAAACCTGGTGACCACGAACTTCGTTGCGCCGCACCGCAGAGAGTCGGCGAGGCGTCCATATAGGACATCGTGATGTCGATCATTTGTTCTAATCCGAGCAGGTCAAGGCTTGCCGCAGCTCCGGAATCGACACGTCCGGCTGCGCGAGAGCACGGCGGGCGAGGCCCTGGGCCATGGCCTACGCCACGGCAAGAGGAGCCCAGCTCGCCTGGAGGGCGGCCGAGCAGACGCAGTCACGTGCTCGCCTCGGCTTGCGGGTCGCCGCCGCGGGACTCCTTGTCTGCTGCCTCGGAACGCCGGCGCAGGGTGGCGCGGTACCGGCTTCCCGAAGCCCCGCGAGGTTTCCGATCGGGCGTCCCGGGAATCCGGGGGTACGACCAAGATCGGGAAAGAGGGCCTCCCATGAGGGCATTGGTGTACCAAGGACCGTACGACGTCACCGTCAAGGACGTCGCGGACGCGCGGATCGAGGACCCCAAGGACGCGATCGTCCGGATCACCACGACCAACATCTGCGGCTCGGACCTGCACATGTACGAAGGCCGCACCGACGTCGAAGAAGGCAAGGTCCTCGGCCACGAGAACATGGGCGTCGTCGAGTCCGTCGGCGATGCCGTCGAGCGGATCGAGGTCGGCGACCGCGTCTCGCTGCCGTTCAACATCGCGTGCGGGACCTGCGGCAATTGCTTCAAGGGCCTGACCGGCTTCTGCCTGCGCGCCAACCCCGGTTCCGCGGGCGCCGCGTACGGCTACGCCAGCATGGGCCCCTACAACGGCGGCCAGGCCGAATACCTGCGCGTCCCGTGGGCCGACTTCAACGCGCTCGTGCTGCCCGAAGGCACCGAGCACGAACTCGACTACACGATGCTCTCGGACATCTTCCCGACCGGCTGGCACGGCGTCGAACTCGCCAAGATGCAGCCCGGCGAGACCATCGTCGTCTACGGTGCCGGGCCCGTCGGGCTCATGGCCGCGCACGCCGCCAAGATCAAGGGTGCGTCCCGCGTCTTCGTCGTCGACCAGCAGCCCGACCGGCTCAAGCTCGCCGAGCAGCTCGGCGCGATCTCCGTCGACCGCTCCGCCGGCGACGCCGTCGAGCAGCTCACCGACCTCACCGACGGCGGCGCGGACCGCGGCGTCGACGCGGTCGGCTACCAGGCCCACGGCGCCGACGGCGTCGAGCAGCCGGAGATCGTCCTCAACGAGCTGGTCGCCGCGGTGAAGCCGACCGGTGGCATCGGCGTCGTCGGCGTCTACGTGCCGCAGGACCCGGGCGCCGAGGGTGAGCTGGCCAAGCAGGGCAAGCTGGCGTTCGACTACGGCACGTTCTTCTTCAAGGGCCAGTCCATGGGCACCGGCCAGTGCAACACCAAGCAGTACAACGCGCAGCTGCGCGACCTGATCACCGAAGGCATCGCCACGCCGGGATTCCTGGTGTCGCACGAGCTCAGCCTCGACCAGGCCGCCGAAGGGTACGAGCACTTCGACAAGCGCGAGGACGGCTGGACGAAGGTCGTCCTGCACCCCTGACCGCCGAGGAACTCAAGCCGTGACCAGCCCGTCAGGGCAGGTCACGGCTTTCCTCGCTTGAATCCTACAGATCGACGGTTTCGTTGCTGCCGGGGTCAGGAGCCGACCCGGTGACCCGCGCCTTGGCCATCTCGAACAACGCCCGCGGTTTGCCGCCGGGGGTCGTCCAGTACTCCGCCGACTGCGCGTCCACCTTGAGCAGCACGACGTCCGCGTCCTCCGGACCACCCGGGAACCACGCCTCGACGAACTCGTTCCACAGCGCCTTCTTCCGGGCGACGTCGTCCACCACGGACGCGGCACCGCTGAGCGACAGCCACGAACCGGAGCCGGCGTAACCGACGTTGACCCGGCTGTCGCGGGCGACCTCGTCCACCATGTCGGCGCTTCTCGCGACGAAGAACCACGCCGACCCGTCGAACTCCACCCGCTGACCGGTCATCGGCCTGCTCACCAGCTTGCCGTCGGCCTGATGGGTGGTGATCATCGCCGTACCGACCTTCTTCGCGATATCGGTGACGATCTGGTTGTCTTCGGCACTCATGTCCGCTCCGCTCTCTCGACGATGTCGCGTGGTCAGGCCGGGTGGACAGCGTCCGGCCGGTGGACGGCGGTGCGCCCGGTCTTTTCGCTCCGGACCAGGAACTGCGGGGCGTCCGTCGAACTCTCGTTGCCCGCGTCCCAGCGGACCCGATCGCCCTTCTTGAAGTCGTGAGCCATGGTTGGGTCTTCCCGTTTTCGGCCGGTTTACTCATCCACCGTGCCTTGGCACCCACCCCCACGCCGGGCAGAAAGCGAGCAGGGTGGCAGCACGACTCGTGCCGTGGGCAAGGTGACCGAGGCCCTCGAGACGATCGAACGCGCGCGGGGGCACCTCTACGCGTTCCTCCAGCAGACGGGCTGGGCCGACCTCCTCTTCGGCGACGCGGTGGAGCGGCTCGAGAAGGCCGGCCACACGGCGTGGGCGGAGCGGATCCGCGAGGAGCTGATCGGGCTGAACGTGCTCCCCAACGCGCCATCGCCGACTGCGGCGGGAAGCAGGTCATGTTCTGGCGACAACTCGACCCCGACCGAAGTACAGATAAGTCTTCCGGGCGCCGGCCTGGTGGCCACCGAGCACCCGGACCTCGCCGGCACCGGCGGTGAAAGCGCTGTCTCCCGTGCCGGGGAGTTCACCAGTACCGCACGGAACAGATCCAGCACGGCGCCGTCTTCTCGTCGTGCTCGCACAGTGCGTTGCAGGCGGCTTTCGCACGCCCGTGGTCCGTCAGGCGTCCGCGCAGCCACTCGCGTGCGGTCAGGCGCCGGAGTTCGGGCAGCTCCGGGGCATCCGCGTTGTGCTCCCGCTGGAACCATCCGTTAGCGGCCATGGGGACGGCACCTCTTCGTCTCGTGGTACTGGAAGCGCTTTCCCGCTGGTCACACTCCCAGCATGCGCCGCAGGTCCGGGGCGTGGCGCCGGGAAACGGGGACCAGCTCGTGGGTCCGGGAGTCCATGATCAGGAACAGCTCTCCCTTGATGCCCCGCTCCACTTCCGCCACCCGGCGCAGGTTCACCAGGAAACGGCGGTGCGCCCGGCGGAATCCGTAGGACGTCAGGGACCGCTCGACGTTGTCCAGGCCGCGGGTCGCGGCCTGGATCCGGCCCCGTTCCGTGACCAGCCAGACGATGTTCCGCTGGGCCTCGGCGTAGCGGATCTCCGACGGGGCCAGCAGGACCAGCCGGTCGTTGCGCATCCCGATGACGCACCGGGGCAGCGGTCCGACGACGTCGTCGGCGCCTCCCCCGTAGGCCTCCCCCTCCTGCACCCCGAACGCGCACAGCATGCCCACCACGTGGTTCGCGTCGACGACGGACCGCATGGTCACCGGCGTGGGCTCTTCACCGGGACGCACCGGCAGCCGGGCGTGGCCGCTCCACTCGGCGCTTCCCCGCGCCCGGTCCTTCGCCCACCGCAGCACTTCCGGCAGTCCCGTGATGTCCGGGGTCCACCGCCGCGCCGGTTCGGTCACCCCCGTGACGATGCGGGCTTCGCCGGTCAGCCCGAGCATCGCGACGGCCGATGCGTTCGCGGCGAGCACGTTTCCCCCGCGATCCACCGCCAGGAACGAACCACCGGCGTGCGCGCACTTCCTGGTGAACTCGGCGACGACCTTGTCGGCTTCGTAGATGGCGCGCCGGTAGATCTCCTGTTCCACGAACGCGGCCGCTTGCGTCAGCCACGGCGGCACGCGCTCGGACAGCGACGCGTTCCACCGCGAGATGTTGATCGACGCGACCGGTGCACCGGTCACCACGTCGCGGATGGAGGTGCCCGCGCACGCCCACTGGTGGAACGCTTCGCACCAGTGTTCCGGCCCCGTCACGGTCACCGGACCGGACACCTCGAGCGACGTCCCCATCCCGTTCGTGCCGGTGCACTCCTCCGACCACGACGACCACGGCGCGAGGTTGTGCAGTTCGGCGCGCCGCTGCGCGGTGGGGTCGCCCCAGGCACCGAGGACGCGCCCGTCCCCGTCCGTCACGGTGACGACGGCGCCGTCACGCTCCACTTCCCGGCCGGCCAGCGCACCGAGGCCGCCGAGCGCGGTGAAGATCACGCCGGTGTCGCTCCGCCGGCCCTCGTCGCCCCGGGCCTCCGGCGCGACGTCCAGCGCGCGGTCCACGTCGTAGCGATCCCGGCACCGGTACCACGAGGCGAGGATCTCGGGCCGGACGCCCGTTTCGATGTTTTCGCCCCCGGCGAAGTCCTCCCACGCCCGGGCCACTTCCTTCGCCGACGAGGTGGCCATCAGGGAGCCGGCGGACCCGGGCCGGCTCGGTGCGATCACCAGTGGCGGCACTGTCCCGGTCATCGCGACCTCCTTGTCGCCGGGCGAAGGGTCTCACGACTTGTCCACGCCGTTCGGCCACTTCGCTGTAGAACTACCCGGACGAACGGGTGGGCTGGCGAAGAATTCCGGGCAGGCTCCGAGCATATGCCCGGCTGGTGGCCAAACGCCGTCCCGACCGCCGATGGGTGAATGGCCGCCGCCCGTCATCGCCGCACCACCGTTCGTGGGACGTTCGCCCGCAGTCATCACGCGCGGCTTGCCCTCGCTCCGATGCCCGGTTTAGCTTGCTACGAAGGCCAATCGCCGCGCCCGGGCCCGACAGACCAAAGGCGGTCTCCGCATGGCACAGGTACGCCAGCTCGACCCGAGCTCCCGCAGCCGTGGTGGCGCGTCGGTGTTCCAGGCGTGGGAACGGTTCGCGCGAGGCGGGGACGACCTCAGCGGGGTGCGGCCCGAGATAGCGATTTCCTGGCACCGGTGCCGGGACCAGTACCGGGTCGACCCGGGCCTGACCGAAGCCCCGGCGGCCGTCGCGGAGGTCGGCCACGCGCCGGAGCACGACGTCGTGTTCGCCGAGCTCGGCTTCCGCGCCGCCTCGCTGGCCCACGAGGTCGGCACCCTCGGCGGCATCGTGACCATCACCGACGGCACCGGCCGGGTGCTGGCCCAATGGGGCGACCAGGCCACGCAGGACGTGGCCGCCGAAGCCAACCTGGCCCGGTGGTTCTGCTGGTCCGAGGGCGCCACCGGGACGAACGGCATGGGTACCGCGCTCATGTCCTACGCCCCGGTGCTGATCCGCGGCGCCGAGCACTGGTGCCGGGCGTTCCACGACTGGACCTGCGCCGGGGTGGCGATCCGGGACGTGGTGACCCGGGAACCGGTCGCGGTGCTCAACATCTCGTGCTGGCGCGGCGACCTCCCCGGCACGGTAGGAGCCTGGCTCGGCAACGCCGCCACGATGACCCAGCGCATCCTGCGCCGGCGCGCCAAGGACGACGGCGCCGAGCTGATGGCCGCCTTCGGCCACGTCAGGTCGGGCTCGAGCGCGGCGCTCGCGGCCGTGGACGCCGCGGGCCGGGTCGTGCTCGCCGACGACACGGCGGGCGTGCTCCTCGGCATCCCGGGCTCCACACCGGCGCCCGATCCCGCGGTGCGGTGGAAACCGGAGCTGCCGGAGTTCATCCGGGCCGCCAAGTACGCCGCCGCCCAGGCGGTGCGCAATCCCGACTGGGCCGGTTCGACGCAGATCGCCACCCGGCTGGCCAGCGAACCGACGTCGATCAGCTTCCAGCCGGTCTTCCTGTCCGGGCACCTGGTCGGCAACGTCGTTTCGTTCGGTGTGGCCGAAGGGGATCCGTTGCCCCGGGCGAAGGAGGACGTGCCGCCGCACGTGCAGCCGCACCGGATGGTCGCGACCCGCGAGAACCGGATGGTCCTGCTGTGGCTGCCCGAAGTCTCCTTCGCCCAGTCGGACGGCAACGACGTCTGGCTGTCCACCGACCAGGGACTGCTGCGCTCCGCCTCGCCGGGCCTCGACCGGCTCGAAGCCGAGCTGACCGATTCCGGGTTCCTCCGGGTGCACCGCCAGTACGTGGTGAACCTCAGCCGGATCCGGGAGGTCGAGCGCCGGCACAAGGGCGAGCTGTTCCTGGTCATGGACGACGACGCCCAGACCATGGTGCCGGTCTCCCGGCGGAACGCCCCGACCGTGCGCCGGGCGCTGGAGATCTGACCGGCGCTCGTCAGCCGCGGTACCGGTGCACGTCACAGACGCAGTACATCAGGCGGCAGTCGAAGCACGCGGGCTTGTCGACGCACGTGATGCAGCGCCCGCAGCGCACCGGCTCGGTGTGCCGCGCGACGTCGTCGGGCCCGTAGCGCTCGCCGCAGTACAGGCACGGCAACCGCACACTTCCGGGTATCGACGGCTGGTCCATCACATCACCTCGGTCCCGTGGCCGGGCCGTCGCCGCGGCGACGGCCCGGCCACGTCAGCGGTGGTTTCCCGTCACAGGGCGAAGACGATCAGCGCGGCACCGTGTCCCTGACCGGACATGCCGGGGACGATGCCCTCGAGCCAGCCACCCCAGCCGACCGGCACCGCGATGTACTGCTTGCCCTCGACGCTGTAGGTGCTCGGGCTGCTGTGGTGACCGCAGCCGCACTGGAAGCTCCAGAGCTTCTCCCCCGTTTCCGCGTGCAGCGCCAGGAAATCGCCCGCGGGCGTGCCGGCGAACACGACGTTCCCCGCGGTGCTGAGGGTCGACGCGGCCATCGGCATGCTGTCGAGCCGGTGACGCCACTTCTCTTCACCGTGGGAGTCGAACGCGCTGACCGAGCCGGCCATGTCGTCGATGTCGACCTCGACGGCGGCGCCCCAGTAGGGCATGCCCTCCTTGAACTCGCGACGCCGCCGGGTGGCGGTGGCGCCCACGTCGGCCACCGGGACGTAGAACAGGTCGTGGTCCGGGTTGTACGACGCGTGCGTCCACTCCTTCGCGCCGGCGGGGCCGGGGAAGAAGTGGCAGGGCTCGCCTTCCTTGTCCGGGTACTTCCGCGCGGTCACCTTGCCGTCGCGGGTGATGACACCCCAGTCGATCCGGTCGACGAACGGCGTGACGTGCTGCAGCTCGCCGTTGGTGCGGTCGAGGACGAACATGTACCCGTTCTTGTCGAAGTGGGCCAGCAGCTTCTTGCCGTCCCGCTCGAACAGGGTCATCTCCATCGTGGAGTCGTAGTCCCACAGGTCGTGCGGGGTGAACTGGTAGTGCCACTGGATCTCACCCGTGTCGACGTCCAGCGCGACCACGCTGTCGGTGTAGAGGTTGTCCCCTTCACGGACCTCGCCGTCGAAGTCGGGAGCCGGGTTCCCGGTGCCCGCGTAGTAGAGGTTCAGCTCCGGGTCGAAGCTTCCGGTGACCCAGTGGTTCGCGCCGCCGCGCTGCCAGGCCTCGCCGTCGGCGGGCCAGGTCTCCGAGCCGGGCTCACCCGGCTTCGGCACGGTGTAGGTGCGCCAGCGCCGCTCGCCGGTCTCGAGGTCCCAGCAGTCGATGTGGCCGCGGACGCCGTACTCGCCGCCGGAGGACCCGGTGATGAGGGTGTCCTTGATGACCAGCGGGGCGATCGTGGCGCTCTCGCCGGCCCGCACGTCACCGATGGGCTTCTGCCAGATCTTCCGCCCGGTGGTGGCGTCGAGCGCGACCAGCTGGGCGTTCTGGGTCACCATGTAGACCTTGCCGCTCGCCACCGCGCAGCCGCGGTTGACGTTGGCGCAGCACAGGGTCACGTCGATCGGGATCGCGTGCTTGTAGCGCCACAGCTGTTCGCCGCTCTTCGCGTCGAGCGCCCAGAGCCAGCCGTCCCAGCCGGTGACGAACATGACGCCGTCGACGACCAGCGGGCAGGCCTCGAACGCGTAGGTCGACGTCGAGGCGATCATTCCGCTCGCCCCCGCCTGGAAGATCCAGGCGACCTTCAGGTCCTTGACGTTCCCGGCGTCGATCTCCTCGAGCAGGCTGTGCCGCTTGCCGTCGTAGTCGCCGTAGTAGGTGATCCAGTTGTGTGATTCGCTGCGCGCCTGGAGGATGCGCTCGTAGCCGAGGCCGCGCGTCACGTCCGGCGCGCGGTGCGGCAGGTTGGACAGCTTGCCGTGGTCGATCGCCTTGCCGGCGTCGAGGTATTCGATCGTCATTGTGGTTCCTGCCTTTCTACGGCCGCGGCTGGGCGGGTCGGTCGAGCTTGGCCTCCGGCGGCACTTCGCCGGTCACGACGATGGCGGCGGTCAGGCCCCGGCCCTCGTCGTTGCCGGCCGGCGAGCCGTACCAGTAGCAGCCGGGACCGTCCAGTTCGAGGGTCGCGCTGCCCTTCGAATGGTTCAGCAGGCCGATGAACTGCTTGTCCCCGTTGCTGGGCAGCAAGCAGGCGTGGGTGTTCTTGTCGTCGTTGATGATCGTCAGCTCGAGGACGCCGGAGTGCGGCATGATCAGCACCCCCGGTTCCCACGCCATGGCGTCCTCCCGGATCCGGATGGTCGCTTCCATCGTCCCGTCGGCACGCTCGGTCGCCTTGGCGATCGTGCCGGACCCGAGCACGGCACCGATGGTCGCCTTGTTCTGTCCGCGGAGTTCGACCAGGAGGTCTTCTCGTTCCTGGGCAGTCGTCATCGGACCTCACCTCCTACAGGTGCTTCGGACTTCTGTTGTCCTGCAACGCGTTCGGACTCTACCGCCGGGCACGTCCGCACGATATCCGTTGCCACAGAACAGCCGGGGCCCACCGTTCGGCCGCCGAGAGGTACCGTTCACCGCAGGTCGAACCGGTCGAGTTCCATGACCTTCACCCACGCCGCGGCGAAGTCCCGGACGAACTTCCCGCCCGCGTCGTCGCTCGCGTACACCTCCGAAAGCGCTCTCAGCTCGGAGTGCGAACCGAAGAGGAGGTCGACCCGGCTCGCGGTCCACTTCACCTCGCCGGTGTCCCGGTCGCGGCCCTCGTAGATCGCGCTCCAGCCGGCCCCGTCCCGTTTCGGCGCCCACACCGTCGCCATGTCCAGCAGGTTGACGAAGAAGTCGTTCGTCAACGACCCCGGCGCCGAAGTCAGCACGCCCACCGGAGAACGCCGGTGGGTGACTCCGAGCACCCGCAGCCCGCCGAGCAGCACCGTCATCTCGGGCGCGCTCAAGGTCAGCAGGTTCGCCCGGTCGACCAGCAAGTGCTCCGGTGGCAGCCGGAAGCCGTCGCGCAGGTGGTTCCGGAAGCCGTCCGCCCAGGGGTGCAACGCGCCGAACGACTCGACGTCGGTCCACTCCTGGGTCGCGTCGGTGCGCCCGGGCCGGAACGGGACGCCGGCGTCGTGGCCACCGGCCGCGGCGGCGTGCTCCACCGCGGCGCATCCGCCGAGCACGATCAGGTCGGCCATCGAGATACGTTTGTCCCCCGGCTGCGCGGCGTTGAACCGCTCCTGAATCCCTTCCAGCACGGGCAGGACGACGTTCAGCTGCCCGGGTTCGTTGACCGGCCAGCCGCGCTGCGGTTCGAGCCGGATCCGCGCGCCGTTCGCGCCGCCGCGCTTGTCGCTGTCGCGGTACGTCGAAGCCGACGCCCACGCCGTCGCCACGAGCTGGGTGGTGGTCAGGCCGGAGCCGAGGATCTCGCGCTTGAGGACTGCGACGTCGCCGGCGTCCACGAGCTCGTGGTCCACGGCCGGCACCGGGTCCTGCCAGATCAGCGGTTCGGCCGGGACGAGCGCCCCCAGGTACCGCCGGCGCGGGCCCATGTCGAGGTGGGTCAGCTTGAACCAGGCCCGCGCGAACGCGTCCTCGAACTGTTCCGGGTGCTCCAGGAACCGCCGCGAAATCGCCGCGTAGACCGGGTCCTCCTGCAACGAGAGATCGGTGGTGAGCATGACCGGGTGGTGTTTCACGTCCGGGTCGAAGGGGTCCGGCACGGTGCCCTCGCCCTGGCCTTCGCTCGGGATCCACTGCCACAGACCGGCCGGGCTGAGCTCGACGTCCCACTTGTACGCGAAGAGCGTCTCGAAGAACGTGTGGTCCCACCGGGCGGGTGTGCGCGTCCACATCCCCTCCAGCCCGCTGGTGACCGTGTCCGCCGCGATGCCGCTGCCGTGCCGGCCGGTCCAGCCCAGGCCCTGCGCGGTGAGCGGCGCGGCCTCGGGTTCGGGCCCGCAGACCGCGTTCGGCTCCGCCGGGCCGTGGGTCTTGCCGAAGGTGTGCCCGCCCGCGATGAGCGCCACCGTTTCCTCGTCGCCCAGCCCCATCCGCTGGAAGGTCTCCCGGATGTCGCGGGCCGCGAGCCGCGGGTCCGGGTTGGTGGCCGGGCCCTGCGGATCGACGTAGATCAGCCCCATCTCGGTGGCGGCCAGGGGCTCGTCGAGCTCGCGCAGGCCGCTGTAGCGCTCTTCGGCCAGCCACTTGCGTTCCGGACCCCAGTACGTCTCGTCGGGCTCCCACACCTCGGTGCGGCCACCGCCGAACCCGAAAGTCTTGAAGCCCATGGACTCCAGTGCCCGGTTGCCGGCGAAGACCATCAGGTCCGCCCAGGAGATCCGGCGGCCGTACTTCTTCTTGACCGGCCACAGCAACCGGCGCGCCTTGTCCAGGTTCCGGTTGTCCGGCCAGCTGTTCAACGGGGCGAAGCGTTGCATGCCGGCAGCGGCGCCACCCCGGCCGTCGCTGACGCGGTAGGTGCCCGCGGCGTGCCAGGCCATGCGCAGCACGAGGGGACCGTAGTGCCCGAATTCGGCGGGCCACCAATCCTGGGACGTCGTCAGCACCTCGTCGATGTCCCGCGCCAGTTCGCCGAGGTCCACGGTCGCGAATTCCGCGGCGTAGCCGAAGTCCGCGGGCGGGCGCCGGCGCAGGGCCGTCAGGTCGACCCGGTGCGGCCACCAGTCGTTGGCGTCGCCGCTCGCCACCGGCGGGTTCCGCCGCCGGGCCGCCCGGGTCGTGCCCAGGACCTCGTCGTAGGTGCGGTAGACGTGGGTGTCGGGATTCTCGGGCATCCGGTGTCACCCACGGTTCAGCCGAAGGCCAGTGGCAGCAGGATCGCCGCGCCGAGCAACGCGATCCCGCTGAACAGGTCGGACCGGACCCGGACGACCTTGGCGGCCAGCCGCCCCACGTACAGGCCGGCGAACGACATGATCACGGTCATGCCGCCGAAAGCCAGCATCGGGACCACGAGGGAGAACCCGGCGATGCCCAGGCTCGTGCCGGCGATGAAGTTGTCGATGCTCAGCGAAAGCGGCATCCCGAAGAGCGTCACCCAGGGGTGGTCCATGTCCTCCGGCTCCGGGTGCCGGATCGCCCCGACGATGAAGTACACCCCGTACAACCCGAGCGCGGCCGCCCCGATGTACTCGGCCCAGTCACCGAGGAAGTCGCCCAGGAAGTGACCGAGGAATCCGCCCAGCAGCGGCCCCACCGCGTCCCACACGCCGAAGACGAGGGCCACCTGCAGAGCGCGCCGCCAGCCGAACGGGATGGTGCCGATGGCGATCGACGAGCGGAAGTTGTCGAGGCTGAGACCGAAAGCGAGGGCGATCAGCGGAAGGAATTCAAGCGTCACTCGAACCACCTCGTGAGAGTGATCAGGGTGGCGCAAGGCCCCGGGAGCCGGGGCCTCACGCCGACGCGGGGACCCGGCTGTCAGCCCCGGTAGAAGTAGCCGGTGACCTCAGCGCACACCTCGACGATCGTGTACTCCGGAGTTTCCCACTGCATGTTTTTCCTCCTCTTTCGCGGACATCGAAGAGCATCTGGGATCCGGTGGAGGCGCTACAACCGATCTTGGACCAGCGGTCGGCAACCGGTGCCGAACGGCGCTCCGCGGCCCACGAATGGGACTACCGCTCGCGCGCCGGAACCGTCGGCCTGCGGTGGACGAGCTGCCCGCCGGGATCCTTCTGGTTGGCCCGGAGCAGGGCGTCCTGCACCAGGTGGTGGTCCGGCGAGTGCCGGCACACCGGGTCGGTGCGTCCCGCGTCGCCGGTCAACGCGAAGGCCTGGCACCGGCAGCCGCCGAAGTCCAGCTCCTTGCGCGGGCAGCTCCGGCACGGGTCGGGCATCCAGTCCGTGCCCCGGAACGCCTCGAACGCGGCCGACTTCGTCCAGATCCACGCGAGGTCGTGGTCGCGCACCGAAGGGAACTCCATCGTCGTGATCCCGGCGGCCACCGGGCAGGGGTAGACGACGCCGTCCGGGGCGACGGTCAGCGCCGTGCGCGCCCAGCCGCCCATGCACGGCTTGGGGTAGGTCTCGTAGTAGTCCGGGAGGATCCAGAGCAGCTCCAGCCGCTCCGCCAGCTCGGACTTCCGGCGGGCGTAGACGCCGACCGCCTCGTCCAGCTGGGCCTTGCTCGGCATCAGCGGTTCGCGGTTGCGCAGCGCCCAGCCGTAGTACTGGGCGTTGGCGAGCTCCAGCCGTTCGGCGCCCCACTTCACGCAGACGTCGATGATCGCGTCCAGCCGGTCCAGGTTCAGCCGGTGCAGGACGACGTTCATGTTCAGCGGCAGCCCGGCGTCGCGGATGACCCGCGCGGCCGCCTCCTTCTTGTCGAAGCGCTTGCTCGCCGCGATCAGGTCCGTCGCCTCGGCGGCGTCACCCTGGATGCTCAGCTGGGTGCTGTTGAGCCCCGCCGCGACGAGCGATTCCGCGCGGCGCTCGGTGAGCCCGAGGCCGCTGGTGATCAGGTTCGTGTACAGGCCGAGGCGGCGGCACTCGGCGACCAGCGTCTCCAGATCGCCGCGGACGAGGGGTTCCCCGCCCGAAAAGTGGACCTGCAGGACGCCGAGCCCGGCCGCTTCGCCGAGCACCCGCAGCCAGTGCTCGGTGCCGAGCTCGTCCTGCCGCTCGAGCAGCGCCAGGGGGTTCGAGCAGTAGACGCAGTGCAGCGGGCACCGGTGGGTGACCTCGGCCAGCAGGCCGTAGGGCGGCGGTGCGGTCACTTGACCACCACCCAGCCGCGGCCGCTGGCGTCCTGGAGGAACGCCATGACGTCGCTGGTGAGATCGGTCGCCTCGAAGTCGTGCTCGAGCCGCTCGACCAGCTGCCGCACGGTCCGGCTGCCGTCGCAGAGTCCCAGGATCGCCGCCCCGGACTTGTTCAGGAGCACCACCCTCTCGGGCAGCAGGAGCAGCTCCACGTCCCGCACGCTGTCGTGCTTGAGCACCGCTTTGGTGGCCAGCCGGGGCGTGGCCGTCAGGTCGCCGGTGTCCATCACGACCTCTTGCCGTACGCGAGCTGCACGGCGTCGAGCAGGCTCCAGAGGACGTCGCACTTGAACTCCAGCGCCCGCGCGCAGGCGTCCTGCTGCTCCCGGGACTTCGCGTGGCCGAGCACCAGTTCGAGCAGGTGCGCGATGTCCTTCGGCTGCTGGGTGAGCCGGGCCCGGAAGTAGTCCAGGCCTTCCGGCGCGATCCACGGGTAGTGGTGCTCGACGTCGGTGATCCGCCGGCTGAGCAGATCCGGCGCGAACAGCTCGGTCAGCGCCGACGCCACGGACTCCAGCCACGGCCGCCGGCGGCAGAAGTCCACGTAGGCGTCCACGGCGAAGCGCACGCCGGGCAGCACCGTGTCGTCGTCGAACAGCTGCTCGCGGGTCAACCCGACGGCTTCGCCCAGGCGCACCCACTTCTCGAGGCCGCCCTCGTCCCCCGTGCGCCCGTCGTGGTCGATGATGCGCCGGATCCACCGGCGCCGGTCGTCCCGGCCGGGGAGCTTGGTCAGGATGAACGCGTCCTTCACCGGCAGGTTCACCTGGTAGTAGAAGCGGTTCCGCACCCACCCCCGGAATTCCTCTTCGGTCAGCGAGCCCGCGTGCATCCGTTCGTTGAACGGGTGCAGGTGGTGGTACCGCTTCTCCCCGATCGACCGCAGCCGCGCTTCGAACTCCTCCGTCGCTTCCGAGGACCAGGCGTTCACACTTCCACCTCCAGGCCGGCCCGACCGACCTCGATGCCCAGGTCCGTCAGCCGGCGTCGCTCCGGGGACTCTTCGTCGAGGATCGGGTTCGTGTTGTTGATGTGCGTGTAGATCTTCCGCTTCGCCGGCAGCGCGGCCAGCGCGCGAGCGGAGCCGTCGGCGCCACCGACGGGCAGGTGTCCCATCGAGCGCCCGGTCCGGTTTCCCGCGCCCTGGCCGGACATTTCGTCGTCCGTCCAGAACGTGCCGTCCAGGAAGACGCAGTCGGCCGACGCCACCTGCTTGGCGAACGCCGCGTCCCACCGGGGCAGCGTCGGCGCGTACACCACGGTTCCGCCCGTCACCCGGTCTTCCAGCCGGAACCCCACCTCCCACTCGGCCGAGGCGCACGGACGCCCGACGTAGCGAGGTGCCTTGGACCCGGTCGGGAAGGCCGTCACGCGCAACCGGTCGTCCAGGTCCAGGGGCAGCCCGGTGTCGAGCCGGGTCCAGGAGAGGTCCGCGTAATCGCTGAGCAGGTCCCGGACCGGGAAGGACGTGGTCAGCGCTTCGAGCACGGGGGACGTCCCGTACACCGTCAGCGCCGACCCCTCACGCAGCACCAGCAGGCCGATCGTGTGATCGAACTCCGCGTCCGTCAGGAGCACCCCGGCCACCGGTGTTTCGCGGATCGCCGGGCCCGGGTGCAGCGCGGGATCCGCCGCGATCTGGTGGTGGACGTCCGGGGTCGCGTTCAGCAGGAACCACCGCTCACCGGTTCCGGAGACGGCGATCCCGGCGTGGGTCGTCGCGGCTTCGGGCTTGGCACGGGCCTTCCGGCAGCCGGCGCACGCGCAGTTCCACTGCGGATATCCGCCGCCCGCCGCGACTCCGAGACAGTGAACGAACATGTCCCTCCCGAGCTCGGCTTTCTCCCGCAACCTTCATCGCCCCGCGCCGGACCTGGCAACCGATCGCGAACGACCGGTACCGGATCACGGACGAACGGCGACCGTCCCCGCACGAGCGGACCGCACCGGCCGCTCAGTTCGCCGGGGTCCGGATTCCGGCCAGGCGGGCCGCCGCGGCGAAGCCGTCGTCGGTGCCGGGCCAGTGGGCGCGCACGGCGTCGAGCCCCGCGCGGCGGACGACGCCGCGGAGGACGGCCGTGACGATGATGGCGTCGTCGGCGTGGCCGAGCACCGGGATGAAGTCGGGGATCAGGTCGATCGGCATGGCGAGGTAGACCAGCAGGAGGCCGAGCCGGATCCGGATGCCGCGGGGCAGGGCGGGGTCCGCGGCCAGGCGCCGGATGAGCCGCAGCACGTCAGGCAGCAGCCGCAGGGCCTCGCGCAGGAGACCGCCCCGCGGCCGGACGACGACGAGCGCGACGATCAGCGCGAGCCAGGCCAGCACGAGCGTGATGGCGGCGCCGATCAGCAGGTCCCACCAGAACGAGCCGGTCACTGCCGGCCGACGGCGCGGCGCCGGAGTGCCGGGCGGCCACGAGGTTCGACACCCATTCCGCGCACGTTACGCCCGTAGCATCCGGCTGGTCCAGGCGTGACACAAGCGCCGAGGCATCCGTCACGGTCCTGTGTGGACGAACGACCTCGGGTACCGATTCGCGTCGGGCTGCTCAGCTCGTGCCCGTGAGGTGTGCGTAGGCGACGATGTTGTCCAGGTAGCTGCGCGCCGCCCGGTCGAATTCGCCGCCGCAAGTGACGAGGCGTAGGCCCGCGTACTCGACGGCTCCGTAGACGTCCTCCGCCGGGAAGCGGCTCTTCGGGTACTGCCTCAGCGCGTCGACCGTGAACGTTGCCGTTTTGCCGTCGCTGCGGCCGATGTGGATCTCGGCCCCCGGCGTGAGCTTGGACAGCCGGTAGAACACGGCCGGGCCGCGGTAGGAGTCGATGTGGCCCAGGATGACCGACGCACCCGCCTCGCCCGGGGTCGGGCCGTAGTCGTACCAGCCGGCTCGGCTGAAGTCCTTGGGCGACTCGACGGTCCGGTCGGGGTTGAGGCCCAGCGACAGCAGCGAACCGTCCACGCCGATGCTGGGCACCTGGATCGAGACCGGCGTCGACCGGGGCAACGGGACCGTCGGGCGGGTGGGCGGGCGGCCGGTGGTGGGCGGCGGGGTCGTCGTGGTCGGTGCGGGGACGCTGCCGGCCGCGGCCACGGGGGCCTGGGCGGGCTTGTGGGTGACGCCGGCCCAGACCAGGCCGCCGCCGGTCAGGGCCAGCACCACCGCCAGCGCCGGCAGGAGCGCGCGGCGGCGCCGGCGGGCGTCGGCTTGACGCCCGCCGGGCTCGGGAACCTGGTCAGCCACGGGTTTCTTCGTCGCCGCCCGGACGGCGATGACGGCTCACGGCGACCGCCGCCGCGCCGGCGATCAGGACCGCTCCGGTGGCTGTGAGGGCGACGCCGGTCTGGTCGTCGCTCGCCCCGCCCGCCCCCATCGCCGGCGCGCCCTTCGGCACGGTCGGCGTGGCGACCAGGAACGGCGCGACGGCGGCGAGCACCGCGGCCTTGTCCTTCGAGGTCTCGGTGTTGCCCATGAAGACCCCGCCCTTCGCGGGCAGGCCGAGCAGGTTCCCGACGATCGCCGCGTGCCGGGCTTCGACACCGAAGATGCCCGCCGCGGCCTGCAGGATGGTCTTGTCCTTCACGAAGCCCGCCGCACCGAGGTACGCGCCGACGCCGACGTTCTCGAAGGTGTGGCTGGCCGTCAGGAAGCTCATGCGGTTGTCGAACGCGGCCCCGAAGTTCACCATCGGCGCTTCGACCGGGGTCCCGCCCAGCTTCTTGATCGTCGCGGTCAGGGTCGTGACGTGCGACTCCTCGTCGGACTGGATCTGCTTGAGGTAGTCGGCTTCCGCCCCGGAAAGGGCGACGGCCTGGTTGCCCTGGACGTAGAACGCCGATTCCAGGTACTCCAGCGTCAACGCGTAGTTGAGGACGTCGAGGTCGCTGCCGAAGTCGCCGGCCTGGGCCAGCGCCCAGCGGTTGCCGAGCGCGCCGAGTGCCAGCCGGGGCGAGACGTCGGTGGCCTGCCCGTGGATGAGATCACGCCTGTTCATGAGTGCTTTCCTTACGAGGTCGGGAAGTCGGGAGAGGAACGGCTTGACGATGGCGAGGACTTCGTCCTTCGTCCGCTGCTTCTCGATGGGCGCGGGGAACGGCGCGCCGCCCATGAGCGAGGCCAGCACGGCCGCGTGCCGCGACTCCACACCGGCGATGGACGCGGCCGCGCCCAGCACGTCACCGCTCTTGATCAGCCCGACCTGACCGTGGTACGCCGTCACGCCGACCTCTTCGAAGGTGGACGCCGCTTTCAGGAAACCCGCCTTGTCCTTGAACGTCTCGTCCGGGTACTTGATCGCCGGCTTGGCGACCGGGGTGCCGCCGAGCTGCTTGATCAACGCCGTGACCGCCGTGACGTGCGCGCTCTCGTGGTCGGCGATCTCGGTGATCAGCTCGAGCTCACGGCCGCTGACGAGTTTCTTCGCCAGCCCCGTGGTGTAGAAGTCCGACTCCAGGTACTCGAGTGTCAACGCGTAGTCGAGGATCTCGAGATCGCCCGCGTCGCCGGCGGCCGGCGCGGCGATCGCCGAGGTCACCACCGACCCCAGGCCGCCCGCGACCAGCGTCGCGCCGACCCCGACCAGACCCGCCATCCGGAGGAAGGCCCGGCGGTCGGTCTCGGTGGCGATACCCAGCACCGGCTTACCGCCGAAAACCCTGTCGTTCCTGAAAGATCGCATTCGACACCACGCTCTCTGCGCGCTGCGTCCGGCTCGAAGCCGAGCAGGCTCGTTGGTGAGATCCGGCCGGAGCAAAGAAGAAAGTCAGCGAAACCGGCGATCACCCGAGGGCGGCGGCAACCTCACCGGCTGCCGCGCACCCCGGGTCGGACCGCCTCGGCCGGATCTCGGATCGGTGTCCACCGACCACCATGGTTCGGAGGCCCACCCGATCGGGTTCACCCGGCAAGGCGACCCGGCCGGCCTCCCGAGCGCGCGGAATCTCCGGGCTCATCCCCCACCACCTGCGGCGAAACGCAGATCAGGGTGAGAAATCCCCTGACCCGATCCTCGCGAGGATCACTCTGATGGCCCAGTAGCCGCAGCACCGGTCCGTCCACGCGTCGCGCGCCGCCGGCCCGGACCAAGCTCGACGCGCCAATGCCTCGAACGCTTCATGGACAGGCAGCCCGGCCCCCGCTGCTCGAAACGAGTTCACGTTCTGTCGTTCAGACTGCCGAGACAGGAATCGCGGCCATGGAAGAACTGCTCGAGCGGGTGGCGTGCGGAGACCGTTCCGCCTTCGACCGGTTGTACCGGGAATTCTTCGGTCTGGTCTTCCACATCGTGTACAGCGTGGTGCAGGACCACGCACAGTCCGAAGAGGTCACCCAGGAGACGTTCCTCGAACTCTGGGCGACGGCGGCCCGTTTCGACGTCACGCAGGGCACCGGCGCCCGCTGGGTCACGATGATCGCGCGGCGGCGGGCCGTCGACCGGGTGCGCGCGGCACAGGCGGCACGCGAGCGCGACAACCTGGTCGCCCGCCAGGCGTTGATCCCGACCGAGCCCGATCCCAGCGAACAGGCGCTCACCGGGGCCGAGGTCCGCCGGCTCCGGGACGCGCTGGCGAAACTGCCGAAGGAGCAGCAGATCCTGCTCACGCGGGCCTACATCGACGGGATGGCCTACCGGGAAATCGCCGCGGCACTGGGGATCCCGGTCAACACCGTGAAGTCGCGCGTCCGGCTGGCCGCGGCCAAGCTCCGGGAGCTGATCCCGCGTTGAGCGCCGTCAGCCCAGGATGCCCGCGACGTTCGCGCGGTCGGCACCCAGGGTGACGTACACCCCCGCCCACGCCCGGTCGGCGTCGGACGGCGCCGCGCGGTCGCAGTAGGGCTTCCGCCCGTTGGCGGTGTAATACCGAAGCAGGGGCAGGGTTTCGTCGGTCCGGACCTGCGCCGGATCGCGGTAGCGGGCGCCCGGACCGGCCGGCTGGTGCTTCATGCAGCCGACCGGCTGGTTGCCCTCGTTGTCGAACACCGGCCCCGGATCGGGCGGGGCGGCCGAACACCCGGCGAGCAGGAGCAAGCAGGCCAGTGCGGCGATCGCGCGCATCGTCATCCGTTTCCCGTCGCGGCGCGGACGGCCAGGCCGAGCCCGACCACCAGCACCAGTGTCGCGGTGAGCACCGGCATCCAGCCGGACAACCGGGCGGCCCGGGCCCGCAGCCGGTCCATGCGGCGCATCGTCTCCAGGCGGTCGCGCAGCCGGACCAGGATCAGGCCGACGGCCGTCAGGGTGGCCGCCATGCCGAACCCGTAACCGAAGACCAGCAGGACGCCGAACCACGTCCGGCCGAGCGCGACCGCGCCCAGCAGGACGACGAGCGCCGACGGGCTCGGGACCAGTCCCCCGGCGACCCCCATCCCGATCAGTCCGCCTCGCCCGAAGCCCTGCCCGTGACCATGTCCGTGCCCGCGCCCGCGCCCGTGCCCGTGCCCATGACCGTGGCCGTGGCCGTGACCGTGCGTTCCCGCTCCGGCGACGACACCGACCAGGACCGGTTCCTCCTGCACCTGCTTCGCGCGGTTGCGCAGCGCCGACACCAGCAGCCAGGCGCCGATGCCCGTCACCAGCAGCCCGCTCGCCACCCCGAGCCAGCTCAGCACGCTCTCCCCCGCGAGCGCGCTCGACCCGCTGATGACCAGCCCCAGCAGCAGCACCCCGGCGGTGTGGGTCACCGTCACCGTCGCGCCGACGACCAGCGCGTCCCGCGTCGACCCGCGTTTCCCGGCCAGGTAGGCGGCGATCAGCGTCTTGCCGTGCCCGGGCAGGGCGGCGTGCGACGCGCCGAGGAGCAGCGACAGCAGCACGGCGAGCGCGCCCACCGCCGGGGTCAGGTCGTCGGTGCCGACCAGGTCGGTGAACGTCCGGGTGACCGTGCCGACCACGGCGTCGAGCGGCCCGAGGTGCGGGGCGACGTCGGCGGCGGCACCCCCGCCGGCCCCGGGTTCGACGCGCAGGGTGGCCTCGCGGACGTCGAGCGGGTCGGCCAGCAGGTCGTCGGGGTAGGCGCGCAGTTCGTTGCTGACGCTGGACGTCGGCAGCCCGTCGGCCGGGAGGCGGACGCCGTCGCCGACGGCGGTCATCTCGCGCCAGCCGATCCGGTCGGTGCGGAAGCCGTCGCGGATCGTCAGCGTCGCGGCCCGGTCCAGCCGAGCGGGCGCGGACATCGCGCAGGTGAGCCTGCTCGTCGCGAGCCCGGCCTGGCCCGCTGGGAACTCCAGGGTGCTGGAATTCAGTGTCAGCGGCACGAGCCGGCCGTCGACCGTGACGGGCGTGGCCGACAGCAGGGCCGCGCAGTCGACGGCGGCCCGGGCACCGGCCTCCGCGGCGCTGACCACGCCGTCGTGGTCGGTGTCCACGGCCGGCCTGTCCTGGACCGTCGGGATCTCCGCACTGTCCACAACGGACAGCAGGTCGAGTGTGCCCGGGTGCAGCGTCAGCCCGTCGTAGTGGTTGACGGTGAAGTTCCCGAGCGGGTGCGCGGCCGCGGCCGGCGCGGTGAGGAGTGCGAGCGCCAGCAGCCCGAACAGGACGGCCACGAACCGTTTCATCGCGCCGCCTTGAGCCGGTCGAGCGTCCGGCGCGCGTCCGGGGCGCCGAGCGGGGAGAAGTACGGGTTGGTGCCGAGGGCGTCCGACAGCGCGGCGACGGCGTCGGCGTTGCGGCCCAGCGCCGCGAGCGTCATGCCCCGGTGGTACGCGAACGTCGCGGTGCGCCCGCCGAGCGAGGCGGCGCGGTCGAGGTAGGTCAACGCCTCGGCGTCGCGGCCGTTGAGGTGCAGGGCCCAGCCGAGGGCGTCGGCGACGAGCACGTTCTGCCGGCGCCCCCATTCGGCCTGCGCGTGCGCCAGCGCGCCGGCGTTGTCGCCGCGGCTCGCGGCGACGGCGGACGCGGTCAGGTCGTCGGTGACCCCGGCCGCGGCGAAGAGCCGCTGCTGGCTGTCGAGCACCGCGAACTGCTGCTCGGCCTCGGGCCCGCGGCCGGCCGCGACGAGCAGGTCGGTGTACTCCTGCAGGTACTGCGGCAGCGGCACACGGGCGACGATGTCGCGGTAGCCCGCAAGAGCGTCGTCGACCCGGCCGCGCGCGGCGGCGACCTTGGCCTGGCCCTCCAGCAGCGAGACGTTCCGCGCGTCGACGGCCAGCCCCTGGTCGTACTCGGCCGCGGCGGCGTCGAGATCGCCGGAGTTGAAGGCGAGTTCGCCGAGGTAGTAGCGGCAGAAGGCGACGTCGCTGGGGCTGGTGGCGTCGGCGACCGCGCGTTGCAGGGCCGCCCGCGCGTCGTCGACCCGGCCGTGCAGCTCGAGGTCGTAGGAGGCGCGGGTGAAGGAGGACACGCCGGGCTTGTGGTCGAGCATCCGCTGGATCGCGTCGGTGGCCGCGCCGGCGTCGCCGAGCTGGGTCAGCGCGTCGGCGAGCACTCCGTAGGACTCGGCGGTGTCGGGCAACACGGCTTCCGCGCGTTCACCCCAGGTCTTGCCGGCGGCGAAGTCGTGGCGGGCGTTGGCGAGCGCGCCCATCCCGATCAGCGCCGGGCCGTTGCCGTCGGGCTGCTGCCGCAGGGACTTCTCCAGCGCGCCCTGGGCTTTCGGGTAGTAGGCGGGGTCGGCGGTGATCCGGGCCTGCTCGACGTAGGCGCTGCCCAGCTGGGCCCAGGTGAGCGGGTCCTGGGGTGTCCGACGCAGCTTGTCCTGCGCGACGCCGATGCTGTGGGCGAGCGTGTCCTGCGCGACGGGCACCGGCGCCGGTCCCGCGGCGGGCGTGGACTGACCGGCCGACACGCTGGCGACGAGCACCACCGCACCGGCGACCAGGACGGCGACGGCGAGGATCCGGCGTGACCGGGTGGAGCGTTCGGACATTCGGGGACCTCACGGCCGGACGCCGGTGGCGGGTGCCGGGCACCCGCCACCGGCGTCGGTGGACTTATTCGACCGCGGTACCGGGACGGCGGCGCAGCAACCACACGCCGGACCCCAGCAGCACCGCGGCGGCCAGGCCGCCGAGCGCGGGCTTGACCGGGAACGGGGTGCCGGCAGCGGGACCGGCGGCTCCTCCGGACGTGGCACCTCCACCGACGGCCCCGCCTCCGCCGCCACCGCCCGCGTTCACCGCGGAGTTGTGCGGCAGCGCGACGTACGGGAAGGCGCTCCCGAACGGCACGTCGTTGGCGTTCACCTTGTCCCCGGTCGCCAGTGCCGGGACGATGACGCCGGTCTGCGCGGCGCCTTCGAGCGCCTGGACCTCGATGTCCACGACGTCGTCGGTGAGCCGGCGGCCGTTCGGGAAGCCCTGCAGGTCACCGGCGAGGACACCGAGCCGGTTCGGGTTCGCCGCGACCGGCACCGCGGTGTTGAGCCGCAGCATCTCCGACGGCGTGAACTTCTTGGCGTTGACGTCGGCGTTGTTCAGCTGCGAGTTGAGGTCCGCCTTGATCGGGCCACCGGCCTTGGTGGTGACGCCGGTCAGGAAGATCTCGGCCAGGTCGTTGCGCGGGGTCGCGGGGGCCGGGAGCCCGTAGATGGCCTGGATCAGCTTGGGCACCTCGGGCGAGGTCACGCGGTCGACCAGCTCCGGGACGTTGTGGTCCTGGTCCGGGGTGAGCGCGTTGAACTTGTCCTTGAGCCCGGCGGGCACGACGACCTCGTTGACCAGCGGGTTGCCCAGGCGCGAGACCTGGACGTACGGGCCGGCCTGGGTGTTCTTGCCCGGTGTCTTGATGCTCAGCGACTGCCGTTCGGTGTCGCTCCACACGCCGATCACCGGGTTGCGGGCCGCGTTGCCGTTCAACGCGAGCGCGGACTTCGGCACCTGCAGGGCGATGGTGTTGACGTTGTAACCGCGCAGGGTGTCCTGGCCGACCTCGGACAGGTTGCCGCCGTAGAGCAGGTCGAAGACGCGCAGGTCGAGGAAGAAGGCGTCGTCGGCCTGGCCGGCGAAGCTCTTGCCGCCGCCGGGCAGGTTCGTCACGGCCTGATCGCGCAGCGCGCCGTAGTTCGGCATCGACGCCGCACCGGTGTTCGACGGCGCGGTCTTGCCGGCGTGCACGACGTTCTTCGAGCGGCCGTACTTGTCGATGACGTCGAGGTCGTAGCTCTGGCGGAACAACAGGTTCGGGTCGTCGAGCGAGGTGACCGGGCCGTTGTCGTAGAGGAACGTCGACTTGCCGCGGCGGTCGTCGGTCTTGAACGTCCACCGGTAGGTCAGGTCCGGCTTGGCGTCGCCGTCGCTGTCGATGTTGATGTCGTAGTGGGCGTCGGTGGCCCAGGGGTAGAAGTTCGGGCCGCCGTTGGGTTCCTCGAACGGGTACCAGTTGGCGACCAGCGTGACCGTGTCCGGCTTGTCCGGGCTGACGAAGGCGTAGACGTCGGTGTTGTCGACCGGCGGGTCCCCGGCGATGAGCGGCGCCTCGCGGTGGCTCGACGCGGCGGCGAGATCGGTGCCCAGGCCGATCAGCGCGCTCGTGAGCACCACACTCCCCACCGCGAGCAGGGAGAGGCCCACACGCCGGGTCCGGCGGGACGGGAGCAGTACTGGCATGCAGCAGACCTTTCACCGACGGCACCGTCGCCGGTGCCGTTCCGGGTCGTTCCCGCCCGATGCGGAAACAGCCTCCGGGCCCGTTTTTCCGGGCAAGCACGATCCCATTCGGAGCCGTGTGTGGTCCGGTTCACTCCCGAACAGGTGAACATTCCGGCCGTTGCTTTCGACCTGTTCATCTGTCTAGTGTCACCGATATTCCCTGCTCCACCGTGTCCCCCGAAGTCCCCCGAACTCGAGGCGGCGATGAGCGCGATCCCGAAGAACACCACCATCCGGCGCGCCCTGTCCCGCCGCGACCGCGCGTCGATCGCGGGCATGGCCGCGGTCATCCTGACGCTCAACCTCGCCGGCTGGGGCGTGCTCGGCCTGGTCGTCGCACCACGCCACTACGCACTCGGGACGTCCGGGGTGTTCGGCCTGGGGCTGGGGGTCACGGCGTTCACGCTCGGCATGCGGCACGCGTTCGACGCCGACCACATCGCCGCGATCGACAACACCACCCGCAAACTGATCGCCGACGGAAAACGGCCGTTGTCGGTCGGTTTCTGGTTTTCCCTCGGCCATTCGACCGTCGTTTTCCTGCTGTGCCTGCTGCTTTCACTCGGGGTTCGCGCGCTCGCCGGCCAGGTGGGCGACGACGGATCCGCCCTGCACCGGACGACCGGCCTGATCGGCACGTCGGTCTCCGGGGTGTTCCTGTACGTGATCGCGATCCTGAACCTCGTGGTGCTGGGCGGGATCCTCCGCGTCTTCCGGAGCATGCGACGCGGCGACTTCGACGAGGCGGAGCTGGAGCAGCAGCTGGACAAGAGGGGGTTCCTGAACCGGATCCTCGGCGGCGTCACCAAAGCGGTGCGCAAGCCGTGGCACAGCTACCCCGTGGGTGTCCTCTTCGGACTCGGCTTCGACACGGCCACCGAGATCGGCCTGCTGGTGCTCGCCGCGGGCGCGGCCGCGTTTTCGCTGCCCTGGTACGCGATCCTGGTGCTGCCGGTGCTGTTCGCGGCCGGCATGACCCTGTTCGACGCGATCGACGGGTGCTTCATGAACTTCGCCTACGCCTGGGCGTTCGCGCGGCCCGTCCGCAAGATCTTCTACAACCTCGTGATCACGGCGCTCTCGGTGGCGGTCGCCCTGATCGTCGGCACGATCGAGCTGCTGTCCCTGCTCGTGGACAAGCTGGGCATCACCGGTCCGGTCGCCGTCGTCGCCCACATGGACCTCGACCACATCGGCTTCCTGATCGTCGGGCTCTTCGTCGTCACCTGGCTGGCCGCCCTCGCCGTCTGGCACTTCGGCCGCATCGAAGAGAAGTGGAGCCCGCCCGCTTCCCCGGTGCTGCCGTCGAACGCGGAAAACCGGCCGTCGCCGTAGCCATGGAGATTCGGCTACGGCGACGACCGGACGACGGACTTACTTGTTGGTGCCGGGGGTGAGGACCTTGTCGATGACGAAGACGGTGGCGTTCTTGGTGGGGATGTTGCCGCACAGGATCTTCGCGCCGTTGACGGTCATGTTGTCACCGGTGCCTTCGATCTTCAGCGGCCCACCGGCGGCGTTGAGCGAGTCGAGCGTGCCTGCGGCGGCGAGGCCCTTGGCGTCGTAACGCTTGCCGACGACGTGGTACTGCAGGATCGGCGACAGCTCGGCCGGCTTCCCCGCCAGCTCGTTGAACTTCGCGTCACCCAACGCCGCGAAGGCCGGGTCGGCCGGGGCGAACACCGTGATGGCGGGGGCGCTGTTGAGGGTGTCGACCAGGTTGGTGGCCTTGACCGCGGCGACCAGCTTGGTCAGCAGCGGGTTCGTCGACGCGGCCGAGGCGACCGGCTGGGGGCCCATCGAGTCCAGCGAGCCCGGCGCGGAACCCTGGGGGAGCTGGCTGCAGGCGGGGCCGAAGACGTCGGCGTTGGTCGTCATGCCATCGGAAGCACCGGCGGCCGCGCTGGTCGAGGGGGCGGCCATCGAGGACGACGGGGCCGGGGCGCTGGAGCTGCCCGACGACGCGGTGTCGCTGCCGCTGCACGCGGTCAGGGCCAGGGCGGCAGCCGCGGTGAGACCGATTCCGGCAATACGAAGCTTGCTCATGAATTCACTC
Source organism: Amycolatopsis sp. NBC_00348 (assembly GCF_036114655.1). Classification (NCBI taxonomy): domain Bacteria; kingdom Bacillati; phylum Actinomycetota; class Actinomycetes; order Pseudonocardiales; family Pseudonocardiaceae; genus Amycolatopsis; species Amycolatopsis sp. NBC_00348. The sequence goes on along the minus strand of NZ_CP107994.1, from coordinate 739,934 downwards.
CAGAGGATTACGCGGTGGAAACGGAACTTCAGCGGTTTCCGTCTTGTTGCTGGTGATTCGGAACCCCCGGGGAACCGGATTGGTTTCGGGGAAGTTTTTCTCAGGCGGCCGTGAACGTGACGTTGTGCCAGCCGGTCGCGCCGTCGGGAACGGTGCCCGCGCGCATGTCGGTCTGGGTGTAGCCGGACTTGTCGGTGGCGCGGCAGAACACCTGGTGCACCCCGGCGGGCAGGTCGACCTCGGTCCACCACATCCGCCAGGTGTTGAGGTTGACCTCCTGCGACAGCGTGGTCTGCTGCCACGGGCCCTGGTCCACGCGCACCTCGACCTTCTCGATCCCGGTGTGCTGCGCCCAGGCGACTCCCGCGACGCGCGTCTTTCCCTTGGGGACGCTGGCGAACCCGCGGTGCGAGTCGAACCGCGACTCCGTCTTGATCGGCGCTTCCTTGCTCCAGCCGCGCTTGAGCCAGTAGGCCTGACGCGCGGCCCACGTCGTGACCTCGATGTCCACGACCCACTTCGTCGCCGACACGTAGCCGAACAGGCCGGGCGTGACGAGCCGCGCGGGGAAACCGTGTTCCAGCGGGAGCGGCTCGCCGTTCATCCCGATGGCGAGCATCGCGCCGCGGCCGCGGTCCTGGGCCGCCGCGACGGGCGTGCCCGACGTCCAGCCGTCGACGCTGGTGCAGAACAGCTGCTCGGCGCCGGGTTCCACGCCGGCTTCCTGCAACAGGTCGGCCAGGTCGACGCCGATGAAGTTCGACGTCGAGACGTAGTCGCCGCCAACTTCGTTGGACACGCACGTCATGGTGACGGTGCGCTCGACCAGCGGCCGGTTGCGGATGTCGTTGTAGCTGTAGCGGATTTCGCGGCCGACCATGCCGTGCAGCCGCAGGCTCCAGTCCTCGGTCCGCACCTGCGGAACGGACAACGCCGTGTCCACGCGGTAGAACTTGTCGTTCGGCGTCAGGAACGGCGGCGTGCCCAGCTTGGCGAAGTCGGCATCGGCCGGGATCATCGGCGCCGTGCGCGCCGGGACGAGCTTGCCGACCGCTTCACGGGACGCGGTGGCGTCACGCGACGAGCTGATCAGCTGTCCGCCGAGACCGGCCGCGCCGGCACCCACGACGACACCCGCGCCGCCGATCAGGAACCGCCGCCGGGACGTGCCGGTCTTCTCGTCCGTCTCCGGGTCGCGCCACACGCGCGGCGCGATCCGGTGCAGGAGAAGGAAAACCGCGACACCGGCGATCAGGCTGGCGACCGGGGCCAGCAGCGCGACCGCGCTCAGGTCCGGACGCTGGTAGACGGCGAACGCGCCGACCAGGCCGAACACGGCGATGAGCACGGTGCCCGGCACCGGCGACCGTCGCGAAAGGACACCCGCGACCGCGGCGACTCCCACCATGACCACGGCCATGCTGCCCAGCAGCACGAGCTTGTCGTAGGTGCCGAACGTGCGGACGGCGAAGTCCTTCAGCTCGATCGGCGTGAGGTCGATGGCGCCGTTGCCCACCGCCAGGTAGGGCGAGGCGTTGATGCTGATGAACCCCGCGACCAGGTGCCCGACCGCCAGTGCGGCGGCCAGTGCGAGGACGCCGGTGAAAGCGGCCGCGAAAAACCGCAGCCGCGTCTTCCCCGGTGGTGCGGGTGTCTCGGGGCGAGCCAGTTCCGTTGCGGTCATACCCGGCGTTCGGCTCTGACCCGCCCAGCGTATTGGTGCCGTGACCTTCCCGACACCCACGATCACCCGAAAGGTGCGCCCGCAGCTCAGCTGAAACAACGACCAATACGCACCGGGGTCGACCTCGAACATCTGAAGACAGGCCGCTCGCAGTGATCCACTGCGTCACAGGCTCGGCTCCGGCCGGGAAGGATTTTCATGGCCGCCGCCGCACGCGCCACCACCGTAACCCTCCTCCATCGACCCACCGGCACCCACCCGGACAACGCGCCCGCCACCCCCGAAGAGCTCCTCCGGCGATCCGCGCTGGGCGACGAGCAGGCTTTCGCGCTGCTCTACGACCAGCTCGTGAGCCCGATCTTCGGCACCGTGATGCAGGTCCTGCGCAGCCGCGCGCAGTCCGAAGAGGTCACTCAGGAGGTGCTGCTCGAAATCTGGCGCAAGGCCGCCCAGTTCGACTCCGCGCGGGCGAAGGTCAGCACGTGGGCGCTGACGATCGCCCACCGCCGGGCCATCGACCGGGTCCGCTCCGAGCAGTCCGCCCGCAACCGGCAGGAACGATCCGACCTGCTGGACATGCGACGCCCGTACGACGACGTCGCCGAGTCGACGATGTCCACTGTGGACCGTGACCTGGTCCGGCAGGCGCTGGGCGTGCTCACCGATCTGCAGCGGGAGTCGATCCTGCTCGCCTATTTCCACGGACTCACCTGCCGGGAGGTCGCCGAAAAGCTCGGCGTCGCGATCGGCACCGTCAAAACCCGCATGCGCGACGGCATGATCCGCCTGCGGGACGCGTTGGGAGCGACCCGATGACCACCGCCGAAGCCCACACCCTCACCGGTGCGTACGTCCTCGACGCCGTCACCGACCTCGAACGCGCCGCCTTCGACCGCCACCTGGCCGAGTGCGGGACCTGCGCCGCGGAAGTCCGCGAGCTCCGGGAGACCGCCGCGCGCCTCGGTGCCGCGATGACCGCCGTCCCCGGCAACGGCCTGCGCAGCCGGGTGCTCACCGCGGTCGCCGAGACCCGGCAGCTCCCGCCCCAGGTGGCACCCGCCGCCGCGCGACGGACGTGGCGCAAGCGCGCCACGATCGTCACCGCGTCGATCGCGGCCGCCGCCGCGATCCTGGTCGGCGGCGTCGGCATCGGCCTGTCGCAGACCGGCACCACACCCGTTCCGGTGGCCGGCTCCGCCCAGGTCCAGAACGCCTCGGACGCGGTCACCGTCCGGGCCGGCGCGGCCACCGCGACCCTCTCGCGGTCGCTCGGCCGGGTCGTCGTGACCGCGTCGGGGCTGCCCGCGCTCGACGCCGGGCACGCCTACCAGGTCTGGCTGATCGGCCCGCGCGGTCCGCAGTCCGCCGGCCTGCTGCCGGCGGGCGACGGGACGCTCGGCGCGGTCCTGCCGGGCGACACCGACCGGGTCGCCATCACCACGGAGCCCGCGGCGGGCTCGCCGCAGCCGACCACCGCCGCCGTGGCGCGGCTCCCGCTTGCCTGACCGGACCCGTCGTCACAGCGAGGCGGGCGAGCGGGGTACCGCGATCCGGTGCCCCGCTCGCCCGGTCCGCCCGGGCCCACCACCTACGCTGTCCTGGTGCTCCGGACCGACCGGAGACGGGGAGGCGAGCCCGGTGCCGGACGGCAGACCCGACCTGGTCCTCTGCGACCCGGGGCGGACGGGCGCGTTGCACGACAGCGGGCTCTCGGCCCGCGCGGACAGCGCGATGGACCGGTTCGCCGCCATGGTCCGGGTGCAGCTGCGGGTCCCGGTGGCGCTGGTGTCCCTGGTCGAGCCGGACCGCCAGGTCTTCCCCGGCATGCAGGGGCTCCCCGAGCCGTGGGCCACCGCCCGCCACACCCCGCTCAGCCACTCGTTCTGCCAGCACGTCGTGATCACCGGGGAACCGCTCGTGCTCACCGACGCCCGCACCGTGGCGCTGACCAGCGACAACCTGGCCATCCCCGACCTCGGCGTCGTCGCGTACGCGGGCATCCCGCTGACCGACAGCGACGGCCACGTGCTCGGCTCGCTGTGCGCGATCGACACCCGGCCGCGGACCTGGACCGGCGACGAGATCGCCACGCTGACGGACCTGGCGACGATGTGCGCCACCGAGATCCGCCTGCGCCTGGCCACCCGGCAGAGCAAGCGCGACCGCGACCGCCGGGACGAGCTGGTCACCCAGCTCGACCGCGCCCACGCCCGCAACGAGATCCTGCTCAGCGCCGCGCAGGCGCTGGCCGGGAGCCGGACGCTGGAGCAGATCCGCCACGAGATCAGCTGGTTCGTCTCCGCCGAGCACCGGCCGACCTACATCGGGCTGGTCGTCGCCGAGCCCGGCGGGATGCTGCGCCGGGTGCCCGAGCCGGGCCGCCCGGCCCTCGCCGACACCGAGTTCGGCGTCTTCCGGGCCGACGCCGCCCTGGCCACGGCGAAGGCGTTCCGCGAACGACGGCTGCTGTGCTACGAGGACCCGGCAGCGATCGACGCGGAGTTCCCCGACGCCGTCGGGCGGCTCTACCGCGACCTGCGCCTGCACGCGACGGCCTGCGCGCCGCTCGTCGGTGACCGGGACGTCCTCGGCGTCCTCACCCTCGGCTGGGACCGGCCGCACACGCTCGACAGCGCCGAGCGCGCCGTGATCACCACCCTGGCCACCTACACCGCCCAGGCCCTCGAACGCGTCCGCCAGCTCGAGCGGCGGATCAGCGTGGCCCGCGAGCTGCAGGAAGCCATGCTCACGGACCTGCCGTCGGTGCCCGGCCTGCGGCTCGCGGCCCGCTACCGGCCGTCCGAGGTCGACGAAGCCGTCGGCGGCGACTGGTACGACGCCGTCCCGCTCCCCGGCGCGCCGGCCCTGGCCGTGACGGTCGGCGACATCACCGGCCACGACGTCCACGCGTCCACGCTGATGGGGCAGGTCCGCAGCATGATGCGCCAGACCGCGTGGAACCTGCCCGACGCCGGCCCGGCCGCGACCGTCGAAGCCCTGGAAGCCGCCCTGACCGGCCTGGATATCCCCGCGAGCGGCACGCTGCTGCACGCGCACCTGAGCCCGGACGGCACCGGCCGCTGGGGGCTGACGAGCACCAACGCGGGCCACCCACCCCCGATCCTGGTCCACGCCGACGGCCGCACAGAGCTGCTCACCGAGCACGACGCGCTCTTCAGCCACCTGGGCTTCCGGACCCGCAACCGCACGGACCAGCGACGAACCCTGGAGCCGGGCGACCTGGTCTTCCTCTACACGGACGGCCTCATCGAACGCCGCGGCGAAGACCTCGACCAGGCCATCGACCGCCTCCGCACACTGCTCGCCCGGCTGGCCGGCCAAGCCCCGGAGGCCGTGGCCGACGCCGCACTGGCACACATGGTGGAGCCGGGCGGCCACGAGGACGACGTCGTCCTGCTGGCGATCGGCACCTGACACCGTGCTCGCGCTCGCCGTCTTGGTCGAGGCCTGCCGCTGCTAGCGGGTCAACACGCCCCAGAGGGTGACCTTGTACCCCGTCGGACAGTCCCGCTCGGACCACAGCGCCGGCGAGTACCGCACGAACGGGCCGGAGTAGGCCCGCCCGTCGGTGCATTCGATGTAGGACGCGTACGTGGTCCCGGGGCCGCTCGTGCACGTGACCGTCGAATACGTGGAGCCGATCCCGCCGGACCGGGCGGGACAGACGGGACCGGCTTCCGTGCCCGCCGATGCCGTGCCCGCCCCCGCCAGTGCCGCGGAGCCGATCAACGCGGCCACCGTCATGAGCTTCGCGATGGTGATCACTTCGTGTGCCTCCCTCGTCGGGAGCCAGGACGTACCCGCACGCGGGTACTCCGGACTCGGATCACCACCTACACACGCGGCCGGCGGGACCGGTTGACGGCAGTGATCCACTCGCACCCATTCGGAGTAGCGGAGTCCGGCGGATGACGGGCGTGGCTACAGGGCGCCGGTGATGTCCGACAGCAGTGCGGCCTTCTTCTTCGCGCCCACGATCTGCTTCACCGGCTTGCCGCCCTGGAACAGGATGAGTGTCGGCAACGACATCACCTGGTAGTCGCGGGCGGTGTCCGGGTTGTCGTCGACGTTCAGCTTCACGAACGTCACGTCGCTCTGTTCGGCCGCGATCTCTTCGAGCACCGGCGTGAGCTTCTTGCACGGCCCGCACCAGGTCGCCCAGAAGTCGACCAGAACGGGCTTCTCGCTCTGGAGGACGTCGGTGGCGAAACTGGCGTCAGTGACTTCCAACATGGCTTCTCCTCAAAGGACCCGACCCGACGATGATCAGGTCCTGCGTCTCTTCTTGTCCCTCAAGCATTTCCGTGGTCCTCGCGTGCTCAGTCGAAGGTGAACGAGTAGGCCTGCAAACCCGGGCTGAGCGTCAACGTCAGCTGGCCGGTGTGCAGGTCCGGCGTCTGCGTCAAGCGGTACAGGTTCGGCGTCCCGGACACCGTGATCGTGCGTGACGGGCCGTCGCCGTTCGCGATCGTCACCGTGCCCTCGCCCGCCAGCACCAGGTTCGTGCTCCTGGCCGTGTAGCCGAGGCGGACCTCCGCGCCCGCGCCCGCTGTGGACTTCTCGTAGTCGATCGTCCAGTTGCCGGCGAAGGCGACCTTGCCGTCCGGCACCACCGGCGGGAACGCGTACGTCGCTTCCTTCTCCAGCGCCAGCGGGGTTCCGCCCGGGGCGTAGGTCTTCGGCAGCTCACCGCGGCTGAGGTACGTCTCGCGGGTCGTGCGCTCGTCCGTCGGCCTGGTGTCGGGCAGGTCCCCCGGCGCCGGCAGCGCCACGCCCGGCTCGGCCTGCTGCAGCAGCTGCCGGACCAGGTTCTCCGTCTGGTCGTAGTCGCCTTCACCGAGCTTGAAGTACCGGACCTGCCCGGTCGCGTCGATCAGGTAGCGGGCCGGCCAGTACTGGTTGCGGAAGTTGTTGAACGTGCTCGTCTCGTTGTCGATCGCCACCGGGTAGGTGATGCCGAACTTCTTCGTCGCGGCCTCGACGTTGCCCTTGTCGTGCTCGAACGCGAACTCCGGCGTGTGCACACCCACGACTTCGAGGCCGTCGGCCTGGTAACGGGAGTAGAGGTCCTTGATGTGCGGGATGCTGCGCTGGCAGTTGATGCAGGAGTACGTCCAGAAGTCGACCAGCACGACCTTGCCCTTGAGCCCGGCCATCGTCTGCGGCGAGCTGTTGATCCAGGCGTCGATGTTCTCGAACTCCGGCGTCGGCCCGCAGTCGCGCAGCTGGCCCTGGTCGTTGTTCGCGCACTTGTCCAGCGCCTGGTTGCTCGCGTCACCGAGGTTCGACAGCCGCAGCTTGCTGATCGCGTCGCTGCCCTCCACCTTCTCCTGCAACGCACCCGTGTAGTTCGGCAGCTTGGTCTGCAGCAGCGACGGCAGGTCGAAGTACAACGCCACCGCGAGCAGCAGCATCACGACCCCGCCGATCGCGCGGACCTTGCCGTTGTTCTTGCGGAAGAACTTCACCCGCTCCGAAATCTTGGCCCCCGCCAACGCGAACACCAGCAACGGCGCCGTCGCACCGATCGCGAAGGACACGGTGAGAGCAACGGTCTCGACGCCGATCTTCCCGTTGGCCGCGGCGATCGTGATCGCGGTCAGGACCGGCCCGGCGCACGGGACGTACAACAGCCCGAGCCCCAGCCCGAGGCCGAAACCACCGCCGTTGGGGTTGACCTTCCGCTGCGGCAGCTTCGAGAACGGCTTCTCCAGCAAGCGTTCCAGCGGCGGGATCAGCAGGCTCAGCCCCACGACCGACAACACGACCAGCCCGACGATCCGCAGGATGTCGTCCGGCAGGTTCAGCGCCTTGATCAGCAACGAGCCGAGCAGGGTGAAGACGGTGAAGCTCAGCACGAGCCCGCCGATCACCGCGTAGGGCCGCCGGTTGTGGGCCCGCTGCTGCTTCCTGGTGGCCAGGGCGACGCCCCCGTCCTGCTCCGGCGGTGGCTCACCGTCGGCCGTCTTCTTGGCTCCACCGGCGAAGAACACGACCGGCAGCACCGGCAGGATGCACGGCGACACCCCCGTGATCAACCCGCCGAGCAAACCGATCAGGATCAAGGTCCACATCGCCGCACTCCTCCGAAGTCCCCGGCCCGTCGTCCGAGGGCCTGCGTCGGTCATTCGCGGCAGCAGCGGCTCCAGGTGGGTACTTTTTGCCGCGTTATCGGTTCGAAAGATCTCTTCGACCCGCAAGTGCGGAATACTAGATCCCGGCGGGGAGGAGGCGGAGATGGAACGGACGCGGGTCGCGGTGCTGCTGGACCGCCACCAACCCGGCCGGTCGCCGCGCTCGATCGCGGCGTCGGCCGGCCTGCCCTCCCTGGGCGACTGGCTCCGGCCGGGCGAACGGCCCGCCGAGCTGATTCCGCCGGAGGCGATGATCCGGGTGGCGATGACGCTCGACCTGCCGGTGTCGATGGTCTCGCGCGCGTTCACCGGCACGTGGTACGACCTCAACGGCTGGGAGTGGAACCACTTCCACCGCGGCGACCGGGTCGTCGTGTTCAGCGCACCCGATCCCGCGACGGGCGCGCGCCGGGCCACCCGCGGCACCGTCCGCGACGTCGACCCGCTCGACATCATCGAGGTCGAGTTCGACGACGGCACCCGCTACAGCCGGATCCCGGAGACCGAGGGCATGATCTGCCACGCGAGCGGCGGCTGCCGCTGCAGCCTTCCCCGGTAACGCGTTTCGGCCGACGACAAAACGGGCGGGGCACCGGAGGTATCCGGTGCCCCGCCCGTTCCGGGGTACGAGGAACAGCTCAGCCGAGGTCGAGCAGGCCACCGCCGCCGAGCAGGCCGTCGTCGCAGCCGCCGTCGTGACCGCCGTGACCGTGGTGGCCGCCGGTGATCCGCAGGCCGAGCAGGATGCCGAGGTTCAGGCCGTGGTCGTGGTGGTGGTGATCGGCGACCGCGGCGGTCACCTGCGGAGTCGCGGTGGAGGCGGACGCCGCTCCCGGGGCGATCAGCAGGAAGCCGAGTGCCGCGGCCGGCAGTGCGGCGGTCGCCAGGACGCGACGGCGGAGTGTGCTCACGGTGGAACTCCTTCTCCTCGAACGAACAACGGACCCGATCCCGGCGGGATCACCGGTCGTTCGCCGCCGCCGCGGGCGGAAGACGGGCGCCGGAGCGTGGACCACGCCTGTGGGTGACGAGCGGAGATTCCGGCGAGCACGGTCCACACCGGACGCCGTGGTCTCGTCGGCGGGCGTTCCGGAAGCACGTCCGTTCACCTGATCGGGTAAATCGTGCGACCGGACCCGTCCGCCGGCGCGACGGCCGCGAATCCCAGCACGACGAACCGCCGAAACGTTCCGGCGGTCGGGCCGGACCACCGGCACCAGGTAGTCCACAGTGGACTGCTTCAGCCGCTCAATAGGAGTGATCTTTGTGACCAAGCTTCGTGTCGCCGGCATCGGCATCGCCGCGGCTGCCGCCCTGGCCCTGACCGCGTGTGGCAGCAGCGACACCGCTTCCTCGGGCAGCTCCAGCGCCCCGGCCCCGTCGTCCTCGATGGCCGCCCCCACGACCAGCGCGGCCGCCGCCGCCGACGGCATGACCACCAACGCCGACGTCTTCGGCCCCGCCTGCAGCCAGCTCCCCCAGGGTTCCGCGCCGGGCTCGCTGGACTCGATGGGCCCCCAGCCGGTCGCCTCCGCCGCGTCGACCAACCCGCTGCTGACCAAGCTGGTCGCCGCCGTCAAGGCCACCAACCTGGTCGACACCCTCAACAGCGCCCCCGCCATCACCGTGTTCGCCCCGGCCGACCCCGCGTTCGCGGCGCTGGGTGACGCCAAGTTCAACGAACTCGCCGGGAAGCCGGCCGAGCTGTCGCCGATCCTGCAGTACCACGTCGTCGGCAAGCGTTACGACGCCAAGGGCCTCGCCGCCGCAGGCACGCTCGACTCGCTCAACGCCGCCGGTGGGCCGCTGAAGATCGAAGGCACCGGCGACAACATGACCGTCAACGGCGCGAAGATCCTCTGCGGCAACATCCCCACCAAGAACGCCACCGTCTTCGTCATCGACAAGGTCCTCACCCCCGGCACCAACAAGCAGTAAGCACTTCCGGGCCGCCACTACCTCCCTTGCGGGTGGCCCGGTGACGACGACCGCCGCAGCCCGGTGACGACCGGAGCTGCGGCGGTCGCGTTGTGCGCGCTGGACAAGCGCGCCCGAAAGCCTGACGGCGGATTGCACGAGTCCGCCGCCGGGGAACGCCGAAGCGGCGGCGTTCCGCCGGTCGTCGCCACCGCCGGATCACTCCAGGGCCGTGGCGGCGACCGGCCCTCCCCGACGCGATTTCCACGCCCGGCAAGCGGTCAGACCGTCTCGCCCAGCATGCCGCGCAGCAACGTCGCGATCGTGCGCCGGTCGGTCACCCCGAGCACGACCCGGTCACCACCGTGACCGGATCGACGTTCGCCGGAAATGCCGCTGATGTACCCGATCTTCCACGTTCGACGCCTCGGTGGAAGACGATCACCCGATCCGGCGATCCACACCAATCCGCGATCGGCGCGGCCCCGAAAGGGGAAGGTCCACGAAGGATCCGCCCAGCGCCGGGAATCCGACGATGGGTTACGCCCGCCCTGCGCGGGCGGGGAGGAGTTCGTCCGTGTTTGGCAAGCGTTACGCCGCTTCGATGATCAACCGGAGCGCGGAGAACGACCAGGACCGCCGCCGCTTCCTCAAGGCCGCCGGCATGACCGGCCTCGGCGTCGTCGGCGCCGGTGCGCTCGGCGGTCTCACCGCCGGGACCGCGTCCGCGGCCACCGCGCGACCGGCCGCCGCCGCGGCGGCCGCGGCGAGCGGGGTGAGCGACGGGGCGGTGCTCAACTTCGCCCTCAACCTCGAGTACCTCGAAGCCGAGTTCTACCTGCACGCCGTCACCGGCAAGGGCCTCGCCGACGCGATGACCACCGGCACCGGCACCCGCGGCGGCGTCACCGGCGGCCGCGCGGTGAAGTTCAAGACCAAGGCCGCCAAGCAGTACGCGCAGGAGATCGCCGGCGACGAGAAGGCGCACGTCCAGTTCCTGCGTTCCGCGCTCGGCTCCGCCGCCGTCAGCCGGCCCGCGATCGACCTGCAGTCCAGCTTCACCGCCGCGGCCCAGGCCGCCGGTCTGGTCAAGCCCGGCCGCAGCTTCGACGCCTTCGCGTGCGAGGAGAACTTCCTGCTCGCCGCGTTCCTGTTCGAAGACGTCGGCGTCACGGCCTACAAAGGCGCGGCGCCCTTGATCACCAACAAGACCTACCTCGAAGCCGCGGCGGGGATCCTCGCCGTCGAGGCCTACCACGCGGCCAACATCCGCAGCGCCCTCTACCAGCACAGCGAAGGCATCCTCGGGCTCGGCCTGCTCGGCCGTGACCTCCGGGAAGCCAGCGTGAAGCTGTCCAACGCGCGGGACAGCCTCGACGGGCCCACCGACGACGACCAGGGCGTCATCGACAGCCACGGCAACGCCAACATCGTCCCCACCGACGCCAACGGCATCGCCTACAGCCGCTCACCCGGCCAAGTCCTCAACATCGTCTACCTGACGAACAAGGCCGCCACCTCCGGCGGATTCTTCCCCAAGGGCGTCAACGGCGAAGTGAACACCAGCGCCGCCAACTGAGCACCGGCCGCGGCGGGTGCCGGGTTCCGTCGGGGAATCCGGCACCCACCGCGTCCTGTCCGGAAAGGAGATCACGATGTTCGGACTCAGCGCCGAGCACCTGCTCGTCCTGCTCGTGGCCGCGCTGTTCATCATCGGCCCCGAACGGCTGCCGGGCGCGCTCACCACGGTCCGCAAAGCCGTGGTGAAGGGCAAGAACGCCCTCGGCGCGATGCAGCAGCAGATCACCGACGAGGTCGGGCCCGAGTTCGAGCAGCTGCGCAAACCCTTGCGGGAGCTGAACCAGCTGCGGGGCATGGATCCCCGCGCCGCGTTGACCCGGTTCGTCCTGGATCCGGCGCAAACTCCGGCGCAGGCTCCGGCCGAGCCGGTTGTGCCTCTTACGGCCAAAGTGTCCGGTGTGGACATGGAAGCCACCTGATTCCCAGCCGGGAAACGCAAACCGGTCCGCTCGCCGTCACGAACCACCTCGTGACCACCCCCCACCCCGGCACCAGAGCCGTGTCCTTCGGGCACTACCAACCCGTCCGTGTTGTGACCAACGACGAGCTGAGTGCCGCCCTGGGCACCTCCGACGCCTGGATCACCGAACGCGTCGGCGTCCGCACCCGGCACCTGGCCGCCCCCGGCGAGTCGGTCGCCGACATGGCCACCGCCGCGGCGGGCGACGCGCTGCGCCGGGCCGGGCGGACCGCCTCGGACGTCGACCTGGTGATCGTCGCGACCTGCACCGCCTTCGACCGGATGCCGAGCGTCGCCGCCCAGGTCGCCGAGCGGCTCGGGATCGCCGAGCCCGGCGTGTTCGACCTCAACGCCGCGTGCTCCGGCTTCTCCTACGCCCTGGCTGCCGCCGACCACGCCATCCGCGCGGGAGCGAGTCAGCGCGCGATCGTGGTCGGCGTCGACAAGATGAGCGATTTCCTCGACTGGACCGACCGCTCCACCTGCGTCATCTTCGGCGACGGAGCCGGCGCCGCGCTCGTCGAAGCGGCCGACGGGATCGACAGGATCGGCGGGATCGGGCCGGTCGTCTGGGGCTCGAACCCGGCCAAAGGCCAGAGCATCACCCTCGGCTCACCCGGCCCGCACAGCCTGCCGGCGACCTTCCGCCAGGAAGGCGCGGCGGTCTACCGCTGGGCGACGACCGCACTCGCGCCGATCGCCCGGAAAGCCTGCGCCCGGGCCGGGATCGATCCGGGCGACCTCGGCGGCATCGTCACCCACCAGGCCAACACGCGCATCATCGCCGCCCTCGCCCGCGACATCGGCGCCCGGGACGCGGTCGTCGCCACCGACGTCGCCGAATCCGGCAACACCTCCGCCGCCAGCATCCCCCTCGCCCTCTCGAAACTCCTCGAACGACGGGAAATCCCGGCCGGCGCACCGGTGCTGCTGTTCGGGTTCGGCGCCGGCCTGACCTACGCCGGCCAGGTCATCACCTGCCCGTGACGCCCGGAGCACGCGCGGCTCAGCCGGCGACGACGTCGGCCCACACCGTCTTGCCGGCGGTGCCGTGCGTGACGACGCCCCACCGGCGGCTGACCGCGTCGACGAGCAGGAGCCCCCGCCCCCGCGTGTCGTCCGGCGACGACCCACCGAGCCGGAGCCCGAGGTCCGGCCGCGAGTCGTCGACCTCCAGCCGGACCGGGGACCGGCGAGCCCGGTACCGGACGCGCAGCGCCTGCACGCCGTGGGCGTGATCCAGTGCGTTGGTGACCAGCTCGGTCGCCAGCAGCAGGACGTCCTGGACACCGTCGGGCGAGGCGCCGGCCAGCACGCGTCGCAACCACCCCCGCATGGCCGCCAGGTCGGGTACGGCACCGGCCTCGAAGCGGTATTCACGAGTGGAATGGTCCGGGTCGTCCATGAGGTCCTTTGCCGAGCGATGGGGAGCCGACGACTGCGTCTCCTCCCGGGGTTACCCGGACGACCGGCGATTACTCGCGAACCGGACCATCACCGTGAGGCGGCGTGCACCGTAGGCCGGTAGATCAGCTCCGGCGTGCGGCCGTTCCGCATCCTCGTGACCCACGGATCGGAGACCTCGGCGAGGCTCGCGGCCAGCATCGCCACGTGCTCCCGGAAGTACGTGGCGGTCATGGCGTTCTCCTCGCGAGCGGTGTGTGGGTACCGGCCTCTCACCTCCACCACGAACACGCACGCCGCCATTCGACACCGCGGGCGGCCGATGCTCAACGCAGTTGGACGCGCCCCAGCAGGCGGTCGACGACCTCGGCCAGCGGCTGCTCGCCCGGACCTTCCAGCCACCGCACGATTCCGGTCCGCACGACCGCGAGGAACGTCGCCGTCATGAGGCGGGCCAGCTCGTCGTCGACGCCGCCGCGGCGGGCGAGCAGCACTGCCGTGAGGTCGCGTTCCAGGGCGATCTGGTCGCCGGCCTGCTGCGCCAGCAGCGACGGGTGCCGCCGGAGCAGCCGCAGCTGCGCCACCCACTGGGGGTCGGGCACGGGCCGCGCCTGGTACAGCCCGCGGCTCGCCGCCCGCAGCGCCGCCCACGGCTCCTCGCCGGCCGGCCTGCTCTCGACCAGGGCCACCAGCTCCCGGGTCCGCTCGCGATCGGCGTGCAGGATCGCGTCTTCCTTGTTCGCGAAGTAGTTGGAGAACGTCCGCCGGGACACGCCCACCTCGTCGGCGATGTCCTCGACGGTGACGCCGTCGAGGCCGCGCTCCACCGCCAGCCGCAGCGCCGCCTCGTGCAGCGACTGCCGCGTCGCCGCCTTCTTGCGCGTGCGCAGCGTGTCGAGGGTGTCCATGCCGACAGCTTAACGACGGGCTTATAGTGCCCATTGCGCAAGTTTGCACAGTGGGCAATAATTTACGGAGACGTGAAGGAGTCCTGTGAAAGCGGAGAGAAACGAGGCGGGCGCGATGCGGCACCGCGAGGTGCTGGAGTCGCTGTCCGGGCTGCTGCTCGCGCTGTTCGTGGCCATGATCAGCTCGACGGTCGTCTCGACCTCGCTGCCGCTGATCATCGGCTCGCTGAACGGCACCCAGACCCAGTACACGTGGGTGGTCACGGCCACGCTGCTGGCGGCCACGGCCACGACCCCGATCTGGGGCAAGCTCGCCGACCTGTTCAACAAGAAGACGCTGGTCCAGGTCGCGATCGTGATCTTCGTGGCCGGATCGACGATCAGCGGGTTCAGCCAGGACACCGGGCAGCTGATCGCCGCCCGCGCGTTCCAGGGCATCGGCGTCGGCGGCCTGCAGGCCCTGGTCCAGGTCGTGATCGCGGCGATCATCCCGCCACGGGAACGCGGCCGGTACAACGGTTACCTCGGCGCCGTCATGGCGGTGGCCACGGTCGGCGGCCCGCTGCTGGGCGGCCTGATCGTGGACGTGCCGTGGCTCGGCTGGCGCTGGTGCTTCTTCGTCGGCGTGCCGATCGCGGCGCTCGCGTTCGTCGTCCTGCAGCGCACGCTCAAGCTGGAGACCGTGCGCCGCGACGACGTCCGGGTCGACTACCTCGGCGCCGGCCTCATCGCCGCCGGCGTGAGCGTCCTGCTGATCTGGGTTTCCTTCGTGGGCAACACGTTCGCCTGGGGCTCCTGGCAGACCGCCGTGATGGTGGCGGGCGGTCTCGTGCTCCTCGCGCTGGCCGTGCTGGTGGAGCTGAAGGTCCGCGAACCCGTGGTACCGCTGAAGATCGTCGTCCAGCGCACCCCCGCGCTGGCGATCATCGCCAGCCTCGCGGTCGGCATGGCCATGTTCGGCGGCGCGGTGTTCCTCGGCCAGTACTTCCAGATCGGCCGCGGCTTCTCGCCCACCGAGGCCGGTCTGCTGACCATGCCGATGATGGCCGGTGTGCTCGTCTCCTCGACCGTCTCCGGCCGGTTGATCAGCCGCACCGGCAAGATCAAGCCCTACATCGTGGCCGGCAGCGTGATCCTGGTGGCCGGGTTCCTCGTGCTGGGCCTGGTCGACCACGCCACGTCACTGTGGCTGATCGGCGTCGCGATGGCCGTCGTCGGTGTCGGGGTCGGCATGACCATGCAGAACCTCGTGCTGGCCGTGCAGAACGACGTGCCCCTGCGCGACCTCGGCTCGGCGAGCGCGTCGGTCACGTTCTTCCGGTCGCTCGGCGGCACCATCGGCATTTCGGTGCTGGGCGCCGTCCTGGCGAACCGGGTGACGGCAGACCTGTCCGCGGCGCTGCACGTGCCCGCGGGCCAGGCGTCGACCGGCAGCGTCAGCGCGTTGAACCTCAAAGCCCTGCCACCGCAGGTGCAGGCGGTCGTCCACACCGTCTACGGCGACGCGACCGCGCACATCTTCCTGATCTCCGCCGCGGTCGCGGTCGTCGGCGTGATCGCGGCGCTGCTGCTCAAGCCGATCACCCTGCGCACGACGATCGACGTCGAGCAGAAGACCGAAGAGCCGGTCGCGGGGTAGGTGGCCACGATGAGCCCCGCCGAGCTCGACGCGTCCGGGTCCAGTGCCTTCGAGTCCACTGTGGAGCGGTTCGGTCCGCGCCGGGGCCCGGCGGCGCGGGCCATCCTGGCCGGGGTCGACGGCTCCGACACCGCGATGCGGGCGGCGGCCTACGCTTTCGGCCTGACGCGACGCCAGGGCGGCCGGCTGATCGTCGCCTTCATCGCGCGGCACTCGGCCCTGACGACCCTCGGGCCGCCGGTCGCCGCCGCCGTCGAGCACGACACGACGTGGCAGGTCTACACCGAGCTGCGCGACCAGATCCGTTCGGGCGCCGAAGAACTCGAGGTGCCGGTGACGCTCCTCAAGATGTTCGGCGACCCGTACACGGCGTTGCGCGACACCGCCGACCGCTGCCAGGTGGACACGGTCGTCGTCGGCGCGTCGCAGAAGGCGGGTCACCGCTTCGCGGGTTCGGTGGCCACGAAGCTGATCAGGGCGGGCCACTGGCCGGTGCTGGTGGTGCCCTGAGGACACCGCTCAGGCCGTCACCGCGCGTTCGACGTGCAGGGCGAGGAACGCGTAGACCCGCCGGACCAGCTCGGGGTCGCCGGCCATGAGGTCGTACCCGTGGTCGACGCCGCGGATGTCGTAGTGCTCCACCAGTGCGCCGGCTTCCGCGAGCTTGGCCGCGTAGGCGACGGCTTCGGCGCGCAGCCGGTCGTACTCGCAGGTGATCACCAACGCGGGTGCGATGCCCACCAGGCCGTCGCCGTTGCTCCCCCACGCCGGCGACGCCAGCGGGTCGGTGCGGCGGGCGGCGTCGGGGATGTAGGCGGTGTCGAAGACCTCCCCCATCCACGGCCGGATCACCGCGCCCCGGGGCGCGGGCTTGGCCGCGGCCGGGGTGACGAGGTCCAGCGGCGGGTAGTGCAGCACCTGCAACGCGATCGCCGGACCGCCGTCGCGCAGCGCGAGCCGGGACGCCGCGGCCGCGAGCGAGCCGCCGGCGCTCTGGCCGCCGACGCACAGCCGGCCGCCGGCCCACTCGCGCTCGGGTGCGGCCGCCCACGTCAGCGCGTCGTGGACCTGTTCGCACGGCACGGGGAACCGCCGGGCCGGCGCGAGCGCGTAGTCGACGTTGACCACGAACACCCCGGCGTGCTCGGCGAGGTACCGGCACAGCGGGTCGTCGCCGATCGGGGCGCCGATCACGAACCCGCCGCCGTGGGCGTTGACGTAGACGCCGCGGGCGTCTCCCGGCGGGCGGTAGAGGGTGGCGGCCATCGGGCCGTGCCGGGTCGGGATCGTGATTTCGCCGGTGCGGCCCGGAATCTCGGGGAACAGCGGACGCGGTGTGATCGCGCGCGCGGCGGCGGCCCCCAGCAGGCGGGCCACCCCGTCGGCGACGAACGGCTTAGACAGGATCGACAGGATCGACACGGGCGACCTCACTTCACACGGACCTGGTGGAACTGCAGCGAAACCCCGCGCGGCCGCGCGCCGTCCAGCAGCGGGACGAGCGTGCCGACGAGAACGGCGTCGTTGAGCCAGGCATACGGGCCTTCGGGCGCTTCGATGCGCGGGCTCGTGACGATCCCCGGCGCGGTGAACGCGCCGGGGTTGGTCACGGTGAGCACGACGCCGTCGTCGGTGCGGATCAGGTACTTCGCCGTGACGGCGGCGACGCCGTCACCCCGCACGACGCTCCAGTCCGCGCCGATGCCGAGCACCTCGCCGGTGACGCGCGGGCCGTCGACGCGGCCGCCGGTGATCGGGATGACGCGCCGGTGCCCGGCCGGCGTCACCCCGGCGTCGATCGGCTCGGCGATCAGCACCTCCAGCCTGGCCACCAGTTCCATCGTGAGCTCGGGGTGAGTCATGCGTCCTCTTCCGAAGGTCCGCCGAGGGTGTGCAGGATGCGGACGAGGCGGTCGGCCAGGTCCTCGGGATCGAGCGTCTCCTCCGCGCCGAGCAGCCAGGCGTTGATCACCGCGCCGGCGCCCCCGGTGAGGAACACGGCGAGGTCGTCGGCCGTCCCGGCCGGCACGCGGTCGCCGAAGAGCGCCCGGACGGCGTGGCGGTTGACCGGCGCGAGCAGCTCACCCAATGCGGTGGTCAGCGCGAACGCGCACGGCCCGGTGAGCAGGGCGCGGTAGAACGCGCGGTGCGCGGCGAAGTGCCGGGCCGTGGCGAGCACCGCGGCGCGCCCGGTCTCCCGGGCGGGCAGCAGCTCGCGCCGCGCGAGGTCGAGCGCCGCGGCGACCAGCAGCGCGTCCCGGTCGGCGAAGTGCAGGTAGACGAGCTGACGGCTGACGCCGGCGGCTTCGGCGAGGTCGGTCACCGGGACGCTCGCGCTGCCGCGGCCGGACACGAGCCGCACGGCCGCCGCGTACAACGCCGCCCGCGACCGGGCGGCCCGCGGGTCACGGCTGTCGATGCTCACCCGCACTTTATAGACACCTGTCAAAGAACTGGCAAGCGCCTTGACCTTGACACCGTGACAAGGTCTTCACTGGGCGCAGGAGGTGATCACCGTGAACCCGACCCTGTTCGACGCGCTGGGCGCCGGGAACTCGTCGACGCGGCTGCAAGCGGCCCTGGAGGCCGGCACGCGCGCCGAACCCGGCTTCGCCGACACGCTCGTGGCGCGGTCCGCGATCGAGCCGGACTTCTTCGTGCGCGACATGCTCACCTGGGCGCTGACCCGCCTCCCGGCTGACGTCACCGTGCCCAGGCTGCTCGGGGAGCTCCGGTCCGGGCGCGCGCAGGCCCGCAGCCAGGCGCTGCACACGCTGTCCAAGATCGGCGACCGCGCGACGTGGCCCGCGATCACGCCGGCGCTGCTGCGCGACGCCGACGACGAGGTCGCGCGCAGCGCCTGGCGCGCCGCCGTCGTCCTCGTCCCGGACGGCGAACGGGACGCGCTGGCCGCGGAGCTGGTCACGCAGCTCGGTCGCGGCGACCGGACCGTGCGGCTGAGCCTCAGCCGGGCGCTCGTCGCGCTCGGGGACGGCGTCGAGCCGGCGCTGCGGCCGGGCCTGGCCAGTGCCGACCCGGCGGTGCGGGCGCACGCCCGCGCCACGGAACGGCTGCTGCGCGACCCGGACGCCGCGTTCGACCCGGGCGTCGACGAGGCGAAGCGGATCGTCGCGCTCGGCCCGGAGCACTCGGGCGGGACGTCGTGCTGATCGGCGAGGTGGCGCGCCGCTCGGGGGTGAGCAGCCGGATGCTCCGGCACTACGACACCCTCGGGCTGGTGCGCCCCACCGGCCGCACCGTCGGCGGCTACCGCGAATACGCGGCCCGGGACATCCGCCGGATCTTCCACGTGGAAAGCCTGCGGTCACTGGGGTTGTCGCTGCGCCAGATCGGCCGGGCCATGGAGGATCCCGCCTTCGCGCCGGCCACGCTGGTCGGCGACCTCATCCGGCGGACCGAAGACCGGCTGCGGCGGGAGCGGGAGCTGCTCGACCGCCTCCGGGCGGTCGACGCTTCGGCGCCCGAGGGCTGGCCGGACGTCCTGGGCATCATCGAGCTCCTGCGCGGGCTCGACTCGGCCAGTGCCGCGCGCCGGCAGCAGGCCGTCCTGGCCCCGGCCGACGACGTGCCGCTGCCCACCGACCTGCTGGCCGGCGCGGTCCTCGCCGAGGCCGACCCGAACGTCGCCGGCGCCCTGCGGTGGGCGCTCGCGCGGGCGGGCGGCGACGGCGTCGCGAGCCTGGCGCCCGGCATGACCTCGGCGGACGTCGTCGTCCGCCGACGCGCGGTCCGGGCGATCGCCGGGTTCGCCGGCGCCGAGGCGACCGCGCTGCTCACGGCGGCCCTCGGCGACCCGGACCCGGCCGTGCGCCGGCACGCCGCGCTGGCGTCGGCCACGCGCGGCGAGACCGCGGCCGTGCCGACGCTCGTCACGATGGTGGTCGAGGGCACGAACGACGTCGAGGCGGCCGAGCTGCTCGGAGCGCTGTCCCGGGACGCCGGCCACGCGGACCGGATCATGAGCGCGCTGACGGCCGAGCTGGCCGCGCCCACCGCGGACTCCGCGGTGCGGATCCGGCTGACCCAGGCCTTCGCCGAGATGCCGCCGGCGCTCGCGAAGGACGTCCTGCGGCGGCTGGCCGACGACGAGGACCGGGCCGTCGCGCTCATCGCCGCGGCCCTCGCGGGCGTGCTCGAAGACCGGCTCAGTGCGGAAGCTTGACCACCGTGACGAAGAAGCTGTCGATCTGGCGGACGGCCTCGACGAAGCTGTCGAAGTCGACCGGCTTGGTGACGTAGGCGTTGGCGTGCAGGTCGTAGCTGCGCGCGATGTCCTCTTCGGCCTCGGACGTCGTCAGCACTACGACCGGGATGCTCCGCAGCTCCGGGCTGGCCTTGACCTCGGCGAGCACCTCACGGCCGTCCCGCCGGGGCAGGTTGAGGTCGAGCAGGATCAGGCCGGGCCGCGGCGCGTCCTCGTAGGGCGGCTCGCGCCGGAGGAACTGCAGCGCCTGCTCGCCGTCGGAGACGACCGACAGGGTGTTGCGGATCTTGTAGTGCTCGAACGCTTCCCGCGTCATCAGGACGTCGCCGGGGTCGTCCTCCACGAGCAGGACGTCGATCGGTTCCGGGGGCTGGGTCATGCCGCGTCCTGTTCTTCGTCGACGGCACCGGCGAGTTCCGGGGCCACGGGTGCGGGGAGGGTGAAGCGGAAGCACGTGCCTTCGGTGACGTCGGTGTCCAGCCAGATGCGGCCGCCGTGGTGCTCGACGATCTTGCGGCACATCGCCAGGCCGATCCCGGTGCCCGGGTAGTCGCCGCGGCCGTGCAGCCGCTGGAAGATCACGAAGATCCGCTCGGCGTACTGCGGGTCGATCCCGATCCCGTTGTCCGTCACGGAAAACACCCAGTCCGCGCCGTCGGGCTCGGCGCCGACGGTGATCTCGGGCGGCCGTTCGCCGCGGAACTTCACGGCGTTGCCGATCAGGTTCTGGAACACCGCGGTCAGCAGCGACTGCTCACCCCGCACCGGCGGCAGGCCGTCGGCGACGCTCACCCGCGCGCCGGCGTCGGCGAGCACGCTCTCGAGGTTCGCCGTGGCCGTGGCCACCAGCGCCGCCGTCTCGACCGCCACCGGCTCGCCACCGCGGCGGCCGACGCGGGAGAACGCCAGCAGGTCGTTGATCAGCACCTGCATCCGCTTGGCGCCGTCGACGGCGAACCCGATGTACTGCTCGCCGCGCTCGTCGAGCTTGTCGTGGTAGCGCTTCTCCAGCAGCTGGCAGAAGCTCGTCACCTTCCGCAGCGGCTCCTGGAGGTCGTGCGAGGCGACGTAGGCGAACTGCTCCAGGTCGGAGTTCGACCGCTCCAGGGCGTGCGTCCGGGCCTCCAGCAGCGTGTGGGCCCGCTCCAGCTCGGCCACCTCTTCGAGGATGCGCCGGCGCATGGTGTCGACGTCGGCGCCGAGCTGGCGCACCTCCCGGGGCCCGGTCGCCGCCACCGGCCGGTGCAGGTCCCGCGCGGCCGTGTCGCGCACCGCGGCGGCCAGCTGCTGGATCGGCCCGACCACGGCCCGGCGCAGGCCCGCGAACAGCAGCACGAACGCCGCCGCGATCACCACGGCGATGGTGGCGAGGATCCAGGTCAGCAGGTTCGTCGCGGCCGCGAGGTCCGCGCGGGCGTCCATCCGGGCGGCGTCGAGGTGCGCGTCCTGCTCGGTGAGGCGGCCGCGCAGCGCGTCGAAGAGCTTCTTGTCCTGTTCGACCTGCCCCGACGTCGGCGCGGGCCCGCCCGGCGCCGCCTGGGCGAGGGCCGCACCGCGCCACGCGTCGGCGCCGGTCAGGACCGCGGCGAGGTCCCGGCCCGCCATGGTGTCCGGGGTCGCGCCCAGCCGGCGCAGCTCCGCCACCGCCCGGTCCTGGTCGGCGAGCCCGGCCCGGTACGGCTCGAGGAACTCCTGCTGCCGGGTCAGCAGGTAACCGCGGATCCCGGTCTCCTGGTCGACCAGCGCCGTCGAGAGGGCCTTGGCCTGCAGCAGCTGCGGCCCCACCACGTCGAGCAGCCGGCTCCGGGCGTCGTCGAGGCTGGACAGCGCGACCGCGCCGCCCGCGAGGGCGCCGACGAGCAGGACGGCCTCGACGAGCGCCAGCACCCCGGCCCAGCGCCGCAGCGGCCAGGACGCGCGCTCCCGCGTCATCGGGCGCCGCCGTCGGGCCGCTGGGTGAGCAGGACCAGCGCGATGTCGTCGTCCACCGGGCCGTCGTTCAGCTGCTGGACGCGGCCGATCAGGGCGTCCAGCGCCGCACCGGCGTCACCCGGCCCGGTGAGGAGCTCACCGGCCAGCGCGGCCATGCGGGTGCGGCCGAGGCGATCGCCGCCGCCGGACCGGCCCTCGAAGATGCCGTCGGTGTAGAGCAGCAGGGACCAGCCCGGCGCCAGCGCGACCTCGGTCCGGCGCCGGGGCCGCTTCAGCGGGAGGCCCAGCGGCGGGCCCAGGCCGTCGGAGGACAGGAACTCCGCCGGGCCGGCCCCGCCCAGCAGCAACGGCGGCGGGTGCCCGGCCAGCACCATCCGCGCGGACGTCCGGTCCGGGGCCACGGTCACCATGCACGCCGTGGCGAACAGCGGCTCGATCCGCTCGTTCACCAGGACCCGGTCCACTGTGGCCAGCACCTCGGTGGCCGGCAGC
Organism: Amycolatopsis sp. NBC_00348; assembly: GCF_036114655.1. NCBI lineage: Bacteria > Bacillati > Actinomycetota > Actinomycetes > Pseudonocardiales > Pseudonocardiaceae > Amycolatopsis > Amycolatopsis sp. NBC_00348. Next base: position 717,537 of record NZ_CP107994.1, on the reverse strand, counting down.
CCGGCCAGTACCAGGGCCCGCCACGCGATCCGCAGGGCCACGCCCAGCGCGGCTTCGTCCGGGCCGTGCCCGCAGACGTCCCCGATGATCACCTCGACGGTGCCGTCGGCGAGCTCGACCGTGTCGTAGAAGTCGCCGCCCAGCAACGCGCCGTCGCGGCCCGGGCGGTAGCGGACCGCCAGGCCGAGGCCGTCGTCGGCGAGCAGCGGGGTGGGCAGCAGGCCGCGTTCGAGCCGCGCGTTCTCCCCCGCGAGCAGCTGCTGCTCCAGGAGCCGCTGTTCGGCGCCCTCGGCTCGCCGCCGTTCCCAGGCGTAGCGCATGGCGCGCATCAGCAGCGGGCCGTCGACCTGGTCCTTGCCGAGGTAGTCCTGGGCCCCGGCGGCGACGGCGGCCACGCCGGTGGCGGTGTCGTTCTGCCCGGTCAGCACCACGATGGCGCTGCCCGGGCTGTGCCGGCGCAACGTCGTGAGGGCGGTCAGGCCGGACGCGTCGGGCAGCTGCAGGTCCAGCAGCACGCAGTCGACGCCGCCGACGTGCGGCAGCGCGGCCGCCAGCGTCGCCACCCGCAGCAGCGTGATCCGCTCGGCCTCGACCGGGACGTCGGCGAGCATCTCCTCGACCAGCAGCGCGTCGCCGTCGTCGTCCTCGACCAGCAGCACCGAGAGCCGGTTGACCGCGGGCGGCAGCGAAAGCAGTGGCACCGTGACGCGGGTGGAGCCGACCGAAGGAGCGGTCACGACATCGAGCCTCTCTCGAATGAGGCCTCACCAAGCCGCCCGCACACAGGCCACCGGATCAGGCGTAACGGCGCCCGCACAGGCAGGGCCACCGGTGGCTGCGTTCTCAACCGCGCGCACTGTATCCCGCGGTGATCCGGCGGAACCAGACCGGTGGCGCACCACGGACCCGGTCCCGGTCGCCCGCATCTGGTGTGCTCGCTCGATGCGGTGAACGACCCGGCCGGGGCCCGTCGCGGCGCGGTGCGCGGGTACCCCACCCGAAACGAGGAGGCGGCCATGGCCGGCAACGATCTGCTGGGGTTCCTGATCATCGGGCTGATCTTCGTGGTGGCGGACGGCCAGGTCCTCCACCGCGACGGCCGGCGCTACCTGCGCGGCCCGGACGGCGGCAGCGGCGGGCCGACGGCGTCGATGGTGGTGACGGTCTTCCACCTCGTCGCGCTGGGCCTGCTGGCCCTGCTCTCGGTGATCGGCCCCGGGTGGTCGGGCTCGGCGCCCGCGCTCGTCGGCCGGATCGGCGTGTTCCTGCTCCTGCTGGCCGTCGCGCACGCGGCGACCCTCTCGGCGCTGGTCCGCCGGAGGCAGGACGCTCGCGCGCGGACCCGCTTCCCCGGGAGCGACCCGGACGCCGCCGGCCCGCAGGTCAGCCCGGACCTCGGGAACCACGGCCCGTACCGCACCTGACCCGATGTCGGGCTGCACCCGTTCGCTACCAGGGCACCACGCCGTCGTCGTCGAAGAAGCCGCCCGTCGGGCCGTCGGCCGGCAGGGTCGCCAGCCGGATCGCCGTGGCCGCGCCCTGTTCGGGGGTGCGTACGCCGCGGAAGCCGTTCAGGTCCGTCGCGACGTAACCCGGGCAGGCGTTGTTGATCAGGATGTTCGTGTCGCGCAGTTCCTTGGCGTACTGGACGACGACGGCGTTGAGGAACGTCTTCGACGGCATGTACGCGGCGGACAGGAACCCGAAGTCGGCGTCCGGCGCGGACTGCCGGGTCAGCGAGCCGGTTTCGCTGGACAGGTTGACGATCCGCGGCGACGCCGAGCGGCGCAGCAGCGGCAGCATCGTGTTGATCACCCGGATCACGCCGTACACGTTGGTCTCGACGGCCGCGCGCACGGTGTCGAGGCCGGCTTTCGTGGGCTCCTGCGGGAAACCGCCGACAACGGCGGCGTTGTTGACCAGGACGTCGAGGCGGCCGAAGCGCTCGTCGAGGAGCGCGGCCGCGGCGGTCACGCTCGCGTCGCCGGTCACGTCGAGGGGTACGCCGAACGCGTCGGCGCCGCCCGCACGCAGCTTCGCCACGGCGGTCTCGCGCCGCTGTTCGTCGCGGGCGCCGACGCCCACGCTCCACCCGAGCGCACCCAGGCCGGCCGCGATCTCGTACCCGATTCCCTTGTTGGCGCCGGTGACCAGCGCGATCGTCTTTTCACTCATGGCCTCGAGCTTGGTCGCGCCGCGGCCGGGCACCAACACCATCCGCGTCGGCGATCGATACCCGGCCGGTATCGATGTAGCGTGAGGCCATGGAGACGCGCGAGCTGCAGTACTTCGTCGCCGTCGCCGAGGAACTGCACTTCGGCCGCGCGGCCGAGCGCCTGGGCATGGCCCAGCCCCCGCTGTCGCGTGCGATCGGCCTTCTCGAACGGCGGCTCGGCGTCACGCTGTTCGAGCGCACCAGCCGCTCGGTCACGCTCACCGACGCCGGATCCGTGCTGCTGGCCGAGGGCCGTGCCGTCCTCGGCGCGCTGGCCGCGGCCGAGCGGCGCACCCGGCGGGCCGCGACCGGCCGGACCGGCCTGGTCCTCGTCACCAAGGCCGGCGTTTCCGGTGACCTGCTGAAGGAACTGCTCGCCGCGTACGCCGCCGAGCCGGACGCCGCCGACGTCGACGTGCTGCTGTGCGAGGCCCGCGAGCAGGAACGGCTGCTGCGCGACGGGCAGGCCGACGTCGCGCTGATGCACTGGCCCTACGACTCGACGGCCGGGTTCGACACCGAGGAGCTGGGCACCGAGGGGCAGGTCGTGATCCTGCCGGCCGGGCACCCGCTCGCCGGCCGGTCGCACGTCCGGACCGCCGACGTAGCCGCGCTGCCCGACCTGCCGATGGCCCGCTGGCCGCGTCCCGACGGCGGTTACCCGGACGGGCCGGGCGCCGAGGTGCGGAACCTGACCCAGCTCTACCAGCTGATCGCGCTCGGCCGGACCACGGTGATCCTCGCCGAGTCGTGCCGCACCCACCTGCGCGCGGACCTCGCCGCCGTGCCGGTCGTCGACGCGCCCGCCGTGACGACGGTGATCGCGTGGCCGCCGCACAGCCGGTCCCGCGCCGTCGCCGGCCTGGTGCGCGCCGCGTCGCGCGAGCACGCGACGACCCGCTGAACCACCCGGGTTCTCGACCCACCTGCCACACCGACCTCGCTCGCGCGACCGCCGCACGGCCGATCCGCACCGCCGCCCGCCGGTCCACGCCGCGGCCGGCATCTGTTGCACCGCCGGGTCCTCGCCCCCACCACGATCCGTGCCCCCAATCCGGCCGACCCGCACCGCCGCCGGCCCCGTCCACGCCGCGTCGCGCGGACCAGCGCCCGCTGAACCGCCCGCCACCGCCCGGTCCTCGGCCTGCACGGCCGAACCCGCACCACTGCGGGTCTGGTCCGCGCCGCGTCGCGCGAGCACGCGACGACCCGCTGAACCGGCCGTCCCGGCGTTGACTTCCGGCAGCGCCGGTGGTTCGCTCTCTGGGAGCGCTCTCAGCCATCTTGCATTCTGTTCGATCCGGACGAGTGAGGGATGGACTCTTCATGACAGCTCGACCACTTCGCCGCGCCGTCACGGCCGCGGCGGTCCTGCTCGCCGCGGGCCTGGCCGGGGCCGCCCCCGCCACCGCGGCCGAGCCGGACGTCACCGTCACGGTGAACGCGCGGGCCGGCCTGGCCACCGTGGCGGACACCGCGCTCGGGGCCAACCACGCCGTCTGGGACAGCCAGCTGGGCACCGACACCGTGGCCGGCCTGCTCGGCGACGCCGGCGTGCGCGTGCTGCGTTACCCCGGCGGTTCCTACGGCGACATCTACCACTGGAAGGACAACACCGCGCCGGGCGGCTACGTCGCACCCGGCACCGACTTCGACACCTTCATGGGCGGCGCGCGGCGCACCGGGGCCCAGCCGATCATCATCGCCAACTACGGCACCGGCACCCCGCAGGAAGCGGCGGACTGGGTCCGGTACGCCAACGTCACCAAGGGCTACGGCGCGCGCTACTGGGAGATCGGCAACGAGCTGTACGGCAACGGCCACTACGGCGCGAACTGGGAAGCCGACAACCACGCCGACAAGAGCCCCACGGCCTACGCAGACGGCGTCGTCGCCTACGCCGAAGCCATGAAGGCCGTCGACCCGTCGGTCAAGATCGGCGCGGTGCTGACGACCCCGGCGAACTGGCCCGACGGCATCGTCGGCGACGGCGACACCGCCGACTGGAACCAGACCGTGCTGTCGATCGCCGGTCCCCATGTCGACTTCGTCGTCCTGCACTGGTACCCGGGCGGCGCTACGGCGGCGGAAGCGCTCGCCAAGCCCGAGCAGGTGGACGACATGATGTACGTCGTCCGGCGTGAGATCGCGCAGTACGCGGGCGCGAACCCCGGGCGGATCGGCGTCGCGCTCACCGAGACCAACACTTCGGTCGGCATGGACACCCAGCCCGGCGCGCTGTTCGCCGCCGAGACGTACAGCACGATGCTGGAGAACGGCGTGTTCACCGTCGACTGGTGGGACACGCACAACGGCGCGTCCCAGGTGTCCACAGTGGAGGGACAGACCGACTACGGCGACATGGGGATGCTCTCCAGCGCGACGTGCTTGGGCGACGTCTGCGAGCCGCCGCTGAACACGCCGTTCGCGCCCTACTACGGCCTGAAGATGCTGAGCCTCTTCGCCCGCCCCGGCGACCAGCTGGTCCGCGCCGGCACGAGCGCGCCGCTGGTCACCGCGCACGCCGCCCGCCGGCCCGACGGCGACCTTTCGGTGCTGCTGGTCAACAAGGATCCCGGCACCGCCCACACGGTCGCCGTCGACTACGCCGGTTACGCCCCGGCCGCCAGCGCGTCGAAGGTGTACACCTTCACCAACGGCGCGACGTCGATCGCGGAGGGCACCGGCGGCAGCAGCACGAGCCGGACGCTGCCGCCGTACTCGCTGACCACCCTGGTGCTGCACCCGGCGGCCGCGGTCACCGGAGCACCGGCCGCACCCGGCCCGGTGGCCGCCGGCCAGGTCACCGACCGCTCGGCGACGCTCACCTGGCCCGCGGCCGCGCCCGGCGGCCACCCGGTCGCGAAGTACGAGGTCTACCGGACCCTCGGCACGACCAGCGAGGCGTGGGGCGAGACCGCGGGCACGTCGTTCACCGTCGGCAACCTCGTCCCGGGCAGCCGGTACACGGTCAACGTGCTGGCGCGGGACACCGCGGGCAACGTCTCCTGGGCGTCACCGTCGCTGACGTTCACCACGGGGGCGCCGGCGCGGAGCACGTGCGCGGCCACGATGTCCGACGTCACCGACTGGTCGAGCGGCTTCGTCGGCGGCGTCCACCTCACCAACACGGGCACCGAACCGGCGCCGAACTGGACGTTGACCTTCACCTGGCCGACCGCGCGGCAGCACCTCACCGGCGGCTGGAACGGCACCTGGACCCAGACCGGGACCACCGTGACGGTCACGTCGGCCACGGCCCTGGCCCCGGGTGCGAGCGCGGACCCGGGCTTCACGGCCGACTACGGCGGCCCGAACATCCTGCCGACGGCGTTCACCCTGAACGGCACCCTCTGCAGCGCGTCGTGACCACCGGTGCCGGGCGGTACGCCCGCCCGGCACCGCGGCTACGGCGAATGCCCGATGGTCAACGGCGCCGGTTTCCGGCACGGTGGGAGGTTCCGGATCGCTGGAGCGGAAGGTTCGCCGTGCCTCGTCGTCGTGTGCCCGAACCCGCCACCGGCGGCACCGCCGGGCGGGTCTTCCTGCCGGTGATGCTGGTCCTCTTCGGGCTGGGCACGGCCGTGGTCCTGGTCCTTCAGATCACCGTCCTGGCCGACGAAATCGACCACGGTGCCGAGACGTCGCCGTGGCTCGTGCTGGCGTTGCCGGCCTCCGCGGTGCAGCTGGCCGGCGTGGTCGCCGTCGGCTTCCGGCGGCGCTGGGGCGCGAAGGTCTTCGCCGGGGCGGCCCTCGCCGGGGTGCTACTGGACCTCGGGCAGGTGACCGGCGCGAGCGCGCTGCTGATCATCGGCAAGATCGTCGTGGCCGGCCTGCTCGCCGCCGCGATCCTGGTCCGCTGGGACGACCTGGCCGAGTGACGCGGGGCGCGCCCACGGCTGGGCTTCGCGCCAGGCCAGGTACCCGGCGAAGATCGCGGCGGTGCCGCGCGCCCGGGATCGCGTCTCGAGGAATTCGTCCAGCAGCGTGAAGAGCAGGTCGACCGCGACCTGACGGCCGTCACCCGCCGCTTCGTCGTGCCACCCCGACGTGCTGCCGGGGAAGGCCAGGTACAGCACCAGCGACGTCCAGGTCAGGTTGTCGCCGGTGCCGACCCGGGGCACGAGCGACTCCTTGAAGCCGGTCAGCAGCCCGCCGTCGTGGCCCGCGTCCACACCGAGCAGGTACGTGCAGTAGTCGTGGTAGCTGCCGTCCAATCCGTACAGCTGGGGACGCCGGTGGATGTCGGCGAAGTGCTTCCGGTGGTCCACGGTCCTCCTCGTGCGCGCTCGGGTTCAGCGTAGTCCTTGACGAACCGCGCACCGCCTCCCTAGGTTGTCGGTCATAGGACGTCGGACATCCCATGTCCTACCATCCCATCCCCTCAGCGAGGAGGCGGAACCGGTGTCATCGAAACGCCGAGCGGGCGCGATCCTGCTGGCCGCGGCCGTGGTCTGGCTGCCTTTCACCCCGGCGGCCGCGGCCGCCGACCGACGATGCGCGTCCTCGGTGCCGTTCACCTCCGGCACCGAGGGCTACGACACCTTCCGGATCCCGGCGGTGGTGCGCGCCGCGAACGGGTCGCTGGTGGCGTTCGCCGAAGGCCGGCGCGACTCGGCCGGCGACTCCGGCGCGATCCAGACGGTGTCCCGTTCGTCGCGCGACGGCGGCTGCACCTGGGGCCCGCTCTCCGTGGTGACCACCAACGGCGACGCCACCGCGGGCAACCCGACGCCGGTGCTCGCCCGCAACGGCGACCTCGTCCTCCTGACCGTCCACAACGGACTCGTCTCGGAGAAGCAGATCATGACCGGCGCGGCGTCGGAGCAGGACACCCGCCGGGTGTTCGTCCAGCGCAGCGGCGACAACGGCCGCACCTGGAGCACCGCGCGCGACATCACGGCGGACACGAAACGGCCCGGCTGGCGGTGGTACGCCACCGGTCCCGGGCACGCCACGCTGCTGCGGCACGGCCCGCACGCGGGCCGGCTCGTCGTGCCCGCCAACCACTCCAGCTCGCCGCCCGCTGGCTCCACCGACGTCGGCACCGAGGCGAAGTACTACGGCGGCCACGACCTCTACAGCGACGACGACGGCCGCACCTGGCACATCGGCTTCACCGACGACCGCACCGACGGCGTCGTCGCCGCGAACGAGACGTCGGCGACGGAGCTGCCCGACGGCACGCTCTACTTCTCCAGCCGCAACCAGGGTTCCGCGGCCGAGCACCGGGTCGACGGCTACAGCGTGGACGGCGGCCAGACGCTCGTGCGGCCGTACCGGGCGCAGCCGGCGCTGTCCGGGACGAAGGTCGAGGGCAGCGCGCTGCAGACGACGATCCCGTGGCTGCTGCTGTATTCCGGCCCCTCCGACCCGGCGACGCGCACGGTGATGCAGCTGCGGTTGAGCACCGACCGCGGGCGCACCTGGACCCCCGGCCACACGCTGACCGCCGGGCCCGCGGCGTACTCCGACCTCGTGCAGGCCGATCCGCTCACCGCCGGGCTGCTCTACGAGACCGGTACGGCCGGGCCCTACGAAACCATCGTGTTCCACCGCATCCCGCTCACGCGGGTGCGCTGAGCCCGGTCCCGCACCCGGCGCGTGCCGGGTGCGGGACGGGGTCGCTCAGCCCCAGGCCAGCGGCAGCTGCAGCGGCCCGCGCGTCGACAGACCCAGCTTCCAGCCGATGCCGGCCTCGCCCTCGGCCAGCCGCAGTTCCGGCAGCCGCCGCAGCAGCGTGTCCAGCGCGACCTGCAGTTCCATCCGGGCCAGCGGCGCGCCCAGGCAGTGGTGGGCGCCGTGGCCGAAGCCGATGTGCGTCGCCTCCCCGCGGAGCAGGTCCAGCACCTCCGGGTCCGAGTACACCGAGCCGTCGCGGTTGGCGGACGCCAGCGCGGGCAGCACCGGTTCCCCCGCCCGGACCGTCACCCCGCCCAGTTCGACGTCTTCCGTCGCGTAGCGCGCGATGCCCGCGCCGGTGCCGAGCGGGACGAACCGCATCAGCTCCTCGACCGCCTTGGGCACCAGGCTCAGGTCCGCGCGCAGCAGCGCCAGCTGGCCCGGGTGCGTGAGCAGCGCGTACACGAAGTTCGGGATCTGGGACGCGGTCGTCTCGTGGCCGGCCACCAGCAGTGTCTGCGCCAGCGACAGCAGCTCCTCCTCCGAGAGCCGGTCGTCTTCGTCGCGGGCCACGACCAGCGCGCCGAGCAGGTCGTCGTGCGGCGTCTCCCGGCGCTGGGCGATCAAGCCCGCCATGTATTCGTTCATCTTCGTCATCGCGTCGAGGACTTCGTCCGGCGTGAACTTCGTCGTCGAGAGGAACGCGTCCGACCAGACGCGGAAGTCGCCGCGGTCCTCGAACGGGACACCCAGCAGCTCGCAGATCACCGTCACCGGGAACGGCAACGCGAAGGCCTCGACCAGATCGGTGGGCGGGCCCTGGGCGAGCATCGTGTCGACGAGCCCGTCGGCGATCTCCTGCGCCCGCATCCGCAGCGCGTCGATCCGGCGCATGGTGAACGCCTTCATCACCAGGCGCCGCAGCCGGCTGTGGTCCGGCGGGTCGAGGCTGAGGATGTTGCCCGGCGGCGGCAGGTGCGGGCGCAGCCGCGGCTCGTCGCGCCCGGTCGCCGCCGCGCGGCTGAAGCGCGGGTCGCCCAGCACCACCTTGACGTCCTCGTAGCGCGTCGCCAGCCAGGCCGGTTCGCCGTAGGGCATGGTGACGCGGCTCAGCGGCTCTTCGGTGCGCAGCTGCTCGAACAGCGGCTCGATGTCCAGCTTTTCCGGCTCGCTGAAGGGATAGGCCCTCGTCATGACGACTCCTCGGCGGTGTTGACGGCACGGTGCCGGTACGGGACGAACACAGCGGCGACGACCGCGAGGACGCAGATCGCGCCGGACACGGTGAACGCGGTGGTGTACGCGCCGACCGTGGGCAGGGGGAGGCCCGGCAGCAGGGTCGCGGCCAGGATCGCCGACGCCACTGCCGTGCCGATGGAGCCGCCGATCGAGCGCAGCGTCTGGTTGACGCTGTTGGCGACGCTCGTCTGCGCGGGGGTGACGCCGCTGTTGAGCAACGTCGGGATCGCGCCGAACGCCAGCCCCAGCCCGAGGCCGAGCAGGCCGGTCGCGACGTAGAAGTGCCAGTGCTCGGTGTGGAAGACGAGCAGGAAGGCGAACGTCGCGGTGGCGACGACCGTGCCGATCACCATCGGCCACTTCGGGCCGACGCGGCGGATCAGCACCGACACCGCGCCGGCGGCGAGCAGCGTGCCCGCGGTCATCGGCAGCAGCGTCAGGCCCGCGCCGAGCGCGTCGGACCCGAAGCCGTACCCGAACCGCCCCGGCGTCTGGACGAACTGGATCACCAGGATGAACGCGCCGTACATGCCGGCGCCGGTGAGGAAGGTGGCGATGTTGGTGCCCAGCACGACCGGCGTGCGCATCATCGCGATGTCCACCAGCGGTTCGCGGACGCGCCGCTCGACGACCACCCACGCGACCAGCAGCACGACGGCGCCGGCGAACAGGCCGAGGACGGTGGCCGAGCCCCAGCCCCACGCCGGCCCGCGGTTGATGCCGAGCACCAGGCAGACCAGGCCGCCGGCGAGCGTCAGCAGGCCGAAGACGTCGACGTAGAACTTGCCGGCCGTTTCCGGCAGCCGGATCAGCGCGGCGGTGCCGAGCAGGCCGAGCGCGGTGACCGCCGCCGAGATCCAGAACATGCCCTGCGCCGACACGCCCGCCTGCACCAGCAGCCCGGACACGAGCAGGCCCGCGCCCGCGCCGATGCCGGTGAGCGCGCTCAGCAGCGCGATGCTCGAGGGCACGCGCTCCGGCGGGAAGATCGACCGGACGATCCCGATGGCGAGCGGCATCGCCGCGAAGCCCATGCCCTGCAGGGCGCGGCCGGCCAGCACGACACCCATCGACGTCGAGACGGCCACCAGCACCGAGCCGAGCGTGGTCAGCGCGAGCGTCGCCATGAGGACGCGCTTGCGGCCCAGCTTGTCGCCGAGCGAGCCGAGCAGCGGCGTGAACACCGCCGCGGACAGCATGTTGACGGTCACGACCCAGGAGACGTCGGCCATCGAGACGTCCAGCGACTGCGCGAGGCCGGACAGGATCGGCATGACCATGCTCTGCATGACGACGATCGCGAACGTCGACAGCGCCAGCACCAGCAGCACCGCCGTCGGATGCGACTCCGCGCGCCGGGCGCGGCGCGCGGGTGCCGGGGCGGTGAGGGTGTCGGACACGGGGACCTCCATGCGATGACTTTGTAGTCAACTGACGACTTACACGGTAACCAGGTGCCGGAAGCCAAGTCAACGAGTGACTACTTAACCCCGCGGTGATCACGCTCACAGCGCGTTTGCGCTGGTCTACACTGCGAAAACCCCGACGAACGGAGATCGGCGATGGACACCGCGGCACCCCGCGCACGCCGCCGCGACGCGGCCGCCACCCGGGAAGCACTGCTGACCGCCGCTCGGACACTGCTGAGCGAGCACGGCGTCGAGGGCACGAGCACCCGGGACGTCGCCGCGCTGGCCGGGGTGAACCAGGCGCTGGTCTACCGCTACTTCGGCTCGAAGGAAAAGCTGTTCGCCGAGGCCGCGGGCCGCGGCTGGGACACGGCCGACACCGTGACGGCGGACGCCCCGCTGAAGGATCTCCCCCGCGCCCTGCTGGAGCGCGCCCTGAACGTCGGCGCCCAGCATCCCGGCGACCTCTCGGGCCTGGTGACGGCGGCGAACGACGACATGATCCGGGCCGTGGTGCGCGAGCGGATCGAGCGCGCCTTCGGCGAGCAGCTGGCCCCGCGCCTGAGCGGCTCGGACCGCGAGCTGCGCGCGGAACTGCTGGCCGCGGTGATCACCGGGATCGCCGTGCTGCGCGGCAAAGTGGGCACGAAGGCCCTGACCGCCGCCGACCGCGAGGCGCTCGGCGCGTACGTCGACCGCATGGCCGCCCCCCTGCTCGACCTCGACTGAACCCCACCTCTGGTCGCTTCCCGTAGACCTTTTCGTCGTAGATATTGTCAACAATTTCATCGACGATTAGGGTGCGAGTCATGCTCATCGACTGCCACGGGCACTACACCACCGCGCCGCCGGCACTGGCCGCCTGGCGCGAGCGGCAGGTCGCCGCCCTGGCCGGCGGGCCCGCGCCGGACCGCGCCGACCTGCGGATCAGCGACGACGAACTGCGGGCGACGATCGAGCCGAACCAGCTTCGGCTGATGGACGAACGCGGCATCGACCTGACGATCTTCTCGCCCCGCGCGTCCTTCATGGCCCACCACGTCGGGGACTTCGCGACGTCGTCGGCGTGGGCCGCGCTCTGCAACGAGCTCTGCTACCGCGTCAGCACGCTCTACCCCGGGCGGTTCGCGCCGGCCGCGATGCTCCCGCAGTCCCCCGGCGCCGACCCGGCCACCTGCGTCCCGGAGCTGACGCGGTGCGTCGAGGAGTACGGCGCCGTCGCGCTGAACCTCAACCCCGATCCCTCCGGCGGCCACTGGACGGCGCCGCCGCTCACCGACCGGTCGTGGTACCCCGTCTACGAGAAGATGGTCGAGTACGACGTCCCGGCGATGGTCCACGTCAGCACGAGCGTGAACCCGGCCTTCCACACCACCGGCGCGCACTACCTCAACGCCGACACCACCGCGTTCATGCAGCTGCTCCAGGGTGACCTGTTCGCGGACTTCCCCACGCTGCGGCTGATCATCCCGCACGGCGGCGGCGCGGTGCCCTACCACTGGGGCCGGTTCCGCGGCCTGGCGCTGGCGCTGGGCAAGCCGCCGCTCGAAGAACACCTGCTGGGCAACGTCTTCTTCGACACCTGCGTCTACCACCAGCCCGGCTCGGACCTGCTGTTCGACGTCATCCCGGCGAAGAACATCCTGTTCGCCTCGGAGATGATCGGCGCCGTCCGCGACGTCGACCCGTCAACCGGCCACCACTTCGACGACACCCGGCGCTACGTCGAGGCCGCGAAACTGTCCGAAAAGGACCTGGCCGCGATCCGGGAGCACAACGCCCGCGCCGTCTACCCCCGCCTCGACGCCCTGCTGACGCGCCAAGGCCGGTGAGGAAGCCCCATGACCGAACCGAAAACCCCCGGCTGGCTCGACTGGTACGCCCACCCGTCGAAGCCGGAGTTCCGGCTGCCGCCCGGCACCGTCGACGCGCACTGCCACGTCTTCGGCCCGCAGGCCGAGTTCCCCTTCGCTCCGGAACGCAAGTACACCCCGTGCGACGGCGGCAAGGACGACCTCTTCGCCCTGCGCGACCACCTCGGCGTCTCGCGCAACGTGATCGTCCAGGCCACCTGCCACGGCACGGACAACTCCGCCATGGTCGACGCCGTCCGCGCGGCGGGCGGCCGGGCGCGCGGGATCGCGACCGTCCGGCCGGACGTCGGCGACCGCGAGCTGCGCGAACTCGACGCCGCGGGGGTGCGCGGCGTGCGCTTCAACTTCGTGAAACGCCTGGTCGACGCCGCCCCGCACGAAGCGCTGGCCACCATCGCGCAGAAGATCGCGCCGCTCGGCTGGCACATCGTCCTCTACTTCGAGAGCGTCGACCTGCCCGAGCTGGCAGGGTTCTTCGGCTCGCTGCCCACCCCGCTCGTCGTGGACCACCTGGGGCGGCCGGACGTCACGCAGCCGGTCGGCGGGCGGGAGTTCGGCCGCTTCCTGCGGTTCGTCGAGCGCAACGACGTCTGGGTCAAGGTCAGCTGCCCCGAGCGCCTGACCGTGACCGGGCCGCCCGCCCTCGGCGGCGAGCGGCACGCCTACCGCGACGTCGTCCCGTTCGGCCGGCGCGTCGTGGCGGAGTTCCCCGACCGCGTGCTGTGGGGCAGCGACTGGCCGCACCCCAACCTCCTGGGCCACATGCCGGACGACGGCCTGCTGGTCGACTACGTGCCGCAAGTGGCGGTCACCGCCGAGCAGCAGCGGAAGCTGCTCGTGGCCAACCCGGCGCACCTGTACTGGCCCGGCAATGACTGACGCCTGAGCGACAGGAACTCCCATGCAGCAAGCCAACTCCCTGAACCGGCTGAACCGCCTGCCGATCTCCCGGTTCCACAAGATCACCCTGCTGGCCGTCTCGTTCGCCTACTTCTTCGAGTTCGCGGACATCAACAGCTTCGCCACCACCGCGCCCAAGCTGATCAAGCTGTGGGGCGTGACGGTCGACCAGGTCGCCTACGTCACGTCGCTGTCGTTCGTCGGGATGTTCTTCGGCGCGGTCATCGCGAGCGGCCTCGCCGACCGCTGGGGCCGCAAACGCGCGTTGCTGTGGACGACCTTGTGGTTCGGCGTCTTCTCCTTCGCCGCCGTCTTCTCGTGGGACGTCGTTTCCCTCGGTGTGTTCCGCGTCCTGACCTCGGCCGGGCTTTCGGCGATGACCGTCGTGGCCGTCATCTACGTCAACGAGCTGTACCCGGCCGCCAGCCGCGGCAAGTACCAGGCCTACGCGATCGTGATCGGCATCTGCGGCACCCCCGTCACCAACCTGATCGCCAGCGCGGTGGTGCCGATCAACGACTGGTCGTGGCGGCTGGTCTACCTGTGGGGCGCGCTCGGCGTGCTGCTCGTCTTCTTCACCCGGCGCCTCAAGGAGTCACCGCGCTGGCACGAGAGCCGCGGCGACCACGCCGAGGCGGACCGGATCCTGCGGGAGATCGAAGAGCAGGTCGCGGCGGAGCAGGGGCCGTTGCCCGAGCCCGAACCGCCCGTCGAAGAAGCTCCGGTGACGAAGGCGCCGCTGCGCTTGCTGCTGCAGAAGAAGTACCTGTACCCCACCTTGCTGCTGACCGTCGTGTGGGTGACGCAGACGATCGGCTTCTTCGGCTACTCGAGCTGGGCGCCCACACTGCTGGCCCAGGAGGGCTTCAGCGTCGAGAAGTCGGTCTTCTACGTGGCCCTGACGACCGTCGGCGCGCCGCTCGGGTCCTACCTGGCCGCCCTGGTCACCGACCGGTTCGAACGCAAGTGGTGCCTGGTCGCCTTCGGCACGGTCATCGCGCTGTGCGGCCTGCTCTACGGGCTGACCTTCAACCCGGTCCTGATCGTGGTCTTCGGGTTCCTGGTGAACCTGTTCGAACGCGGCTACACCGCCCTCGGCTACGCCTACTCCCCCGAGCTGTTCGACACGCGGAGCCGGTCGCTGGGCACCGGTGTCTCCTACGGGCTCGGGCGGCTGTCGAACGCGGCGGGTCCCCTGATCGTGGCCGCGCTCTACGCCGGCAGCGGCTATCGGAGCGTGTTCCTCTTCATCGCCGGGACCTGGCTGGTCGGCGCGGTGGTCCTGGCCGTGTTCGGCCCGCGGACCCGCCCGTCCGCCGTCACCCGGGCGGAACCCGATGTGCCGATTCGCGGGTAACCGCCGCCGGCCCGGGTAACCCTCCTCGGTAGAGGACGTCGCGCCCCCGGGCGCGCGCCCTCGGGAGGAGTCACATCGTGCCTGTGAACTGGACCACGGCGGACCAGCCAGGCTGGCAGACCCTGGACGTGGCCGGCACCGACCCGTCAGGTCTCGCCGATGCCCGGATGTGGGCCGAGTCGCGGATGACCGCGCTCGGGGACCTGCATCGGCTGGACGCGCTGTTGATCGTCGGAGAACTGCTGGACAACGCCTACTTGCACGCGGGCGGGCCGGTCGAACTGCGGCTGCGCTGCACCTGCGGGCCGTGCGAGGTGACCGTCGCCGTCGCCGACGTCGGCACCGGGGAACCGCGGTTGCGGGTCCCCGGCCGGGACGGCGGGCGCGGCCTGCGGGTCGTCGACCAGCTGTGCCTCGCGTGGGGCGTCAGCCACCACGACGACGGCAAGCTCGTGTGGGGCCGCCTGCGCTGCGCGGAGACGGAAGAGCCCTGCCCGCGGGCGAGTTAGTTAGTTCGAAGCAGCGAGCGGGGCCGAGCTAGCCGGTCGTGAGGTCCGGCAGCAGCGTCAGCCAGGCCAGGGCCTCGGAAAGGTCGGCGTGCAGCGGCAGGACGCGCTCCAGCCCGAGCACGCTCAGGGGGCGCAGCACCGCGCGGCTGCGGGTGACGACGGCGAAGGGCACGCCGGCCGCGTGGGCGTCGGCGGCGGAGTTGAGCAGGACGGTCAGCGCCCGGGCGGCGCAGAACGTCACGGCCGAGGCGTCGACGACCAGGGCGCGCGGCCGGAAGGCGAGCTCCCGCTCGATGAGGCCGGCGAGGTGATCGGTGACGCTGATGTCGAGCTCGCCGGTGGCCGAGAGCACGGCGGCGTCGGCGGTGGTGAGCACGTCGAAACTCGCGATGGCCGCTTGACCTGCGGGGTCTCTGGGCCGGGGCAGCGGAATCATGGTCATAGGCGAAGCCTCCTGGGGGAACCGTGAGGCCAAACCGCTCGTGCACCAGTCCAGTCCCACACCGGCCCCTGACGGGGTCGTGGGTCTCGGGGTGCGACGGCTGCCGGTTGAACCGCTGCCGGCCGACCGTACCGCACTCCCGGGCCCGCGGCGGTGTCACCCGTTCAGCGCAACAGCTCACAGCGGCGTGTCGCCGGACGCCCGCGCACGCCCGGTCCTACGCGCCGGGTCGGGCTGTTCACTCTCCGTTCACCGCAGCGTCATCAGCGGAAACCCGCCGCGCCCTTCCCGGCGTCGGCGATTCCGGACCACGACGGCCCGGTGGTCCACAAAGGACCGATGTGCGCTCGCTCGAGTTCGACGTACCGAAACGACGGCATCCGGCCGTCCCCGTCGTTTCCCCGAGACAAAGAGCGAATTATATCGACACTTGATTAGCTCATTCGATCGACAACGTACGCGTCGGTATGTCGACTGCTACGCTCCACAGTGGATCGGGCATTTATCGTGCGTTCGGTCACAGTCGCACTACGGACACCAACGTTCAAGGAGCAGCCCCATGGCCCAGAAGGTCCTCGTCGAAATGCTGGACGACATCGACGGCAGCCCGGCCAGCCACACCGTTCCGTTCGGCCTCGACGGCGTCAGCTACGAGATCGACCTTTCCGACGAGAACGCCGCCGCGCTGCGCGAGGAGCTCTCCCGGTTCATCGCGGCGGGCCGCAAGACCGGTGGCCGCAAGGTGCGCGTCGCGACCGGCCAGTCGACGGCGGCGAGCTCGGCCGACCGCGAGCGCTCGCGCGCGATCCGCGCCTGGGCCAACGAGAACGGCTACGACGTCTCCGAGCGGGGCCGCCTGTCCTCGGAGATCGTCAACGCCTACGACGAGGCGCAGCTGCAGGCCGCCGCCCCGGCGCCGGCGCGCAAGCGGGCGCCGCGCAAGAAGGTCGCCGCCGCGAAGAAGTAGTGCCGTGCCGGCCGATCTCTGGGGAGCGATCACGAAGGCCGATCCACCGGCGGCGAGGACACTGCTCACTCGCCGCCGGTGGATATCCTTCCGGCCGGCCACCTGATTCCGGCTCGGTCGTTTCCGGGCTCGGCTGTTTCAGGAAACGCCAACCGGACAGCCGTTGTCATTTCCCAGCTCACCGCGGGTGAATGCCGGTGGATTTCAGCCGCGGGCCGCCGCGCCGGGCGCGGCCATTCCGCGCCACAGCAGATCCGCCAGGGCCGCCGCGTCCCGCCGCCACTGGCCGTTCGGGTCGAGGTGCAGCAGCCCGCCGAGCCCCCGCAGCACCGTCACCGGATCCAGGTCCGCGCGGACCACGCCCGCCTCGGTGGTCGCCGCCAGCAGCGTCGAGACCGCGCCGACCATCGCTTCGTACGCGCTCGCCGGCAGTTCGCCGCGTGACGCCGTCGCCGCGCGCAGGGCGTCCGCCAGCCCGCGTTTCGTCATCATGTAGTGCGCCAGGTGGTCCGTCGCCCAGACGCGGAACGCCTCCGCCGGCGCGTACTTCTCCAGCAGCACCGGGACGACGTCGACCAGGTGGCGCACCTCTCGTTCGTAGACCGCCAGGATCAGCGCCTCCGGCGTCGGGAAGTGCCGGTACACCGTGCCGACGCCGACTTCGGCGTGCTTCGCGATCGCGTTGAACGAGACCTCGCCCGTCGCGGCGAGCGACTCGCCGGCCGCGACGAGGATGCGCTCGTGGTTGCGCCGGGTGTCGGCGCGCCGGGGGCTGACGGAACCCGTAGAGCCTGCCGCGCCGCTCGTCATCGTCCCTCCCGGTGGTGGATCCGTTCGCCGGTAATCTAGTGCAGCGCCGCCCCGGCCTGGAGCAACTCCAGCTTTCGGGTTCGTTGCGAGCCGGATTGTAATCCGCTAACCTCGCGAAAAGGTGAAGCGGATGAGTATCCGGTACACCACGCTCCCACCACGCCGCCAGCTCCCCACCCGGACGATCCGCGGAAAGAGACCAGTGGACATCTCACTCGAAGTCAATGGCAGTACCGAGCACCTGGACGTCGATCCCGGCGTGACCCTGCTCGACGCGCTGCGCGAGCGCCTCGACGTCACCGGCCCGAAGAAGGGCTGCGACCGGGGCCAGTGCGGCGCCTGCACCGTGCACGTCGGCGGCCGGCCCGTGCTCTCGTGCCTCACCCTCGCCGCCACCGTGCAGCAGCCGGTGACCACCGTCGAAGGACTGTCCACAGGGGACGACCTGCACCCGGTGCAGCGGGCCTTCGTGGACCAGGACGCGCTGCAGTGCGGGTTCTGCACCTCCGGCCAGATCATGTCGGCGGTCGCGGCCGTCGAGCAGGACGTCACCGACGTGCGCGAGTTCATGTCCGGCAACCTCTGCCGGTGCGCGGCCTACCCGAACATCGTCGCGGCGGTCCAGCAGGCGAGGCGGGTCGATGCGTCCCTTTGAGCTGACCGCGCCCACCACCCTCGACGACGCCCTCGCCACGCCCGGCACCTTCCTCGCCGGCGGCACGACGCTCGTCGACCTGATGAAGCTGAACGTCCTCACCCCGCGCCACGTCCTCGACATCAACAACGTCCCGTTGCGCGGCATCGACACCACCGATGGGCTGCGCTTCGGCGCGCTCGAGCGGATGAGCGACATCGCCACGCACCCCGGGGTGTACCCGGCGATCTCCCGCGCGCTGCTGCTGAGCGCGTCGCAGCAGCTACGGAACATGGCCAGCATCGGCGGGAACCTGCTGCAGCGCACGCGCTGCTCGTACTTCCGCGACGTCGCCACGCCGTGCAACAAGCGCGTGCCCGGCAGCGGCTGCCCGGCGCTCGAAGGCGCCAACCGGATGCACGCGATCCTCGGCAGCAGCGACTCCTGCGCGGCGACGCACGCGAGTGACGTCGCCGTCGCCCTGGTCGCGCTCGACGCCGAGCTGCGGCTGGCCGGCCCGGACGGTACCCGCACGGTGAAGCTGGCCGAGTTCTACCGGCTGCCGGGCGACACGCCCGAGGTGGAGAACGACCTGCGCACCGGCGAGCTGATCACCGAGGTCGTCGTCCCCGAGCTGGCCTGGGCGGCGAACTCCACCTACGTCAAGGTGCGCGACCGGCAGTCCTACGAGTTCGCGCTGTGCTCCGCCGCCGTCGCGCTGGACGTCCGGGACGGCGTCATCGCCGACGCCCGGATCGCCGCGGGCGGCGTCGGCACGGTGCCGTGGCGGCTGCCCGCCGTCGAGGACGCCCTGCGCGGCAAGCCCGCCACGCAGGCCACCTTCGAGGCCGCCGTGTCCGGCGCGGCCGACGGCGCCCGGCCGCTGTCCGAAAACGCTTTCAAGGTGCCGCTGCTGAAGCGGACCCTGATCCGCGCCCTGCTCGAGCTGACCGAGGGGACCGCCCGATGACCGCCGCCCGTCTCGACGCGCCGGTGAAGGTCACCGGCCGGGCCAAGTACGGCGCCGACCACAACGTGCCCGGCATGGTCTACGGCTACGTCGTGCTCAGCACGGCCGCCCACGCCGAGCTCGAAGCCATGGACGTCACGGCGGCGAAGAGCGCGCCCGGCGTGCTCGGCGTGTACTCCCCGTTCGACCCGCTGGAGCTGCGCACCCCGGTCTCGCCGCTGTTCGGTGAGACGTGGGTGCCCATGCAGGACAAGGAAGTCGCCTACTACGGCCAGGCGATCGGCTTCGTCGTGGCGGAGACCTTCGAGCAGGCCCGCGACGCGGCGATGCTCGTCGAGGTCACCTACCGCGCCAAGCCGGCGCTGACGTCGCTGGAAGACGGCCTCGCCGCGGCGGAGGACGCCCCGCCGGGCCGGGACGGCACCCCGTCGACGTTCGAGGTACTCGAAGACGGCGTCGAATCCTTCGACGACGCGCTGGCGGGGAGCCCGGTGATCGTCGAAGCGACCTACCACACGGCGACCCAGAACCACGCCGCGATGGAGCCGCACTCGGCCGTCGCGGTCTGGGACGACGGCGAGCTGACCGTCTACAGCGGAAACCAGGGCGCGCACCTGCAGGCCCAGGAACTGGCGAGCGCGCTGCAGCTGGACGTCGCGGCCGTGCACGCGCTGAACCCGTACGTCGGCGGCGCGTTCGGCGGCAAGGGCCGCACCTCGGCGCCGGCGTTCCTCGCCGCCGCCGCGGCCCGGGCGCTCGACCGGCCGGTGAAGGCCGCGCTCACCCGCGAGCAGGTGTTCACCGCGACCGCGGGCCGCGCGGCGACGGTCCAGAAGATGACGCTCGGCGCCGAACGCGACGGCACGCTCGTCGCCCTGCGCCACGACTCCTGGTGCAGCACCGACATCCACCGCGCGTTCGTCGAGCCGACGTCGCACGGCACGTCCCGCGAGTGGTACGCCACCCGCAACCTGCACATCAGCCAGAAGGTGGTGCCGCTGAACATCCCGCCGACGACGTTCATGCGGGCCCCCGGCGAGGCACCCGGGTCGTTCGCGCTGGAGAGCGCGATCGACGAGCTGGCCGTCGCGCTGGACATGGACCCGATCGAGCTGCGCATGCGCAACAACTCGACCGCGCCGCCCGGGCACGACCTGCAGTGGTCGAGCAAGCACCTCGACGAGTGCTTCCAGATCGGCGCGCAGCGGTTCGGCTGGGAGCACCGCAAGCCGCACGGGCACACCGACGGCGACTGGGAGGTCGGCCTCGGCACGGCCACCGCGATGTTCCCGGCCCTGCGCTTCCCGACGACCGTCGGGATCACCCTGCAGGCCGACGACACCGCCGTCGTCGCGACGAGCGGCGCGGACCCCGGCACCGGCCTGCTGACCGTGCTTTCCCTGGTGGGCGGCGAATCGCTGGACATCGCGCCGGAGAAGATCGTGCCCAAGCTCGGTGACTCGTCGCTGCCGCCGGGTGGGCTCTCCGGCGGCTCGACCGCGACGGCGAGCGTCGGCACGGCCATCATGATCGCCGCGACCAAGGCCATCGACGAGCTGGTGGCGCTGGCGGCCGACCCGGGCGCGCCGTTCGCGGGCGCCGAGGTCACCTACGCCGACGGCCGCGTGCTGGCCGACGGGAAGTCGATGACGTTCGGCGAACTGCTGCGCGCCGTCGGCCGGACGTCGCTGGACGTCACGGGCTCGTCGGCTCCCGGCGAGGAGCTGACGAAGCACTCCTTCAGCTCCTTCGGCGCGCAGTTCTGCGAGGTGCGCGTGCACAAGTGGACGCGAGAGGTGCGGGTGTCGCGGATGCTCGGCGTCTTCGACACGGGCCGGATCATCAACGCGCGGGCGGCCCGCAGCCAGCTCATGGGCGGGATGATCTGGGGCGTGTCGGCCGCGCTGCACGAGGGCCTGGAGGTCGAGGCGAACGGCCGGCTCGCCAACGGCGACTTCGCGAGCTACCTGCTCCCGGTGAACGCGGACATCCCGGAGGTCGACGTCCACTTCGTCGAATACCCGGACACGCTGCACAACGCCGTGGGCGCCAAGGGGCTCGGCGAGATCGGCACGGTCGGGATGGCCGCCGCCGTCGCCAACGCCGTGTACAACGCCACCGGCGTCCGGGTCCGCCACATCCCGATCACCATCGAGGACCTGCTGGCGGAGGCCCAGTCGAAGTAGCGATCCCGGCGGCCGCTCCCCGATGACACGCTCGACGTCGTCCGGGAGCGGCCGTCGTCGTTTCCGCGGTACGGCAGCAAGTGTGTCCACAAAGGATACATCGCGGCCGGGCGCCGGTCCGGCGACCTCGCGTGGTGTCACCGAGCGGTGCCGGAAAGTCACGTCCATCTGCTGAGTTGCGCACCAGGACTCACCTCTCCGGGACAGCCGGCCCCGCCGTTACCCTTCCGCGACGATCACGGGCCGATTCGCCCATGACGCGGCCCCTCCACAGTCCTAGGCTGACGGGCGACACCGAGGAGTCCCCCGAGAATGCTGATCGACGACCTGGCCGCCGCCCTGCCGGCCGACCGCCTGGTCCGCGACCCGGACGTGCTGCGCAGCTTCGCCCACGACGAGGCCGAATGGGCGCCCTGCGCGCTGCCCGTCGTCGTGGTCCGGCCGCACACCGCCGAAGAGGTCCAGACCGTGGTGCGCCAGTGCATCCGGCACCGCGCGCCGCTGGTCACCCGCGGCGCCGGCACCGGGCTCTCCGGTGGCGCGAACGCCGTCGAAGGCTGCGTGGTGCTGGTGACCGACCGGCTGCGCGCCATCAAGGAGATCGACGAGCAGGAACGGCTCGCGGTCGTCGAGCCCGGCGTGGTCAACGACGACCTGCGCGCCGCCTGCGCCGAGCGCGGGCTCTGGTACCCGCCGGACCCGGCGAGCTCGCCGTGGTCGACGATCGGCGGCAACGTGGCGACCAACGCCGGCGGCGTCTGCTGCGTCAAGTACGGCGTCACCCGCGACTACGTCCTGGCGATGCAGGTCGTGACCGGCACCGGCGAGCTCGTCCGGCTCGGCCGCCGCACCGCGAAGGGCGTGGCGGGCTACGACCTGACCGGGCTGATGGTCGGCTCCGAAGGCACCTTGGGCGTCATCACCGAGATCACCGTGCGGCTGCGCCCGGCGCGGGCCGCCGAGCGCACGGTGGCCGGCTACTTCGACACGACGGTCGCGGCCGGGGAGGCCGCCGCGTCGGTCGCGGCCCGCGGCGTGCTGCCCTCGGCGCTCGAACTCGTCGACCGGCACTGCCTCGCCGCGGTCGACGCGTGGAAGAACATGGGCCTGAGCACCGACGCGAACGTCGTGCTGCTCGGGCGCACCGACGCACCCGGCGCGCAGGGCGAACACGAAGCCGCCGTGCTGCTCGAATGCTTCGAACAGGCCGGTGCGACGTGGGCCGCCCAGTCGACCGACCAGGCCGAGGCGGACGCGCTGTTCGACGCCCGGCGCCTGGCCTACCCGGCGCTGGAACGGCTCGGGCCGGTGCTCACCGAGGACGTCTGCGTGCCGACGCGGGCCGTGCCCGAGATGCTCGCGCGGATCGACCGGGCCGCGCTGCGCCACGACGTCGTGATCGCCAACATCGCGCACATCGGCGACGGCAACCTGCACCCGCTGCTGGTGACCCCGCCCGGCGACGAGACCGCGCGCAAGAACGCCCAGGCCGCGTTCGACGACATCATCGCCGACGCGCTCGACCTCGGCGGCACGGTCACCGGGGAGCACGGCGTCGGCCTGCTCAAGCAATCCGGCCTGACGCGCGAGCTCGGCCCGGCGGTGCTCGAGCTGCACCGCGCGGTCAAACGGGCGCTGGACCCGCACCAGATCCTCAACCCCGGCAAGGTTTTCCACGAAGGGACCCCCGCATGACCGAGCCCGTCGTCCCCACCACGTCCGGCGCGGTCCGCGGGGAGCTCACCGCCGCCGGCGTCGCCCGGTTCCGCGGCGTGCCGTACGCCGCCGCGCCCGAGGGCGAGCTGCGGTTCGCCGAGGCCGTGCCGGCACCGCCGTGGGAGGACGTGCGCGACGCGCGCAGACCGGGGCCGACCGCCCCGCAGCGCCACCGCGACTTCCCGGGCCTCGACCTCGGCCCGATCGTCGGCCCCGGCTGGCGGCCGGGGCCGGAGTACCTGACGGTCGACGTCTGGACGCCGGACCCCGGCGCGGCCGGGCTGCCGGTGCTCGTGTTCGTGCACGGCGGCGCGTTCATCGGCGGCACCGGCTCGGCCTCGGTCTACGACGGCACGGCGTTCGCGCGGGCCGGGGCGATCCTGGTGACCGTGCAGTACCGGCTCGGCGTCGACGGGTTCCTGCCGCTGGACGGCGGCGTGACGAACCTGGGCCTGCGCGATCAGCTGGCGGCGCTGCGGTGGGTGCGGGAGAACATCGCGGCGTTCGGCGGCGACCCCGACAACGTCACCCTGGCCGGCGAGTCCGCCGGCGCGGTGAGCGTCGCGTGCCTGCTCGCCTCGCCGCTCGCGACCGGGCTGTTCCGCCGGGCCATCGTCCAAAGTGGACACCCCGACATGGTGCGCGGCGTCGTCGAGGCGCGGCGGCTCGCCCGCGTCGTCGCCGACGAGCTGCGCGTCGAGGCGACCGCCGAGGCGTTCCGCAAGGTGTCGACCGAGCAGCTGCTCGACGCCCAGGACGCGGTGCTGCGCCCGGGTGGCGCGCCCGACCTGCGCGACGCGCTGGGCTACGACCGCGGCTACGGGATCAGCCCGTTCCTGCCGATGGTCGGCGACGACGTGCTGCCGCAGCACCCGGGCAAGGCGATCAAGGCGGGCGCGGGGGCCGGCGTCGACCTGATCGTCGGCAGCTGCCGCGAGGAGATGCGGCTCTACCTGGTGCCGACCGGCGTGCTCGAAGCCGTCACCGACGACCAGGCCGTCGCGTCGCTGGCCGTGTCGCACCCCGACCCGGCCGGCGTCCTGCAGCGCTACGGCCTCGGCGGCGACCGCGTGGCGGGCGAGGTGCTCGTCGACGCGCTGACCGACCTGGTCTTCCGCGACTCGGTGCGGGACCTGGCCGAGAACCACGCCGGGCGCACCTACCGCTACGAGTTCGAGTGGCGCTCCCCGCTGATGGACGGCCGGCTGGGCGCGTGCCACGGGCTGGAGCTGCCGTTCGTCTTCGACGCGCTCGACGTGCTGTCCGGGCCGCGCGGCCTCCTCGGCGAGCACGCGCCCCGGCAGCTGGCCCACGACCTGAACGGCGCCTGGTACCGCTTCGCCACCACCGGCTCGCCGGGCTGGCTGGCCTACACCGGCGAGGACACCACATTCCACGCGGGGGCCACCTACTGATCACGTCCCGGCCGCCCGCTCGTACGGCGGGCTTTGGTCCACCAGGGCAGACTTGTCAGCCGGACGGTTGACTGTGCCCTGGCCGCGCTGTCAGGCTCAGGCCGCCCGGACGGCCGGATGAATGGGGACATCGATGCCCGAGGCGGGCTTTGGCGCGCCGCCGCGCGCGTACGTCCGCACGCTGCTGCGCAACGGCACGCCCGTGGAGACGGCGGACCCGGACGCCGACGGGGCCGACCTCGCCGCGGTCGGCGCCGCGACGCTCGCGCGGGCCTCGCGCTACTGGGTCGTCGTGCCGCTGGCCTACCGGATCGCGACGTTCATCAAGGTGTTCATCGGGTACACCGCCGCCAACGGCTCCCTCGGGCTGGGCCCGGTGCTCTCGGCCACGGTGTTCGCCGTCGTCGTCAACACCGCCGCCGTGGTGTGGGTGCTGCGGGCCGGCGGCCTGCGGGGCCGCGTCACCGGCCGCGCCCTCGCGCTGGACCTGGCGATCGGCGTGGCGCTCAACTTCGCCGTCGCGGTGAGCGCCCCGGCCGCGGTGCAGCCGTTCGCCGTCGACGTCACCTGGACGTGGCTGGTCGGCGCGGTCGCGATGTGGGCGGGCACCTCCGGCATCCCGACGGCGCTCTGGCTGTTCGCCGCGGCCCTGCCGCTCCGCTCGGCCCTCACCCTGGCCGGCGGCCTCCCGCTGGACGACCCGCTCGTGCTGACCCGGTCGGTCGGCTGCATGATCGCGCTCGCGGTCGCCATCGTGCTCGGCGCGGGCATCCTCATCCTGCTCGGCGTCGGCACCCGGTTCGCACTCGACATCGGGCTGCGCCGCGGGCGCGAGGCCGAGCGCCACCGGACCCGGCGCATCATGCACGACAGCGTCCTGCAGACCCTCGAAGCGCTGGCGATCTCGGCCCCCGGCGACGACGCGCAGGCCGTCGCCCGGCTCAAGGAGCTGCGCTCGGTCGCCAAGGCCGAGGCGGCCGAGCTGCGCCGGAAGATCACCGAGCCCGTCCAGTCCGGTTCGTCGCGCGGCTTCGCCGTCGAGCTCGCCGACGTCGCGACCGAGATGGCCCGCGACGGCCTGCGCACCCAGCTCGTCGCCGCGGACTTCGCCGACGACGACCAGCTCTCGCAGGACCGCCGGACCGCGATGTGCGAGGCGGTCCGGGAAGCGTTGCGCAACACCGTGAAGCACTCCGGGACCAAGCAGGTCGTGCTGCGTGTGGAGGAACGCGACGGCGGGATCGCCGTGGTCGCGCGGGACCAGGGCCAGGGCTTCGACGTCCAGGACCGCCCGCCCGGCTTCGGCATCACCCAGTCCATCATGGCGCGGCTGGCCGAGGTCGGCGGCCGCGGCACGGTCGACTCGCAACCGGGCCGCGGCACCCGCGTCACCCTGTGGGTGCCGAGCTAGGCGTCCCGCGACAACGGCCTTGCGCTGCCGGGCAAGACCGCGGGCCGCCGCGCGGCGCACGATGCCGGGGCATCGGTGCCGCAGCGGAGGAGACGTCCATGGCCGGATCGGAAGCGGGCGCCCTGCGCCGGGACGCCCTCGGCACGCCGGGGGTGGTGTTCCTCGTGCTGGCCGCGGTCGCCCCGCTCACCGGCATCATCGTCGTGGCCTCGCTCGGGATCGCCCTCGGCGACGGCGGCGGCATGCCCGGCGCGTTCCTGCTCGCCGCGGTGATCCTGGTGCTCTTCGGTGTCGGCTACGCCCAGATGAGCAAGGTCGTCGTCGGCGCGGGCGGGTTCTACGGCTACGTCACGCGCGGGCTGGGCCGCCCGCTCGGCCTGGTCGCGGCGCTCGTCGCGCTCCTGGGCTACAACTGCTTCGTGGCCGGCGCGGTCGGCACAAGCGGGTTCTTCACGGCCAACGTCGTCGAGCAGGTCTTCGGGTGGCACACGCCGTGGCCGCTGTGGAGCCTCGTGTCGGCCGTCGCGGTGTTCGCGCTCGGGCGGCGCGGGGTCGACGTCAGTGCGAAGGTGCTCGGGGTGTCGCTGGTGCTCGAGGTGTCGATCCTGCTCGTGCTCGACGTCGCGATCGCCGTCCGGACCGGCCTGGACGTCCACGCCTTCCACCCCGGCGTGGTGTTCTCCGGCTCGGCCGGGATCGCCTTCCTGTTCGCCTTCAACGCTTTCGTCGGGTTCGAGGCGACCGGCCTGTTCAGCGAGGAGGCCCGCGACCCGCACCGGACGATCTCCCGCGCGACCTACGCCGCGATCGTGCTGATCGGCGTCTTCGCCGCGGTCACGACGTGGGCGGTCGTCAGCGCGACCGGCGTCGAGCAGGCCGGGGCGGCCGCGCGGGACCACCTCTCGGCGGGTGACCTCGTGTTCTCCATCAGCGGCACCTACCTGGGCCCGGTCCTCACCGACGTGATGATGCTGCTGCTGGTCGTCAGCCTGTTCGCCGCGCTGCTGGCGCTGCACAACTCCGCGACGCGGTACCTGTTCGCGCTCGGCCGCGCCCGCGTGCTGCCCGCCGTCCTCGGCCGGACGAACCCCGGGAACGGCGCGCCGTACGTGGCCAGCGGCACGCAGATCCTCTTCGCCACGGCGATCGCGGCGGCCTACGCGCTGGCCGGGCTGGACCCGCTGGCCGACCTCACCGCCAGCATGACCGGCATCGGCACGCTCGGCATCATCACGCTGCAGGCCATGGCCGGGATCGCCGTGGTCGCGTTCTTCCGCCGCCGGCGCGACCCCCGCCTCTGGCGCACGGCGGTGGCGCCCGCGCTCGGCGGCCTCGGCCTGATCGCCGTGACGACCCTGGCGATCCTCAACTTCCCCACCCTCGCCGGCTCCGACGCGCCGGCGATCGCCCTGCTGCCGTGGCTGCTGGCGGTGGCCCTGGTCGCCGGGCTGGCCCTGGCGGCCTGGCTGCGACGCCGGCGACCGGACGTCTACGCGGGCCTGGCCGACCTCGACGGCTGACCCGGCGGGCGTTGGCCAGATCCCGGCGCTATCTGGCATTCCAGCCACTCCCGGTGTCGCGGGCGGGCCGATAACTTCGGCTCGTCCCCGCACGACCGAGGAGTTCCGTGTCGAAGTTCCTGCTTTCGGTGCACGTCCTGGCGGCGATCCTGGCCGTCGGCCCGGTCGCCGTCGCGGCCAGCATGTTCCCCGCGGCCGTGCGCCGCGTCGCCGCCGGTGGCGATCTCACCACGGTGACCGTGCTGCACCGGATCTGCCGCGTCTACGCCTACGTCGCCATCGCCGTGCCGGTGTTCGGCTTCGGCGTCGCGGGCACCATGCACGTCATGGGCGACCCGTGGCTGATCGTGTCCATCGGGCTGACCGCGGTCGCGGCCGCCGTGCTGGCGTTCGTGGTGCTGCCCGGACAGCGGCGTCAGCTGGCCGCACCCACGCCGGGCACCGTGGGCCGGCTGGGCATGACGACCGGCGTGTTCAACCTGCTCTGGGCCGCGGTCACCGTGCTGATGATCGTCCGGCCCGGCTCGTCGACCGGCGCCTGACTCAGGCCGGCACCCGCACCGCGACGAAGTCCGGCCGGTGCCGCAGGACGAACCCGAGCGACCGGTAGAGCCGGATCGCCGAGGTGTTGCGCGCGGCCGCGTGCATCATCGGCGTCTCGCCGCGCTCGCGGATGCCGAACGCGACCGCGTGCACGAGCCGCGTCCCCAGGCCCTGCCCGCGGAACGCCGGGTCGGTGCAGACGGCGCTGATCTCGGTGTAGCCGGGCGGGTGCAGCCGCTCCCCGGCCATCGCCACGAGCGCGCCCTCGCGCCGGATCCCGAGGTAGGTGCCGAGCTCGACGGTCCGCTTCCGGAACGGCCCGGGCTGCGTCCGCGCGACGAGGTCGAGCATCTCCGGCACGTCCGCGGGCCCCAGCCGCACGGCTTCCGGGTCTTCGGCGGCCGCGACCCCCTCGTCGACGAGCTGCACCCCCGGGAGCGCCTCGATCACCTCCCACCCGGCAGGCGGCCGGGCGAAGGTGGAGGCGACGACCACGGTCGCCCCGGGCCCGCCCAGCGTCGCGACGTCGCGCCAGTCCTGCTCCCCGGGGTCGTCGGGCAGCCCCAGGAAGGGCGCGACGTCTTCCGGGTACCGCAGCACGCGCCCCTGCCGCTCGGCGAAGCGGGCGTGCGGCCCGGCCAGCGACGTCCAGGTCGGGTTGTCCAGCGGAGAAGACATGCGCTACCTCGGGGGTTCCGGCTCGGGGTGATCACCCGCCAGGATGCGTCGAAAGCCCCGCCGCGCGCCGCCGCTCCCACATCGTGAGCGCGCGCTCAGCCGACCGTGGTCAGCTCGTCGTCCGAGAGCACCTGGCCGCCGTCCGACACCACGAGCCTGCCGCCGCCGACCTGGTAGCTGTACTGGCCGTTCACCGCGACGAAGCCGTCGCCCGAGGGCTGGGCCGGCAGCGTGATGTGGGTGTCGTCCGACGCACCCTGCCCGCGGGCCTGGCCGTCGTAGAAGATCCGGCCGTCGGGGGTCTTGCAGACCGTGACGACGGACTTGACCGTCTCCCCCACGAGCAGCGCCGTGCCCGCGCCGCCGGGCAGGTAGCGGGCGGCGTCACCCGGGCACGGCTTCCCGGCCGGGGTGGACGACGTCGACGGCGGGGCCGACGTTGACGACGGAGCGGACAGCGCGGGCGGGGCGGGCGGGGTGACGCCGTTCGCGGTCGTGACGACCGTCTTGGTCGTCGGCACCGCGGGTGTCGTGTACTGCGGGAACGGCCCGGACGCGGCCGGGGAGGGCTTCGGGCGCCCGGCGAACAGCAGGACGCCGGTCACCGCGACGGCGGCGACCACCATCAGGGTGAGCAGCACCCACAGCGCCCGCGCGCGGGCCCGGCCGGGGGCCAGGCTCGCGCAGGTGCCGCACCGCTGCGCGGCGGCGTCGTTGACCGCGCCGCACTGCGCGCACGTCCAGGGGGAACCCGCCATCGGGCCTCCTTCGGCCCCGGCGCAGTCTCGGGCACGCCGGTCCTCCATCGTCACCGACGACGGCGCCGGCTGCAACGCCCCGGATCGGGCTAGTGCCCGATGTTCACCATCCACGGGATGCCGAACTTGTCGATGCAGCAACCGAATTCGTCGGCCCACGCCTGCTTTTCGAACGGAACCGTCACGGTGCCGCCCGCGCTCAGCTTGTCCCAGTAGGTCCGCAGGTCGTCGGCGTCGTCCCCGCTGAGGCTGACCGTGATGTTCGTGCCCGGGTGGTATTCCATCCCTTCGGGGGTGTCGGACGCCATCAGCGTGTAACCGCCGTCGGTGTCCAGCTGCGCGTGCATGACCTTCTCGGCCTCCGGCCCGTCGGGGGCGCCGAATGACCCGAACGTGTGCACGGTGAGCTTGCCCCCGAACACCGTCTCGTAGAACTCCATGGCCTGGCGGGCGTTGTCCTCGAAGCTCAGGTACGGGTTCAGTCGGGAAGCCATGGCGCTCTCCTTCGGTCGGAAGATGCAGCATCCTCGCAGAAGCCCGTGACCACGCCAAACGCGAAATTTTCAGACGACGAAGCGGCGGTGCGCGTGCGGTTCCAACGGGAGCGAGCCGTGCAGCGCGGCCCGGGCGCGCAGCTCCAGCGCGCGGTCCAGGGTGCCCGTCCCGGGCGCCGCCGCGGCGTGGAAAGTGCCGCGTCCGAACAGGTACACCAGCTGCAGCCGGCCGTCCCGGCGGCCGTCCGGGTCGGCGAACTCGACGCTCGCGAAGCGCAGCGCGCCGCCGTAGCCGGCCCGCGCCAGCCGGTCGGCGACGTCCACCAGGTCACCGGTCAGCACGCGCAGGTCGCGGTTGCGGCGCCAGCAGCGGACCGTCGAGCGGCCGTAGAGGTCCTGGGTCACCAGCGGGTGCACCGGCAGCTTGGCCGACGTCGCGGCGAGCAGCTCGGCCTCGGTGCGGTCCAGCGCGTCGCCGTCCACCTTGAAGCTCAGCGTGCCGCCGCCGGTCGGGATCAGGCCGAGCGCGCCGCGCACCCGCGGAGCGGCCGCGGCGAGGCTGTAGAGGGACTGCAGGTTCGGGCGGGAAGTCCAGCAGCGGACGAGTTTGCTGTCCAGCAGGGTCACGGGCGGGGTGTCCATTCTCCGGTCGAGATGACGCCGGGCCGGGCACGCTGGCAATGTCCACAGTGGACGTCAGGTGCGGGGTCGCGGGGTCGGAAAGGACAGCATGCTCCCCGCCCCGGCGATTCCGGTCCGGAACCGGCCGATCACGCGGCGAACGGCGCCGGGGTGCCGCCGAACGGTCGACGTCACAGTGGTTCAGCCGATCAGCGGTACCCCTTTCACGGGGTCGTGATGACGACCTTCCCGAAGTTCCCCCGGCCCGCGAAGTGCCGGAACGCTGCGTCGGCGTCCCCGAACGGGTGAACGCTGTCGATGACCGGTCCGATCGGGCGGACGGCGAGCCGCCGCACGAGGTCCTCGGTGTCCTCGCGGCTGCCGACCCAGGTCTTCCGGACGGTCGCGCCGCTGCGGAACAGGTCCATGAAGCCGATCGGCGCCCCGCCCGCGCCGACGAAGCCGACGAGCGCGATCTCGGCGTGGTGCGTCCCGGCCGCGACGAGTGACTGCGCGAACGTGCCGGGCCCGCCCACCTCGACGATCCGGTCCGCGCCGCGGCCGCCGGTCGCGTCGAGCACGGCCCGGCCCCACTCGGGCGTCCCGACGTAGTCGATCACCGTGTCCGCCCCGAGTTCGGTCAGCTTGGCCGCCTTCTCGGCGCTCGACGTCGTCGCGATCACGCGCGCACCGTGCGCCTTCGCCAGCTGCAGGGCGAACAGCGAGACGCCGCCGGTGCCGAGGGTGAGCACGACGTCTTCCGGCCCCAGCGGCGTGCCGCCGTGGAGCGCCGTCCAGGCCGTGACCGCGGCGCACGGCAGCGTCGCACCCTGCTCGTAGGTGAGCGACCCGGGCAGCGCGACGAGCGCGTTTTCGGAGACGGCGCGGTACTCCGCGAGCCAGCCGTCCTGGGCGTTCCCGTACCCCCGCAGGGTTTCCGCGGCCGGGAGGCGGCCGCCGATCCAGTTCGCGTGGAAGGTGTTGATCACCCGGTCGCCGACCGCGAAGCGCGTGACGTCCTCGCCGACCGCGGCGATCTCGCCGGCGGCGTCGGACACCGGGATCAGGTTCCCGGGCCCGGTGGTGAAGTGGTCGCCGTTCAGGATGAGCAGGTCGCGGTAGTTCAGCGACGTCGCCCGGACCCGGACCAGCACCTCACCGCGCTGCGGCTCGGGCACGGGCTCCTCCAGCTGGACCAGGCTTCCGGCCGGACCGGGGCGGTATACGAGCACGCGAGCACTCCTTCATGTTAACCAATCGGCTAACATCGACCATGGCACACGATCCCGCGAACCCGCAACCACGAGGGATACTCGGTCCATGGCCAGCCGCACCGCGACCCCGCTCGAGCACCCGGCGCTCGAGGACGTCTCGTTCGGCGTGGCCCTCGAGGCCTTGCGCGACCCGCACCGGCTGATCATGATCGCCACGCTCGCCCGCGAACCCGGCCAGTCGTGCGGCGCGATCATGCCGCCGGTCAGCAAGCCCGCGGCGTCGCGGCACTTCAAGATCCTCCGCGCGGCCGGCCTGCTGCAGCAGTGGGACAGCGGCACGCAACGGCTGAACGCGCTGCGACGCGAGGAGTTCGACGCGCGGTTCCCCGGCCTGCTCGACCTGGCCCTCGCCGAGGCCGCCCGCCTCCCCCGCTGATCCGGACCTTCCCCCCGCTTTCTCGCCAACCAGACATTTAGCATTGCTAATAGTTCTGAGTCAGAGCTACTTTGGGCGCATGACCGAACTCGCCGAACGGCTCCTGGGCACCGTCCAGGGCATCCGCCGGGTGGTGCGCCGCCGGGTCCGGGCCGACGTCCCCGGCTTTCCCCTGCCCGGCGCGCAGGTCGAGGTCCTGCGCGTGGTCGCCGACCACCCCGGCGTCGGCGTCGCGGCGGCCGCGCGCGAGCTGCACCTGGCGGCCAACTCGGTCAGCACCCTGGTCAACCAGCTCGTCGAAGCCGGGCTGCTGCACCGCGAACCCGACCCCCTCGACCGGCGCGCGACCCGGCTGGAGCTCACCGCCGCGGCCACCGACCGGATGGCCGCCTGGCGCCGCGCCCGGACCGGCCTGGTCGCCGACGCCCTCACCGGACTGTCCGAAGAGGACAAAGCGGTGATCGAACAAGCCTTGCCGGCACTGGAAAAGCTCATGGGCATCCTTAAGGAGCGGCCGTGACCGAACCCGCGGTGCGGTGCACCGACCTCACCCACTCCTTCGGCGCGACCCGCGCGGTGGACGGCGTCGACCTGGAGATCCACCCCGGCGAGGTGTTCGGCCTGCTCGGCCCGAACGGCGCCGGCAAGACCACCACGCTGCGGATGATCACCACGCTGCTGCCCACCGGGCCCGGCCGGATCACGGTGTGCGGCCTCGACGTCGCCCGCCGGAAGATGGCCGTGCGGCGGCTGATCGGCTACGTCCCGCAGCAGTTGTCCGCCGACGGCGCGCTGACCGGACGCGAGAACGTCGCCCTGTTCGCCCGGCTCTTCGACGTCCCCCGCGCCCGGCGCGCCGAGGAGGTCGGGCGCGCGCTGGACCTGGTCGGCCTGACCGGCGACGCCGACCGCACGGCCAAGGGCTACTCCGGTGGCATGATCCGCCGCCTCGAACTGGCCCAGGCCCTGGTCAGCTCCCCGCGGCTGCTCATCCTCGACGAGCCGACGATCGGGCTCGACCCGGTCGCCCGCTCGGCGGTGTGGGAGCGGATCGCGCAGATCCGCGCCGAGACCGGGATGACCGTGCTCGTCACCACGCACTACATGGACGAGGCCGAGCAGTACTGCGACCGCGTCGCGCTGATGCACACCGGCAAGATCCGCGCGCTGGGCACCCCGGCCGAGCTCGAGGCCGACCTCGGCCCCGAGTCCACTTTGGACGACGTGTTCCGCGCGGTCACCGGCGACCGGCTCGCGAGTGAAGAAGGAGGGATCCGCAGTGTCCGTGCCACTCGCCGCACCGCCCGCCGTCTCGGCTGACCCCGGCCCGCTGCGCCAGCTGCGCATCCTGGCCGCGCGCGTCGGCGCGATGTGCCTGGTGGAGCTGCAGAAGCTGCGCCGCGACCAGACCGAGCTGCTCACCCGCGCGATCCAGCCCGCGCTGTGGCTGCTGATCTTCGGCGAGACGTTCACCCGGCTCAAGGCCATCCCGACCGGCTCGACGCCCTACCTCGACTACCTGGCGCCCGGCATCCTCGCGCAGTCGGCGTTGTTCATCTCGATCTTCTACGGCATCCAGATCATCTGGGAACGCGACGCGGGCGTGCTCGCCAAGCTCCTGGTGACGCCGACCCCGCGCGCGGCCCTCGTCGCCGGGAAGGCGTTCGCGGCCGGGGTCCGCGCGCTCGTCCAGGCGTTGATGGTGCTGATCCTCGCCGCGATCCTGGGCGTCGGGCTGACCGTGAACCCGCTGAAGCTGCTCGCGATGGCCGTCGTGCTGGTGCTCGGGTCGGCGTTCTTCTGCTGCCTGTCCATCGTCATCGCCGGGGTCGTGCTGTCCCGCGAACGGCTGATGGGCATCGGGCAGGCGATCACGATGCCGTTGTTCTTCGGGTCGAACGCGCTCTACCCGGTGGACCTGATGCCGGGCTGGCTCAAGGTGCTCAGCCACGTCAACCCGCTGAGCTACCAGGTCGACGCCCTGCGCGGGCTGCTGATCGGCACCCCGGCCCACCTCGGGCTCGACTTCGCGGTGCTGATCGTGGCAACGATCGTGGCGATTTCGGTCGCTTCGGCCCTGCTCGGCAGGTTGGCCCGGTGAGGCACATGTCTCACCGAACGGAGGCCTTATCCGGAAATGGCTAATCTCGATTCCGTGAATCGTGGCCGGGGCGTGGTCCCCTTTGTCGGTTTTTGTGTGCTCGCCGGAATTCTGGCGGCCGGCACAGTGGCGCCCGCCGCCATCGGCGCCGGCCTGCTGTCGAATGAGGTCAGCGATTCCGTCGACGCCATTTCCGCGCAGCTCGCCGCGGCCGATCCGCCGCTGACGACAACGGTGACCGACCGCGACGGCGCCCCGATCGCGACGCTGTACTCGCAGTACCGGCTGCCGGTGACCGCGGCCGGGATCGCGACGACCATGAAGGCCGCGATCATCGGCGTCGAGGACCGCCGTTTCTACACCGAAGGCGGCGTCGACCTGCAGGGCATGGCGCGGGCGGCGGTCAACGACAGCGCCGGCGGGTCGCTGCAGGGCGCGTCGACGATCACCCAGCAGTACGTCAAGAACTACCTCGTGAACGTCGTCGACCGGACCGACCCGGCGGCCCAGCAGGCCGACCGCGAGGACTCGCTCGCCCGCAAGCTGCGCGAGGCGAAAATGGCCGTCCAGCTCAACGACACGATGAGCAAGGACGACATTCTGGCCAGTTACCTCAACGTGGTCGAATTCAGCGGAACGGTGTACGGCGTCGGTGCCGCGGCAAAAGCGTACTTCGGGACGACGGCGGACAAACTGACCGTGCCGCAGGCCGCGTTGCTCGCCGGAATGGTGAACAACCCGAGCATCTACAACCCGTACTCGCACCCGGACAAAGCGACCCAGCGCCGCAACACGGTGATCGACGACATGGTCACCAACGGCTCGCTGCCCGCGGCCTACGCCGTGACGGCCAAGGATGCCCCGCTCGGGCTCCTGCCCGGCGGACCGGTCACGCCGTCCGGCACGTGCATGGGCGCGGCGCCGGACGCGGGGTTCTTCTGCACCTACGCCGAGACCTACCTCGCGCACGCCGGCTTCACGCCGGACGAGCTCGCGACCGGTGGCTACACGATCAAGACCACGCTGGACCCGCGCGTCTCGCAGGTGGCGAAGGACGCCGTCGACGCGAACGTGCCGACGACCCAGGACGGCGTGGCCAACACCTTCGCCGTCGTCCGGCCGGGCACCGACGGCGGACACCAGGTCCTCGCCATGGTCGCCAACCGGAACTTCGGCACCGACCCGGCGAAGGGCGAGACGTCCACCGACATCGTCGCCGACGCGAGCAACGAGTTCGGCGCGGGTTCGTCGTTCAAGATCTTCACCTCGGCCGCGGCGATGGTCACCGGCAAGGCGGGCCTGCAGACGCCGCTGCCGAACCCGGACAGCCAGTGCTTCACGCCGCCGAACGCCGACAACCACACCGCCTGCTACACCGTCCACAACGACGGCCACTACGCCGACCCGATCACCCTCGCCGACGGGCTCGCGACGTCGCCGAACGTCGCGTTCGTCGGGCTCGAGAACGAGGTCGGGATGCCCGCTGTGCTCGACATGGCGCAGAAGCTGGGGCTGCGCAACACCCTCGCGACGAACGACGCGGGCGCGGTGCCCGACCCGAAGTCGTCGAACCCGCAGTACAACGAACCGCAGTCGAAGTACTTCCAGAACCTGCTGTCGTTCACCCTCGGCAACAGCCCGGTCAGCCCGCTGGAGATGGCCAACGTCTCGGCGACGCTGATGAGCGGCGGCGTCTGGTGCCCGCCGAACCCGATCCTGTCGGTCACCGACCGGAACGGCAACGCCGTGTCCGTGCCGCAGCAGGCGTGCGAACAGGTCATCCCGGCCGGCGTCGCGAACACGCTCGAAGCGGGCCTGAGCAAGGACACCACGAGCGGCACGTCGGCCCAGGCCGCGCACGCGGCGGGCTGGACGCGCCCGGACATCGGCAAAACGGGCACGACCCAGCAGAGCGAGTCGGTCGCGTTCGTCGGCGGCGTCGACGATTACGCCGTGTCGTCCATGGTGTTCGCCGACGGTTCGCACCCGCGGGAGATCTGCCCGGGCACGCCCGTGCACCTGGGCAACTGCGGGCACGGCGCGTTCGGCGGCACGGTCGCCGCGCCGCCGTACTTCCACGCCATGAGCCAGCTGCTGGCCGGGGTGCCGGACCAGCAGATCCCCGGGCCGGACCCGGCGTACCTGACGGCCCGGTCGTGACCTACTTCGGTTCGAGGAACACGAGCGGGATCTCGCGCTCGGTCTTCGTCTGGTAGCCCGCGTAGTTCTTGAACTCGGCGGTGATCTTCGGCCACAGCCGGGCCCGCTCCTCGCCGTCGGCGACCCGGGCGAGCATCGGCCGCCGCGGCGCGCCCTTGACCGACACCTCGACGTCCGGGTTGTCGCGCAGGTTCAGGAACCACGCGGGGTGCGTGTCGTCGCCCCCGCGCGAGGCGACGACGACCAGCGCGTCACCCTCCTGGTGCGGCGAGGTCAGCATGACCGACCGCGGCTGCCCGCTCTTGCGGCCGACGGTGGTCAGCTCCAGGACGGGCATGGAAACGTTCCATCCCAGCCGCCCGCCGGTGATCTTGATCAGACCGCGGTGGACGGCGTTCATCGCTTTGAGGCTGAAGTCGCTCGGCATGATCGTGAATCTAGTCCCGGCGCCCCGAGCCGACCCTCCAGGTACGCGAACCGACTCCCGGGGTACGCGAACCGACCCTCCGGGTACGCGTATGTCCGCTTTGCCGGGAACCCGTCCGGCCGGTTTGGCGAAACCTCCACGGCCCGGCGCGCCGGTGTGCCAGGCTCCCCGGCGAACGCAGGACCGACAGGAGAGAAGACGATGCTGATCTGGGGCTACCGCACGAGGATCTTCGTGCTGGCGATGACGACGTTCCTCTGCGGCCGCTGCGGCAACCCCGCCTCGCACGCCGTCCGCAAGTCGGTCACGAAGTTCACCCTCTTCTTCATCCCGCTGTTCCCGATCCACGTCAAGTACACGGCGCAGTGCACGTTCTGCGGGATCGAGAACCGGATCCCGAAGGAGGACGCCGTCCGGCTGCAGGCGCAGGAGGAGCAGGCGCAGCAGCAGGCGTCGCAGCCCTACCCGCAGCACCCGTCCCAAGGTTTCCAGCAGCAGGGGTTCCCGCAGCAGGGGTTCCAGCCGCCGCACCCGTCGCAGCCGCAGGGCTTCCAGCAGCCGGGCCCGAACCCCCAGCAGGGCGAGTTCCCGCAGCAGGGCCACTGAGCACTAGGCACTGACCGCCGGGAGCCGCGCGAACCCGCCGGCCCGGCGGGCGATCCGGGCGGCCGTCCCGGCGAACCGGACGTGGGCCGCGGCGAGCAGCACGACGTCGACCGCGCCGTGCGGCCGCTCCGGCGACCCGGCCCACTCGCGCAGCTCCCGCTCGGCCGCTTCGGTGCCTTCGACGGCTTCGGCGAGCCCGGCGTCCGCTCCGGTGAGGATCTTCTGCAGGTCCCGCGCGGCGGCGACCGCGTGCGCGGCCAGCCGCGTGAACGCGGGCCGCGCGTCCACCGGCACCCGCCGCACCCGGTCCGCGACCTCGCCCGCGAGACCACCCATCCGAGTGAGATCCGCGGCCGTGTGCACGGCGGCGAGGACCGCCTTGACGTCCTCCTCGCGCGGGGCGTGCAGGGCCAGCAGCGCGCACGCCTGGTCCTCGCAGGCGGCCCCCAGCGCGGTCACCGCCGCGGCCTGTTCCCGCACGCGTCCGCCCAGCGTGAGGTCACTTTCGAGCAGGGCGCGCGTGGCCACCTCGAGCGTGCCCGCGACCAGCCCGCACAGGTCCGCGAGCCGGTGGGCCAGTGTGACGAGCTCCTTCTGAAACGCCGTCGGCATGGCGGCATGCAACCACCTCGGCCGGGGGACGGCGACTCGTCGCCTCCGCCCGGAATTGTCGGGCCCCCGTGCTCTGCTCGTCGGCGAGAGCGGTGCACCCCGCACCCGAGGAGAAGGAGGACCCGATGGCAGGCGAAACGCTGGTCACGGTGGTCGGCAACCTGACGACGGACCCCGAGCTGCGGTTCACCCCGGCCGGCGCCGCGGTCGCGAACTTCACGGTCGCGTCCACGCCGCGCACGCTGGACCGCGAGTCCGGCCAATGGCGCGACGGTGACGCCATGTTCCTGCGCTGCAGCGTGTGGCGGCAGTACGCGGAGAACGTCGCGGAGTCGCTCGGGCGCGGCGCACGCGTGGTCGTCCACGGCCGGCTGAGACAGCGGTCGTACGACACGAAGGAGGGCGAGAAGCGCACCGTGCTGGAACTGGACGTCGACGAGATCGGCCCGTCGCTGCGGTACGCCACGGCGAAGGTGACCAAGGCCGTCCGGGTCGGCGACGGCGTGGGAGGCGGCGCCTGGATGCCGGAACCGGTGGCCGCCGGGGTGGGGGAACCGCCCTTCTGAGCCCGGCCGTACCCATCCGCTCCCGACTCCCTTCCGAACGACTGTCGACGGGAAGTCGAGCCCGGCTGGACCGGCCGGAGCGACGATGAGGCACACGCTCTGGCCGGGCCGGTACCGGATGTGATGTCGAAGTCCCGTCATCTGGTTCGACGCATGAGTAGGACGATGCCGAACCACGAGCGGGAGGGGCCGGGATGGACGGGGACGGAAAGCCACGGACGACGGTGCACCCCTTGGTGAACCACCGCATGCTGGCGATGCTGCGGGCCGTCGGGGCCGGGAGGGGCCTGGTGTCGTGCAGCAGCGAACCCGACCTCTTCATCGACGGCCTGTCGTGCGGCGACCAGTTCGCCGCGCACGCGCTGGCCCACCTGGGGCTGATCAGCGCGACCTGCACCGGGCGGCCGGGCGAGCTCGTGCCGGCGGTGCTGACGCCCGCCGGCCAGGCGATCGTCACCGGAGAGCAGCGGCCCGCCGCCTGAGCGGCCGAGGTGTTTGACAACTCCAGAACGCAAGTACGGTGGCGGCATGAGCAACATCGAGGCCGACCCCGCCGAGCTCGCCTGCGGCGACCGGCCCGAGGCGGCCGACCCGCTGCGCCCGGCCGTGGAAGTCCTCACCCCGCGCGAAGTACCGCTGGGCGGCCCGCGGGCGATGCGCGTGCGGCGGACGCTCCCCCAGCGGTCCCGCTCGCTGATCGGCGCGTGGTGCTTCGCCGACCACTACGGCCCGGAAGACGTCGCCATGGACGTCGCGCCGCACCCGCACACCGGCCTGCAGACGGTCAGCTGGCTGTTCGCGGGCGAGGTCGAACACCGCGACAGCATGGGCACGCACGCAATGGTCCGGCCCGGCGAGCTCAACCTGATGACCGGCGGCCACGGCATCTGCCACTCGGAGGTCTCGACCCCGGCCACGAAGACGTTGCACGGCGTCCAGCTCTGGGTGGCGCTGCCCGAGCGGCACCGGCACACGGCCCGCGGCTTCCACCACTACGTGCCGTCGGTGAACCGGATCGAGGGCGCGGAGATCCGGGTGTTCCTCGGGTCGCTGGCCGGGCGCACGTCGCCGATCCCGACGTTCACCCCGTTGCTGGGCGCGGAACTGGTGCTGCACCCGGACGCCCACATGTCCCTCGGCGTCGACCCGGACTTCGAGCACGGTGTCCTCGTGGACACCGGCGCGGTGACCGTCGCCGGCACCGCCGTCCGCGCGGCGGAGCTGGGTTACGTCGGCACCGGCCTGCGCCGCCTGACGTTGAGCAACAACGGGTCCACGCCCGCGCGCTTCCTGGTGCTCGGCGGGACCCCGTTCGACGAAGAGATCCTGATGTGGTGGAACTTCGTCGGCCGGACGCACGAGGAGATCGCGGACTTCCGCGAGGCGTGGCAAGCGGAGTCCGATCAGTTCGGCAGCGTCACCGGCTACACCGGCACCCCGCAGCGGCTGCCGGCCCCGGAGTTGCCGGCGGTCCGCATCAAGCCACGCCACAACCCGGCTCGCTGACTCACCGGCCTCCGCCAGCCGGACCGGGGCCCCGGGCGAACGGGCTCAGCGCTCCCGGGCCTGGTAGGCCGCCAGCGTCGCCAGCCGATGCTCCCGCGCGTACTGCTCGACCTCCGCCGGGTCGCTCCCGCCCTCGATCAGGTCGAGCAGCCGGTCGTGCTCGGCCACCGAGCGCGGCGCCCGCCCCGGCACGGAGGCGAACGTGCTGTCGCGGACCGCGGCGAGCCGCGTCCAGCAGCGCTGCACCAGGTCGACCAGGTTGGGGTTCGGGCAGGCGCTGAAGAGCACCTCGTGGAACTCCGCGTTCAGCGCGGTGAACGCGAGCGGGTCGAACTCGGCGAGGCTGCGGCGCATCCGGTCGTTGAGGGCGCGGGCCCGCGCGAGCGTCTCCGGCGTGAGCAGCGGCGCGGCGAGCCCGGTGGCCGCGCCTTCGACGATCGCCACCGTCTGCATGGCGTGCTGGTAGGCGGTGGGGTCGATGGCGATCACCCGGGCCCCGACGTTCCGCTCGAACTCGATCAGCTCCTCGGCCTCGAGCCGGCGCAGGGCCTCGCGCACCGGCACCGCGCTGACGGCCAGCTCGCGGCCGATCTGGTCGAGCACCAGCCGGTACCCGGGCCCGTAGCGGCCGTCGACGATCCTGGCCTTGATCGTCTCGTAGGCCAGCTGGGACTTGGTGACCGCCGGTCTTCCCGAGGAGGCGCTGATCATGTAGGAAACCATATATGGTCCCGCCGACGGACGACGCCCAGGAGGCCGTGCCGATGCCGATGTCCCCGCCTTCCCCCACCGCGGCCGACCTGATCGTCGGCGGGCTGCGCGCCCACGGCGTCGACACCGTGTTCGGGCTGCCCGGCGTGCAGACCTACGACCTGTTCGACAGCCTGGCCCGCACCGGCGGCATCCGGGTGATCGGCGCGCGGCACGAGCAGACCGTGGCCTACATGGCGTTCGGGTACGCGCAGGCGACGGGCCGGACCGGCGTCTACACGGTGGTGCCGGGGCCCGGCGTCCTCAACGCCTCGGCCGCCATGCTCTCGGCCCACGGGGCCAGCGCGCCGGTGCTGTGCCTGACGAGCGAGATCCCGCGCGCCTACCTCGGCCGCGGGCTCGGGCACCTGCACGAGATGCCCGACCAGCTCGCCACCCTGCGGACGATCACCAAGTGGTCGGCACTGGTCGAGCACCCGGCCGAGGTCCCGGACGCACTGGCGACGGCGTTCCGGGAGGCCGCGGGCGGGCGGCCGCGGCCGGTCTCGCTGGCCGTCCCGTGGGACGTGCTGGGCCTGCGCGCCCCCGCCGAGCCGGCCGGACCGCTGCCGCTGCCCCGCCCGATCGTCGACCCGGACGCGATCGCGGCGGCCGCGGAACTCCTGGCCGGCGCCAAGAATCCGATGATCATGGTGGGCGGCGGCGCCCGGCACGCGGCCGCCGCGGTCCGGGCGCTGGCCGAGCGGCTGCAGGCGCCGGTGGTGCCGTTCCGCGGCGGCCGCGGGATCGTCGGCGACGACCACCCGCTCGGCTTCACCTGCGTGTCCGGGTTCGAGCGGTGGCCCGAGACCGACGTCGTGATCGGCATCGGCTCGCGGATGGAGCTGTCCTGGTTCCGCTGGCCGGAGAAACCCGCGGGGCTGAAGACGATCCTGCTCGACATCGACCCGCGGCAGGCGACCCGGCTGGAGGCGGACGTCGCGATCGTCGCCGACGCGGGTGACGCCGCGGCGGCGCTGGATGCCGCCGTCGGTCCACAACGGACGGACCGAACCGCGGAGTTCACCGAGCTGAAGGCGAACGCCGCCGAGCGGTTCTCCGACGTCGGCCCGGAACTGGAGTACCTGCGCGCGATCCGGGACGTGCTGCCCCGCGACGGCTTCTTCGTCGAGGAGATCTGCCAGGTCGGGTTCGCGTCCTACTTCGGGTTCGAGGTCTACACCCCGCGCACCTTCGTCACCTGCGGCCACCAGGGCACGCTCGGCTTCGGCTACCCGACGGCGCTGGGCGTGCAGGCCGCGTTCCCCGGCCGGCCGGTGGTTTCGGTGGCCGGTGACGGCGGCTTCATGTTCGCCGCGCAGGAGCTGGCCACCGCCGTCCAATACGGACTGAACGTGGTGGCCGTGGTGTTCGACAACGGCTACTACGGCAACGTCCACCTCGACCAGGAGCGGCTGTTCGAGGGCCGGGCCCTGGGCGGGCGGCTGCGCAACCCGGACTTCGCCCGGCTGGCCGAGACGTTCGGCGCGCTCGGCCTCACCGCCCGCACCCCGGACGACCTGCGCGGCGCCCTGGACAAGGCGTTCGCCTCGGGCCGCCCGGCGCTGGTGCACGTGCCGTGCGAGCTGGGCACCGGCGCGTCGCCGTGGAAGTACCTGATGCCGAAGTCGGACCGGAGCTAGGCGGCGGCCACCCGCTCCAGCGCGGCGAAGACCCGCTTGACGTCGGCCGCGGTCGTCCGCCAGTTGCTGAACGCGGCCCGCAGCGCCGGGCGGCCGTCGTGGACCGTCGGGGTCAGGAACGTGGTGCCCTCCGCGGCGATCCCGGCGACGAGGGCGTCGATCCGCGCCTGGGTCACGTCCCCGGCCGCGGTGAAGCAGACGACGTTGAGCCGCACCGGCGCGAGCAGCCGCCAGTGCGGCGAGCCGTCGAGGCGCTGCCCGAGGTCCCGGGCCAGCGCGACACAGCGCTCGACGATCTCGCGGTGCCCGTCCCGGCCGTAGGCCACGAGCGAGAACCAGGCGGGCAGGGCGCGCAGCCGCCGGGAGTTCTCCGGCGTCAGGTGCAGGAAGTCCGGGGTCTCGCCGATCTCGCCGAGGTAGGCGGCGTTGTTGCTGAACACCCGCAGCTGCAGGTCGCGGCGGCGGGTGAACTGGACGGCCGAGTCGTAGGGCACGTTGAGCCACTTGTGCAGGTCGACGACCACGGAGTCGGCCTGGTCGAGGCCCGCGGTCAGCGCGGCGTGCTCCGGGGCCAGTGCGGCGAACCCGCCGAACGCGGCGTCGACGTGCAGCCAGAAGTCGTGCCGCTGCTTGAGCGCCGCGATGGCGCGCAGGTCGTCGAAGTCGACGGTGTTCACCGTGCCCGCGTTGGCGACGACGACGGCCGGGCCGTCGAGCGCTTCGAGCATCTCGTCGAGCTTCGCGACGTCGACGGCTTCACGCCCCGGCAGCACCGGCACCTTCCGCAGCGCGGACCGGCCCATCCCGAGGAACGACAACGCTTTCGGGATGCTCGAGTGCGGCGAGCCGGACAGCACGGTGACCGGACCGAGCGCGGCGGCGCCGTCGTCGGTGACGGACACGCCGGCCCGCTCACCGAGCCATTCCCGCGCGATGGCGAGCCCGGTCACGGTGGACATCGTGGCCCCGGTGACGAAGGCGCCGGAGAACTCCGCGCCGAGCCCGAACAGCTCGGCGAGCCAGCCGACGGTCTCGCGCTCCAGGTCCTGCGCCGAGGAGTCCATGCCGCTGGCGGGGTTCTGGTCGTAGGCGGCGGTGAGCCAGTCCCCGGCCAGCGACGCGGGCGTCGCCCCACCGGTCACGAACCCGAGGTAACGAGGCCCGGCACTGGCGGCGAACCCGGGTTCCCACCGCTGCGCGAACTCGTCCAACGCCCCGAGGCCCCCGACCCCCTCGACCGGCAACGGAGCCCGGGCCATCACCCCAGGCGGCACAGCCGCGGCCCGCCCATCCAGCCCGGCAAGCGCCTCCCCGGCCAGTTTCCGCGTGGCGTCAAGAAGATCGGGCAGGGCGTTCAGGTCATGGGCCAGCCTCGGGTGCATGTCCCCGACGCTAAGCCCCGCAAGAACGCCTGTCGCGGGCCAATCCCCCAAAACTGGCCCGCCACCCACCGCACCGTGTCGACCCCCCAATCACGCGAGTCGACCCCAGGATCACGCGAGTCGACCCGCCAATCACGTGCGATGCCCCTCCAGACACACGTGATGACTCCCCGATCACGCGCGATGCCCCGCGAATCACGCGTGACGCCCGCAACCGCGGCAGCAACCTCGGCCGCAGCCGGGCGAACCGGGCGGGATTCTCGGACACCCGGTCCTCCCTCGCCCGACCGGACAGCCCGCACGCCCGCACGCCGGACGCCCGCCGGAGAACCCCGGGCACCGGCTCCGGCCGCTGGAACCG
The DNA here is from genome assembly GCF_036114655.1 of Amycolatopsis sp. NBC_00348. Lineage (NCBI taxonomy): Bacteria > Bacillati > Actinomycetota > Actinomycetes > Pseudonocardiales > Pseudonocardiaceae > Amycolatopsis > Amycolatopsis sp. NBC_00348. The sequence goes on along the minus strand of NZ_CP107994.1, from coordinate 673,483 downwards.
GCCGCCGGATCAGCGGCATCGGCACCGGCACCGGCTCCGGCCGCCGGCGGCTGCTGGGCGGCCGCCGGGCGGCTCCGGCCGGCGGCCGCCGGGCGCCGACCGCCGGATCAGCGGCGTCGGGTCAATGGCGCCGGAGCCGCCGGATCCGGCTCTCGGCCGGGTCGAACGCCACCCGGCGCAGCGGGCCCGTGAGCAGCAGCACGACCGCCATCGCGGACAGCGCGGCCAGCACCATCGCGGCGACGAACTGGGCCGCGCCGGACGTCGCCGTGGCCAGCACCGCGAAGCCGGCGAGCACCAGCGCCGGCGGCGCCAGCAGGCCGCAGAGCACCGGGACCAGCGGCACGCGGTCACCGTCGGGGCGGCGGGCGGACACCACCGCCGCCCCGGCGCAGGTGACCGCGGCGACCAGGAGACAGCCGCCGACGGTGTCGCTCAACCGGTGCCAGCCCAGCGCCACGGCCGCGGCCGCGACCCAGGCGACGCCGACCCCGCCGGCCACCAGGACCTGCAGGCGGAAGCGGCGAGGCAGGACGATCGCGAGCGCCAGCAGCACGGCCATCGCCGCGCTGACGTGCCCGCTGGGAAAGCTGTTGTGGGCGGCCACGCCCAGCCGGTCGCCGGTGCTGGGGCGGTCCAGGACGTACAGCTTGAGCAGCTGCGCCACCACCAGCGGGGCCGCGAGCAGGATCAGGGCCGTCACGCCGAGCGCGAACCGGCGCCGCAGCAGGGAGATCACCACGAGGAGCACCGCGACACCGCCGAGCACGACCACCAGGTCCAGGTCCGCCAGTGGCTGGGCCCAGCTCACCGTCGCCCCCGCGGACTGGGCGCTGCGGACGACGCCGTTCTCGACGCTGCGCCCGGCCTCGGTGCGCACGAAGAGCAGGTAGGCCGCGACGAAGGCGAGGGCGAACCCGGCCGTGCCCGCGAGGAGCACCGCGGTACGGGACGCGGCCCGGGTCACCAGGGCGTGCCGCGCGGGGCGGGCGGTGGGGGGTGCCTCGAAAAGAATCACTGCCATGTCCCCGAGTCTGGAGCCGGCATTTCGAGATCCCGTCAGCACGATGTCATGGTTTTGCTACAAGATCGCCCTGAGTCGCCACGACGTGCGGTTTTCCGAATAATGGCGCCGTGGCCGAGGTACTGGTGGTAGAGGACGACGCGGCGGTGCGGGAGGGACTGGAACTGGCCCTGCGCCGGCAGGGACACGTGGTGCACACCGCGGAGTCGGGCGAGGCCGGCATCGAGCTGCTCGTGCTCCGCAGACCCGACATCGTCGTGCTCGACCTGATGCTGCCCGGCATGGACGGCTTCGAGACCTGCCGCCGGATGCGGGCGTCGGGGCCGATCCCGATCGTCATGCTGACCGCGCGCAGCGACGACTTCGACATCGTCGCCGGGCTGGAAGCGGGCGCGGACGACTACGTGGCCAAGCCGGTCGAACCGCGGGTGCTGGACGCGCGGATCCGCGCCGTGCTGCGCCGCGCGGTCAGCGAACGGCCCAGCGAGCAGCCCGCCCCCGAGGAACGGCACGGCGACCTGGTGATCGACCGGGCCGGGCTGGAGGTGACGAAGCGGGGCACCCCGGTTTCGCTGACGCCGACCGAGCTCAAGCTGCTGCTGGAGCTCTCGCGCACCCCCGGGCAGGTGTACAGCCGCCAGCAGATCCTCTCGTCGGTGTGGGACCACGACTACCTCGGCGACTCCCGCCTGGTCGACGCCTGCGTGCAGCGGCTGCGCGCGAAGATCGAGGACGTGCCCGCGAGGCCGGAGTACGTGCAGACCGTCCGCGGCTTCGGCTACCGGTTCGGCCGGTCGTGACCTCGCGGATCCGGTCGTGGCTCGCCGGGCTGAGACCCCGGCTGGTCGCGGCGTTCGCGGTGATCATGATCATCGGCGCCACCGCCGCGGCGGGCGCCAGCTACGTCTCCGCCCGCAACGCCATCCTCGGCGGCTTCCAGGACCAGACGATGCTGAAGCTGCGCGACCAGATCGTCGCGTACCTGCCGACCGTGTCCCTGCCGCCGACCCAGGCGAGCCTCGACGCGTTCGGCACGGCGCTCAAGTCCAGCAACGCCGTCGTCGTCTACCACGGCCTGCGCTCGGGTTCGGGCATCAGCGTGGACAGCGTGCCCGCCGACCTGCGCCATGCCGTGTCCGTCAGCACGAACATCCAGTTCCAGCGGGTCGACACCGGGGGCTTCCCCCAGTTCTTCGTCGGCGTGCCGGTGCAGACCGGGACGAGCGGCCGGACCAGCGGCATCGAGGTCTACACGATGGTGTCGCTGGTCCAGCAGCAGGCCGCGATCGACGAGCTGGCCCGCACGGCCTGGCAGACCTCGGCGCTGGCGCTCCCGTTCGCGGTGGTGCTGGCGCTGCTGGCCGCGCGCCAGGTGCTGCGGCCCGTGCGGGCGCTGAACACCGCGGCGAGCCAGCTCGGCCGGGGCAAGCTGGACGTGCGGCTGCGGGTGAAGGGGTCCGACGAGCTGGCGCAGCTGGTCACGACGTTCAACAACACCGCGGCGGAACTGGAGCGCACGGTCGGCACGCTGCGCACGATGGAGTCCGAGGCGCGCCGGTTCGTCGCCGACGTCTCGCACGAGCTGCGCACCCCGCTGGCGGCGATGAACGCGGTCACCGACGTCCTCGACGAGGACGCCGACCAGCTGCCACCGGACACGGCGGTCGCGGCGCGGCTGGTGTCGGCCGAGACCCGGCGGCTGACCCGGCTGGTGCAGGACCTGATCGAGATCTCCCGGTTCGACGCCGGCCGCGCGGAGCTGCGGCGGGAAGACCTGGACGTCGCCGCCGCGGTCACCGACAGCCTCGCCGCGCGGGGCTGGGAACCCGGCGCCGACGTGGTCGCCGACCTGCCGCCCGGCATCACGGCGCGGCTCGACCGGCGACGGCTCGACATCGTCGTGGCGAACCTGGTCGGCAACGCGCTGCGGCACGGCGCGCCGCCGGTCGAGGTGTCCGTGCGGGCGGCGGGCGGCGACATCGTGCTCACCGTCACCGACCACGGGCCGGGCATCCCGGAGGCGGTGCTCCCCCGGGTGTTCGACCGCTTCACCAAGGCCGACACGGCCCGGGCCCGGTCCGAGGGCAGCGGGCTGGGGCTGTCCATCGCGCGCGAGAACGCCCGCCTGCACGGCGGCGACATCGTCGCGGTCAACACCGGCACCGGTGCCCGGTTCGAGCTGCGCCTGCCCCGGGAGGCGTGGTGAAGAAGCTCCTCGTCCTGGCCGCGCTGCTCCTGGTGAGCGCGTGCGGCGTCAAGCCGACGCCGGTCGTCCCCGCCGGGCCCGCGCCGACCCTGCGGAACCCGGCGACGAATGGGCTCGGCACCGACCTGACCCTGTACTTCGTCCTCGACGGGCGGGTGACGCCGGTGACCCGGTCGACCGGTGACGCGGTCGGCGTCTCCGAAGCGTTGGCGACGTTGCTGGGCGGCCCGTCCTACGCCGAGACGGCCGACGGCTACGCGACGATGCTCCCGGCCGAAACCGGCCCGATCACGCTGAGCTCCGGCTCACCCACGACGATCACCTTTTCGTTCCCGCTGAAGCGGCTCACGCAGATCGCGGTCAACCAGCTGGTCTGCACCGCGGTCGCCGCCCTGGTCGCCGACGGCGGCTACGTGGCCGACGGCGCCATCACCCTCGCCGGCTCCGACTTCCAGCTCCCGTCGCAGACCTGCCAGGCGTTCTGAGCGACCCCGGTCCCGGCGTCAGCCGGGGTAGGGCCGGGCCGCGCGGGCCTCGGACAGCGATCGCGCCCACCACTGCAGCTGGTCCAGCAGCGCCTTCGCCGCGACACCCGCGCTGTCGTCCGCCGGGACGCCGTCGGCGCCGAACCGGGTGTGCGCGCCGTGGAAGCTGACCGTCTCGCGGATGGTCACCGCGTGCAGCTCGGCGAAGACCGCGCGCAGGTGCTCGACCGCGCGCAGGCCACCGGACATGCCGCCGTAGGAGACGAACGCGACCGGCTTCGCGGCCCACTCGGTGCGGTGCCAGTCGATGACGTTCTTGAGCGACGCCGGGTAGCTGTGGTTGTACTCCGGGGTGACCACGACGAACGCGTCCGCGGCCGCCAGCCGCGGCGTCACTTTGGCGGCCTCGGCGAGCACCGCGGGCGACGGCGTGCTCCCGAACGCCGGCATCGCCAGCGGCAGGTCCGGTTCGGCGAGGTCGATCACGTCGACGTCGAACCCGCCGTGCTCGCCCGCGACGGCGGCCAGCCAGTCCGCGACCACCGGGCCGAACCGTCCTTCCCGGACACTTCCCACGATCACGGCGACCCGTACCGGAACTTCGGACACGCTTCCTCCTTGACACAGCGGCGTTGTTGCCGTCCGGGTCAGGATGAGACTTCAAGCTCGCTTGAAGTCAAGCGCGCGGCTGTGGTTGGCTGGGAGCATGGTGAACGCCACAGCCCGGAGGCTGCCCGACCTCACCGTCGGCGAACTGTCGCGACGCAGCGGGGTGCCCGCGTCGGCCCTGCGCTTCTACGAGGACGAGGGGCTCATCCGCAGCCGGCGCACGGCCGGCAACCAGCGCCGCTACTGCCGCGACACGCTGCGGCGGGTGACGTTCGTCCGGATGTCGCAACGGGTCGGGATGCCGCTGTCGGCGATCCGCGAGGTGCTCGCGCTGCTGCCCGACGACCGCACCCCCACGCGCGCCGACTGGGCACGGATCTCCCGCTGCTGGCAGGAGGACCTGGACGCGCGGATCCGGCAGCTGGCCCAGCTGCGCGACCAGCTGGGCGACTGCATCGGCTGTGGCTGCATGTCGCTGTCGAAGTGCCGGCTCGCCAACCCCGGCGACCGGCTCGGCGCCGCCGGTCCGGGGCCGCAACGGCTCCCGGACCACCGCGGCGACGGCTACGAGGACTGACTAGCGGCGTTCGAGGACGCCGCGGACGAACTGGGCCTGCCCGGCGTGCTGGATGTCGTCGTCGACGACGCTCACCAGCCGCACGCCGAGGGTGACCGGCGGGTCCCAGGCCTCGTCGACGACCCGGTCGAGGGCCTGGCCGTCGAGCCCCTGGACGTACTTGAGGGTCTGCTCGTGCACCGCGTCGTAGTACCCGGTGAGCAGCTCGGCCTCGACCCGGACCGCGTCGACGTCGGCCGGGCGGTGCCCGTAGCCGGTGTCGCCGGCCGGGAACGGGAGGCCGAACCGGGTCAGCCAGTCCTGGCTCGTCCACACCTGCTCGGTCCCGGCCACGCCGGCGACGTGGTCGTCCTGGACGCGGGTCAGGTGCCAGACCAGCCAGGCGATCGAGTTGGCCTCTGCGTCGAGACGGGCCCCGAGCTGCTCGGCGGTGAGACCTTCCACCGCCGCGTGCACGGAGCCCTGGACCCTGCTGAAGCCGTCTGTGAGCAGATCGGCCACGTTCATCGGCTTGCCCTCCCCGTTCGCGGACACCGGTGTGCCGGCGTGCGTCGATCATGCACGCCGGCACCGGTGGTGGCTAGCGGGGCAGCAGCTGGTCGAAGAACGAGCGGTAGCGCCGCAGCGCCAGACGCAGGTCCTCGGTGGCCGGCTCGCCGTGCTGCCACTGGCCTTCCAGCTCGCTCTTGTGCTCGGCGAACGTCGTGGCCAGCGCGCTGATGACGCCCGCGACCAGCTCGTCGGCCTCGCGGACCGCCTTCTGCGGGTCGTCGACGAAGCCGGTCTGGACGCCCTGCCAGCGGTCGCGGAAGCCCGTGACCTTCTCCTCGTCGATCAACGGCTGCTGGTCGGCGCCGTCATCGGCCGACGGCCGCGCCGAGTCGGCGCGGGTGTCCGATGTGTCAGCAGTGGTGCCGGCAGCGGTGCCCGCGGTGGTGTCAGCGGCCGTGTCAGCACTGGTGTCCGCCGTGGTGTCCGTGGCGGTGTCGTGCCGGCCCGTCGCCGACGCCAGGTCGGCGGTGCTCAGGGCCTGGTCGTCCCCGTGGTCTTCGGCGACCGGCTCGCGGAAGTCCGTCCCGCCGGTCTCGCGCACGTCACCCTCGCGGGCGAAGTCGTCGTCCTGTTCGGCGCTGTGCCGGGTGAGGTGATCGGTCATGGTCAGCGTCCTCCGTTCCACTCGGTCCGCGGCTGTGCGGACGCTTCCCGCTCGGGCTGTACGCCGTCGCGGTCTCGTACTTTTTCGCTGGGGTCGTGCTCGGTGCGGTCCGGCGCACCGGCGGTGCGGTCCGCCGCGACAGCGGTGCCGTCCTGGGCGGTGCGGTCGTGCTCGCGCTCGCTGTGGTCGTGACCGTTGTGGTCGTGGCCGTTGCGGCGCTCGTGGTGGTCGTCGGCCGCGGCGTCCGCGTTGTCCGAACCATCGGAGCCGTCGGTCAGCAGGTCCTCGAACACGGTGCGGTAGTGCACCATCGCGTCGCGGAGGTCCTCAGTGGACGCGCCGCTGCGCTCGTGCTGCGTCGCGTGGGCGGCGCGGTAGTGCTCGAGGGTCTTGGCGTGCCGGACCGACAGGTCGGCCAGCTGCTGCTCGTAGCCTTCGGTCGGGTACCCGCGGTCGGACATCAGCGAGACCAGGACGCGGTCGGCCTCGGCCACCGCGGCGGCCGGGTGGTCGACAAAGTTTTCCTGGGCCTGCGCCCATTCCCGGGTGTAGCGCTCGCGCGCCGACGCCGACAGGGGGCGGATGTCGAGCTCCTTGTGGCGGCGCTCCCGCTCGGCCAGTTCACGCTGCGCGGCCCGCGGGCTGTCCTTCTCCTCGACCGTCCGGTCGTACTCCGGACCGAACCGCTGCTGCAGGCGTTTCCGCTGCATCTCCTGCGTCACCAGCCAGATCACGGCGCCGAGCACCGCGACGGCCACGACGACGATCACGACGATCAGCCATGTGGGCATCGCACAAAACTCCTTAAAGGATGTCGAGCTCCCCGATATGCCAAGGGTTCCCGCCCCACCGGCTCCGAAACCCGTTGGCGCGCCCGGACTTCCGATTCGGCCGTCCGGCGGATGCCGGTACCGCCGGATGCCCACACCCCCGGGAACGCGCCCGCGGTGTAACGACGATAACAGCTCAAGACTAGCGTCGTTAACGTTCGAGTGCTATCGTCGATAACAGCAAGACGGAAGCGGCGCTACCGGCGCCACCCGAGAGGAAGAAGGCACCGATGAGCACCACCGAACCCCGCGTCGCGATCGTCACCGGCGGCTCCCGCGGCATCGGCCGCCAGGTCGCCGAGCGCCTGGCCGCCGACGGTATGGCCGTCGTCGTCAACTACGCGGGCAACCGGACCGAGGCCGACGCCGCCGTCTCGGCCATCACCGAGCGCGGTGGCCGGGCGATCGCGGTCAAGGCCGACGTCGCCGACCTCGACGCGGTCGCGGACCTGTTCGACACCGCGGAGCGCACCTACGGCGGCGTCGACGTCGTCGCCCACCTGGCCGGCGTGATGACCGCGCCGACGCCGATCGCGGACACCGACTTCGACGTGCTGGACCGGGTGCACCGCACCAACATCCGCGGCACGTTCGCCGTGGCCCAGCAGGCGGCGAAGCGGGTGCGCGACGGCGGCGCCGTCGTCCTGACCTCGACGTCCGTGCTCGGGCTGAATCTGCCCGGCTACGGCGTCTACAACGCCACCAAGGGCGCGGTCGAGGCGATCACCATGATCCTGGCGCGCGAGCTGCGCGGGCGCGACATCACCGTGAACACCGTCGCCCCCGGGCCGACCGCGACCGCCCTGTTCCTGGACGGCAAGGACCAGGAGACCATCGACCGGATGGCCAAGCAGCCGCCGCTCGAGCGCCTCGGGCAGCCCGGGGACATCGCCGAGGTCGTCGCGTTCCTCGCCGGGCCGGCCCGCTGGGTCAACGGCCAGGTGCTGCGCGCCAACGGCGGGATCGTCTGAGAAACCCTTACTCGGAAAGGAAAAGAGCCATGATCATCGTCGTCACCGGCGCCTCCAGCGGGATCGGCGCCCTCTCCGCCCGGGCGCTGGCCCGCGCCGGCCACACCGTCTACGCGGGCATGCGCGACACCGGCGGCCGCAACGCGCCGCAGGTCGACGCCGCCGCCGCGTTCGCCCGCGAGCACGAGGCGGATCTGCGCTCGGTCGAGCTGGACGTCTCCAGCCAGGAGTCGGCCGACGCCGCGATCGCGTCGATCGTCGCCGAGCACGGCCGGCTGGACGTCGTGGTGCACAACGCCGGGCACATGGTGCTCGGCCCGGCCGAGGCGTTCACCGCCGAGCAGCTCGCGCAGCTGTACGACACCAACGCGATCGGCACCCAGCGCGTCAACCGCGCCGCCCTCCCCCACCTGCGCGCGCAGCGCGACGGGCTGCTGGTGTGGGTGTCGAGCAGCAGTGTCCGCGGCGGCACCCCGCCCTACCTCGCGCCGTACTTCGCGGCGAAGGCGGCGATGGACAGCCTCGCCGTCTCCTACGCCGCCGAGGTGGCCCGCTTCGGCGTCGACACCGCGATCATCGTGCCCGGCGCGTTCACCTCGGGCACCAACCACTTCCCGAACTCCGGGCACCCGGCCGACACGGACGTCGCGGCCGCCTACGAAGAGCGCTACGCGGGCCTGACCGACCACGTCGCGGCGAAGCTGGCCGAGATCACCCCGGCCGGCGCCGACGTCGCGACGGTCGCCGAGGAGCTCGCGCGCGTGGTGGACCTCCCCAAGGGGCAGCGGCCGTTCCGGACGCACATCGACCCGGCCGACGACGGCGGGTGGCTGGTCGCGGAGGTCGGCGACCGGATCCGGAGCGAGTTCCTGCGCCGGATCGACCTGGCCGACCTGCTCAGCCCGGCGGCCGGCTGAACCGGGTGACGATCACGTGGTCCTTGGCCGGCCCGCGGACCGCCCACTCCTGCCGCCAGCGGCGGGCGTCGAGCACGCGGTAGCTGCCGCGGTACAGGTCGTCGCGGCAGGGGTGGTCGGTCCGCCAGTGCCCCTCACGCAGGTCGAGCTCGTGGAAGAAGCCGCCGTGGTCGAAGTGGACGTCGGCCCGGCCGGGCGCGGTGGGCCGGTAGTGCAGCGTGCGCGTCACCGGGCCGGTGTAGCCGTCGAGCCGCATTTCGCCGGCTTCGCGGTAGACGAGCACGCCGCTCTCTTCGGTGAAGGTGGCGGTGCCGGTGACCTCGCCCGCGGGCTCGCCGCCGGCGGTGCGGATCTCGCGGTCCAGCCGCCACTCGCCGCCGAAGTGCGCGGCCAGGTCGGTCACCGGGAAGTACTCGTCCATCGGCTCCAGTGTGTCACCCGGCCGTGACGGGGACGGGTCCGGTCGCGGATCACGCGGCTTCCGCGGGGACGGCCCGCCTGAGCGCCTGTTCCGGCACGCCGGAGAGGGCGCACGGAAGTTGTCGTACCCCGGCTCTAGACTCGGCCGGGTGGCAGCCACCGAGACCCACCTCGAAGCCGGAACGGACTCCGAAGCCCTCGACACCCTGCGCCGGGTGTTCGGCTACGACAGCTTCCGCGGCGAACAAGCGGCGATCGTCGAGCACGTGATCGCCGGCGGCGACGCGCTCGTGCTGATGCCCACCGGCGGCGGGAAGTCGCTGTGCTACCAGATCCCGGCGCTGGTGCGGCCGGGCGTGGGCGTGGTGGTCTCGCCGCTGATCGCGCTGATGCAGGACCAGGTCGACGCGCTGCGCAACGCCGGCGTCCGGGCGGGTTTCCTCAACTCCACCCAGGACTACGCGGCCCGCCAGGAGGTCGAGTCGGCGTTCCTGTCCGGTGAGCTCGACCTGCTCTACCTTGCGCCGGAACGGCTTTCGGTGGAAGCCACCGTGCGGTTGCTCGACCGCGGCAAGATCTCGCTGTTCGCGATCGACGAAGCGCACTGCGTCGCCCAGTGGGGCCACGACTTCCGGCCCGACTACCTGCAGCTCTCGGCGCTGCACGAGCGCTGGCCGGACGTGCCGCGGATCGCGCTCACCGCGACCGCCACCGCGGCCACGCACAAGGAGATCGCGGCCCGGCTGAACCTCGACGAGGCCCGCCACTTCGTCGCGAGCTTCGACCGGCCGAACATCCAGTACCGGATCGTCGGCAAGAACTCGCCGCAGCGGCAGCTGCTGGAGCTGCTGCGCACCGAGCACCAGGGTGACGCCGGGATCGTCTACTGCCTGTCCCGGAACTCGGTGGAGAAGACCGCGGAGTTCCTGGTGCAGAACGGGATCCCGGCCGTGCCGTACCACGCGGGGCTGGATTCGCGGATCCGTGCGAAGCACCAGTCGCGCTTCCTGCGGGAAGACGGGCTGATCGTGGTCGCCACGATCGCGTTCGGGATGGGCATCGACAAACCGGACGTCCGGTTCGTCGCGCACCTCGACCTGCCCAAGTCCGTGGAGGGCTACTACCAGGAGACCGGCCGCGCGGGCCGCGACGGGCTGCCGTCGACGGCCTGGCTGGCCTACGGGCTGCAGGACGTGGTGCAGCAGCGCAAGATGATCGACACGTCCGAGGGCGACGACGCGCACCGGCGCCGGCTCGGCGCGCACCTCAACGCGATGCTGGCGCTGTGCGAGACGGTCGAATGCCGCCGCGTGCAGATCCTCGACTACTTCGGGCAGAAGGCCGAGCCCTGCGGCAACTGCGACACGTGCCTGAACCCGCCGGAGAAGTTCGACGGCACGATCCCCGCGCAGAAGCTGCTGTCCACGATCGTGCGGCTGCGCAACGAACGCCGTCAGAAGTTCGGCGCCGGGCAGGTCATCGACATCCTGCTCGGCAAGTCCACGCCGAAAGTCACGCAGTTCCAGCACGACACGCTGAAGACGTTCGGCATCGGCACCGAGCTGCGCGAGCCGGAGTGGCGCGCGGTGGTGCGGCAGCTGCTCGCCCAGGGCTGGCTCGCCGTCGAGGGCGACTACGGCTCGCTGGTGCTCACCGAGGCGAGCGCCGAGGTGCTGGGCGGCGACCGTGAGGTCATGCTGCGGCGCGAGCCCGAGCGGTCCGCCCCGCCGAAAGCGCGTGGCGGCAGCAGGAAAGCCGCCCCCGCGGTGGACATGCCCGCGGAGGCGGCCCCGCTGTTCGAACGGCTGCGGGCCTGGCGGGCCGGCGTCGCGAAGGAGCAGGGCGTACCCGCCTACGTCATCTTCCACGACGCGACCCTGCGCCAGATCGCCACGCAGCGGCCGTCGTCGCTGGCGGACCTGGGCACGGTCAGCGGAGTCGGTGAGAACAAGCTCGCCAAGTACGGCGAAGGCGTGCTCGAAACCCTGTCCGCCGAGTGACCCGGGTCTAGCGGGCGGCCGGCCCCGGCCGCCCGTCCGGCCCGGTCACCGTGCTGACCTTGCGGACGACGCCGGCGATCTGCTGGTGGTACTTGCCCTTGGTCTTGTCGTCGGCGAACTTGGCGGCCTTGCCGACGGCCTGGTTCACCTTCTCGGGGTTCTTCTTGGCGTAGGCGCGGGCGGCGCCGGCGGCTCCGGCCAGCACGGTGAGCTTGCGCATGAAAGCCACGGTGGTCCTCCCTCATCGGTAACGGTCATCCTGACAACGCGGACGAACCCCCCAGAGGTTCCCCGTGTGACCTCCGCCAAACCTCCGGCCCGCCGGACCACCCGGTCTCCCCGCACCCCGATCTCGCGTGCCCGAAGCCGGAACCACCGTGTCCGAAGCCGTAACTCACGTGATCAAAGCCGGAACCGGCGTGATCGGGGCCGGAACTCGCGTGATCGAAGCCGTGACTCGCGAGTTCCGGCCCCAATCACGCGAGTCACGGGCCCAGTCACGCGGGTGACGGGCCCGATCACGCGAGTTACGGGCCGGGCGGGCGGCGTCAGTCTTGCTCGGCCTGCTCCGCCAGGCGCTTGATCGCCGACAACCGGGGCGACCACCGGGCGGCCACCTCGTTCATCCAGTGCGCCGTGGCCGCCAGCCCGGCCGGCCGGACCTGGTAGCGGCGCTCGCGGCCGTCGCGGCGGCCCGTCACCAAGCCGGCCTGATCCAGCACCGCGAGGTGCTTGACCACGGCCTGCCGGGTGACGGGGAGGTCCGCCGCCAGCTCCGTCGCCGTCGCGTCGCCGCGCCCGGACAGCAGCTCCAGCAGGCGGCGCCGGGTCGGGTCGGCCAGGGCCGCGAAGACCTCTTCGGCCGCGATGGGCTCCGTCGTCATACCGCCAGTTTCTCGGACAGCTCCCCGAGCTTGGCGATCACCGCCGTCCAGCCCTGCTCGTGGCTCTCGCGGGTGTCGTCCGGCGACGGCGATGGCGACGGCGCACGGGTGGTGAAGCCGCTTTCGACCACCTTCAGCCGCGTGCCGCCGCCCTCCGCCGACAGCGTGAACTCGACCAGCGTCGAGTTGTCCTCGTCGGCGACCACGCCCGGGAACCCGCTGGCCCAGCGGTACGACAGCGAGCGCGGCGGGTCCAGGGCGACGATCTTGGTCGGGAACGTGCCGTGGTCGCCGTGGTCGAGCCGGATGATCCCGCCCGGCCGCAGGTCCACCGGCGCCGGCGTGCCGTCGCCGAACCACCGGCCGACGTGCTCCGGCTCGGTGAGCACCGCCCACACCCGCTCGACCGGCGCGTCGATCACGATCTCCTGCTCGACCTGGTCCTGGTTCATCTTCATCCCCTTGAGTCGGTTCCCGTGCAACCACAGAGTTGCACGAGACGGCGTCAGGCGCAACCCACGAGTTGCGTCTCGGCCGGAAATTCGCGCGCGGATCCCGGCCCCGGCCCCCTACGCTCGCGATCATGCGCGACCTGGCCGCCCTGCCGAAGGCCCACCTGCACGTCCACCTGGAGAGCACGATCCGGCCGGGCACGCTCCGCGAGCTCGGTGCGGCCAACGGCGTCGACGTCCCGGCCGAGCAGCCCGTCTTCGACGGCTTTCGCGCCTTCGCCGACTACAACACGCTCATCCGGTCGTGCCTGCGACGACCCGAGGACTTCGAACGGATCGCCCGCGAGTACTGCGCGGACGAAGCCGCGCAGGGCACGCGCTACGCCGAGATCACCTTCACCGCGGCCGCCCACGGGGAACGCCTGGGCGACCCGGAAATGCCGCTCGCGTCCGTCCTCAAAGGACTCAAGGACAGCGGCGCCATCGAGTGGCGGCTGCTGCTGGACCACTCCCGCCGCCGGTCGGTCGAGCGCGCCGAGCGCACCCTCGCACTCGCCCTGAAGTACGACGACGTGTTCGCGATCGGCATGGCCGGCGAGGAGAACCACTCGCTCCGGCCGTTCGCGACGCTCTTCGAGAAGGCCCGCGCGGCCGGGATCCACCTGCTGCACCACACCGGCGAGGACGCCGGGCCGGACAGCATCCGCGAGGCCCTCGAAATCGGCCGGACCGAACGCCTCGGCCACGGCATCCGCGTCCTCGACGACGCCGAGCTGACCGCGGAGGTCCGCGACCGCGGGCTCGCCCTCGAGGTCTGCCCGTCGTCGAACGTCACGCTCGGCCTGGTGCCGTCGCTGCCCGAGCACCCGCTCCCCCGGCTGCTCGACGCGGGCCTGCGGGTCACCCTGAACACCGACGTCCCGTCGGTCACCGGCGCGCAGCTGGCCGGCGAATACGCCCGCGTCCAACGGGCGTTCGGCTACGACGACGCCGCGATGGCCGACTTCGCACGGGCGAGCGTGCACGCTTCGTTCGCGCCCGAGACGACAAAAGCCGGGATGCTGCGCGGCATCGACGCGTGGCTCACACCGGCAGCAGGCGGGTGACCAGCGTCGAGAGCTGGTGCACCGTGCGGCATTCGTGCATCTCCACGACGTCGGCGTACTCCAGCGCCGCCGAGTCGCCCGTCGACCACAGCGATCGCCGCTCGGGATTCAGCCAGTAGACGTGGCGGGCGCGCGACTTGATCGCGCGGACGGCGTCGAGGTTCGGGTCGCCGCCGTTGGTGCGGGCGTCGCCGAGGATGAGCACCGACGTGCGCGGGCCGACCGCGTCGAGCCAGTTCGCCGTGAACTGCGCGAGCGAGCCGCCGTAGTCGCTGTGGCCGTCCCAGCGCACCAGCGCGGCTTCGGCGAGCATGCGCGCGCCGAGCTTCTCCGGGTCGGCGACGCCGGTGGTGACCAGGTGCGTGACCTCGTCCGCGCTGTCGACGAACGCGAACACGCGGATCTTGCTGAACTGGTCGCGCAGCGCTTGCACGAGCAGCATGGTGAAGTTCGCGAACCCCGCCACCGAACCGGAAAGGTCGCACAGCAGCACGATTTCCGGCCGGCCGGGCCGGCGGTGGCGGTACGCCGGGCGCAGCGGCACGCCGCCGGTCGAGAGCGAGCGCCGCAGTGTGCGGCGCAGGTCGATCTGCCCGCGCGTGGTGCGCTTGCGGCGGGCCGCGAGGCGGGTCGCCAGCTTGCGGGACAACGGCTGGATCGTGCGCCGCAGCTCGGCGAGCTGGCTGCGGCTGGCGATGAGGAAGTCGACGCGGTCCGCCGCGGGCGCGATGGCGTGCTTGGCGACGCGCTCGCGGCCGCGGACCTCGGCCGCGCGGCGGCGGGCCTCGGTGCGGACCTGGCCGCGGAAGCCCTCGACGCGACGGCGGATCTCGTCGCGGTCGAGCCGGTCGGTGAACTCGCCGCGCGCCCCGCCGCCACGCATCGCCGCGAGCACGCGCGCGATGAGCGTCTGCGGCTGCAGCCGGTCCAGGGTCTGGTGGGCCGAGAAGCCGCCACCGGGTCCGGACGACGAGCCGTACTGGCCCAGCATGTCGACGGCGAGCCCGGCCAGCTGCGCCAGGGCCTGCTCGTCGCCCGCGGTCAACGCCGCCGCGAGCTGCTCCCGCAGCTCTTCGAGGGTCGTGTCCGACCGGGCCCGTTCGGGCGTGCCGATCCCGGCCGGGAAGTACAGGTCGAACGCGGCGTCGAACACCGCGCGCTGCCCGCCGCGGCGGACCAGGGCCGCGGCCAGGCCCTCGCGGACCAGCTCGCGGTCGTCGAACCCGAGGACCTCGAGCGCCGCGGCGGCGTCGACCGTCTCGGCCGGGCCCGCCGGGATGCCCTGCACCCGCAGCGCCTTGACGAACGACGCGAGCCGCTCCGGCACGCCGCCGGTCACGACGCGTCCAGGACCTGTTCGAGCTGCAGCCCGGCGCCGGCCTTGGTGATGTCGTCCTGGTGCTTGAGCACGACGCCGAGGCTCTCCCGCACCACCTGCTCGCTCAGCGTCGTCGCGCCCAGCGCGAGCAGCGTGCGCGCCCAGTCGATGGTCTCGGCGACCGACGGCAGCTTCCGCAGGTCCATCGCGCGCAGCGCGGCGATCACCCGGACGACGGAATCGGCCAGGGCGTCGTCGATGCCGGGCACCTTGAGCCGGACGATCTCGCGCTCCAGGTCCTCGTCCGGGAAGTCGATGTGCAGGAACAGGCAGCGGCGGCGCAGCGCTTCGGACAGCTCGCGGGTCGCGTTGGACGTCAGCACGGCGAACGGCGCGCGCGTGGCGGTGATCGTGCCCAGCTCCGGCACGGTCACCTGGAAGTCGCCGAGCACCTCCAGCAGCAGGCCCTCGACCTCCATGTCGGCCTTGTCGGTCTCGTCGATGAGCAGCACGGTCGGCTCGTCCGACGAGATCGCCGTGAGCAGCGGGCGGCGCAGCAGGAACTCCTCGCCGAAGATGTCGGTGCGGGCGTCCTCCCACGTCTCGTCTCGGCCGGCGGTGATCCGCAGCAGCTGCTTCGCGTGGTTCCACTCGTACAGCGCGCGGGCCTCGTCGATGCCCTCGTAGCACTGCAGGCGCACCAGCCGCGAGCCGCTGACCTGGGCGACGGCCTTGGCCAGCTCGGTCTTGCCGACGCCGGCGGGGCCTTCGACCAGCAATGGCTTGCCGAGCCGGTCGGCGAGGAACACCGTGGTCGCCACCGCCGTCGACGCCAGGTAGCCGGCCTCGGCCAGTTTCGCCGACACGTCGTCGACGGAGGTGAAGAATCCGGTGCCCACCGATGGCCTCCTAAGCGCTCGCTCACCCCGGACTCTACCGGACTGGCGAGCGCGTCCCGGACGGTTAGCATCGGCCGCGTGACCTATGTTGCGGCTTCCGGCCGATACGACTCGATCCCCTACCGGCGCTGCGGGCGGTCCGGGCTGAAGCTGCCCGCGATCTCGCTCGGGCTGTGGCACAACTTCGGCCACGACAAGCCCCTGCAGACCCAGCGCGACATCACCCGCCGCGCCTTCGACCTCGGCATCACGCACTTCGACCTGGCCAACAACTACGGCCCGCCCTTCGGCTCGGCCGAGGAGAACTTCGGGCGGCTGCTGGCCACCGACTTCAAGCCCTACCGCGACGAGCTGGTGATCTCCACCAAGGCCGGGTACGACATGTGGCCCGGGCCCTACGGCGAGTGGGGCTCCCGCAAGTACCTGCTGTCCTCCTTGGACCAGTCGCTCGGCCGCCTGGGCCTGGACTACGTCGACATCTTCTACTCGCACCGGTTCGACCCCGAGACGCCGCTGGAGGAGACGGTGGGCGCACTCGACAGCGCCGTCCGCGCCGGGAAAGCGCTTTACGTCGGGATCTCGTCGTACAGCTCGGAGCGGACGGCCGAAGCGGCGCGGCTGCTGCGGGAGCTCGGCACGCCGCTGCTGATCCACCAGCCGTCGTACTCGATGCTGAACCGCTGGATCGAGGAGGACCACCTGCTCGACACGCTGGCGGACGTGGGCGCGGGCTGCATCGCGTTCTCCCCGCTGGCGCAGGGTCTGCTGACGGACAAGTACCTGACCGGCGTCCCGGCGGACTCCCGGGCCGCGCAGGGCAAGTCGCTCGACCCGGACACCCTCGACGACGACCGGCTGGGCCGCGTCCGCGCGCTCAACGGGATCGCCGGGCGCCGCGGGCAGTCGCTGGCCCAGCTCGCGCTGGCCTGGGCGCTGCGCGACGCCCGCGTGACCTCGGTGCTGATCGGCGCGAGCAGCGTCAAGCAGCTCGAGGACAACGTCGGCGCGCTCGGCAACCTCGACTTCAGCTCCGAGGAGCTGACCGAGATCGACGGCCACGCCACCGACGCGAACATCAACCTCTGGAAGCGGTCGTCGGACGGCTGACGGTCGCCGACCGGGACGGCGGGGTGCTGCGCGCCTCGCCGTTTCCCGGCCTGACGTTTGACCAGATTTCGTATTCGGTCATATGATGGTCACATGCCTCCTGCCGAAGACCGCGCCGAACGGGCCGAGCGGATCCTCGACGCCGCCGCCGAGCTGCTGCTGCGCGCCGGCTACCGGCGCACCACGATCGAGGACGTCGCCGAGCGGGCCGGCGTCGGCAAGGGGACCGTCTACCTGCACTGGAAGAACCGCGAGGAGCTGTTCCTCGCCGTCCTGCTGCGGGAGTCCGTCCGCAGCATCGAAGACCTGGTGCGAGCGCTCGAAGCCGACCCGCTCGCCGCGCGGCTCGCCACGCTGACCGAGGTCCAGTACACGAACGTGCTGGCCCGCCCGCTGCTGCGCGCCGGGTACGCCGACGACACCGAAACCCTCGGCAAGCTCCTGCCGAAGCTGCACGACAAGCTCGACCCGCGCCACGACGAGGCGTTCGTCGAGTACCTCGAGCTGCTGGCGGACAACGACCTGCTCCGCACCGACCGGCCGGCCCGCGAGCTCGCCGTCGCCTACCGCGCGGTACTGCACGGCTTCCTCGTCGGCGTTCCCCCGGCGGAGCCCGCGCTGATCGCCGACACCGTCGCCCACGCCTTCGAACCCGTGGCCGTCTCGACGACGCAGCTGCGCGCGGTCGCGCCGCGGGCCATCGCGCTCTTCACCGAATCCGTCGCGCTCGACCGGAAACGGCTCGAACGCGCGTACTGAACACACTGGGAGAACACATGCGCACCGGAATCCTGATCGACGAACTCGGCGTCGGCTTCGACGCCATGACCACGCAAGCACGCGAAGCCGCGAAGCTCGGCTACCAGACGCTCTGGCTGGCGCAACGCGGCGGCTGGGACGCCCTCACCGCGCTGCCCGCGCTCGGTGCCGCCGCGCCCGGGATCGAGCTGGGCACCTGCGTCGTGCCGACCTACCCGCGGCACCCGATCACCATGGCCGCGCAGGCGCTGACCGTGCAGGCCGCCACCGGCGTGCCGGTCCACCTCGGGGTCGGGCTGAGCCACCGGTACATCGTCGAGCACGAGTTCGGGTACTCCTACGACCGCCCGATCCGCCACCTGCGCGAGTACCTCCAGGCGCTGAACCCGATGCTGCGCGGGGAAAAGGCGGACGTCCACGGCGAGACGCTCACCGCGGCGGGCGGCGTGAACGCCCCCGGCGCCGGGCGGCCCGCGGTGCTGGTGGGCTCGGTGAGCCCGAAGTCGACGCGGCTGGCCGGCGAACTGGCCGACGGCGTGATCACGACCTGGGCCGGCCCGCGGGCCATCGGCGAGTTCGTCGTGCCGACGCTGGGGACCGCATCACGCGTCGTCTCCGGGCAGCTGATCTGCGTCACGTCCGAAGTGGACGAACGCCGGGCCTGGGTCGAGGAGACCTACGGCGCCGCCGCGAGCGTCCCGGCCTACCGCGCGGTCCTGGACCGCGACGGCTACGCGAAGGCGTCGGACAGCGCGATCATCGGCGACGAGGAAACCGTGCGGCGACAGGTGAAATCCCTCGAAGACGCGGGCGCGACGGAACTGCTGGTGATGCCCTTCGGCTCGGCTGCGGACCAAGCCCGCACGCGCGAACTGCTGGCGTCGTGACCTCTCAGGGCAACACGGCGATGTAAAGCCCACGTGAGGTGTCGCATCCTTCCTAGGGAAAGTGGCGCTCGCGGCAAAGCGTCTAGTGGGCGCCGACGTTCGCCACGGAGCGGCCTGAAAGCCGTGAAGGACTCCTTACCGGCTCTTAGCGCCGGTAAGGAGTCCTTCACGGCTTTCGGCTCAGCGCGGCGCGGGGAGGTGGGTCGCTTCCGGGAAGAGGTTCAGCGCCCGCAGTGCCGCGCCCAGCTCGGCGATGTCCGCCGGGTCGGTCAGGGAGCGGCCCAGCTCGTCGGTGACGCGGCGCAGGCGGTGGCGGATCGTGTTGGGGTGGCAGAACATCCGCTCCGACGTCAGCTTCGTCGAACCCTGGCAGTCGAACCAGGCGCGCAGCGTCAGCAGCAGCACGTTCCGGTCGTCGCCCGGCAGGTCGAGGATCGGCTGCAGCACGTGGTGGGCCAGCTGCACCGACGCCTCCGGCGAGCTGGCCACCAGCCCGGCCAGCGGCGACTCGGTGAACTGCACCAGCGACGGCGTGCCCGGCGCCAGGCTCGACAGCGCCACCCGCGCGAGGTGCAGCGCGCGGGCGGTGTGGGCGAGGCCGGTGAACACCGGGCTCATTCCGACGCGGCCCACCGGGTGCTCGCGGACCAGCTCCACGATCGCCTTCGACGCGCTCGGGTCGCGCAGGGACACGACGCCGACCTGCAGGTCCGGGCTGAGCCGCCAGGCCGACGCGTGGTGCCGTTCGCGCAGCCGCTGCTCGATCTGCGGCAGCGGTTCCTGGCCCAGCCGCGGGGTCTCCGCGGCGACCACCACGAACGTGCCGTCGAGCGAGAGGTCGAGCACGCGGGCGATGTCCCACAGCGTGCCCTCGGTCGCGGAGCCGCCGGCGAACAGCGCCTCGACCAGCGCCGAGCGCCGGTTCTGGTGCGCCACCAGCACTTCCGCCGTCGTGTCCCGGTAGGACGTCGTGAGCGCTTCGGCGAGGTCGTCGATGAGGGCCCAGATCGCCGTCGTCGCGGCGACGAGCCCGGCCAGGTCCTGCGACGAGCCGCGCGCGGTCAGCTCGACGAACCGGTGCCAGACCTCGGTGGGCGTCAACGCGGCGTAGTCGTGTCAGGCCATCTCTGTGACGAGATGACAGCGGAAGCCGCCGAATGTGTGCGCCGCCACAGTGCCGGACGGCGCAAACGAGTGCGCCGGCCGGTCCAGCCGACGTCGGGGCCGACCCGGCCGGGCGGTGCCGTGCAGGGCGTTATACGCGGGTCACTCGATCTGCTTGACGGCCCATTCGGACCACTCGCGGCTCATCGCCGAGAAGCGCTTGCCCCACTCCAGGACCAGGCGGCCGTACTGGGCCTCGTGGTCGTCGCCCCAGTCGATCGACGCTTCCAGCTCCGTGAGGCGTTCTTCGCGCTGACGGCTGTTCTCGCCCATGTACTCGATGAACTCCTTCGCCTTCTCCGGCGACACCGAGCCCAGGAAGTAGACGCGCAGCAGGACCTCGTTGCGCGGGGACCGGTTGGGTTTCACCTCGACCAGCCAGTGCCGCAGCTCGACGCGGCCGTCCTCGGTGATCTCGTACTCCTTGCGCCCGCGCGGGCCCTCGGCGAGGACCCGGATGAGGCCGGCCTTCTCGAGCTTGCCGAGTTCGCCGTACAGCTGGCTCTGCGTCGCCGCCCACACTTTGGACATCGCCTGCTCGAAGCGTTTCAGCAGGTCGTAACCACTGGCCGGCGCCTCGTCCAGCATGCCGAGCACCGCGTGTCGAAGGCTCATGTCCTCATCTTACCTTCCACTCTTGACATGTCCAATGATGACCCTCTAGCTTCGACATGTCATAGTTGGAACGTCACGAGGAGACCGGCCGTGAACTACCTCAAGAGCTTCATCCCGTGGATCGCCTTCGCGGTCGTCGCGACCCAGTTCGACTGGCGCTGGTCGGCCCTCACCGGGCTCGTCCTGGCCGCCGTCCTGCTCGCCGTGGCCCGCCGCGAAGGCCGCAAGGCGGCCACGCTGATCATCGAGCTGAGCGCGCTCGCCTTCTTCGCGCTGCTCACCGTCGTCGCGTTCAGCTTCCCGGCGTCGCCGCTGAAGACCTACACCGGCGCGCTCACCGACGCCTGGCTGGCGCTCACCGCCTGGGGTTCGATCCTCCTGCGCCGCCCGTTCACCCTCGGCATCGCCAAGACGATGACGCCGCCGGAGCTGTGGGACAACCCGGGATTCAAACGCGTCAACCTGATCATCACGCTCGTGTGGGCCGTGAGCTTCACCGTCACCGGCCTCGCCGGGATCGCGCTGCTGCACTACGCCCCGCACGCGACGGCGGCGCTGATCGTGCTCAAGGTCCTCGGCTTCGCCGTCCCCGTCGCCTTCACCGTCCGCTACCCGCGCATCGTCCGCGCCCGCGCGCAGAAAGCCGCGTGACCCGATGACCACGACCGACTTCCACCTCACCGGGGCGTACGCGCCCGTCCACGACGAGCTGACCGCGTTCGACCTGCCGGTGACCGGCGCGCTGCCGCCCGAGCTGACCGGCTGGTACCTGCGCAACGGCCCCAACCCGCGCACCGGCAGCAAGCACTGGTTCACCGGTGACGGCATGCTCCACGGCGTCCGCCTCGAGCGCGGCCGCGCCGCCTGGTACCGCAACCGCTGGGTGCGCACCGAGAGCTTCGGCGACGACGACGCCGTGCTCTACAACGCCGACGGCTCCCGGAACCTGCGCACCAGCACGGCCAACACCCACGTCGTCAACCACGCCGGCCGGACGCTCGCGCTCGTCGAGTCGTCGCTGCCGTACGAGATCACGACCGAGCTGGACACCGTGGGCGCGTACGACTTCGGCGGCGAACTGGCCGACTCGATGACCGCGCACCCGAAGATCTGCCCCACCACCGGGGAACTGCACTTCTTCGGCTACGGCAGCATCACCGCGCCGCACGTGAGCTACTACCGCGCCGACGCGAGCGGGAAGCTCGTCGTCAAGCAGCCGATCGACGTGCCGGGCCTGACGATGATGCACGACTTCGCGCTCACCGCGTCGCACGCCGTGTTCTACGACCTGCCGGTGGTGTTCGACCCGGCGTCGGTCGGCCAGGGCATGCCCTACCGCTGGGACGCCGGCTACGGCGCGCGCCTCGGTGTGCTGCGCCGCGACGACCCGGCCGGCGGCGTCCGCTGGTTCGACGTCGAGCCGTGCTACGTCTTCCACACGCTCAACGCCCACGACACCGCCGACGGCCGGATCGTGGTGCACGTCGTCCGCTACGACCACCTGTGGTGGGCGGGGCACGACCCGGCGCGCGGCGTGCTGTGGCGCTGGACGCTCGACCCGGCGACCGGCCGCGTCACCGAGGAGCGGCTCGACGAGCGGCCCGCCGAGTTCCCCCGCATCGACGACCGCTTCGCCGGCTCCGACGTCCGGTTCGGGCACGTCACGCAGGGCGGGCGCGACGGCGAGCAGAGCTTCCTGCGGCGCCACGACCTGCACACCGGCGGCGTCGAGCAGCACGTCTTCGCGCCCGGGCGCACCCCCGGCGAGGCCGTGTTCGTCCCGGCCGCGGGCGGCGACGGCTGGCTGCTCACCTACGTCTACGACGCCGCCGAAGACCGCAGTGACCTCGTGGTCTTCGACGCCGGAGACGTCGCGGGCGCGCCGGTCGCCGTCGTCCACCTGCCGCAGCGGGTGCCCGCGGGGTTCCACGGGAACTGGCTGCCGGACGCGTGAGCGGTCAGGCGAACTTGGTCTTGGGCCGCTCCTGCCGGACGTCGTCGACGTAGACGTCGACCTTCTCGTCGAGGAAGGCGACCAGCCCGGCGACGCGGGTGCTCTCCGGCAACGGCGTCGGGTAGCTCCAGGCGAGGTCCTCGTGCCCGGTCACCGAGAAGTACTCCGTCGCCCCCTTGTACGGGCAGTGCGTCACGGTTCCGGTCTTCTCGAGCAGATCCATCCGGACGTCCACGCGCGGCAGGTAGTACCGGGTCGGCAGGTTGGTCTCGAACAGCAGGTGCGCGCCGACGGTGTCCGCCACGGTCACGCCGTCGACCTCGATCCGGACGTGCCGGGAGCTGGGCAGGATGTCGACGCGCACCCCGGGATCGCGGGGGTGGGTGAAGATCTGCTCGTCCTCCTCGAACCAGTCGAACGCGGCGAAGTCGAACCGCACGTGGCCGCGCAGCTCCTCGATGGGCGAATCCGGGTACTCCAGCGCGCCGTCCACCGCCTCGGACCCGGCAACCTTTATCGTCGACAGAACACCTTCTCCCCGGCTGGGCGAGTGCGACGTCCGCCCGGAGGGGGTGAGGAGGCCGCTCTCCACGTCCGCGCGTGGGAAGTAGTACGTGGGATAGTACGGAACTTCCCACACCAGGAGGGGGTGCACCGTGTCCGCGACGTTCTGCCCGCCGAGGAACACCCGTACCCGCTTCGCGCCTTGTGCCACGCGGACCCGCCCGCGTACCGGAGTGCTCATGGTCGGCTCAACGGACGGCCTTCCGGCGGAATTCCCGTCCCCGGCGGCGGCGCGGCGGATAGGTTGGCAGTGAGCACGAGGACAACAGGAGGCGGGCACCGGTGGCCGGCGTAGAAATCCCCACGGTCGGCACCCCCGCCGGGATGCGGAAGATCAACCAGCGCGCGGTGCTGGACCTGCTGCGGCGCAGCGGCCCGGCGACGCGGCCGCAGGTCGCGAAGGACACCGGGCTCTCGAAGCCGACGGTCAGCCAGGCGCTGCTCGCGCTCGAGGCGGCCGGGCTGGCGCGTCCGACCGGGCACACCTCCACCGGCACCGGACGGTCCGCCGTGCTGTACGAAGCCGACCCGACCGCGGGGTACGTGCTGGGCGTCGACATCGGCCGCGAGCACATCCGCGTCGCCGTGTCGGACCTCGGCCGGACGCTCGTGGCGCGCCGCGACGAACGCAACTCCGCCCGCTCCGGCGCGACGCTGGTCGCCACGGTCGGCCGGATCGCGGCCGACGCCGTCGCCGAGGCGGGTCTGACGGCGGCCGACATCGTTGTCCGCGTCGTCGGCTCCCCCGGCGTCGCCGACCCGGACAAGCGCTGCTTCCGGCACGCGCCGAACCTGCCGGGCTGGGGCCGTGCCGGGCTGATCGACGACCTCGAGGCCGCGCTGGGCCCGGGCCTGGTGGTGGAGAACGACGCGAACCTCACCGCCGTCGGCGAAGGCGAAAGCGGCGCCGCGCGGGGTGTGGCGGTGTTCGGCTGCATCACGATCGGCACCGGCGTCGGCATGGGCATCATGGTCGACGGCCGGGTGTTCCGCGGCGCCACCGGCGCGGCGGGCGAGATCGGTTACCTCCCGTACGGCCGCACCCGCGCGGCCGACTCCCCGGGCCTGCCGCCCACCCGCGGCCACCTCGAAGAGGCGACGGCGGCCCAGTCGGTCGTGCGCGGCGCGCGCGAACTCGGCCTGGGCACCGCGAAATCGGCCCGCGAGGTGTTCCGCCTGGCCCGCGAAGGCGACGAGCTCGCCCGCCGCGCGGTGGAGACGGAAGCGGATCGCCTGGCGTACACGGTGGCCTCGGTGGCGGCGGTGATCGACCCGGAACTGATCGTCCTGGGCGGCGGCATGGGCACGGCGGCCGACCTCCTGCTGGAACCGATCGACCGCGCCCTGCGCGCGTTCACGCCGCTGGTGCCGAAGGTGGTCCAGGGCGAACTGGGCGAAGACGCGGTCCTGACGGGCGCCATCAGCGTGGGCCTGCGGGCGGCCGAAGGCCTGGTCTTCGACCGCCGCGTGGGCGCGGCCTGACTATCGAGCCGTGAGGGGCACCTGGGCAGTCGACGCGAAGTCCGCGCGGCAGAGCGGCCGACCGCCGAGGTGATTACCTCCGGCGTAATCGACGGCCGCCCGCGGAAAGCCGACCATGAACGCCATGAGCGAAACCCGCGAAATCGTCGTTGCCTGCCTCGAGAACCTGTTCGTGCACAAGGACATCGACGCCGCGAAAGCCGTGCTGCACCCCGATTTCGTCACCCACAGCCCCGGCCTTCCCTCCGGCCGTGACGCGTTCGCCGAAGCCGTGGCGAACTCGCCGCTGATGGGCGGGACCACGACGATCGAGCACGTCGTCGCCGAGGGCGACCTCGTCGCGGTGCACCTGCGCGTCCAGTTGCCGGGGAGCAGCTACGCCGTCGTCGACATCCTGCGTGTCGAAGACGGCCTGCTCGTGGAGCACTGGGACATCAAGGAAGCCCGCTAGCGCGTGATGACGCAGGTCCCCGACGCCGTGGCGAGCAGCTTGCCCTCGGCGTCGCGGATCTCGCCCTCGGCGAAGGCGATCCGCGAGCCCTCCTTCACGACGCGGCCGGTCGCGCGGATCTCGCCGCGGCCCGCGTGGATCGCGCGCAGGTAGCTGACCTTGAGCTCCACCGACGAGTAGCCGACACCCGCCGGCAGCGTCGAGTGCACGGCGCAGCCGACCACCGAGTCCAGCATCGTGGCCGCGACGCCGCCGTGGACCATGCCGATCGGGTTGTACATCGACTCGTCCGGCTCCAGGACCGCGACGACCTCGCCGTGGCCGATGCTTTCCCAGCGCAGCCCGAAGTGCGCGGCGATCGGCGGGCCGGGGATGCGGCCCTCGGCGATGGCCGTCAGGTACTCGAAGCCGGTCATCGTGCGGCCGAGCCGGGCGGTCGGCAGCGGGTCCTGCCAGGTGATGGTCTTCGAGCTGGTCCCGGCCTCGGCGGCGACATCGGTCATCTGGACTCCTCGGGCGAGCGGACTATGACAAGCGTCTTAATCCGACAGCGTCGTCCGAACCCCCGGCAGCGTCAAGCGGCGCGTGACCCAGGCCACCGGTGGTCCGCCCGGACCCCAGGTGGAATCATCCGGGGGTGAGCACCGACCCCGGCCGCAAGCTGATCGACCCGGAGCGGGTGGCCGCGGCGGCCGACGGGCTCGGCGACCGCGCCGTCATCGCCGAGTGGGCCCAGCGCTTCTCCGTCGTCGCCGACCCCTCGCGGCTCGCGCTGCTCGTCTCGATCCACTACGCGCGGGAGATCAGCGTCACCGACCTGGCCGCGGTCACGGGCATGACGGACACCGCGGTTTCGCAGGCCCTGCGGCTGCTGCGGGCGCACGGGCTGGTCACCACGCAGCGCACCGGCCGGGTGGTGCGCTACCGGCTCGCCGACGCCACCGTGCACGAACTCATCCATCGGGTGCGACCGCACCCCGAAGAGCCCGCGAACCCCGGCGATGACCGGTAGCGTGCGGGCATGACGGGATTGCCGGAAACCATCACCGCGTGCCTTTTCGACCTCGACGGGGTGCTGACCGGAACTGCGGTTCTCCACCGTGAGGCCTGGAAACGGACATTCGACGAATATCTGCGCGCCCGCGACGGCGCCGGGTTCCAGGAGTTCACGGACAAGGACTACGCGACCTATGTGGACGGCCGCCCCCGCGCCGACGGGGTGCGGGAATTCCTGAAGTCGCGCGGGATCGAGCTGCCGGAAGGCGATCCGGACGACGCGGTCGACGCCCCGACCGTCAACGGCGTGGGCAACCGCAAGAACGAGCTGGTGCTGAAGATCATCGACGAACGCGGCGTGAGCCCCTACCCCGGCTCGATCCGCTACCTCGAAGCGGTCAAGGCCGCCGGGCTCCGGATCGCCGTCGTGACGTCGTCGGCGAACGGCGCCAAGGTGCTCGACGCGGGTGACCTGAGCAAGTACATCGAAGCCCGCGTCGACGGCCTCACCATCCGGGAGCAGCACCTCAAGGGCAAGCCCGCGCCGGACTCGTTCCTGGCCGGCGCCGAAGCCCTCGGGGTCGAGCCCGGACACGCCGCCGTGTTCGAGGACGCCCAGTCCGGCGTCCAGGCCGGCAAGGCGGGCGGGTTCGGGTACGTCGTCGGCGTCAACCGGGCCGACCAGGCCGAAGAACTGCGCGCGCACGGCGCCGACGTCGTCGTCGACGACCTCGCCGAACTGCTGGAGGACTGAATGAGCGACGAACCACGCGGGTACGAGTGCTCGCCGTGGGAACTGCGGTGGCGCGGCATGGACGTCGACGCCCTGCAGCGCACCGAATCGGCCTTCGCGGTGTCGAACGGCCACATCGGGCTGCGCGGCACGCTCGAGGAAGCCGAGCCGCGCGGCCTGCCCGGCACCTACCTCAACGGCTTCTACGAGGAGCACGGGCTCCCGTACGCCGAGGCGGGCTACGGCTACCCCGAAGAGGGCCAGACCGTCGTCAACGTGACCGACGGCAAGATCATCCGGCTGCTGGTCGAGGACGAGCCGCTCGACATGCGCTACGGCGCGGCGACCGCGCACGACCGGGTGCTCGACTTCCGCCGCGGCACGCTGACCCGGACGACCGAGTGGTCCTCGCCCACCGGGCGCCGGGTCCGCGTGCGCACCGAGCGGATGGTGTCGTTCACCCAGCGCGCGATCGCCGCGATCCGCTACGAGGTCGAGCCGCTCGACGAGGACCTGCAGCTGGTCGTGCAGTCCGACCTGCTGGCCAACGAGCCGATCGAGTCCGACACCCGGGACCCGCGGGTGGCCGCGGCGCTGGAGTCGCCGCTGGTGGGCGAGTTCCACCGCGCCACCGACTACAACGCCGTGCTGGTGCACCAGACCCGCCGCTCCGGGCTGCGGATGGCCGCGGCGATGGACCACAAGATCGAGGTGGACGACGGGATCCGCGCCCGCATCCACTCCGAAGAGGACCTCGCGCGGCTCACCGTCGCGGTCGACGTCCCCAAGGGCGGCCGGCTGCGGATCACGAAGTTCCTCGCCTACGGCTGGTCGGCGCAGCGCTCGGTGCCGGCGCTGCGCTCGCAGGTCGAGGCCGCGCTGGCCGGGGCCCGGCAGACCACCTGGAAGGGCCTGCTCACCGAGCAGCGCGAGTTCCTCGACGAGTTCTGGGCCACCTCGGACATCGAGATCGACGGCGATCCGGAGCTGCAGCAGGCCGTCCGGTTCGCGCTGTTCCACCTGCTGCAGGCCGGTGCCCGCGGGGAAAGCCGCGCGGTCGCGGGCAAGGGCCTCACCGGCCCGGGTTACGACGGCCACGCGTTCTGGGACACCGAGTCGTTCGTGCTGCCGGTGCTCACCTACACGATGCCGGACGCGGCCCGCGACGCGCTGCGCTGGCGGCACTCCACAATGGACAAAGCCAGGGAGCGCGCGCACCAGCTGGGCCTGCGCGGCGCGGCGTTCCCGTGGCGCTCGATCAACGGCGCCGAGTGCTCGGCCTACTGGCCGGCCGGCACGGCGGCGTTCCACGTCAGCGCGGACATCGCCGACGCCGTGCTGCGCTACCTCAACGCGACCGGCGACGAGGAGTTCGAGCGCGACTACGGCGTCGAGCTGCTGCTGGAAACCGCGCGGCTGTGGGCGTCGCTCGGCCACCACGACCGGCACGGCGCGTTCCGCATCGACGGCGTCACCGGCCCGGACGAGTACTCGGCGGTGGCGGACAACAACGTCTACACGAACCTGATGGCGCGCCGGAACCTGCTGGCGGCCGCGGCGTCGTGCGAGCGGCACCCCGACATCGCGGCGCACTTCGAGGTCGACACCGTCGAGCTCGACACGTGGCGCGCCGCCGCCGCGGCGATGTACCTGCCCTACGACCAGGAGCTCGGCGTGCACCCGCAGTCGGAGGGGTTCCTCGACCACGACGAGTGGGACTACGAGGGCACCGACATGGCGCACTACCCGCTGCTGCTGCACTTCCCGTACTTCGACCTCTACCGCAAGCAGGTCGTGAAGCAGGCCGACCTGGTGCTGGCCCTGCACATGTGCGGGGACTCGTTCAGCATGGAGGAGAAGGCGCGCAACTTCGCCTACTACGAGGCCCGCACGGTCCGGGACTCCTCGCTGTCGGCGGGCACGCAGGCCGTGGTGGCGGCCGAGGTGGGTCACCTGGAGCTGGCCTACGACTACCTCGCCGAGGCCGCGCTGACCGACCTGCACGACGTGCACAACAACGTCCGCAACGGCCTGCACATGGCGTCGCTGGCCGGGGCGTGGCAGGGTGCGGTGGCCGGGTTCGGCGGGCTGCGCGACCACGGCGGCGCGCTGGCGTTCGCGCCGCGGCTGCCGCCGCAGCTGGACCGGATCACCTTCCGGCTGATGTTCCGCGGCACGCGGTTCCAGGTCGAGATCGATCCCGACCAGGCCACCTACCACGTGCTGGCCGGTGAGCCGCTGCAGGTGCTGCACCACGGCGAGCGCGTCACGGTCACCGTCGAGCCCCAGCGGTTCGCGATCCCGAAGATCGACGCGGGCGACCCGCCGCACCAGCCGCCGGGCCGCGCCCCGATGCGGCGCGACACGTCGAAGCTGCGTCAGTTCGAGGAGCCGTCCAACCCGATCACCGCCGAAGGCCGCTGACCTCGAAAGTCCGTGAATGCCACATCGAGGGACCACTCGTCCCTGGATGTGGCATTCACGGACTCCGGCGGCCGGTCACTGCGGGAGGTCGCTCACCGCGTCCCGGCCGGGCGGGTCCGGGATCTCCTCGGTGCCGGCCGGCTTGACGTCCGGGTCCGGCGTGGTGGGCACGTCGTGCGTCAGCTGCCCGGCGGTGGGCAGCTTGAGGAGCTCGTCGTCTTCGTCGTCCTTGCCGTGGGACCGCTGCGTTTGGCTCATACCTTCCGGGATACCCGGTTTTCCCGGCCACGACCAGGGGACGGCGGGATTCAGGCGACCTGCACCCGGCCGCGGCGGCCCCCGCGGCGGTGGCCCTTGGCGGCGTCGTCGCGCAGGGACAGCAGCAGGCCGTCACGCGTGGACCAGGGGCAGATCGTCACCTGGCCACCGGCGACGCTCAGCAGGGCCTCGGCCACGATCGCGCCCGCCAGGGCCTGGTGGGCGCGGTTGCGCGAGATGCCCGGCAGCTCGGCCCGCTTCGACGTCGGCATCGCGGCCAGCCGCGGGATCCAGGCGCGCAGGTCGTCGAGCCGCAGGTCGCGGGACTTGCCCGGCCGGGCGCCCGCGAGCCGCCCGAGCTGCTGCAGGACCTTCGAACAGCCGACCGTGCGGTGGCCCGCGATGTCCGCGGCCCCCAGCACGGCGGTGGCCTGGTCCAGCGCGTACGCGCGCAACGCCTTCACCTGCTTGCCCGAGACGCGCTCGGTCGGCAGCCAGTCGCGGGTCAGGGAGCGCGCGCCCATCGGCAGCGACTTCGCGAACGTGGCCTGCTCGCCGCAGCCCGCCGCGAGCTCCACCGTGCCGCCGCCGATGTCGAGGATCAGCAGCGGCCCGGCCTTCGGGCCGTACCAGCGGCGCGCGGCCAGGTAGGCCAGCTCGGCCTCGCGGCGGCCGGACAGGAACTGCAGCTCGACGCCGGTCTCGCCGGCGACGTGCCGGACGACGTCGGCGGAGTTGACCGCGTCGCGAATGGACGACGTCGCCAGTGGGTACACACTGCTGACACCGTGGCGGTAGGCGGTGGTCATGCCGGCCGCGACGGCGGCGGTCACCGAGGCGATGCCGCGGGCGGTCAGCCGGCCGCGGGCGTCGAGCTCGCGGTCCAGGCGCAGGCGCGTCTGGTGGTTGAGCACCGGCGCGAGGGACGCGCCGGCGACCGGCACCACCACCAGCCGGGCGCTGAACGATCCGACGTCCAGCACGCCCACTGTGCCCGCTTCCGGCTCTTCGATTTTCCGCACAGCTCGGCGCACCTCACTTCCGCCTGGTGAATATCCCCAGTCCGACCGGTCGAAACCAGTTATTTTGGCGGATCTCCCCTCACGGTGCCGGACATTGACGCATTTTGCCGCTCCCAACGGGCCTTTCTGACGTGCAGATCACAGGCAGATAACCCAATCGAGTGAACCTCGACACCACTGGACACGATTCGGTAACGCCACTCAGCGGATCGCGACTGTTGAGACATCGAACAGGTGTGGAGCAGGCGAACGTGAGCGAACGGCCCGAGCGGCGATCCGAGCTCGTGCGGCCCGTCGGCGTGGTGCTCGCCGTGGTGGCCGGGCTCGTCGGCGTCCTCGTCGGCGTGACCTTCGTGCTCACCCCGGACTCCTCGCTGCCCGCCGGCGCCCCGGACCCGGACCGCCCCGCCGCGGTGCCGTCCGGCGCCCCGCCGGCCGGGCTGCGGATCCCCGACCTCCACCAGACGCTCGACCACATCGTCGACCTCGGCCGGGCCGCCGGCGGCCGCCGCGAGCAGCCCGGCACGGCGTACGGCGTCGGCTGGTTCGCCGACGGCCCGGCGCCGGGCAGCCCGGGCGTCGCGGTGCTGTCCGGGCACTCCGGCTTCGGCTACGCGAACGGCGCGTTCGCCGGCCTCGGCACCCTGATGCCCGGCGCGGAGATCGTGGTGCGCGACGAAACCGGCCATGACACCAGCTTCGCCGTCCGCCACACGGAGGTCTTCCCGCCCGACGAGCCGGACAGCACGCTCATCGCCCCCGAGGGCGCCGGGCCCGAATTGCGCCTGATCACCAGCGACGGGACGTTCGACAGCGCCGGCGTCACCAGCCAGCGCGTCGCCGTCTACGCCGTGCCCAGCTGAGCGCGCGGGGTCAGCCGATCAGCTCGCGCAGCTGCGACACCGCCGCCACCCGGCCCTCGCGGCCCGGCTGCAGCGGGTTGACGATCACCGTCGTCGCGCCCGCCTCGGCGAACGCGGCCAGCCGCTCCTTCACGTAGCCCGCCGGGCCGACCAGGGAGATCGCGCGCAGCAGCTCCAGCGGGACCGCAGCCGCGGCCTCCGCCTTCTTGCCGTCGAGGTAGAGGTCCTGGATCAGCTTCGCCTCGGCCTCGTAGCCGTAGCGGCAGGCGAGGTCGTTGTAGAAGTTCTTGCCCCGGGCACCCATCCCGCCGACGTAGAGGGCCACCACCGGGCGCACGTGGTCCAGCAGCGCCTCGACGTCGTCGCCGATCGCCAGCGCGACCGTGACGTAGGTGTCCAGCTCGCCCAGCGCCGGGTCGCGCTTCGCCTGGCCCTCGGCCAGGGACGCGCCCCAGACGTCGGCGGCCTTCTCCGGGTGGAAGAAGATCGGCTGCCAGCCCTCGGCGATCTCGGCCGTGAGCGCGACGTTCTTCGGCCCGATCGAGGCCAGCAGCACCGGGATCCGCTCGCGCACCGGGTGGTTGATCAGCTTGAGCGGCTTGCCGAGGCCGGAGCCCTGCTCGGGCGGCAGCGGGATCGTGTAGTGCTTGCCCTCGTGCACGACGCGCTCGCGGCGCCACACCTGGCGGCAGACCTCGACGATCTCGCGGGTGCGGCCCAGCGGCGCGTCGTACTTCACGCCGTGGAAGCCCTCGATGACCTGCGGGCCGGACGCGCCGAGGCCGAGGACGAAGCGGCCGTCGGAGACGAAATCGAGCCCGGCGGCGGTCATCGCGGTCAGGGTCGGCGTGCGCGTGTAGATCTGGAAGATCCCGGACGCGAGCTGCACGCGCTCGGTCTTCGCGGCGAGGTAGCCGAGCTGGCTGACGGCGTCGAAGGAGTACGCCTCCGGCACGAAGACGATGTCGAGGCCGGCCTTCTCCAGTTCGACGACGTCGGCGACGCTGTCGGCGAAGCCTCCGGAGTAGCTGACCGCGGTCCCGATCTTCATGGACGTCCTCCTGTGGTGAGCAAGCGCTTAGTGCGGATGTTACCGGCCGGTCAGCGTGCGGACCACCAGCTCCGCCGAGGCGCCGGCCCCGAGCGTCGTGCCGGCGTACCGGACGTCGGCGCCGAGCGTGCCGGCCGGCGGGTCGTCCCGGACGGTGATCCACACCGTGACCATCAGCAGCCAGCGCACGATCAGGTAACCGAACAGCAGGACGCCGACGAGCGTGCCGAACGTCGCGACGGCCGGGGAGCGCCCGAGCAGGTGCAGGTAGAGGCCGCCGGCCTGCTGGATCGCGCCGAGCCCGACGGCGGCGGCCCCGGCCGGGCGCAGCGTCGAGCGCAGCGGCAGCGCCCGGCGCGGCAGCCGGGCCAGGCACCAGGCGATGACCAGCCAGTTCGCCGCCAGCCCGAGCAGGAGCGAGCCCGCGACCAGCACGACGTGCGCGAAGCCGCCGGTCAAGCCGATCAGGTCGAGCAGCCACGCGCCGGCCGCGCCGGTGAGCGACGCGAGCCCGAAGGAGACGGCCATCGCGATCCCGACGCCGGCGAGCGCCACGACGTCGGCGGCGATGCCGCGCAGCAGCGGTCGCGGGGTGCGTTCCTGGCCGAGCATCGCGGTGACGGCGTCGCGGACGTTGCTGATCCAGCTCCAGCCCGAGTAGACCGCGACGGCCAGCGCGAGGATGCCGATCCGCCCGCGTTCGCCGACGACGGTGTGCACGACGTTCGTGACCTGCCCGCCGAGCTCGGGCGGCAGCGACGCGGCGATGACCCGGTCCAGCTCGGCGGCCAGCAGCCGGTCGCCGGCCAGCACGAACCCGGCCACCGAGACGGCCACCATGATCAGCGGCACCAGGGCCAGGAGGCTGAAGAACGTCATCGCGGCGGCGTAGTGGTCACCGTCGCGTTCCCGGTACCGCGCCAGGGTCGCCCCGGCCCGCCGGAACGGCCTGCTCACGACGGCCTTCACCGCTCCACGTTGCACGCGCCGACCCTCTCATCCGCAGGTGTCCCCCGCAGTCCGGACACCCCCGCCGGGGAATCGTCACGGCCCGGGCCACACGTGCCGCAACCCGAATCTCGCTTCACCCGGCCCGGAACCCGCGTGATCCAGCCCGGATCTCGCGTGATCAGGCCCGTAACCCGCGTGATCCTGGCCGGAACTCGCGTGATCGGGACCGTGACTCGCGAGTTCCGGGTCCAATCACGCGAGTCACGTCTCTGATCACGCGAGATCCGGGTTCGGTCACGCGGGTGACGGGTCCGGGGTCAGGTGGGGACTACGGTGCCTCGGACTTCGCCGAAGCCGATGCGGGTGCCGTTCGGGCCGGGGGCCGTTGCGGTGATCGCGACTTCGTCGCCGTCCTCCAGGAAGGTGCGGGTGGTGCCGTCGGGCAGCTCGAACGGTTCGCGGCCGCCCCAGGACAGTTCCAGCAGCGAGCCCCGCTGGTGCGGCTCCGGGCCCGTCACCGTGCCCGACGCGTACAGGTCGCCCGTGCGCAGGCTCGCGCCGTTGACCGTCAGGTGCGCCAGCTGCTGCGCCGCGGTCCAGTACTGCGTGGCGAACGGCGGGCTCGACACCAGGTGGCCGTTGAGCCGGACCTCCATCGCCAGGTCCAGGCCCCACTTCTCGCTGGTGCGCAGGTACTCGAACGGCTCCGGGTCCTGCGGCGGGCCGGCGACGCGGGCGTGCTCCAGCGCGTCGAGCGGGACGATCCACGGCGACACCGACGTCGCGAACGACTTGGCCAGGAACGGGCCCAGCGGCTGGTACTCCCACGCCTGCAGGTCGCGGGCCGACCAGTCGTTGACCAGGCAGACGCCGAACACGTGCGCCGCGAAGTCCTCTGTGGACACCGGAGTGCCCAGGGTGGACGGGACGCCGACGACGAAGCCCACCTCCGCCTCGATGTCCAGCCGCTGCGACGGGCCGAACGCCGGCGCGTCCGCGTTGCGCGGCTTGCGCTGGCCGTTCGGGCGGACGACCGGCGTGCCCGACGCGACCACCGTGCCGGCCCGGCCGTGGTAGCCGATCGGCAGGTGCTTCCAGTTCGGCGGCAGCTCCACCGCGTCGGGCCGGAAGATCTTGCCCGCGTTGAGCGCGTGGTGCTCGCTGGAGTAGAAGTCGACGTAGTCCGCGACCTCGATCGCCAGGTGCGTGGTCACCTCGGTCAGCGGCACCAGGTGCGGCCGCAGCTGATCGGCGTACCGCGGCTCGGTCAGCCACTCCCGGACGCTCTCGCGCACCTCCCGCCACGTCGCCGGCCCGGCGGCCAGCAGCGGGTTCAGCACCCCGGACGTCAGCAGCGGCGCGAACGACGCCGCCGTCTCCGCCGCCGCGGCGGTCAGGTCGAGCACCCGGTCGCCGACCGGCACGCCGATCCGGCGCTCGGGCGCTCCGCCCACGGAGAACACGCCGTAGGGCAGGTTGTCCAGGCCGAACGGCGTGTCGTCGGCGAGTTCGAGCCAGGTCACGGTCACTCCTCGTCCTGGGTGGCGCGCGCGGCCACCCAATCGGCGACGGCGGTGGCGAGCACCGGGAGCGGGAGCGTCCCGTTGCCGAGCACGACGTCGTGGAACTCGCGGATGTCGAACGCCTCGCCCAGCGCCTGCTCGGCCTCGGCCCGCAGCCGCTGGATCTCCAGCCGCCCGACCATGTACCCGAGCGCCTGGCCCGGGTTCGCGGCGTAGCGGTCGATCTCCGCCTCGATCTCGAGCTGAGCCATCGGCGTGTGCTCGACGAGGTAGTCGACGGCCTGCTGCCGGCTCCAGCCGAGCGCGTGCAGCCCGGTGTCGACGACCAGCCGGCCCGCCCGCATCGAGTCCTGGGTCAGCATGCCCAGCCGCGAGACGTCGTCGGAGTAGAGCCCCATCTCGTCCGCGAGCCGCTCGGCGTACAGGCCCCAGCCCTCGGCGTACGCGTTGACGTGCGCGATGATCCGCAGCAGCGGCAGCCCGGTGAGGTCCTGGGCGAGGCACAGCTGGAAGTGGTGCCCCGGCACGGCTTCGTGGAACGCGATCGCCTCGCTGGTGAACCGCGGGCGCTTCTCGGCCTCGTGGGTGTTGGCGTAGTAGACGCCCGGCCGGGTCCCGTCGAGCGAAGGCTCCAGGTAGTACGCGATCGTGCCGCTCGCCGCCTCCGCCTCGGGCACCGGCGCGACCCCGCACTGCTGCGCCGGGACCCGCGAGAACCATTGCGGCGCCACGGCTTCCGCGCGCGTGATGGCCGTGCGCGCGCCTTCCAGCAGCTCCTCGCCGTCGCGCCAGCGCAGCGCGGGATCGGTCCGGATCCGGTCGAAGATCCCGGCCAGGTCCGTGGTGCCGAACAGCTTCCCGCCCAGCTCGCGGTACTCCCCCGCGAGCCGCTCGATCAGCGCCAGGCCGGTGTCGTGCAGGTCCTGCGCCGTGCGCTCGGTCGTCGTCTCCGCGCGGATCAGCGCCGCGTAGCGCTCGGCGCCGCCGGGCAGCTGCCCGATGCCCGCGGACGTCTCGGGCCGGGCCGCGGGCGTGACCTCGTCGGCCAGGAACGCGCGGTAGCGCTCGTAGGCCGGGCGGACGACCTCGGCGAGCAGCCGGTCGCGCTCGGCCTCGAAGCCGTCGAGCGCGTACTGCGGGGTCACCTTCAGCGGGTCCTTCTCCGGCGCGCCGAGATACCGCTCGACGTAGCCGATCCCGATGCGCACCAGGAACTCCGGCGGCACGAAGCCCTCGGCGACGGCGGCGCGCTGGCGCGTGATCAGCGCGTCGAGGTACTCACCGATGCCGCCGAGCCGGCTGAGGTAGCCGCGCACCTTCGGCTCGTTGTCCAGCACCGTCTGCGGCAGGTAGAGCAGCAGTTCCAGGGCGGGTGCGGCGAGCCCGTCGCTGACCGCGACGTCGGACCGGCGGGAGTCGATCACGTCGATCTCGGTCTTCGCCTGCGAGACCACGACTTCCCGGGTGATCCGCGTGGCGGCCGGCAGCCCCGTGACGTCGAGTGCCTCGGCCCGCGCGGCGATGTCCGCGTACCGGGCCCGGAAGCGGGCTTCGGCCTCGGCGCTCTGGTCGGCCAGCTTGTCGTGGTCGCCGGGCAGGCCGAACACCGACGGGAAGACCGGCTGCCGTTCGAAGTTCACCGCGACCAGCTCGTCGGCGAGGCTGTCCGGGGTGTCCTCGGCGCTGCCCGCCACCCAGTCCGCGACGACCTTGGCGAGGGCCGTCAGCGGCAGCATCCCGTGGCCCAGCACGACTTCGTGGAACCCGCGGATGTCGAACCGCTCGCCCAGCGCCTGCTCGGCCTCCGCGCGCAGCCGCTGGATCTCCAGCCGTCCGACCATGTAGCCGAGCGCCTGCCCCGGCCACGCCGTGTAGCGGTCGACCTCGGCTTCGATCTCGAGCTGGGCCATCGGCGTGTGCTCGACGAGGAAGTCGATCGCCCGCTGCCGGCTCCAGCCCAGCGCGTGCAGGCCGGTGTCGACGACCAGCCGGCCCGCGCGCATCGAGTCCTGCGTCAGCATGCCGAAGCGTGAGACGTCGTCGGAGTACAGCCCCATCTCGTCCGCGAGCCGCTCGGTGTAGAGCCCCCAGCCCTCGGCGTAGGCGTTGAACATGCCGATCCGCCGCAGCAGCGGCAGCTCCCGCAGTTCCTGCGCCAGGCTGAGCTGGAAGTGGTGCCCCGGAACGGCTTCGTGGAACGCGATCGCCTCGCTGGTGAACCGCGGGCGCTTGTCCGCTTCGTAGGTGTTCGCGTAGTACGTGCCCGGCCGGGACCCGTCGAGCGACGGCTGCAGGTAGTACGCGATCGTGCCGCTCGCGGCGTCCGCCTCGGGGACCGGCGCGACCTCGCACTTCTCCGCCGGGACGCGCGAGAACCACTGCGGGGCCACGGCTTCCGCCCGGGCGATGGCGTCGCGGGCGCCGGCGAGCAGCTCGTCGCCGTCGCGCCAGCGCAGGGCCGGGTCGGTGCGCAGCCGCTCGAAGATCCCGGCGAGGTCGGTGGTGCCGAACACCTTCCCGCCCAGTTCGCGGTACTCGCCGGCGAGCTGCTCGATCAGCGCGAGGCCGGTGTCGTGCAGGTCCTGCGCGGTGCGCTCGGTCGTCGTCTCCGCGCGGATCATCGCGGCGTACCGCTCGGCGCCGCCCGGGACGTGCCCGATGCCCGGCGCCGTTTCGGGCCGCCCGGCCGGTTCGACCTCGGTGCGCAGGAAGTCGCGGTAGCGCGCGTACGCCGGGTGGACGACCTCGGCGAGCAGCCGGTCGCGCTCGGCCTCGAAGCCGTCGACCGCCGCGGCCGTGTCCGCCTTCAACGGGTCGCCGTCCGGCGAACCGAGGTAGCGGTCGATGTACTCGACGCCGACCCGGGCGAGGTGGGCCGGCGGCACCAGGCCGTCGGCGAGGCTTTCGCGCTGCCGCTCGGTCAGCTCCGCGAGGAACGGCTCGATCGCGGCGAGCCGGGCGAGGTAGCCGCGCGCCTTCTTCTCGTCGTCCAGCTTGTAGAAGGGCAGCTGCATGAGCAGGCCGAGCGCGGGCGAGGTGAAGCCGGTGCTGACCGCGATGTCGGTCATCCGCGAGGCGAGCCGATCGGCCTCGACCTCGGCGGAGGCCACGATGACCTCGCGCGTCACGGCCTCTTCCGGCGTCAGTTCCCCGGCCGGCAGGGCCCGGGCCCGCGCGGCGAGCGCGGTGTAGGCCGCGCGGAAGCGCTCCTGGCCTGCCCGGGTCTGGTCGGCGAGCCGGTCGTGGCCACCGGGCAGGCCGAGCACCGACGGGGCCAGCGGGTCGTGCTCGAACATCAGCGCGACGAACTCGTCCGCCAGGGCGCCGACGGTGTCGCCGTGCCCGGCCACCCACTCGTCGACGACCGACGCGAGCACCGACAGCGGCAGCGCGCCGCCGGCCAGCACGACGTCGTGGAACGCGCGGATGTCGAACCGGGTGCCCAGCCGCCGCTCGGCGGCCGCGCGGATGCCCTGGATCTCCAGCCGCCCCACCATGTACGCCAGGGCCTGGCCCGGCCACGCGATGTAGCGGTCGACCTCGGCCTCGATCTCGACGCGCGCCATCGGCGTGTGCTCGACCAGGTAGTCGACGGCCTGCTGCCGGCTCCAGCCCAGCGCGTGCAGGCCGGTGTCGACGACCAGCCGGCCCGCGCGCATCGAGTCGCCGGCGAGCATGCCGAGCCGGGCGACGTCGTCGGAGTAGAGGCCCATCTCGTCCGCGAGCCGCTCGGCGTAGAGGCCCCAGCCCTCGGTGTAGGCCGTGAAGTCGCCGATGCGGCGCAGCAGCGGCAGGTCGGTGAGGCCGAGCGCGGTGCTGAGCTGGAAGTGGTGGCCGGGCACGGCTTCGTGGAACGCCGTCGTCTCCGCTGTGTGCCGGAGCCGCTCGGTGGCCTCGTAGGTGTTCGCGAAGTAGATGCCCGGCCGGGAGCCGTCGGTCGCCGGGTGGATGTAGTACGCCATGGGCGCGCCGGGCGCGGCGTCCTCCGGGACCGCCTCGACCGTCCACGGCTGCGGCGGGATCCGGCCGAACCACTTCGGTGCCTCGGCATCGGCCCGGGTGATGGCCGCGCGGGCCGTCTCCAGCAGCTCTTCGCCGCTGGTCCAGCGCAACGCGGGGTCGGTGCGCAGGCGCTCGAAGATCTCGGTGAGGTCGCCGGTACCGAACACCTTGGCCCCCAGCTCGCGGTACTCGACGGCGAGCGCGGCGATGATGTCCAGGCCGGTATGGTGCAGCTCGGCCGGGGCACGGTCGGTGGTGGTGTGGAGCCGGGCCTGGCGCGCGTAGATCTCCTCGCCGCGCGGCAGCCACGACACGCCGGGCCGGTCGTCCGGGCGGCCGTGCGGCGCCACCTCGGTGACCAGGAACTCGCGGTACCCGGCGAAGGCCGGGCGGACGACGTCGGCGAGCAGCTCGTCACGCCGGCGCGCGAACTCCTCGTCCGGCGCGGGCTGGCGGCGCAGCGGGTCGGCGGCCGGGTCGGCGAGGTAGCGGTCCACGTGCGCGACGGCGGACTCGACCAGGCGGGCCACCGGGGTCAGGCCGTCGGCCAGGCCTTCGGTGTGCCGCTGCGCGGCCTGGCGCAGGAACTCCGGCACCGCAGCGAGCCGCCCCAGCTGGGCATCGGCCGCCGCCCCCGCGGTCACGGACGTCATCGGCAGCGCGGTGAGCAGCATCGCCGCCGGGCCGGTGAACATGTCGGTCACGGTGAACTCGGTCAGCCGGGAGTCGATCGCCGCGATCCGGTCTTCCGCCGACGTGATCAGGACCTCACGGGTGACGCGGTCTTCGGCCGACAGCCCGGCCGGGTCCAGCGCGCGGGCGCGCTCGGCGAACTCCGCGAGCTGGGTGCGGTGGGCCCGTTCGGCGGCGGCCGTGACGTCCGGCAGCCCGGGCTCCGCCGGGCGCGTGCCCAGCAGCGCGGGCATCAGCGGATCGGCGGCGTACAGGGCTTCGACGAACTCGTCGGCGAGTTCGGTGACCGCGGTCATGGGCAGGACCCCCAGCGTCGATGGTGTGCTCGTTCGCGACCCTAACGGAGATCACCGACAGGAACGCGCGCTCGCCGCCCGGGGGCGGACGGCCTTCGACGCGACCGGACAGGCGAGGCGGTAGCGTGCACCGAGTGGCTGTGACCGATCCCGTGGATACCCGCCTGCTCGCCGCGCTCGCCGAGCTGGGCAAGGCGGCCGTGCACGAGCTCGCGGCCAAGGTCGGCATGGATCCCCGCGAAGTCGCCTACCGGCTGGTCGCGCTGTCCGGCAGCGGGCTGCCCCTGCTCGTCGGCGTCGAAAGCGACCCGAACGGGCTGCGCGCGGCCATCGCGGGGTCGCCGCCGTCGTGGGCGAACCGGCCGCCGGGCTCGCAGCAGTTCCCGGCCCAGGCCCCGCCGTCGCAGCCCGTGCCGATGCCACCGCCGAACGTCCAAGGGGTGCCCTCGGGGCCGTACAACGTCCAAGGCGCGCCTTCAGGGCCGTACAACGTTCAAGGCGCGCCGTCCGGGCCGTACAACGTTCAGGGTGCGCCCTCGGGGCCGTACAACGTCCAGGGCACGCCGTCCGGGCGCTACCCCGGCCCGCCGCCCCGGCCGCCACAGCAGCAGCAGTTCGCTCCTCCGCCGCCCCCGGCGCGGCCCGACCCCGTGGTGAGCACGTGGGGCGTGCCGCAGACGGCGTCGTGGGCCCGCGGCGACGAGCCCGCGCGCCCGGCCGGCGCGCCCGGCGGCAAGAAGGGCCGGCTCGGCGAGGTCATGGAGACCCAGGGCCTGGAGGGCGAGCAGCTGACGGTGCAGCTGCTCGAGGTCCAGGACCCGGCGGACTTCCTGTTCGGCGCGGCCGGCTACCGCCTGGAGGAGGGCGAGCGCTCGGTGGTCGTGCACACGGAGATCACCAACCGCGGCGCGATCCCGTTCGCGTCCCTGCCGGACAACTACCTCGAGCTGCTCACCGTCGACGGCAAGACGATCGGCAAGGCCCCGGTCTCGCTGACCTCGCGGCCGCCGCACAAGATCGGCGTCAAACCGGGCGAAACCCTCGGCGGCCACACGGTGTACGTGCTGCCGGACACGACCCGGGTGGTTTCGGTCCGCTGGAGTCCCCGGCCGGAACCGGACGAGCGCACCGTGATCTGGTCGATCGAGGACTAGTAGCTCTCGTCCTGCAGGATCTTGAGGGCGTTCGCCAGGTCGTCCGGGTACTCCGACTCGAACTGGACCCAGCGGCCGTCCGACGGGTGGGCGAAGCCGAGCGTCTTGGCGTGCAGCCACTGGCGGTTCAGCCCCAGCTTGCGGGCCAGCACCGGGTCCGCGCCGTAGGTCAGGTCGCCGACGCACGGGTGCTTCAACGCCGAGAAGTGCACGCGGATCTGGTGCGTGCGCCCGGTTTCGAGCTTGATGTGCGCCAGGGACGCGGCGCGGAACGCCTCGACGACCTCGTAGTGCGTCACGCTCGGGCGGCCGCCCTGGACCACCGCGAACTTGTAGTCGTGGCGGGGGTGGCGGTCGATCGGGGCGTCGATGGTGCCGCGCGTCGGGTCCGGGTGGCCCTGGACGATCGCGTGGTAGCCCTTGTCGACCGTGCGTTCCTTGAACGCGCGCTTCAGCACGGTGTACGCGTGCTCGCTCTTGGCCACCACCATCACGCCGGTCGTGCCCGCGTCGAGCCGGTGCACGACGCCCTGCCGCTCGGCCGCGCCGGACGTCGCGATGCGCAGGCCCGCCGCGGCGAGGCCGCCGACCACCGTCGGACCGGTCCAGCCCGGGCTCGGGTGCACGGCGACGCCGACCGGCTTCGAGATCACCACGATGTCGTCGTCGTCGTGCAGGATCTGCATGCCTTCGACCGGCGCGGCGACGATCTCCACCGGGTTCGCCGGCTCCGGCAGCGTGACCTCCAGCAGCCCGCCCGCGGCCAGCCGGTCCGACTTGCCCGCCGGGTGGCCGTCGAGCAGCACGTCGCCGGACTCGGCCAGCTCGGCGACGACCGTGCGGGACAGCCCGAGCATCTTGGCGAGGCCGGCGTCGACCCGCATCCCGTCGAGCCCGTCGGGCACCGGGAGCATCCGCGAGCTCACGCCTGGTCCTCCTGCTTGGTTTCCGCGGCCGGTTCGGCCTGCTTCTTGTCCTTGGTCTTGTCTTTGGTCGACGTGCCGTCGTAGTCCTTGCCCAGCAGGGACAGCAGCACGATCAGCGCACCGCCGACGCAGATCGCCGAGTCGGCGATGTTGAAGATCGCGAAGCCCTTGCCGTTCGGGGCGAACGCCGAGATGAAGTCGACGACGTGGCCCTGCAGCCCGCCGGGTGCGCGGAAGATCCGGTCGGTGAGGTTGCCCAGCGCGCCGGCCAGCACCAGGCCGAGGCCGATCGCCCAGCCGATCGAGCGCAGCCGCCGCGAGATCCAGATGATCGCGATGACGACGGCGAGCGCGACCAGCGCCAGCACCCACGTCATGCCGGTGGCCATCGAGAACGCGGCACCCGGGTTGCGGATGACCTGCAGGTAGATCAGGCCGCCGAGGATCCGGACCGGCTCCTTGCCCTCCAGGTTGGCGGTGACCAGGTTCTTCGTGATCAGGTCGATCGCCCAGAGCACTACCGCGACGGCGAACACCCAGCCCACCCGGCGCTTCGGCAGCGTCGCCGCCGTCGCCGCCGGGGTTTCCGGCGTCTCCTGGGCGGGCTCGGGCACCGCCTCGGCGGCGGCGTCGGTGTCGGGTTCTCCAGCGCTGGACTCGGTGCTCACCGGTCCATTGTCCACGCCTGGTCAGGGTGCCCCGGCGGCAGTGTCGCGGGGACGCCGAGGGAGGACCGCGAACGCGGCGGCGAACAGCACCCCCGCCGCGCTCGGCGCCCCGGTCACCGGCGTCGAGAACACCAGGCTGACCAGCGCGAACACCAAGGCCACGGCCACCAGGAACCAGCTGCGCTCGTACGCCGCCGGCACCAGTGCGACGACCGCCATCACGAGCTGGGCGAACCCCGGCGCCGCCAGCGGGAACCAGAAACGCCGTCCCTCCCCCATCGGGGCAGGGTAGCGGCGAACGCCCCGGCCACGAGCACGGTCGCGGAGATCAGCGCGCCCGGCAGGTCCGCGATCACCACGGCCACCGCACCGGCGGCCACAGCCACCGCGAGCACCAGCGGACTGCGTTCGTACCAGGCGACCAGCGCGAGCCCGAGCGTCGCCAGGAGGGGGCCGCGGGTGGCCGCGTCGAGACCGAACCGGCTGAACAGCAGCAGGTCCAGCACCGGGACGGCGAGCACGACGGCGACGATCGACGTCATCACCGTCCTCGCGCGCAGCCCGCCTGCCACGGCGTACGAGATCACGATGGCGAGGAACGCCGCGATGAGCGCGTACTGCCACGCCGGACCGGCGCCGCCGGTGTAGGCCACGACGGTGTCATCGAGGCTGAGGAACCGCGCTTTGGTGCCGTAACCGTCGATAGTCAAGCCGAACAGGCCCACGTAGCCGGCGGTCGCCGGCGGCAACCGCGCCGTCAGTTCCGCGGTGACGGCCGACCGGTGGAACAGTTCGGCCGTCACCAGGACCAGTTCCGCGAAACCCAGCAACGCCAACGGAATCCACTGCCGCCCCATCGGCCCAGGCTAACGCTCAGCAGAACGGCGGCAGCTCCCGCGGGTCGCCGACCGGGGCCCAGCGGCCACCCGCCTTCGTGTACCCCCAGCGCGCGCCGCGGGCGACGATCTGGCGCAGCGCCAGCAGCACGCGATCCACGTGCTCCTCGGTGCTGCCCAGGCCGAGGCTGACGCGCACCGCCTGCTGCCCTTCGCCGCCGGTGACGCCGATCAGGCGCTTGGCCGCGATGTGGGCGCAAAAGGCGCCGTCGCGGACGCCGATGCCGTACTCCGCCGAGAGAACCGCCGCGAGCCAGCCGGGGTCGAAGCCGGCGACGACGAAGCTGACCGTGCCGACGCGGTCGACCGGCGCGTCGAACAGCCGCAGCTCGGAGCAGCCCGGGATGCCTTCGAGGCCCCTGCGCAGCCGCACGAGCAGGGCCTGCTCGTGCGCTTCGACGGCGGCCCAGTTGCGGCTCAGGGTTTCGCAGGCGACGCCGAGCGCGTACACGCCGACGGTGTTGGGCGAACCGGCTTCGTGCCGCTCCGGGCCGGTGTTCCAGACGACGGCGTCCTCGGTGACGAGCTTGGTCGCGCCGCCGCCGGCGAGGTAGGGCCGGGCGGCGCGCAGCCAGTCGGCGCGGCCGATCAGCGCGCCCGCACCGAAGGGCGCGTACAGCTTGTGGCCGGAGAGGGCGACGTAGTCGACGTCCAGGTCCTGCATGGCGATCCTGCGGTGCGGCGCGAGCTGGGCGGCGTCGAGGGCGATGCGGGCGCCGTGCCGGCGGGCCACCGCGGCGATCTCCGCCACCGGAAGCAGCTCACCGGTCACATTGGACGCTCCGGTGAGGACCACCAAACGCGGCCCCTGCGGGGATTCCGCGAGGGCTTCGTCCACAGCGGACACCGCCGCGAGCCGGGTGCGCGGGGTCGGCAGGCGCCGGACGTTCGGCCCCTGCCACGGCAGCAGCGCGGCGTGGTGCTCGGTGTCGAACACGATCACCGCGGTGCGCGGCGGGAGGCTGCGGGCGAGCAGGTTGAAGGAGTCGGTGGTGTTGCGGGTGAACACGACCGTGTCGGTCCGGCGCGCGCCGACGAAGCTGCGCAGCGTGGCGCGGGTGCGCTCGTAGAGCTTGGTCGAGACCTGCGAGGCGAAGCCCGCGCCGCGGTGGACGCTCGCGTACCAGGGCAGGAACTCGTCGACGGCCACGCGGACGGCGTCGAGACAGGGCGCGCTGGCCGCGTGGTCGAGATTGGCGTAGCCGATGTCTCCGCCGGTGACGAGCGGAACTCGCAGCGAGGCACCAGCGACCGTGGGGATCCCTTGGGACGCAAGGGTTTCCTGGGTCTGTGTGCTGGTGCGGTCGATGGCGAGAGTCATCGTTAGCCTCCTCGGCGTTCCGGGGGGCCCCGGCGAGGGGCCCGCGCTTGCCGGTCGCACGGCGCGACCGGCCCGGTCTTCACCCGGGGCACCCCACCGCGGTAGGAGGGTTGCCGGCCAGCAAGCCGGGGCTTGACGCTGGCACTCATGACCTGATTCAAAAGGT
Organism: Amycolatopsis sp. NBC_00348; assembly: GCF_036114655.1. Taxonomy (NCBI): domain Bacteria; kingdom Bacillati; phylum Actinomycetota; class Actinomycetes; order Pseudonocardiales; family Pseudonocardiaceae; genus Amycolatopsis; species Amycolatopsis sp. NBC_00348. The sequence goes on along the minus strand of NZ_CP107994.1, from coordinate 628,703 downwards.
AACCGAGAATCGGCGTGACGACCAGCCCCCACCGCACATTCTGAGACACCGACCACAAGTCGAGCAGGAATGGAGAAGCGTCAGATCTTCGCGCGGAAACGGCCCGGGAGCTGCGTCACGGCGTGGTCCGAGAGGTGCGTCGCGGTGCCGGCGTACTGGTCCGCGCCCGCCGTGAACAGCCAGCCGCCCAACGTCTTCCCGTCGATCGGCTCACCGTGCGCCGCCGCGACGGTGGTCGAGACCTGGCTGTAGGCGAGACCGTCCCAGTCGGCCGCGTCCGGCAGTGTCCACAGTGTGAAGTGCACGTGGGCCCCGGTGCTGCTGCCACCACACGGCAGGGCGTTGCCGGTCGAGCCGAGCACGTCGCCGGCCTCGACCTGCTCACCGTCGGTGACCTTGATGCCTTCCATGTGGTAGTACCCGGTGCGCCACCCGCCGGCGTGGTCGATGGTCACCCAGTCACCGCCCGCGCAGTGCTGCAGGTGCACGGTCCCGGCCAGCGGCGCCCGCACGGTCTTGTCGGCCGGGCTGAGGTCGAGGGCGTTCTCGACGCCGGTGCTGCCATCGTCGGAGTGGATGCCGGCGGAGTACACCTGCTGGCCGGCCTTGAACGGCAGCGCCAGCACCGGAAAGGGCCCCACCTCAGCGGCCGCCCCCGGAGCGGCGGCGAGCCCCACACCCAGGACGATCCCCGCGACCAGCCCGGCCCCACGCACGTATCGCTTCGTCACCCGGCGTACTCCTTTGGCTCTACGTTCACCCATTCGAGGTAATTAATGGAGCGCAGAGTAAGCCAAAAGAGGGAACGCAGGGAAGATCAGGTGAGGTTTTTGTGAGGATCACTCACCCTCACGGGAAAAGATCACCAGGTCGACGCGAAGAGCGGACAGGCACCGGACAACGGGCCGCCCCGAACGCAGCCCCCACCACTCCCTGGGGGGCGTCCCCTGTCCAGTCTACCGCCGCTGACCTGCAAAAACGTGCGCGCCGGAAATCTGTGGACAACTGGAGTGGATGTGGACAACTCGCGGCCGGCCGGGCTCGCGACCGCCGAGCGCAGCAGACGGCACGGTGGCCAAGCGGGCAACCCGCGATCGACGCCGCTCACCTCAAGCAAACCGACGCGGACAGCCCGGCGGCGATGCCGAGCCGAGCGGACACGGTTCCGCCCAACCCGCGAACGAGCCAGCGGTCCGACTCGCAGCGCCGGCGACCCCAGCGGACCGCACAGTGGCCAAGCAGGCAACCCGCGATCGGCCCCGCTCACCGCAAAGCCGACGCAGACGGCACGGTGGCCCGAGCAAGCAACCTGCGATCAGCCCCGCTCACCTCAAGCAAACCGACGCGGGCGACACACCGGCAAGATCGAGCATCCGATCAGCCACGACCCGCGCGACCCAGCGGCCCGACTCGATCACCAACCACCCCAGCGAGCGACATCGCCGCGAGACAGAGCGGGCACCAGCCGGCAAACCGCGAACCGCGTCAGATGCCCGACTCGCCGCGCCAGCGGGCCAGGCGGCCGGCGCGGTCCACCGCGCGCAGCCGGCGCTCGGCGTCGTCGCGGGCCGTGGCTGTCGTGACCACCAGGAGCTGGTCGTGCTCCTGCAGGCGGCTCGTCTTCTGCGGTGTGAAGCCCGAGCCCGCGCGCACGACCAGGCTCACCGTCGCGCCCACCGGCAAGCGCAGCTCCGAGAGGTAGACGCCGTGCAGCTTCGAGCCCGGCTGGATGCGGACCTGCAGCAGCTCGGCGCCCAGCTCGTCCAGTGGTGCGGAGTCGACGTCGATCTCGTACGCCTCGGACTTCTTCGACAGCCCGAGCCAGCGCGCGAGCGGGCCGAGGGTCGCGCCCTGGAGCAGTGTCAGCACGATGACCAGCACGAACACCGCGTCGACCAGGCGCTGGGCGCCCGGCAGGCCCTCCGACAGCGGGATCATCGCCAGCACGATCGGCACCGCGCCGCGCAGGCCGGCCCACGACAGGAACGCCTGTTCCCGCCACGGCAGCCGGAACGGCAGCATCGAGAGCACCACCGAGATCGGCCGGGCCAGCAGCAGCACGACGGCGCCCGCGACCAGGCCCGGCACCAGCGTCTCGAGCAGCCGGCTCGGCGACGCGAACAGCCCGAGCAGCACGAACAGCCCGATCTGCGCCAGCCAGCCCAGGCCTTCGGCGAACGACAGCGTGTCCGAGCGGTGCGGCAGCCGCGAGTTGCCCAGGACCAGCGCCGCGACGTACGTGGCGAGCAGGCCCGACGCGTGCAGCAGCTGCCCGGACGAGTACGCCACGACGCACACCGCGACCGTGGCCAGCGGGTACAGGCCGGTCGCCGGGAGCGCGGCGCGCCGCAGGGCGATGCCGCCGAGCCAGCCGAACGCCAGCCCGATCGCCAGGCCCGCCGCCAGCTCGTAGACCGCCAGGAACGGCAGCGTCCAGTCCACAGTGGTGCCCTCGGCCAGCACCACGACGGCGATGTAGGCCGGCGCGTCGTTGATGCCGGACTCCAGCTCCAGCGCGCCCACCAGGCGCTTGCCGATCCCGGCCGTGCGCAGCACCGAGAAGACGGCCGCGGCGTCGGTCGACGAGAGCACCGCGCCCCACAGCAGCGCGAGCCGCCAGTCGAGGCCCAGCAGCCAGTGCAGGGCCGCGCCGGTGACCGCGATGCTGACCACGACGGCCACTGTGGACAGTACGATTCCGATGCCCAGCGAGGGTTTCACCGCCGACCACCGGGTCGTCAGCCCGCCTTCGGCGAGGATCATGACGAGCGCGGCCAAGCCGAGCGACTGGGTCAGGCCGGGGTTGTCGAAGCGGATGCCGAAACCGGCTTCCCCCAGCACGACGCCGATGCCGAGGTACAGCAGCAGCGAGGGCAGGCCGAGCCGGATCGAGACGCGCACGGCGAGCACGGAGGCGAGCAGGACGACACCGCCGACGCCGAGCAGCACGGGAAGCTGGTCCATGCCGCCTCCCTCCCGAGTGCTGTGGGGCCCTCAGAATAGTGAAGCGGCCGGGTTAACTCCTTCGTGTACCACTGGGACGAGTCGGACAACCGGTGTGTTAAGGCCGGAGCAACGCCAGATCGACGCCGAGCGCGGCGAACGGCTTCTCCGCCGCGGGCAGCACCTTCACCGCGCGATGGCCTTCGGCGGCGACCCAGCCGGCGTCGACGGCCTTGCCGAGCAACGCCGCGGGCAGCGACCCGGCGAGGTGATCGCGGCGCTCCGTCCAATCCAGACAGTCGCGCAGGAGGGCGCGCCGCCCGTCCGGCACCGGCACGCCCAGCTCGTCGAGCACCTCGTGGCCGCGGCCGGTCAGCGTCAGCCCGGCGTCGGTGCTGACCAGCCCGGCGGCGAGCATGCCGTCACGCAGCGCGACGCCGACCTGGCCGGCCAGGTGGTCGTAACAGGTGCGCGCGAACCCGAGCCGCCGCACCCGCACCGACGACTTCAGCCCGGTCACCGGCCGGTGCTCGGCGTGCTGGGCCAGGTGCTCGATCAGCTCGGCGACGCGCGGGTCGGCGATCCGGACGTAACTGGCCCGCCCCTGCTTCACGCGGGCGACGAACCCGGCGTCGACCAGCCGGGTGACGTGCTCACTCGCCGTCGACAGCGCGATCCCGGCCGCCTTGGCCAGCTCGCCGACCGTCCACGCCCGCCCGTCGAGCAGGACGAGGCACATGGTGGCGCGGCTCGGGTCGGCGAGCACCGCGGCCACCTCCGCCAACGCGATCGTCTCCATGTCCCCACGGTACGACCCCGCCGGCTTCGGTGGCCGCCGAAGCGTCAGACGCCCTTGAGGAACTTCGCGGCCAGCTGCACGGCCGGTCCCGAGTCGTTCGAGTTCTCCAGGACGACGGCGAAGGCGACGTTCCCCCGGTAGCCGACGAACCAGCCGGTGGCCTGCTGCCCGTCGCCGAACTGGGCGGTGCCGGTCTTGCCGAACACGCTCCCGGCGCCCGCCGCCGCCTTGCCGGTACCGCTGGTGACGACCGCGCGCATCATCTTCCGGACCTCTCCCAGCACGGACGCGGGCGGCGGCGAGTAGCCCTTGACGACGACGGTGTCGAGGTCGTGCCACAGCTTCGGCGTGATCGCCTTGCCGCCGGCGACCGTCGCGGCCATCATCGCGCCGCCGAGCGCGCTGGCCTGGATCCGGCCCTGGCCGAACCCGTCCTCGACCTGCTCGTCCTTGCTCGCCGCGGGCTCGACCTTGCCCAGCTCGGTCTTGAGGCCCGGGATCTCGTAGTCGGCGTTGAGGCCCAGCTCGTTCGCCGCCTTCACGAGCCCGTCCGCGGGCAGGTTCAGCGAGAGCTGACCGAACGTGGTGTTGCAGGAGCGCGCGAACGCCGTCTGCAGGTTCGTCGCGCCCAGCTCGAAGCCCTCGTTCTTGACCGTGCGCGTGCCGATCGTCGCGACGCCGGGGCAGTCGACCGGCGAGGCCGCGTTGAGGCCGCTCTGCTGGATCGCCGCGACCGAAGTGGCGATCTTGAACGACGATCCGGGCTCGTACAGCCCGTTCAGGGCCTTCGGCGAGAGGCCGGCGGCCGCGTTCTGCGCGACGGCGAGGATGTCGCCCGAGCCGGTGTCGAGCGCGACGAGCATCGCGGACCCGGAGTAGCCGTCGACCGCGGCTTGCGCGGACTGCTGCGCGCCCACGCTCAGGCTCGACGTCAGCGGCTTCGCGCCCTCGTCCGACGCCTTCCCGAAGAGCGTCTCCAGGTTCTTGCCGCTGGTGTCGGTGCGGACGACCGCGAACCCGGTGCCCGCCGCGGCCGTGGCCTGGCCGAGCAACGCGGACCGCAGCAGCGGCGCCGGGTTGCCGTCGGCCGGGCGCAGGCCGCCGGCCCCGCTGATGATCAGCGGCTTGCCGTCGCGGTCGGCGACGGCGGTGCTGTCCTGGACGGCCGTGCTGATCGCCAGCCGCTGGCCCGCTTCGAGCTTCGGGTGCAGCAGCGTCGGCGCCCAGTGCACGAGCCACTTGCCGCCGGCCTGAGCCAGCGTGAACGGCACGTCGTAGGACCAGACCTGACGATCCTTCAGTGTCCAGGCCAGGTGGTAGGTCCCGCTCGTCTGCTTCGCCCCGGCCGGGGTCGGCTGCAGCACGGTCAGCTTCGCGGACAGCGCCGACGGCTGGAGCGTGTTGCGCGCGTCCCGCAGCGCCACCGCCGCCGCCGTGTTGTCGTCGGTCAGCCGGGCCGCGGCGTCCGGGTTGTTCTCGGCGAAATCCTGCAGGTACTCGGTGATCGCCGAGTTCGGGTCGAGCGCGCCGGGGCTTGCGACGGCCGTCTCACCCGGGCCGGCGGCCGCTTCGGGTGCACTCCCGCTGTTCAACAGGAAGAACGCCGCCACCACGACCGCGACCACCGCCAGCGCGCCGCCGATGAGAATGCCGCGTTTTCTGCCAGGACTCATTTCTCGCGTACCCCTCCCCAGTGCGCGCCTCCCGCGCGCACAAGGGCCCAGCTTGCCGATTCCCGGCCCTTTCGGGTGAGAAAGCGACCGATTCGTGACCGGCCTCGTGAGTGTTTAGGGCGGTTAGAACCGCCCTAAACACTCACGACGGGTTCAAGCCTTGGCGACCGAGACAGTCACCTTCGTACCGTCACCGACCGTCCCGGCGAAGCCGCCATCCACCGCCGCGTAGGTCACCGACGTTGCCAGCGTCTCCGAGGCCAGGAACTTCTCGTGCCGCGTCGCCGCTTCGACGACGTCGTCGGGCGCGTCGATGGTCAGCGCGATCCGGTCGGCGACGTCGAGGCCGGCGTCGCGGCGGGCCTGCTGGACCACCCGGATCAGGTCGCGGACCAGGCCTTCGGCCGCCAGGTCCGGCGTCACCTCGGTGTCGATCAGGACCAGCCCCGAGCCGCCGGGCAGCTCGGCCGCCGCGCCGCCGCCCTTGGCGACGAGCCGGCGATCGAACTCGCCTTCCTGCAGCTCGATCCCGGCCGCGACGACCTTGCCGCCCTGCAGCGACCAGTCCCCCGCCTTGACCGCCTTGATCACGGTCTGGACGTCCTTGCCCAGCCGTGGCCCGGCAGCACGCGCGTTCACCGCGACCTCGAACCCGCCGTGCGCGGCGACGTCGGCGGTCAGCTCGACCGCCTTGACGTTCACCTCGTCGCGCAGGATGTCGGCGAAGGCGCCCAGCGACTCGGCGTCGTCGGCCGCCACGACCAGCGACGACAGCGGCAGCCGCACGCGCAGCTTGTTGCTCTTGCGCAGCGACAGCGCCGACGACGCCACCTGCCGGACCCGGTCCATCGCCGTCACCAGCGCCGCGTCCGCGGGCAGGTCGAGCGCGTTCGGCCAGTCGGTCAGGTGCACCGAGCGGCCGCCGGTGAGCCCGCGCCAGACCACCTCGGTGGTCAGCGGCAGCAGCGGCGCCGCGACCCGCGACGTCACCTCCAGCACCGTGTGCAGCGTGTCGATCGCGTCCTGATCACCCGCCCAGAAGCGGTCGCGGGAGCGCCGGACGTACCAGTTGGTCAGGGTCTCCAGGAAGTCCCGGACCGTCTGGCACGCGCCCGCGACGTCGTAGTGGTCCATCGCGGACTCGACGTCGGTGACCAGCTCGTGCGTCTTCGCCAGCACGTACCGGTCGAGCACGTTCGCCGAATCGGTGCGCCACTTGCCTTCCACGCCCTCGGCGTTCGCGTACAGCGCGAGGAAGTAGTACGAGTTCCACAGCGGCAGCACGGCCTGGCGGACGGCGTCGCGGATGCCCTTGTCGGTGACGACCAGGTTGCCGCCGCGCAGGATCGGGCTCGCCATCAGGTACCAGCGCATAGCGTCGGAGCCGTCGCGGTCGAAGACCTCGTTGACGTCCGGGTAGTTGCGCAGCGACTTGGACATCTTCGCGCCGTCGGAGCCCAGCACGATGCCGTGCGAGACGCAGGTGCGGAACGCCGGGCGGTCGAACAGCGCCGTGGCCAGCACGTGCAGCAGGTAGAACCAGCCGCGGGTCTGGCCGATGTACTCGACGATGAAGTCGCTCGGGTAGTGGTGCTCGAACCAGTCGGCGTTCTCGAACGGGTAGTGCACCTGGGCGTAGGGCATCGAGCCCGAGTCGAACCAGACGTCCAGGACGTCCGGGACGCGGCGCATGGTGGAGTTCCCGGTCGGGTCGTCCGGGTTCGGCCGGGTCAGCTCGTCGATGTAGGGCCGGTGCAGGTTGTCCAGCCGCACGCCGAAGTCGGCCTCCAGCTCGTCGAGCGAGCCGTAGACGTCGGTGCGCGGGTACTCCGGGTCGTCCGACTGCCACACCGGGATCGGCGTGCCCCAGTAGCGGTTGCGCGAGACCGACCAGTCGCGCGCGTTCTCCAGCCACTTGCCGAACTGACCGTCCTTGACGTTCTCCGGGTACCAGGTGATCTGCTGGTTGAGCTCGACCATCCGGTCCTTGAACTGCGTCACCGCGACGAACCACGACGACACCGCGCGGTAGATCAGCGGGTTCCGGCAGCGCCAGCAGTGCGGGTAGGAGTGGTCGTAGGTCTCGTGGCGCAGCAGCACGGAACCCTGCTGCCCGGCCGAACCCGTGCCGTTCTTGAGGTCGCGGACGATGTTCGGGTTGGCGTCGAACACCTGCTGCCCGGCGTAGTCGGGCACGGTGTCGTCGAACTTGCCGTGCGCGTCGACCGGCGTGACCGGCGGGATCCCGGCGGCGTCGGTGACGGCCTTGTCCTCTTCACCGTAGGCGGGCGCGATGTGCACGACGCCGGTGCCGTCGTCGGTGGTGACGTAGTCGGCCGCCAGCACGCGGTGCGCGTTCTCGGTGCCGGTGAAGTACGGGAACGGTGGTGCGTAACGGTTCCCGAGCAGCTGCGCGCCGGTGTAGCGCGCGACGACCGCCGGCTCCTCGCCGAGCTCACGCGCGTACGCGGCGACGCGCGCTTCGGCGAGCAGGAACCGCTTGCCGGGGAGGTTCTCGCTCTCGACCACGACGTACTGCACCTCGGGGTGCACCGCGGTGGCGAGGTTCGACGGCAGCGTCCACGGCGTGGTCGTCCAGATCAGCAGGTAGGTGCCGTCCAGCTCGTTGTCGTTGCCTTCCATCCGGAACCCGACCGTGACGGCCGGGTCCTGGCGGTTGCGGTAGACGTCGGCGTCCATGCCCAGCTCGTGGTTGGACAGCGGCGTCGCGTCGCGCCAGCAGTAGGGCAGGACGCGGTAGCCCTCGTAGACGAGTCCCTTGTCCCACAGGCGTTTGAACGCCCACAGCACCGACTCCATGTAGGTGACGTCGAGCGTCTTGTAGTCGTTGTCGAAGTCGACCCAGCGCGCCTGGCGGGTGACGTAGTCGCGCCACTCGCCGGTGTAGCGCAGCACGGACTCGCGCGAAGCCTCGTTGAACTTCGCGATGCCCATTTCTTCGATCTCGGACGTCTCGGTGATGCCGAGCTGGCGCATCGCCTCGAGCTCGGCGGGCAGGCCGTGGGTGTCCCAGCCGAAGCGGCGCTCGACCTTGCGGCCCTTCATCGTCTGGTAGCGCGGCACCAGGTCCTTGACGTACCCGGTGAGCAGGTGGCCGTAGTGCGGCAGGCCGTTGGCGAACGGCGGGCCGTCGTAGAAGACGTACTCGTTGTCACCGTGCTCGCCGGCGGGGCGCGCGTCGATGCTCGCCTGGAACGTCCGGTCGCTCTCCCAGTAGGCGAGGACGTGGGTCTCCAGCTCGGGGAAGGACGGCTGCGACGGCACTCCGGCGCTGTCGCCGAGCTTGGCCTGGGGGTACATCCGGGTGCTCCTCGGTTCGTCACTCTCGTACGGACGACCGGCTCCCGGTCACCCACACGGGGACGAGACGCCTTCCGGCGTTCCGCGGTACCACCCCGCTTGCCTGGCGATGAAGGCTGCCGGGCCGCTCGTTCCACGGCTGTCACGGGCCGCACCCGTCCGGTTCTACTGCGAGCGGTGAGGCTCGGTTCTTCCGGAAGCTCCCCGGTGATGGCCGGATCGACGCTGTGCTGGTACCAGGTTAACCGCTCCGCGCAACCGGGTTGTCACGAGGGCCGCCGCCGGAAATGGAGGCGCCTTCGCGGACGCGTCGCCGTTAGCATCGCCGGGCGCCGCTTTCGGCGTGCAGCGGGCGAAACACGGGGGACGTTCATGGTTCTGTCCGGCGCGGAACTGGCGGACTTCGCCGCGCGGGAGTCCTTGCTGGGCCGGGCCACCGACGCGATCTGGGCCCGGTTCGACGAGCTGTGTCCCGAGCCCACCGGCGAGCTGCTGGCGCTGCGGCTGATGGCGGCGGCGAACCGCGACGACCCCGCTGCCGCGTCGCGAGACCTCGAGCGAGCCGCCGCGGCGGCGGAGGAGGCGGGCAACGCCGTGCTGGCCGAGTCGGCACGGGGCGCCCGGCTCCTGCTGCTCGCGCCGGCGGCCGCCGAGACCGCGCTCGAAGCCGTCGCCGGCCGGGTGGCGGCGCTCGGCGACGCCGAAGGACACAGCTTCGCCTTGCTGCGGCTGGCCACCGCACACTTCGCGCGGCAGGACTTCCCGGGCGCCCGGGAGGTCCTCGACCGCGCCGAGACCCCCATCCACGCGACCGGCAGACCCGAGCTGGCCGGGCTGTGGCTGGCCCGCCAGGCGGTCCTGTCCGCCAACCTGGGCGACTTTCCGCGGGCGATCGGGCTGGCCACGGAGGCCGCGGCGCGCTACACCGAAGCCGGGTCCCCGGAGCGCACCGCGCACGCCCAGCTGCTGATCGCGCGATTCCGCCGGAGCCAGGGCGACGTCGAAGGCGCGTTCACCGCCACCACCGGCATCGACGCCGGCACGGACCTGGGCATCCAGGCCCAGGTCAGCCGGCTCCGAGGGAGGCTGGCCCGGCGGCTGGACCGCCCGGAAGACGCGATCGCGGCGTTCCACTCGGCGATCACGGACTTCACCGCGGCGGGCAAGCCGGTCGACGCGGCCGCCACCCACATCGACCTCGCACGGGCGTACCTGGACGTCGACCGCCCGGAGCACGCGGCGGCGGCCGTCACCGACGCGGAGCCGGTACTGGCGCGGGCCGGGGCCGAACGGGACCAAGCGAACGGCCGGATGCTGCTGGGACACGCGTATCGCGCTCTCGGCCGTCCGGAGCAGGCTTTGGCGTTATTCGGTGCGGCGGCCGGGTACTTCGCCGTCGCCGCGCCGGCCGTCGCGGGCGAGGCGAGAGAGGCACTGGCGGACGTCCTCGCCGAGCTGAACCGCGACGCGGAAGCGGCGGCCGAGTACACCCGAGCGGCGGGGCACTTCGAGCAAGCAGACCTGAAGTCATCCGAACTCCGCACGCTGCGTCGAGCGCTGCTGTCCTGGCTCCGGGACGGCGACGCCGACCGGACGCTGACGGCGCTGGCCGCAGCGGATGCGGCCGAGCCGAACCCCACGGACCCGGACGCGGCGTGGGAACGCGCGATGACAACGTTCGACGGCGCCCGAGCGTTGTCGGAGCTGGGCCACCCGGCGGCGGCGTACACCCGGGCAACCACGGCGGTGGCCGAGCTGCGCGCGATCGACGCGACCCCGATGATCGTCGTGGCGGAGTTCCTGTGTGGACAGTTGCTATGCGAACTCGGAAAGTTCGCCGAGGCCAGGGAAAAGCTGACCGCGACGCTGGCACTGCTGCCGGAGCACGCGAGCCGCAAACGGAGGGATGTCGAGGCGCTGCTGGCAGAACTGCCGGACTAGGACACAGCCTCCCGGGTTCGCACGCCGGCCAGTGTCACGAGGGTTGCCGTCAGCCACAAGGCCGCCGCGATCACGCCCGCCGTGTGCAGGCCCGTCACGAAAGTCGCCGTTCGGGTCGGTTCGCCGACCATCCGCCACGCCCAGCGCGCAGCCCGTCTGGCGGGCCGTGTTGTTGACCCCGCTCGCGATGCCCGCGCGCTCGGGTAGCACCTCCGCGACTGCGGCCGTCACCACTGCCGTCGTCAGGAGGCCCACGCCCACCCTCAGGAGGGTCGGAAGCAGAGTGGGCGCTGCTCGAAACCTGCCTCGGCGTGGTCAGCGGTGCGCGGCCACCAGCGTCGCGTCCGGGGCACAGCGAGCACACGGGGTGAAGCCCAGCTGCCGGGCTTCGCCGATGCCGATGGGAATGGTGTCGCGGGTGCCGACCCAGGTGCAGCCCCGGACGTGGTAACGGGGGTGCTCGTCGACGACGACGACCTCGTCCTCGAGGTCGGCCAGCAACGCGATGTCCGCGTCCGACGTCGATTCCTCACCGGGTTCGGCGTCGTCGGGTTGTTTTTCCGCCACGGAAGCCGCGGACACGGCCGTGGCGGCGGAAGCAGCGGGTGCCTCAGGGGACTCGGAAGTCTCGGCGGCGGGCTCTTCGGTGACGTCGGGTTCGGGCGTGTCGGCCGGATCCCCCAGCTCACCGGCGGTGGGAATGAGGACGGTTTGGTCCTCTTCGACCGGTTTCTCCGGTTCCTTGAACAGGCTCGGCTTCGCGTCGGACGCCGGCTCCGAAGGCTCGACGACGGAAGCAGGCGAGGCGGCGGGCGTCGCGGATCGCCGGCGACGGCGCAGCCAGTCGACGACGAGGATCACCCCGGCGAGCACCGAGAGGCCGATGGAAACCCACGCCCACAGCGAAGAAGCCGTGATGAGCGCGGAGACGAGCAACCCCAGAGCCGCCAGTACCAGTACCAGCACGATGTAGAGCACGGTGAATTACAGCATGAACGGGCCGGGTTCGGTCCACGACCCGCCCACGTGCGGTACCGGATCGACTCCTGACCGTGGCAGAACCCCGCCGGCGCCGCAGAACTGCCGGCGCCGGCGGGGTGTGCCCGGAGAAATCAGCCCGCTTCGGCCCGGGGGCCGAACGAGTAGCCCTGGCCGCCACTCGACGATCCGGACGACTGCCCGGAGTTCGAGGAGGCCGAGGCCGGTGCGGCGGAGCCGCGGTCGTCGAGCTCGCGCAGCTGGGACTCGAGGAACCCACGCAACCTCGTGCGGTACTCCCGCTCGATGGTGCGCAGCTCTTCGATCTTCTTGCCCAGCCCGCCCTTCTCGGAGTTCAGGCTGTTCATCGTCTCGGTGTACTTGCGCTGCGACTCGCGTTCCAGCGTGGTGGCCTTGTCGCGCGCCTGGCGCTCCAACGTCTCCGCACGGGTCCGCGCGTCGTTCAGCATCGTGTCGACGCGCGTGCGCGCCTCGTTGACCATCGAGTCGGACTTCGCCCGGGCGTCCGAGAGCAGCTGCTCGGACTTGGTGCGGGCCTCGGCCAGCATCCCGTCGGACTCGGTCTTCGCCTCGGCGGTCAGCCGGTCGGCCATCTCCTGGGCGAGCCCGAGGACCTTGGCCGCCTGCACGTTGGGCTCGCCGCTGTCGGCCACCATCGAGTGGGCCTGGGTCTGCTCCATCGCGGACGCCGGCGGCGGCACCGGCGCGAGACGCCGGGACGGCTCTTCCCGCATCGGGGGCTGTGCGGACTTCGCGCTGTCGAGCTCGCTACGAGTCGATTCGAGCTCGGCGTCGAGCTGCTCCATCTGCTGGCGCAGCTCGTTGTTGTCCTCGATCAAGCGGGCCAGCTCGGTCTCCACCAAGTCGAGGAACGCGTCCACCTCGTCCTCGTTGTAGCCCCTCTTGCCGATGGGCGGCTTGCTGAACGCGACGTTATGCACGTCAGCGGGGGTCAACGACATCAGATCACCTCACGCACTCCATGGCCTGCAGGGTCCACCCAAGTCTCCCCGATCAACTTGGAGTCGCCAGTTGCATCGCGAAGAACACAACCAACAGCAGAACCATAATCGATAAGTCCAGTCCGACGCCGCCGATCCGCACCATCGGGATGATTCGCCTGAACAGGCGAACCGGCGGGTCCGTCACTGTGTAGATGGTCTCGAGCGTCACCGCAACCCCTCCGGCCGGGTGCCACTCCCGTGCAAAGGTGCGGACGAGTTCGACCACGATACGTGCCGTCAGCAACAGCCAAAACGCGAACAGCACGTACCAGACGACCAGCCACACAGCTTCCACGTACCTACTCTAACCGGGCGTCCTCGTCGAAGACGCAGTTGAGGGGGTCGACGCGGCATCGGGTCGACAAAATCACGTTTGCTTGCGCTCAGCGGTCCGCGCGACTTCAGCCGCGCAGAAACAATCCGCCCTCGGCAATCCGCCGGCGGTCCTCCGCGGTCACGTCCACATCGGGCGGTGAGAGAAGGAACACCTTGTTGGTGACCTTGTCCATCGACCCGCGCAGCGCGAAAGCGAGCCCGGCGGCGAAGTCCACGAGCCGCTTGGCGTCCGCGTTGTCCATCTCGGTGAGGTTCATGATCACCGGGATGCCCTCGCGGTAGTGCTCGCCGATGGCGCGCGCTTCCGCGTAGCTCGTCGGGTGCAGCGTCGTGATCCGGCTCAAGGGGTCACGCACCGGCTGGCGCACGACCGGCTCGGTGACCGGTCGCAGGCGCGCCACGGGCTCCGGCTGCCGGTCCATGGCGAGCGCGCCGTGGACCGCGGGCTCCGACCCGGGCACGGAGCGTGAACGGGCTCGGCTGACGGGCTCGTCGTACGTGTCCTCGCTGTCGCGGTACCGTGAGCGCGACCGAGGAGCAGGCTCCTCGTAGGAGTCGTACTCGTCGTCCGCGTAGCCGCGTCGATAATCTTCTTCGACGTCGTAACCGTCGTCGTCAGCGGGCACCATCCCGAAGTAGGCCTTCAGCTTCTGCAGCGCGCTCATGCCTCTCCCTAGCCCTAGCCGCTCCCGCACCAACGCTTCTCCACGCCGTCAGTGCCCCGTATGGACGACCACTAAACGTGACCGGCACACGAGCTCCCTACGGCGAGGCTAAACCGCGCCCGCCGAGCAGTGCGGTTCCGACACGCACACAGGTTGAGCCGTGCGTGATCGCCTGCTCGAGATCATGGCTCATCCCGGCGGAGACTTCTGCGGCATTCGGGTGATCTTTTCGGAGGCTTTCCGCCGCGCGGGCGAGCTTCTCGAAGGCTTCCCCGGGATCGGCGCCGAGCGGCGCGACGGCCATCAGGCCACGAAACCGCAGTTCACCCGTGTGAGTTACGTGCTCGGCGAGCGCCGCGAGCTCGCCGAGCGGGCAGCCGCCGCGCTCGGTGTCGTCGTCGAGGCTCGCCTGGATCAGGACGTCGAGCGGTTCGTCACGTTTACCGGCGTAACGCGCGGTGTGCACGGCCTTGGCGAGCGCGTCGGCGAGCCGGGCCGAGTCGACCGACTGCACTTCGTGCGCCCACTCCACCACGGACCGGGCCTTGTTCCGCTGCAGCCGGCCGACCATGTGCCACCGCAGCGCGGACCCGGGGCGCAGTTCGGCGACCTCGGCCGCCTTCGGCCCGGCCTCCTGGTCGCGGTTCTCGCCGACGTGGGTGACACCGAGGTCGGCGAGCAGCGCGGCGTCCGACGCCGGGAAGGTCTTGGTCACGGCGATCAGCCGGACCTCGTCGCGGGCCCGCCCGGCGGCGCGGCACGCGGCCGCGATCCGCGCCTCGACCTCGGCCAGGTTCGCGGCCAGCTCGGCCTTGCGGTCGGTCATGCCTCGATCCAGGTGATGCCGGCGAGCCGCCCGGTCGTCCCGTCGCGCCGGTAGCTGAAGAGTGTCTTGTCCTCGTTCGTGCACCGCGGGTCGACGCCGATCTTGCCGACGCCCAGGCCGGCGAGCTGCTGCCAGAGCCCGGCGCGCAGGTCGAGACCGGGCGTGCCCTTGCGGGTCTTGCAGGCGGTGCCGGGAACGTGCTTCTCGACGTCGGCGGCCATCGCGGCCGGCACCTCGTAGCAGTCGCCGCAGATCGCCGGGCCCAGCAGCGCTTCGATCCGCTGCGGCTCGGCGCCCGCTTCGCGCATCGCCGCCACGGCGGCCGGGACGACGCCGACCCGGGTGCCGACGCGGCCCGCGTGCACCGCCGCGACCACCCCGGCCTCGGCGTCGGCCAGCAGGATCGGGACGCAGTCGGCGACGAGCACCACCAGCGCGACGCCCGGCGTCGCGGTCACCAGCGCGTCGGTCGCCTCGGCGGCGCCGGTCTCCGAGCCGTCCACAGTGGTCGCCGTCCGGCCGTGGACCTGCTCCATCCAGGCCAGCTTGTCCTCGGCCAGGCCCAGCTCGGCCGCGAGCCGCTTGCGGTTCGCGTAGACGTCACCGTCGTCGTCGCCGACGTGGTCCCCCAGGTTGAACGTGTCGTACGGCGGCCGTGACGCGCCACCCGCCCTGGTCGTGACCACTCGCCGAACCCGCATGGTGCCATCCTCCCAAACGCCGTGAAGGCCTCCTTCCCGGCCTTTAGCGCCGGTAAGGAGGCCTTCACGGACCACAGTTTCTAGCGCCGCATGAACGGCGGCACGTCGACCTCGTCGTCCGACGGGTCGTCGTGCACCGGCATGGCGCGCCCGGGCAGGCTGCCCTGGGTCGCGTTGGAGCCCATCGGCGAGTAGCCGCGCGAACCGCCGCCGGGCTGCGGGAGCCCGCCGGTGTTCTGGCCGCCGGCCGACGGCAGCGGCGTGTGCGACCGCGGCGGCGCGACCGGGTAGCCCGAACCCGAGGCGGACGGCACCGGGGTGGCCCCCGACGGCGGCCCCTGCTGGTTCGAGACCTGCCCGGCCGAGGCCGACGCCGTGCCCGCGCCCTGGCGCGAGCCGGAGCCGAAGGTCGACGGGTCGAGCTTCTTGTGGGTCGGCGCGCCGGCGTCGAAGCCGGCCGCGATCACCGTGACGCGCACCTCGTCGCCGAGCGAGTCGTCGATGATCGTGCCGAAGATGATGTTCGCGTCCGGGTGCGCGGACTCCTGCACCAGTGACGCCGCTTCGTTGATTTCGAACAGGCCCAGATCCGAACCACCCGCGATCGAAAGCAGTGCGCCGTGCGCACCATCCATGGAGGCTTCGAGGAGGGGCGAGTTGATCGCCTTCTCCGCGGCCTGGATGGCTCTGCCTTCACCGCGTGCGCTCCCTATACCCATCAGGGCGGAGCCCGCGCCGGACATGACGCTCTTGACGTCGGCGAAGTCGAGGTTGATCAGGCCCGGGGTGGTGATCAGGTCGGTGATGCCCTGGACACCGGAGAGCAGCACCTCGTCCGCGGAGCGGAACGCGTCCATCAGCGAGACGCCGATGTCGCCGAGCTGCAGCAGCCGGTCGTTCGGGATCACGATGAGGGTGTCGCACTCGTTGCGCAGCGACTGGATGCCGTCTTCGGCCTGCTTGCCGCGGCGCTTGCCCTCGAAGGTGAACGGGCGCGTCACGACGCCGATGGTCAGCGCGCCCAGCTTGCGGGCGATCTGCGCCACGACCGGGGCGCCACCGGTACCGGTGCCACCGCCTTCGCCGGCCGTCACGAACACCATGTCGGCGCCCTTGATGACCTCTTCGATCTCTTCACGGTGGTCTTCGGCGGCCTTCTGGCCGACCTCGGGGGCGGCGCCCGCGCCGAGGCCACGGGTCAGCTCGCGGCCGATGTCCAGCTTGACGTCGGCGTCGGACATGAGCAGTGCTTGGGCGTCGGTGTTCACCGCGATGAACTCGACACCCTTGAGGCCGACCTCGATCATGCGGTTCACGGCGTTCACGCCGCCACCGCCGATGCCGACCACCTTGATCACCGCAAGGTAGTTGTGCGGGGGCGTCATCGAAGTCCGCCTTCCTGATCGTTGTGCCCGTACAGCCCGCCGGCCGGTGATCAACTCTCAACCTAAACCCCAGATTGAGAGTTATGTCAACCGCCGACGTTAGGCAGGACGGTAGGCACCAGGCAGGCTCTAATCCAGTAGGCACGCCGTGTGTCGCAAAGGTGTTTTGCCACAACACGTTCGTGCGCGCAAGAGCGAGGAGCCGGAAGTGGCCCCTGCGCCCGGTCTGCTATGGCCCGCGAACAGGCCCGGAACAGCCCCGGATCAAACCGCAGATCAGCCCCGGATCAGGCGCGGATCAGGCCGGCATCGGCATGACCAGCGCGATGGTCGACGACGGTGCCCCGGTCGTCGATCCCCCGGTCTGCTCGACGCTCAGCCCGACCTGCTCGGCGCCGCCGATGCCGTCCGCGACCACCAGGGAGCCGTCCTCGGCGCCGGTGATCAGCCCGGCCGGGCGCGGCGGGGTCGTGCCCGCCATCAGCCAGGCCTGGTAGACGTGCCCTTCGGTGGGCGCGGGCAGGCCGGCGTCCATCACCATCACGCGGTTGAGCGAGCGCGACGCGATCACCGTCGCACCGCCGCCGAGGGGCGACGTGCCGTGCCCGGTCTTCGCGTCCGGCGCCGAGAGCAGCGCCGCCACCGGCGCGTACTGCGCCTTCGCCTGGTCGAGCTGGGTCTGCGCGGTCTGCAGCTCCTGCTGCTGGGTCAGCGCGATCCCGCCGAACACCCCGCCCGCGGCGAGCCCGACGACGGCCGCGGCGGCCGCCGTGAGCACGGCCCAGCGCGGGGCGCGCCCCGACCGGCGGTGCCGCTCGGGCGAGCCGGGCCGGGTGCGCGGCGGCAGCTGGCGGGTCGCGTGCATGGCCACCATGACGCGGTCCTTGAACTCCGGCGGCGGCTCCTCGGCCATCGCCGCGCCGAGGCGGGCCGCGGTCGCGCGCAGCTCGGCGACCTCCTGCGCGCACGACTCGCACTGCTCGAGGTGGCGCGAGAACTCCGCGCGCTCGATGTCCGACACGGCGTCGAGCGCGAACGCCCCCGCCAGCGTGTGCATCTCCGGTGTGCTCACGCGGTCACCCCCAAACAGTCCCGCAGGCGGATCAGGCCGTCCCGCAACCGCGTCTTGATCGTTCCTTGCGGCGTCGACAGCACTTCGGCCACCTCGCGATAGGTGTAGCCCTGGTAGTAGGCCAGCAGCACGGACTCGCGCTGCAGGTCGGTGAGGAAGGACAGGCACCGGCGGACCTGGGAGCGTTCCAGGCTCGCGGTGACGGATTCGGCCACCTCGTCGAACGGGCGGCCGCGGGCGGCTTCGAAGGTCGCCTTCTGCTCGCGCTCGGTGCTGGCGCGCGCCGAGCGGACGCGGTCGACGGCGCGGCGGTGCGCCAGCGTCATCGCCCAGTTCAGCGCGGAGCCCTTCTCGGGCGAGTAGCGCGTCGCAGTGCGCCAGAGCTCGACGAGCACCTCCTGCGCGACCTCTTCGGACTGCGCGGAGTCGCGCACGATCCGGCGGACGAGCCCGAAGATCGGCCCGGAGAACTGGTCGTAGAGCAGCTCGAACGCCCGCTCGTCGCCCTTGGCGACGCGCACCATCAGCTCCTCGGCGCTGGGGCCGGTCTGCCCCTCGGGTTCGTCCGAGGGCACGGGGGCCATGTGGCGCTGGCGAGCCGCCTCATCCATGCAGCTGTCCTCCGGCGTTCTGCGGGGTGCGCGGGATGACCGGCGCCTTCCGCAGCCACAGGGCGATCCCGTGGCGGCGGATCAGCGCGGACACCCGCTGCGGCAGCAGGGGCCGGGCCAGGACCAGCCGGGCCAGCCACCGCGGGCTCGCCGGGCGGCGAACTCCCCGAAGCGTAGCGACCAGCGGTGTGGTGCCCCCGCGGCGCAACGCCACCGTGAGGTCGAGCAACGCTTCCGGGTGGGGCAGGCGCATCCGGTACTCGCCGTCCATCTCCTGGAACGGCGAGACGTAGAACTCCTTTTCCGCGCGCGCGAGCCCGGCCTCGTCCGGGTGCAGCAGGTAGGCGTGCCGGCCGCCGTAGGTGTTGTGCACCTCGGCGACGACGCACTCGAGCGTGCCGTCGGGACCGTGGCACCAGTAGACGCTGATCGGGTTGAACACGTACCCGAGCACGCGCGCGGCGGCCAGCATCACGACCTTGCCGCCGCGCAGGTCCACCCCGCGCTCCGCGAGCCACCCGTCGAGCTTCTCCCGGATCCCCCGGTCGTCGCCGGCCACGAAGTGGTCGCGGCGGTCGAAACCGGCGAACGGGCGCGCCCACCACGGCAACCGCGGCGGCGCGTCGAGGTCGACCAGCCACAGGTACACGCGGTGCGCGAAGGCGTGCGGCGGGTCGATCCGGCGCACGTGCGCGACGGTGGCGTCGTAGAGCGCGGTCGTCACCAGGTGACTCCCAGGGTTTCGGCGGCGCGCGCCCCGGAGGCGCAGCCGTCTTCGTGGAAGCCCCAGCCGTGGTAGGCGCCGGCGTAGGCGATCACGCCGTCGTTCAGCTCGGGCAGCCGCCGTTGCGCCGCAACGGCTTCCGGTGTGTAGACCGGGTGCTCGTAGCGCATCTTGGCGACCAGCCCGGTCCGGCCCGTGCCCTCGCCCGGGTTGAGCGTGACGACGTACCCCGTCGGCTCGTCCAGCCGCATCAGGCGGTTCATGTCGTAGCTGACCTGGACCGCGCCGGTCGGGGCGCCGCACTCGGGGGCCCGGTAGTTCCAGCCCGCGCGGGCGTCGGCCAGCGACGGCAGCACGCTGGTGTCGGTGTGCAGCCAGGCCTCGTTCTCCGAGTAGCGGAACGCGCCGAGCACGTCACGTTCGGCGTCGGACGGGTTGGCCAGCAAGGAAAGCGCCTGATCCGCGTGCGTGGCGATGACGACCCGGTCGACGCGGTGCGGGGTGTCGGCGTCGTCGCGGATCTCGACGCCGCCGCCCGCGGTCCGCAGCACCGACCGCACCGGCGTCGACAGGTGCACGGCGGTGAGCTGCTTGGCCGCGCGTTCGACGTATTCGCGGGAGCCGCCGACGACGGTCCGCCACGCGGGCGAGTTCTTGACGCTCAGCATGCCGTGGTTGCGGAGGAACTCGAACAGGTAGCGCGCCGGGTACCGCAGGGTGTCGCTGCGGTCGGCGGACCAGACCGTCGAGACCACCGGCAGCATGAAGTGGTCGACGAAGTAGCGGGAGTAGCCGCCGATGGCGAGGAACGCGCCGAGCGTCACATCACCGGCGTCCTTCGCCTCCAGCAGCCGCTTCGCGTGGCGGTGGAACCGCTTCACCTCGGCGAGCATGCGCACGTAGCGCGGGCGGACGACGTTGCCGCGCTGGGCGAACAGCCCCGGCAGCCCCTTCGCGCCGGCGTACTGCAGGCCGCAGCCGTCGCAGCGGATGCTCATCGACATCTCGGTGTCGCGCGTCTGCACGCCGAGCTCGCCGAACAGCCGCAGCAGCGTCGGGTAGGTGCGCTCGTTGTGGACGATGAACCCGGAGTCCACGCCGATGGTGCCGCCGTGGGCGCTGGGCACGTCGTGGGTGTGCGCGTGCCCGCCCAGCCGGTCGTCGGCCTCGAACAGCAGGACCTCGTACTTGCGTTGCAGCAGGTAGGCGGCAGTCAGTCCGGCCACCCCGCTGCCGATGACGGCGATGCGTTCTCCCGTGATCTCCACACCGGTACTTCGCCGCCGCCGCCGATGTGGATTGGATGAGCGCGGCACCAATCCACCGCGCAGCAGGGAGCGAATCCCGGACATGCCGAACAGCACCGCGCACCGCCTCGCCTCGTTCGCCGAAAAGCTCCTCGGCGGGCAGCTCCCCATCGGCCTCCGGACGTGGGACGGAACCCGCGCCGGACCAGTGGACGCGCCCACCGTGGTGCTGCGCAACCGCCGCGCCCTCCGCCACCTCCTCTTCGCGCCGGGTGAGCTGGGTCTCGCCCGCGCCTACGTCACCGGTGACCTCGACGTCGAAGGCGATCTCGCCGACGGCTTCCGCCGCATCTGGTCCCTCACCCGCGCGGGTGAGCTCAAGCGGGTGAAGCTGGGCCCGCGCGAGTGGGCGGAGGCCGCCAAGCTCGCCGGTGCGCTCGGCGTCATCGGCCTGCCCCCGAAGCCGCCCGTCGAAGAGGCGCGGCTGTCCGGGAAGCTGCACAGCCTGCTGCGCGACAAGTCCGCCATCGCCCACCACTACGACCTGGGCAACGCCTTCTACCAGCTGCTGCTGGACGACTCGATGGCCTACTCCAGCGCGTACTTCACCTCCGACGAACCCGGGTACGGCCTGGCGGAGGCGCAGTCCGACAAGCTGGAGATGATCTGCCGCAAGCTGGGCCTGCGCCCGGGCATGCGGCTGCTCGACGTCGGCTGCGGCTGGGGCTCGCTGCTGGTCCACGCGGCCAAGCACCACGGCGTGCACGCCGTCGGCATCACGCTCTCGGCCGAGCAGCTGCAGCACATCCGCGGCCGGCTCGCCCAGCACGACCTCGAGGACCGCGTCGAGGTCCGGCGCCAGGACTACCGCGAACTGCCGGACGCGCCGTTCGACGCGGTGGCGTCGATCGAGATGGGCGAGCACGTCGGGGAGGTCAACTACCCGGCCTACGCCGCGACGCTGCACAAGATGGTCAAGCCCGGCGGGCGCGTGCTGATCCAGCAGATGTCCCGCGGCAACGTCGCCCCCGGCGGCGGCGCGTTCATCGAGCGCTACATCGCGCCCGACATGACCATGCGCCCGGTCGGCCGGACCGTCGAACACCTCGAAACCGCCGGGCTCGAGGTGCGTGACGTCCACGCGATGCGCGAGCACTACGTCTGGACGGTACGGGCCTGGGCCGACACCCTGGAGGAGAACTGGGCCGACGTCGTCGCGCTCATCGGGGAGTCCGGCGCGCGGGTGTGGCGTCTGTACCTGGTGGGCGGGGCGCTGGCGTTCGAGGAGAACCGGATGGGTGTGGACCAGATCCTGAGCGTGCGACCGGACGTCAACGGCGTCAGCGGCATGCCGGCGACCCGGGAGTGGAACTGATGCCCCTGGGCGGCACGTTGCTGGTCACCGCCGGCGTCACGGTCGTGGCGGTGGTGGTGACCTTCGGGATCGCGCGGGCGCGCAAGCGCTACGACACGATCGACACGTTCTGGGGGCTCGGCTTCGCGATCGTCGCGCTGGCCGCGTTCCCGTTCGGCGACGGGCCGCTGCCGCTGCGGCTGGTGGTGACGGCGCTGACCGTCGTGTGGGGCGTGCGCCTGTCGGCGCACCTGCACCTGCGCAACCACAAGCTGCCGGAGGACCCGCGGTACGTGCGGATGGCCAAGCACGCTTCGCCGGCGAAGATGTTCGTGCGTGTGTACCTGGTGCAGGCCGTGGTGCTGTACTTCGTGTCGCTGCCGGTGCAGTTCGCGCAGTACGGCACGGGCATCGGCGTGCTGGGCTGGCTCGGCGTCGCCGTGTGGCTGGTCGGGTTCGGCTTCGAGACGGTCGGCGACGACCAGCTGCGCCGCTTCAAGGCCGACCCCGGCAACAAGGGCAAGGTGCTCGACACCGGGCTCTGGCGCTACACGCGGCACCCGAACTACTTCGGCGACGCGTGCGTCTGGTGGGGCCTCTACCTGCTGGCGTGCTCGACGTGGCCGGGCGCGCTGACGATCCTCTCGCCGATCGCGATGACCTACACCCTGGCCCGCGGTACGGGGAAACCGTTGCTGGAGAAGGGAATGGCCCGCACGCGCCCGGCGTACGCGCACTACGTCGAGCGCACCAGCGGGTTCTTCCCCCTGCCCCCCAAGCGCGTCACTCCCCCGTGAGACCGTCGGTCAGCTCGCGCAGCACGTCGAGGTGGCCGACGTGCCGGGCCGTCTCCTCGATCATGTGCGCGACGACCCAGCGGACGTTGAACGTCTCGTCCTTGTGCGTCACCTCGTCCGCGAGGTCGTGCTTCGCGACGATCTCGCGGCTGCGGACGCACTGGGTTTCGTAGTCGGCGAGCAGCTGCTCCACCGTTGCCTCGGGCGCGACCCGGAACTCGGCGTCCGGGTCCTGCTCCAGCTTCTCCTCCCAGGTGTCCGGTTCGCCGTCGACGACCACGGCGAACCAGTACCACTCGTTGAGCGTGAGGTGCGCGAGCAGCCCGGCGACGGTCGTCAGCTCGCTCGGCAGGTGGACCCGCCGGGCCTGCTCGAGGCTCAGTCCGCCGCTCTTCCAGGCGACGGTGGCGCGGTGGTAGTCGAGCAGGCTGGTGAGGATCTCCCGCTCGCCGCCGGTGAGCGGGATCTTCGGGCGGTCCGGTCGTTCGGTCATGGCCGGGACTCTGCCAGAAGGGTCCGACACTTTCCCGGGTCGAATACCTTGCGCACGATGTAATCGTGGGCTAGGTTTGCGGGCGTGCCGGATGAGTTCTCGTTGGACGAGCAAGCCTGCTTCGCGCTGTACGCGGCGTCCCGGGCCGTGACGGACACGTACCGTCCCCTGCTCGGCGAGCTGGGCCTCACGTACCCGCAGTACCTGGTGCTGCTGGTGCTGTGGGAGTCCGGCGACCGGCCGGTCAAGGAGATCGGCGAACGGCTGCACCTGGACTACGGCACGCTTTCCCCGCTGCTCAAACGACTCGAGGCCAACGGACTGGTGACGCGGACGCGGCGGCCCGCCGACGAACGCACCGTGGTGGTCGGCCTGACCGAGGAGGGCCGGTCGATGCGCGAGCGCGCCACCGGCGTCCCCCCGGCCATCGGCTGCGCACTGGGCCTCGACGACACCGAGCGGCGACAGCTGATCGAAACCCTGCGGCGGCTGACGGAGTCGGCCGCCGCGTACCCACCTGGAGGCACCCATGCCCAGCCGTGACGCGACCACCCACTGGACCGGCGGACTGCAGAAGGGGAAGGGCGAGGTCACGCTGGACTCGTCCAACGCCGGCACGTTCTCCGTCTCGTTCCCGACCCGCGCGGGCAACCCGGACGGCCAGACGAGCCCCGAGGAGCTCATCGCCGCGGCGCACTCGTCGTGCCTCGCGATGAACCTGTCGGGCGTGCTGGAGGCCGAGAAGCTGACGGCGGACTCGATCGACGTCAGCGCGGAGGTCACCCTCGGCCCGGCCGCCGGCGGCGGCTTCGAAATCAGCGGCATCGCGATCACCCTGCGCGCGGCGCTGCCCGGCGTGAGCGCGGAGAAGTTCGCGGAGTACGCGGAGACGGCGGAGAAGACGTGCCCGGTGTCGAAGGCCCTCGCGGGCACGACGATCACCCTGGACGCGGCACTCGTCTGAGGCGTTTGTGAACGGCCGTCCCGCTCCGGCGGGGCGGCCGTTCGCCGTCAGTGGGCGGCTGTGCGCCTCTTCAGACGAGCTTCCCGCGCTCTGGACAACCATGACGACGCCAGGTTCGCCGAAGCCCGGGCCGACGGCATCGACACCAGGCAGCCGGCGACGGCCTGGTCGGGATCCGCCCCGGCACCCTCGCCGTTCGAGACCGGTCTCCCCGAGAGCTGAACCACAGCGGGCCTGTGTTGCGGGCGAAGGCAACTGTCGCGCGGCGGGGCGGCCGTTCGTCGTCAGTGGGCGGCTTTGGCTCGATAAGTCGACTTCTTCGCCTGGTTCCCGCAGACGTCCATCGAGCACCACCGGCGCGTTCCCGGCCTCGACGTGTCCAGGAACAGCGCCCCGCAGCGCGCGCCCGCGCAGTGGCGGATCCGGTCGAACGCCGGGGAGGTCACCAGGTCCAGGGCGTCGCGGGCCAGCACCGCGAGCATCGCCGACGCGGGATCCCCGGCGCGCCAACGGAGTTCGCCCGACGGGGTCAGCGCCGGCGCCGGGACCGGCGACACCGCGAAGCGGTTCAGGCGCTGACGGGTCGCCGGGCGGCACGATGCGGCGCCGTCCGAGACCAGCTCGTGGATCGCCTCGCGCAGCACCCGGGCGTCGCGGACCGACTCCTCCGGCACGACAACCTCTCCGAACTTGCCGAACTCCTCGATCCACGCACGCCAGGAAGCGCCGTCCGGCAGCTCCTCCGTAGCATCGGACGTGCCGCGATACCGCAGCGTGCGCACGAAATCGAGGCACAACCTGCCCGCGCCCGACCGGAACCGCTCTGTCATGCACGTCACCATACCTCGGGAACCGGTTTGACTGGTACCGTCCGGGAACCGATCAAACCGGTTCCCGAGGGGTGACGATGACCGAGACGAAGCCGCAGCAGGAAGCGCCGCCCGGCTGGCTGGTGCTGTTGCTGGCCGTCTCCTGTGGACTGACGGTCGCCAACCTGTACTACGCCCAGCCGCTGCTCGCCGAGCTGCGGCACACCTTCGGGGTCGGCGAGGCCGCCGCCGGCGGGATCGTCACCGCAACGCAGATCGGGTACGCCGCGGGCATGCTCCTGCTCGTCCCGCTCGGCGACCGGCTGGAGAACCGCACGCTCGTCTCGAGCCTGCTCGCCGTCACCTGCGCGGGCCTCGTCGGCACCGGCTTCGCACCCGGGTTCGCCGTGCTGCTGCTGGCTTCCCTGCTCGTCGGGGCGACGTCGGTGGTCGTGCAGATCCTCATCCCGTTCGCCGCCGACCTGGCCCCCGACGCCATCCGCGGGCGGATCGTCGGGCGCGTGGTGAGCGGGCTCGTGTTCGGCATCCTGCTCTCGCGCGTGATCGCCAGCCTGCTCGCGGAGGTCACCAGCTGGCGCGTGGTGTTCCTCATCTCCGCCGTGGCGATGGCCGTGCTCGCCGTCGTGCTGCGGTTCAGCCTGCCGAAGCGGGCGCCCAAGACCGACGTCGGCTACGGGCAGCTGATCCGCTCGACCCTGGCGATGGTGCGGAAACACCCCGCGCTGCGCCACCGCGCGCTCTTCCAGTCGGCGATGTACGGCGCGTTCAGCGCCTTCTGGACGACGATCGCGTTCGTGCTGACCGCCCCGCCGTTCAACTACTCCCAGCTGGGCGTCGGCCTCTTCGCCCTCGCCGGTGCCGGTGGCGCGCTGATCGCCCCGCTCGCCGGGCGCTGGGCCGACCACGGGCACGGCGCCCGGCTCACCACGACCGCGTTCATCGTGTGCGCGGCCGCGTTCGCGGTCGCCGGGCTCGGTGCGCACAGCGTCGTCCTGCTGGCCATCGCCGCGATCGCGATCGACGCGGCGGTGCAGGCCACCCTGGTCGTCGGCCAGCACACGATCTACCAGCTCGACCCGTCGGCGCGCGCCCGGATCAACAGCATCTACCTGGCGACGTTCTTCGTCGGCGGCGCCATCGGTTCGCAGGCCGGCTCGATCGCCTACCACCTCGGCGGCTGGACGGCGGTCGCCGTGTTCGCCGGGGTGCTGCCACTGCTCGCCCTCGCCGGGATGACCCGCACCCGGCGCTGACGCAAAGTCACCGCAGCCCGGCGAATTTCCCCCGTTCTTGTCAGCGCATGGCCGCTGTCCGGGTATCGCGAAACTGCTACCGTACGCCCTTGGGCTGCTACCCAGGGGAGCGATCCATGACCCTCGCGGACCTCGGGCTCGACGCCACCGCCGAGCGCGCGTACCGCCATTGCCTGCGGGACAAGACGATGACCGCCGCCGGTCTCGCCGAAGCCCTGCACCTCGACCGCGCGGAAACCGCCGGGATCGTCCGCGAGCTCGTCCGGCTCGGGCTGGTCCGGCAGGTCGACGCGCAGACGTTCGAGGGGCTCGACCCGGCGATCGCCCTGGAGAACCTGATCTCGCTCGAGATCGCCCGGCTGCGGGACCAGGTCGGCCGGCTCGACGCGTGCCGGAGCCGGATCGGCCCGCTGTGCGAGGACTTCACGGCCGCCGCGCCCCGCGGCACCCGGCCGGACGTCCAGCACGTCCAGGGTCTCGACCGCGTCCGGGAGAAGCTCGACGAGCTGGCCTTCTTCGCCCGCAGGGAAATCATGGGCCTGCAGCCGAGCGGGCCGTGGAGCCCCGAGACGATCTCGGCCGCGCGGCCGCTCGACCTGCGCTGCCTGCGCCGCGGCGTCCGGATGCGCACGGTGGTGCGGGCCGAGATCCTCGACGACGAGCGGACCCGGTCGTACCTGCTCGACCTGTGCGCGCACGGCGCCGAGGTCCGCACGGCCGAAGGCGGCCGGCTCGAACGGCTGATCCTGTTCGACCGCACGGTCTTCGTCGCCCCGATCGACGCCGAGGACAGCAAGCGCGGCGCCGTCGTCGTATCCCAGCCGGGGCAGGTGGCGAACATGGTGAGCCTGTTCGAACGCGTCTGGCGGCAGGCGACGCCGGTGGGCGCCGCCGACCCGACCGCGCGCGCCGGGCTGAGCACCACCGAGAAGCAGGTGCTGGCGATCCTCTGCCAAGCGGACAAGGACGAGCTCGGCGCGCGCGAGATGGGCGTGTCGGTGCGGACGTTCCGCAAGCACGTCGCCGACGTGATGGCCAAACTCGGTGCGGCCAACCGGTTCCAGACCGCGTTGCTGGCCAAGGAACGCGGCTGGATCTGAGCGGGTTTCCTCAGGCGAAGTGCTCCCGGCGCGCGGCGACCCACTCCGCGTAGGTCGTTCCCGGACGCCCCAGCAGTTCTTCGACGACGCCGGTCGGCACCTCCGGGGTGCGCGTGGTCGCTTCGAAGCCGGTCAGCAGCCAGTCGGCGACCTCTTCCGGGACGCCGAAGCCGAGCCACCGCGCGCGTTGCTCGCCGGGAGTCAGCTCGCGGAACCGAACCTCCCTGCCCAGCACGGCTTCGAGCGTCGCGACCTGCCGGCGCAGGCTGATCGCCTCGGGTCCACTGAGGACATAGGTGGCGCCGACGTGCCCGTCGGTGGTCAGCACACGCGCGGCGACCGCGGCGATGTCACCGAGGTCGATCGGCGTCTGCGTCGAATCGCCGTAGGCCATGGCGACCTCGCTCCCGCGCACCATGCCGGCCCAGTCGAGGGTGTTGTTCATGAAGGACCCGGGCCGCAGGAAGGTCCGCGCGAACCCGGCCTGCTCGACCGCCGCTTCGACGGCGGCGTAGGCGTTGCCGCTGGAGGCCGCGTGCCCATCACCGATGCTGCTGCCGGACAACGCGACGACCCGCTCGATGCCCGCGTCGGCCGCCAGCTCGCAGAACCGCCGCACGGTCCGCGCCATCGGAGCCAGGTACACGGCGTCGACGCCGTTCAGCGGCAGCTCGTCCGGCCTGGCCAGGGAGCCGACGACCACCTCGGCTTCCTTCGGGAGGGCAGCCCGCGCGGGATCGACGGTCAGCGCGCGCACGTCCGCACCGGCCGCCAGCAGCTCGTCCACGACCAGCCGTCCGACGCTGCCGGTCGCGCCGGTCACCAGGATCGTCATGATGCCCTCCTCGTTCTCGTATGCCGTACGAGATCGTACGGCATACGGAAACTCGGGGCACACGAGTTTCCGGAAGGGGCCGAGCGGAAATCAGGACGTGATCGTCGGCAGCTCGGGTGCCGCGACGTCGTAGACCTTGCCCTCTTGGGTGAGCAGCGCCGCCAGGACCTTGGCCTTGCGGTCCGTCTGCTCCGCGGTCCCCCAGCGGACGATCTTGCCGCTCGACAGCGTGAACTCCACGCTCGCCGGGGTCTTGGCCGTCGCCGTTGTCACCTGCTTCAGCAGCTGCTCCGGGATCACGCCCAGGACCGCCGTCACCGCCCGGGTCACCGGGTCGTCCGCCGAGACCTTGGGCAGCTTCAGCTCCGGCAAGCCCGCCGGGCGGGCCGGGACCGTCTTGAAGACGACTCCGCCGCCGTCGACCAGGTGGACGCCGTCGCCGCCCGGGCCGCTGTCGAAGAACGCGATCGCCGTGCGCTCGGTCACCGTGATGTCGACCGTGTTCGGCCACGAGCGCGACACCTCGACCGTGGCGATGCCCGGCATGCCCGCCACCCGGTCGCGGATCTCGTCGGTGCTCAGCCGCAGCAGGGGCTTGTCGAGCGGGACCGCCGCCATCGCGCGGATCTGGTCGGCCGTCACCGTGCGCGAACCCGTGACCGAGACGTCCTTCGCGCCGAGCATCGAGCTGAAGAACAGCAGGTAGACCAGCGCGACCAACGTCAGCACGCTCAGCAGCGCGACCCAGCGGCGCCGGATCTCGACGCGCCGGTTCGGGCGGGTGGCGCGGGCCCGGGCCTGCGGCCGCGTGGAGGCGGCGCGGGTCCGCCGGCGTTCCTCTTCGGACCGCCGGCCGCGCCGCTCCCGGGCCAGGGCAGCGCGATCCCGCTCGTCCTCTTCGGACGGACGGCGGCGCTGGCTGGTCGAACTCATGGCGTCAGCGCTTGTCCAGCTCGGCGAGGATCTCCGGGCCCAGCTGCGTGACGTCGCCGGCGCCCATGGTGACGACGAGGTCGTGGCCCTTCACCAGCCCGGCGACCAGTTCGGCCGCGACGTCGAACGCGGGCTCGTAGTGCACCGGCACCGTCACCGCGTCCGCGATCAGCGCGCCGTTGACGCCCGGCTCCGGCTCTTCGCGCGCGCCGTAGACGTCCAGCACGACCACTTCGTCCGCCAGGGACAAAGCCGAAGCGAACTCCGCCGAGAACAGCTTGGTCCGCGAGTACAGGTGCGGCTGGAACACGACGACGACCCGGCCGGTCCCGGCCGCGGTCCGCACCGCGCGCAGCTGCGCGGCCACCTCGGTCGGGTGGTGGGCGTAGTCGTCGTAGACGCGGACGTCGCCGGAGCGGCCCTTGAACTCGAACCGGCGGCGCACGCCGCCGAACGCGGCGAGCCCGTCGGCCAGTTCGGCCGCGGGGGCGCCCAGCTCGAGCCCGGCGAGCAGCGCGGCGACCGCGTTGAGCGCCATGTGCTCCCCCGGCACCGCGACCCGGACGGACAGCTCCGCACCGTCCAGATCCAGCCGGACGACGCCGCCGTCCGGGGCCGGCGTGTAGTCGAGGATGCGGGCGTCGCCCTCACCGGTGACCGTGCGGCCGTAGCGCCGGACGCGGACGCCCAGCTCCGCGGCCTGGTCGCCCAGCTCGTCGGCCGCGGGGTCGTCACCGCAGACGATCAGCAGCCCGCCCGGCACGATCCGGCCGACGAACTCGGTGAACACCTTGGTGTAGGCCTCGGCGGTGCCGTGGTGGTCCAGGTGGTCCGGCTCGACGTTGGTCACGACGGCGACCGACGGCGAGTAGGTCAGGAACGAGCCGTCGCTCTCGTCGGCCTCGGCGACGAAGACGCCGCCCTCGCCGTGGTGGGCGTTGGCGCCGGACTCGTTGAGGTCGCCGCCGATGGCGAACGACGGGTCGAGCCGGCAGTGCTGCAGCGCCACGGTGAGCATCGACGTCGTCGACGTCTTGCCGTGCGTGCCCGCGATGCAGGCGACGCGATGGCCTTCCATCAGCCCGGCCAGCGCCTGCGCCCGGTGCAGCACCGGGATGCCGGCGGCGCGGGCCGCGGCCAGCTCGGGGTTGGTCTCCTTGATCGCCGTCGAGACGACGACCGCGGACGGCCGTTCGGCCAGCTCGTCGAGGTTCGACGCGGCCTGGCCGATGAACAGCTCGGCGCCCTGGGCCCGCAGCGACAGCAGCGCGCGCGACTCCTTGGCGTCCGAACCGGACACGAAAGCCCCGCGGGCCAGCAGGATCCGCGCGATCCCGGACATGCCGGCACCGCCGATCCCGATCAGGTGCGCGCGACGCAGTTCTTCGGGGAGCTCAGGCACCTGCGGCCTCCAGGACGATCTTGGCGAGCAGCTCGTCGGCCTCGCGGTGGCCCATGCCGACCGCGGCGGCGCCCATCTTGGCGACCCGGTCGGCGTCGACGGTCAGCGGGACGACCAGTTCGGCGATCTTCGCCGCGGTGAGGTCGGCGTCCTCGACCATCAGCGCCGCGCCGGCCGTGACGGCGGGGCGGGCGTTGGTGGCCTGCTCGCCGTTGCCGTGCGGCAGCGGGACGAACACCGCGGGCAGACCGACCGCCGTCACCTCGGCGACGGTCATCGCGCCCGAGCGGCACACGGCGACGTCGGCCGCCGCGTAGGCCAGGTCCATCCGCTCCAGGTAGGGCACCGGCACGTACGCCGGCTTCCCCGGGAACTCCTGCACGACCAGGGTGTTCTTCGGGCCGTGCGCGTGCAGCACGCCGATGCCGGCGTCGGCCAGCTCCTTCGCCGCGCCGGACACCGCGCTGTTGATCGACTGCGCGCCCTGCGAGCCGCCGAACACCAGCAGCGTCGGCGCGTCCGGGTCCAGCCCGAAGTACTCGCGGGCCTCGGCGCGCAGCGCGGCGCGGTCGAGGGAGGTGATCGACCGCCGCAGCGGGATCCCGACGACCTCGGCCTTGGGCAGCGGCGTGCCGGGGACGGCGACCGCGACGCGCGCGGCGAACCGGGCGCCGACCTTGTTCGCCAGGCCCGGCGACTGGTTGGCCTCGTGCACGACGATCGGGGTGCGCCCGCGCGCGGCCAGGTAGGCCGGGAGGGCGACGTAGCCGCCGAAGCCGACGACGACGTCCGCGCCGACCCGCTCCAGGACCTCGCGGGTCCTGCGCACCGAGTCGCGGACCTTCAGGGGCAGCCGCAGCAGCTCCGGCGTGGGCTTGCGGGGCAGCGGGACCGGCGGGATCAGCTCGAGGGTGTACCCGCGGGCCGGGACGAGCTTGTTCTCGAGGCCGCGCTCGGTGCCGAGCGCGACGACCGTCGCGTCCGGGCGCAGCCGCATGACGGCGTCGGCCAGGGCGAGGGCGGGTTCGATGTGTCCTGCGGTGCCACCACCGGCGACCACGACCACGGGTGCTTTGCCCGCGACGGTTCGCTCGGTTCCCTTGACGGGCTTACTCACCAATGACCTCTCCGGTTCGCGGTACTCCGGGTACCACGGCTCGCTGTTGTCCGCGCGGCCCCGCGAGACGTGGCCGTGCTCGTCCGTGCCGCGCTGCGGCGCACCGGCTCGCGGACCGACTTGCGCCGTTCCTGCGCCGGGGCGGGCCGCGCCGCACGGGGCGCGGGCCTGGCCGCCTTCGCCCCGGCGCGCGCCGCCCCCTTGCGCGTGGCGGGCGGGCGGTACGGGTCGGGCGCGGGCAGCCGCAGCAGACGTCCGAATTTACCCGGCCCCTGTGTCCGCAGCGCGGCCACCGCCTCCGGTTCGTGCCGGGCGGCGTTCGCGAGCACGCCCATGATGAGCATGGTGATCACCAGCGAGGTGCCGCCGTAGGAGATCAGCGGCAGCGTGACGCCGGTGACGGGCAGCAGGCCGACGACGTAGCCGATGTTGATGCCGGCCTGCGCCACGAGGAACACGGTGAGCGTGCCGGAGACGATCCGGATCCACGGGTCGATGTTGCGGGTGGCGATCCGCAGGCCCACGACGGCGACCCCGCCGAACAGGGCGAGCACGACGACGCAGCCGACCAGCCCGAGCTCCTCGCCGATCAGGGCGAAGATGAAGTCGTTCTGCACGTTCGGCAGGTAGCCCCAGTTGGACGCGCCCTGGCCGAGCCCCTTGCCGAGGAACCCGCCGTCGGCGAGCGCGAGCTTGGCCTGGTTGGCCTGGAAGCCGGCGGCGCTGGTGTCGGGGTCCGGCGAGAGGAACGACATGACGCGCGCGAGGCGGTAGGGCGCGATCAGCGCGAGCACGAGGACGCCGGCCAGGCCGCCCGCGAGGATGACGCCGAACAGCCGTTTCGGCGCACCGGCGAACCAGAGCAGGGCCAGCAGCACCACGGCGAGGGTGACCGTGCCGCCCAAGTCGGGCTGCAGCATGACCAGGGCGAACATCAGCAGCGCGATCGGCACCACGGGCACCAGCAGGTGCCGCCACTGGTGGATCACGTTGTACTTGATCACCAGGATGTGCGCGCCCCAGAACGCGAGCGCGACCTTCGCGGCCTCGACCGGCTGGAAGGTGAAGTCGCCGATCCGGAACCAGCCCTGCGAGCCGTTCACGGTCGAGCCCAGCGGGGTCAGGACCAGGACCAGCAGGCCGAGGCAGACGACCGTGGCGGTGGCCGACATCCGCCGGATCCGCTCGAGCTTGACCCGCATGCCCACCCAGAACACGACGCCGCCGAGCGCGACGAAGACCAGGTGCTTGGTGAACAGCGCGTACACGCCGCTGCCGGTCTTCGGGTCGTACGAGCCGACCGACGACGCCGAGAGCACCATGACGATGCCGATCACGGTGAGCACGCCGGTGAGGGCGAGCACGAGGTGGAAGGACGCCAGCGGGCGCGAGAGCCACGCGGTCAGCGCGGTCCGGAAGACGACGAAGCCGCTCTCCTTGCGCTCCCGGCGCGGCCGCTTCGGCGGTGGCTGCCGTTTCTTGGCCTGCTCAACTGCCGTCACTCGGCGCCCCCGCTGCGTCGTCGTGGAGGACGCGCACCGCGGCGGCGAACGCGTCGCCGCGCTCACCGTAATTGCGGAACATGTCCAACGACGCCGCGGCGGGTGCGAGCAGCACCACGTCACCTGGCCGGGCCATCGCGCTGGCCGCACTCACCGCCGCAGTCATGGGTTCATGGTCACCCGGATGGAGGCTGTTCACCGGGACATCCGGCGCGTGTCGCGCAACCGCGGCGGCGATCACGGGTGAATCCACCCCGAGTAGCACGACTCCGCGCAGGCGGCCTGCGATGCTGCTCACCAGTTCGTCCACCGAGGCGCCCTTGAGCTGGCCGCCGGCGATCCACACGATGCTCTCGTGCGCGCGCAGCGACCCGGCGGCCGCGTGCGGGTTGGTCGCCTTCGAGTCGTTGACGTACCGGATGCCGGCGACCTCGGCGACCTCGACGGCCCGGTGCGGCGCCGGCTGGTAGTCGCGCAGGCCCTTCAGCACGGCGTCGGGCGTGACGCCGTGGGCGCGGGCCAGCGCGGCCGCGGCCAGCGCGTTCGAGACGTTGTGCGGGCCGGCCGGGCGGACGTCGGCGATCGTGGCCAGCTCCTCGGCGCTGACCGCCGGGTCGGCGGTGAAGGCGCGGTCGACCAGCAGGTCCTCGACCAGGCCGAGCTCGCCGGCGAACGGCGTGTCCAGCCGGAACGCGACGCGGCGGGCGCCCTCGGGCGCGTGCTCGTCGGCGATCCGCTTCGACCACTCGTCGTCGGCGTTGTGCACCACGACCTTGGCGTTGGCGTACGCGCGGCCCTTGGCGGCGCCGTAGTCGTCCATCGAGCCGTGCCAGTCGATGTGGTCCTCGGCGAGGTTCAGCACGACGGCGGCGTCCGGGGCGAGGGTCGAGGACCAGTGCAGCTGGAAGCTCGACAGCTCCACGGCCAGCACGGTGTACCCGGCCTGGACGGCGTCGAGCGCCGCGTAGCCGATGTTCCCGCAGGCCACGGCGTGGGCGCCGGCGGCCCGCAGGATCGACTCGAGCATGCCCGCGGTGGTCGTCTTGCCGTTGGTGCCGGTGACGACCAGCCACGACGGCGGGTGCTCGCGCAGCTGCCCGACCCGCCAGGCCAGCTCGACGTCGCCGATCACCTCGACGCCCGCCTCGGCCGCGGCCACCAGCAGCGGCGACGTCGGGCGCCAGCCGGGGCTGGTGACGACGAGGACGACGTCGGACGGCGGCTCGGTCAGCCCGGGCACCAGCTCGGCGCCCAGGCCCTCGAGCTCGGCCAGGCGCTCGGCGTTGCCGTCCGTGACGGTGACGCGCGCGCCCAGCTCGACCAGCACGGGAACGATCGACTTGCCGGTCACACCGGCACCGGCGACCAGGACGTGACGACCGTCGATCTCCACGTCAGCCTCCGAGCTGCTCGCTGTAGAACAGGCCGAGGCCGAACATGCAGCAGATCGCCGACAACAGCCAGAACCGGATGATCACCGTGGTTTCGGCCCACCCGGCCAGTTCGAAGTGGTGGTGGAAGGGGGCCATCCGGAACAGTCTTCGCCGGGTGGTCCGGAACACCGCGATCTGCGCGACCACCGAGATCATCTCGACCATGAACAGGCCGCCGATGACGATGGCGAGCAGCTCGGTGCGGGTGGTCATCGACAGCCCGGCGACCAGGCCGCCGAGGGCCAGCGAGCCGGTGTCGCCCATGAAGATCTTCGCCGGGGCCGCGTTCCACCAGAGGAACCCGACGCACGCGCCGGCCGCCGCCGCGGCGACCACCGCCAGGTCGAGTGGATCTCGGACGTCGTAACAGGCGGCCGCCGGGCCGTTCGCGCAGGAAAGCCGCTCCTGCCAGAAGGAGATGACCACGTAGGTGGCCAGCACCATCGCCGCCGCGCCGCCGGCCAGGCCGTCGAGGCCGTCGGTGAAGTTCACCGCGTTCGACCAGCCGGAGATCACGATGTAGCAGAAGATCACGAAGATCACCGACGGGAAGGTGATCAGCGCGAGGTCACGGGCGTAGGAGAGGCTCTCCGACGCCGGCGTGATGCCCTGCTCGTTCGGGAAGTTCAGGGCCAGGACCGCGAAGGCGATGGTGACCACGAGCTGGCCGACCAGCTTCGCGGTCTTGTTCAGCCCGAGGTTGCGCTGCTTGCGGATCTTGATGAAGTCGTCGAGGAACCCGACGACGCCCAGGCCGACCGCGAGCATCAGCACGAGCAGCCCGGAGACCGTCGGCGCGCCGCTGCGGGCGTTGAACATCCAGTTGATCAGGTGCGCGGCGAAGTACCCGACGACCATCGCGATGATGATCGCGACACCGCCCATGGTCGGGGTACCGCGCTTGGACTTGTGTCCCTGGGGGCCTTCCTCGCGGATCTCCTGGCCGAAGCCCTGCCGGGAGAAGACCCGGATCAGGTAGGGCGTGAGCAGGATGGAGACCAGCAGGCCCGCAGCGGCCGCGATCAGGATGCTGATCACGCGTCACCACCGTTCGAGCGTTCTCGGTTGTCTTGGGGGGAGTTCCCGGGGTCGAGCAGAGCTTCGGCCACCCGCCAGAGACCGGCGGCTTTGGAGGCCTTGACCAGCACCACGTCCCCGGGACGGAGCTGATCATGCAGCAGGGCGGCGGCGGCCTCGACGTCGGGTACCAGCTTCGCTTCCTCGCCCCAGGAGCCCTCCTGGGTGGCCCCCTGGTGCATGGCCGCCGCCTCCGGGCCGATCACGACGAGCTTGGCGATGTTGAGCCGCACGACGAGCCGGCCGATCTCGTCGTGCGCGGGGATCGTGTCCGCGCCGAGCTCGCCCATCACGCCGAGCACGGCCCAGGACCGGCGGCCGCTCTCGCGCGTCATCGCCGCCAGGGCCTTCAGGCCGGCCCGCATCGACTCGGGGTTGGCGTTGAAGGAGTCGTTGAGGACCGTGACGCCGTCGGCGCGGGTGACGACCTCCATGCGCCGCGCGGACCGCCGTTCGAGCGACGACAGCCCCGCGGCGATCGCCGCCGGGGTCGCGCCCAGTTCGAGGGCGACCGCCGCGGCGGACAGCGCGTTGCCGACGTGGTGCTCGCCGTGCAGCGGGAGCGTGACGTCGGCGTCACCGGCCGGGGTGACCAGCCGGAAGGAAGCGCGGGCCTCGTCGTCGAGGGTGATGCGCTCCGCGCGGATGTGGGCGGACGCGGTCTCGCCGACGAACACCACGCGGGCCTTCGTCCGGCTCGCCATGGCCGCGACCAGCGGGTCGTCCAGGTTGAGGACCGCGACGCCGTCTTCGGGCAGCGCCTCGACCAGCTCGCCCTTGGTCTTCGCGATGCCTTCGCGGGAGCCGAACTCGCCGACGTGCGCGGAGCCGACGTTGAGCACCACGCCGATCTTCGGCGGGGCGATCTCGGCGAGGTGGGCGATGTGCCCCGGCCCGCGCGCGGACAGTTCCAGCACCAGGTGCCGGGTGCTCGCGTCGGCCCGCAGGGCGGTCCAGGGGTGACCCAGCTCGTTGTTGAACGACCCGGGCGGCGCGACCGTCGGGCCGAGCGGCTCGAGCAGCTGCGCGATGACGTCCTTGGTGGACGTCTTGCCCGACGAGCCGGTGACGCCGACGACGGTCAGGTTGCCCTCGGCCAGGCGCTGCACGACGTAACGGGCGAGCTTCGCGAGCGCGCCCAGCACTGCCGCGCCGGAGCCGTCCTGGTCGCCGGTCAGCGCGACCGACCGCTCGTGGGCCTCCCCCGCCCCCAATGGAGGCACGACGATCGCGGGCGCGTCGACCTCCCGGGCGGCCAGCACGGCGACGGCACCGGACTCGACGGCCTTCGCCGCGAAGTCGTGGCCGTCGACCTTCTCCCCCGGCAGGGCGACGAACAGGCCACCGGGGACGAGCTTCCGGGTGTCGAACTCCACGCTGCCGGTCACCTGGGCGCCCGGGTCGGCGCGGTGCAGCCGGCCGCCGACGACGTCGGCGATCTCGGCCAGGCTGAGCACGATCACACACTCACCTCGAGTTTGTTGCGGATGGCCGCGGCCAGCTCGTCGCGGTCGGAGAACGGGTGCACGACGCCGCCGGCCTCCTGGCCGGTCTCGTGCCCCTTGCCGGCGAG
Organism: Amycolatopsis sp. NBC_00348; assembly: GCF_036114655.1. NCBI lineage: Bacteria > Bacillati > Actinomycetota > Actinomycetes > Pseudonocardiales > Pseudonocardiaceae > Amycolatopsis > Amycolatopsis sp. NBC_00348. The sequence continues at coordinate 591,793 of NZ_CP107994.1, read as the reverse complement.
GAAAACGATGTCGCCCGGGCCGGCGAGCGCGACGGCGCGCGCGATGGCCTCGCGGCGGTCGCCGATCTCGGCGATCTCGCCGCCCTCGGCCGGGCCGACCCCGCGGGCGCCGGCCAGCATCGCCGCGCGGATGGCCGCGGGGTCCTCGGAGCGCGGGTTGTCGTCGGTGACGATCAGGACGTCGCTGCGGCGGGCCGCCGCCTCGCCCATCATCGGGCGCTTCGCGGTGTCCCGGTCGCCGCCGCAGCCGAGCACGGTGATGATCCGGCCGTCGGTGCGGGCGCGCAGCGCGTCCAGGCCCTGCGCGACCGCGGCCGGCTTGTGGGCGTAGTCGACGACGGCGGTGAACTCCTGGCCGACGTGCACCCGCTCCATCCGGCCCGGCACCTGCACCCGGGCGAGCCCGGCGACGATGTGCTCCAGGCCGACCCCGGCGGTGCTCAGGATCGCGGCGGCGAGCACGGCGTTGGCGACGTTGAACTCGCCCGGCAGCGGGATCCGGGCGGGCGCGCTGACGCCGTCCGGGCCGTGCAGGGTGAACGTCTGCTCGCCGTGCGGGGTGGCTTCGAGGTCGGTGGCCTTCCACGCGGCGTCGGTGCCGGGATCCGTGGTCACGGTGACCGTCTGCGGCGTGAGCAGGGCCTGTCCCCACGCGCTGTCGACCACGACGACCTCGGTGGTCGAGCGGCCGTCGAACAGCAGCGCCTTCGCGGCGAAGTACTCCTGCATGTCCTTGTGGAAGTCCAGGTGGTCCTGGGAGAGGTTGGTGAACGCGCCGACGGTGAACCGGGTGCCGTTGGCCCGGCCGAGCGCGAGCGCGTGGCTGGAGACCTCCATCGCCACGTGCGTCACGCCGCGCTCCAGCATCACCGCGAGCAGCGCCTGCAGGTCCGGGGCCTCCGGCGTGGTGAACCCGCTGACCAGCCGTTCGCCGGCGATCCGGGTCTCGACGGTGCCGATCATGCCGGTGGTCAGCCCGGCGGCCTCGAGCCCGGCGTCGACCAGGTAGGACGTCGTGGTCTTGCCGGAGGTGCCGGTGACGCCGAGCACGGACAGCCGCAGCGACGGCTCGCCGTAGATCCAGGCGGCGATCTCGCCGAGGGCGGCGCGCGGGTCGGCGTGCACGAGGATCGGGACGCCGGCGTCGCGCAGCGCGGGCCGCTCGGCGCCCGCGGCGTCGGTGAGGACCGCGACGGCCCCGGCGGCGACGGCCTGGTCGCTGAAGTCGGCGCCGTGCGCGCGGGCGCCGGGCAGCGCGGCGAACAGGTCGCCGGGCAGCACGTGCTGGGCCCGCAGCGTGGTGCCGGTGACGGTGAGGTCGGCGGCGTCGGGCGAGTCGGCGATCAGGCGGGCGTCCGCCCTGGCGAGCAGCGTCGCCAGCGGGACCGGGACGATGCGCGCCGGGCGCGGCGGTGCGGGGACCGCTTTCACCGGGCTTTCCGGCACCGGGGAACTGGACGAGGACACGGACACGGCCAAGAGGCTACCGGCGGCCGGTTCGGGGGCCCTCACGCGGTACGGCGATTGCGTGCGCGCCCGGCACATGTGCTAGACGCGCCGGCAGACCCTCTTGCGGCGCAACAGTTTCCCGCATGCGCGGGGCCGATGTGGACGGTGAGCGCGGAAAAGCCCCCTCACCGCGGTGAGGGGGCTTTCACGGACTGTGCTCACGGTTCGATGAGCGGGACCTCCGGCGCCGGGCCGTCGGACAGCGGGATCTGGAACCGCTGCGTCAGGTACGAGGCGATGGTGTGGAACAGCGGCGCGGCGGAGTGGCCCACCGGCAGCGTGGTGTCCGGCGCGTCCAGCCGGATGCCGACGACGAACCGCGGGTGGTCGGCGGGCAGGATGCCGGCGAAGGTGATGTTGTAGAGGTGGTCGCTGTAGGCCTTCGTCCGCGGGTCGACCTGCTGGCCGGTGCCGGTCTTGCCGGAGATCTGGTACCCCTCGACCGCCGCCGTCGGCGCGGTGCCCTTCTGCAGGCCCTTTCCGTTCTGCGCGACCGCGCGCATCATGTCGCGCACCGTCTTCGCCGTCGGCGCGGGAACCACCTGCACCGACTTCGGCGCCGGCTCGGGCACCGTGGTGCCGTCCGGGTTCACCTTCGCCTTGACGATCCGCGGTTCGACGCGCAGGCCGTCGTTCGCGATCGCCTGGTACATCCCGGCCATCTGCAGCACGGTCATCGACAGGCCCTGCCCGATCGGCAGGTTGCCGAACGTGGTCGCCGACCACTGGCTCTGCGCCGGCACCACACCCGCGCTCTCGCCGGGCAGGCCGACGCCGGTGCGCTGGCCGAGCCCGAACTTCTTGAGCAGGTCCGAGTAGCGGTCCGGGCCGATCTTCTGCGCCAGCAGCAGCGTGCCGATGTTGGACGACTTGGCGAAGATCCCGGCGGTGGTGAAGTTCTGCGTGCCGTGGGTCCAGGCGTCGTGCACCGTCTTGTCGGCGATCTGCAGCGCGCCGGGCACCGCGGTGGTCGACTCCGGCGTCGCGACGCCGTACTCGATCGCCCCGGTGGCGGTGACGATCTTGTTCACCGAGCCGGGTTCGAACGGCGTGGTGACCGCGGGGTTGGCCAGGTCGTCGGTCGTCCACGTCGACTGGTCGTTGGGGTCGAACGACTTGTCGTTGGCCAGCGCGTAGACCTCGCCGGTCTTCGCGTCCATGACCACGGCCTGCCCGCCCTTGGCGTGCGACTGCTGGACGTAGTCCGTCAGCTGCCGCTGCACCTCGTACTGCAGGTCGGAGTCGATGGTCAGCTCGAGGTCCGACCCCGGGACGGCGGCCTGCAGGTCGCGCTCGGTACCCGGGATGACGACGTTGTCGCTGCCGTTCTTGGTGTTGACCAGCATCCGCCCCGGCGTGCCCGCCAGGTCGTTGTCGCGGACCAGTTCCAGCCCGACCAGGCCGTGCAGGTTGTGCTTGGAGACGACCGGGTCGTCGGAGCGCCAGTTCGCGGCGCCGACGATGTTGGAGGCGAGGCTGCCGCCCGGGTACTCGCGCAGCGCGCGCTTCTCGACGCCGATCCAGGGGAACTGCTTGACGATGTCGGCGGCGACCGACGGCTCGACGTTGTTCTCCAGGTAGGTGAAGGACGCCTGCTTGTGGAACAGGTCCAGCAGCTGCTGCTCGGTGAGCTGGCTCGGCACCTTCGCGGCGATGTACTTCGCGGCCGCGGCGGTCTCGGTGTCGAACGTCTTCTTCGTGCCGGGGGTCTTCACGGCCAGGTCGTCCATGCTCTTGTGGAACGCCTTGAGGTTCACCGACAGCGTGCGGACCTCGACGCTGAACGCCAGCTTGGCGCCGTTGCGGTCCACAATGGACCCGCGCTGGGCCGGGATGTCGATGGTCTGGGTGCGCTGCTTCTCCGCGGCCAGCGACAGCTCGCCGGCCTCGAACCACTGCACCTGCACCAGTTTCGCGCCCGCGACGACGAGCACGGCGACCAGGATGAGGCGCACCGCGGAGAACCGGCTGCGGTGGCCGCCGTTGCCCCGGCTCGCGGCCGCGCTGCGGGTCCCGGCGGCGTAGGTCCGCCGCGCGCTGCCCGCGTTGCGCGCCCGGGCCTGGCCGCCCCGGCTCGCGGCCATCACTGACCCCCGGGCTGGGCCGGCGGCGGCGCCGGCTGGTCTTCGGCGGGCACCGCGGGCTGGTCACCCTCGATCGGCGCGCCCTGCTGCGACTGCGTGCCCGCGGCGGGGGCGGCCGGCGGCGCGGCCGGCACCGCCGGGGTGTCCGCCTTGGCCTTCTTGGGCTCGCCGACCAGCGACGTCTTCCCGTCGGGCCCGACGAGGATCCGCGCCGGGTCGCCACCGGGCACCATGCCCAGCTGCTGGGCCGCGGGGGCCAGCGACGCGGGCGACTCGGCCTTGGCGACGTCGCGCTGCAGCTGCTCCTTCGTCTCCGCCAGGTTCGAGTTGGTGGTGCGCAGCTGCTCGAGGCGGTAGGAGTCGGCGATCGCCTGCGTGGTCAGCCACAGCGTGGTCGCCACGCCGGCGGCCAGCAGCGCCATCATGAGCAGCACGAACGACGCCCGCGACTTCGGCAGCCGGAGCTTCAGCTTGGGCTTGGGCACGTCCTCCCGGCGCTCCGCCGGCTTCGCCTTCGGCGCGGTACGGGGCTCGCGTTCCTTCAGCAGGTCGGCGCGCTGGGCGCGGCGGGCGTAGGCGCGCTCGGCCGCGGACGTCCGCCCGCGTGACGCGCGCCGGGGCGCGGCCTGGCCCGGCTCGTCGGTCTTCGGCTCGGTTTCCACCTCGACGGTGGTCCCGCGCGCGACACTACTGTCACGCTTGCGCGTCGCGGGCCCGCCGGCCCGGCGCTTCGTGGGAGCGGTCATCGCGGCTCTCCGATCCTCTCGGCGGCCCGCAACCGCACCGAAGCGGCGCGCGGGTTGTGTTCGGTCTCCTCTTCGCCGGCCTTTTCGGCCCCTCGGGTCAGGAGCTTCAGCTCCGGTCCGTGCCCCGGCAGCTCCACGGGAAGTCCTTCCGGCGTGCGGGACTTCGCGAGCTCGGCCAGTGCCTGCTTGACCAGCCGGTCTTCCAGTGACTGGTAGGACTCGACGACGATCCGGCCGCCGACGGCGAGCGCGCGCAACGCGGCGGGCATGGCCCGGCGCAGCACTTCGAGCTCGCCGTTGACCTCGATCCGCAGCGCCTGGAACGTCCGCTTGGCCGGGTGCCCGCCGGTCCGCCTGCTCGCCGCCGGGACGGCGTCGTAGAGCAGCTCGACCAGGCGCCCGCTCATCGTGAACGGCTCCTTCTCGCGGGCGTTCACGACCGACCGGACGATCCGCTGCGCGAACCGTTCCTCGCCGTAGTCGCGCAGGATCCGGATCAGCTCGCCGGGGGCGTAGGTGTTGAGGACGTCGGCGGCGGTGAACCCGGTCGTCGGGTCCATCCGCATGTCGAGCGGCGCGTCCTTCGAGTAGGCGAACCCGCGCTCGGCGCGGTCCAGCTGCATCGAGGAGACGCCGAGGTCGAACAGGATGCCGTCCACACGGGACAGTCCCAGCCCGGCCAGCGCCTCGGGCAGCTCGTCGTAGATCGTGTGCACGAAGTCGACGCGGTCGCCGTGGCGGGCCAGGCGTTCGGCGGACTTCTCCAGCGCGGCCGGGTCCCGGTCGAGAGCGACCAGGCGCAGGCGCGGGAAGGCTTCGAGGATGGCGTCGGAGTGCCCGCCGAGCCCGACGGTCGCGTCCACGAGGATCGCGTCGCGGTCGGCGAACACGGGAGCGAACAGCTCGACGATGCGATCGAGCAGCACCGGGACGTGCTCGGGTGCCGTCATGTCCCCTCCCCCTTTCTCGGTGCCCGTTTTCCGTGGGCGACTCGGGGGGAAATGCAGCGGATGCCGTCAGGTCCCTGTCCGCCCGCTGCTGACCTGGTACCGGGGAAGGTGCACCAGGGCCATTGAGCGGACAGAGGCCTCACGGCATCCGGGTGGGCGTCTCCACGGTGCGCGGGCGGTGGCGTACCCCCGTCCCCCGACGACGTGGGTGCACCGCGACCACGCGCCTAGAAGACGCCCGGCAGTACTTCCTCTCGAGCCTTCGCGTAGCTGTCTTCGTGTTCCTCCAGGTACCCCTGCCACGCTTCGGCGTCCCAGATCTCCAGCCTGGTGATCGCCCCGATCACCACGCATTCCTTGCTGAGCCCCGCGTAGCGGCGGAGCTCGGGCGCGATGCTGATGCGCCCCTGCCCGTCAGGGCGTTGCTCGTCCGTCCCGGCGAACAGGTAACGCTGGTAGGCCCGGACGGCCTCGTTCGTGAACGGGGCCTCGGCGACCTTGCGCGCCATCTGCTCGAACTCGGCGCGGGGGAAGACGAAGAGACAGTGGTCCTGCCCCTTCGTGAGCATCAGCCCGCCGGCCAAGGCGTCGCGGAACTTCGCGGGCAGCGCGAGCCGCCCTTTGTCGTCCAGCTTCGGGGTGTGGGTGCCGAGGAACACGGCCTCCACCTCCCTACCGCATCCGGTGGCGGACCACTGGCTGCGGCTCCGGGGCTTCCCTTCCGCCCCACTGGTCACCACCGTACCCCACTTTTCACCACAGTCAACGCGACAAAACCGCGTCTCACTCCGTCGTGTCTCCCGTTTGCGCTGGTCAGCAAGGTGGGGGTGAGTGGGGGGTGCGGTGGGGCACCGTGGCCAAGATCCCCCGCGGTGGTGGACCAAAGCAACCTCAGCTGCCCCCGAAACGTCCGCATAACGGCCGCGAAAGAACCAGTACCACCCGCCGTGGGGCCGGGTGGGGACTCCGGTGGGGTGCGGTGGGGATCCGGGTGGGGTCCGGTGGGGACGCGGGTGGCGCGAAGCGGGGAACCCGGGTGACCAGCACACCGACGTGACGGAACCCGTAACTCGCGTGACCAGAGGGTCAACACGCGTGTCTGGAACGCCGACTCACGTGATTGGGGGGTCGACACACCTCCCGCCGTCGTGTCGACCCCCCAATCACGCGTGCTGACTCTTCACTCACGCGTGCCGGCGCTTCGATCACGGGGACTGCCCGTCCGGCCACGGTTCGTGCCCCTTCGGGCACCCGGGTCAGGCTTCGGGGGTGAGCAGGGCGGCGACGCGGGACGCGAGGCGGGCGCTGTCGACCGGGGTGACGGTCACCCACTCCTGCCCGCCGCGGCCCGCGGTCTTCGTCGCGCAGTAGGCGCCGACGTCGGTGTCGAACCACGTCAAGCCGCCCGTGCGCTCGACCCGGCCCGAGGCGGCCCGGCGGCTGACGCTGAACTGGCCCGCCGCGTACACCGGGCGGGCCTGGATCGCCAGCACCTCCCGCAGCTGGGCCGACGACGCCGCCGAGCGGGCGCCGCGCTCGGCGAACACCGGGTCTTCGACGCCGGTGGCGAGCGCGGCCGCGGCGAGGCTGACGCCGTAGCCCGGGCCCGCCGTCAGCTCCGGCAGGACGTCGACGATCGCCGTGCACAGCTCGCTTTCGCGGATGCCGTCCAGGCTGATCGTCTGCTCCGGCTGGGTCGCCAGCACGCCGCGGCGGCCGCGGACCGCCGCCACCGCGCGGAACGGCACCGCCGCCGTCATGTCGGCCAGCGCCTCGCAGGCGACGAACACCTCCCCCGCCGCGAGCAGCTCCAGCCGGTGCGCCAGCACGGGTTCCAGCCGGGTCCCGTCGTAGAGCCCGCGCCCGGCGAGGTTCTCGTACACCGCCTTGCGGACCCCTTCGCGCTCCTCGTCGGTGCCGCCGACGCTGCGCACGCCGAGCGGCTCCGGCGGCCGGTCGTGGCCGAGGTCCGTCCAGAGGATGTCGAACGCCGACGCGGAGACGCGGATCAAGCCTGCCCCAGCGCCGGCGGGGCCGCGAACGTCTCGGCCGGGACGTGCCCGTGCAGGGCCGTGTCCCGGGTCCGGAGGACGTCGATCGCCTTCTGCCGCGCGGCTTCCGCCTCGGCGCGGCGCGCCTCCATCTCGTCGGCCAGCCCGGCCAGCACGAGGATGTTGCCGGCGCCGGCGGCGTCGCGGATCATCGCCGCCGGGTCGTAGGTCACCGGCGGCGGCATGTCGGCCCGGGCCCGCGCGGCCGCGTCCGCCTGCGCGCCGACCGCGGTGCCGACCGACGCCGACACGGCGGCGGAGTGCGACAGCCACTGCGCGGCCCGGCCGAGCGAAGCGCGCGCCGCGTCACCGCCCGGCCCCTGCCAGGTCTCGTGCGTGCCGGCGATCAACGCGGCCAGGTCGGCGGTCGACTCGTGCAGCCGCTTCGCGAGCCCGTCCCAGCGGGCACCCACCTCGCCCGCGGCGACCGGGTCGTTGTCCCGCTCGACCTCGGCGGCCATCGCCTCGTGGCTGTAGGACTCGTACCGCGCGGCGGGGACGGGGGGTTCGGCGTCGGGCACGGCACACCTTCCGGTCGTCGGGTCAGGGCAGCTTGGGTTCGACCAGCCCGGCCACCGTGCCCGCGCGACGGCACGCGAGCGTGGTGTCGGTGAAGCCGGAGTTGCTGACGTCGACCTGGACGCTGCCGGAGTCCCCCACTCCGAGCAGCACGGCGCAGGTGCCGTCGGCGGCCTTCTTGTCCGAGACGCGCAGCGCCGGGTGGGCGCCGACCGTGGTCCTGGTGGCCGTCTTCTTCGCGACGGCGAGGTCGGCCAGGCCGTTGCGCTCGTCGAGGGTCACGGTGACGCCGAAGCTCGCGGGCACCGTCCAGTCGCACGCCCGCGCGCCGGCGATGTCCTTGGGCTTGCCGAGCACGCTCACCCCGGCGCTGGAGCGGTCTTGCGGCGAGAGCAGCGTGCACGGGTCGAGCGCGGCCAGCGTGCCGGGCTCGGCCGGGGGTCGCGACGTCGACGGCGCCACGGTGGAGGCGCCGCCCGCGACGGCCGGCAGCGCGGGTTGCTGTCCGCAAGCGGCGAGCAGCAAGAGGGCCGGCGCCCACAGATACTTCTTGTGCACGCTGTCAGCCACCCGTGCAGTCCACGCCGTCGGCCGCCGTCTCGTCGGCGTGCTGGTACTTCGCCAGCGCCTGGCCGATCCGGTGCTTGAGCGTCTCGAGCTCCTTGCCGAACGCGGTCAGCTGCTGCACGGCCGAGCCCTGCCCGCCGATGCCGTACTCGGCCATGAACTTGCCGATCTCCCCGGCGTACCCGCCGCCCAGCGGGACGCTGCGGCCGAGCACCTTGGCCTCGCGGACCATCTCGCCGACGACGTCCTGCAGCTGGCCGAGCTTCGCGTAGGCGTCGGTCGCCAGCTCGGGCGCGACCGCGAACCCGCGGACGTCGAACGGCGGCTGCGTTCGCACCTCGCTCATAAGCGGTTACGCCTCTCCGAAAGCGGAAACAGTCGGGCGACCTCTGACAAGAAGAGCGTACGACAGTGCAGGGCGTCAGCAGGAGCACCCGGAATCGGGTGACACTGCACCCGATCGGAGTATCGTCCCTGCTTGCGCAGTGTCATCGACCGCCATCGCGACTGTCCGGCCGGCGGCTTCGCGGGGTTCCGCCCCTCGGTTCGCCCGGGTTTGACACACTGGATGGAAGGCTGGTCGCTGCGCGGACAGCAGCCAGGGGGCCGACCGGCCCGGCTGGTGCGCACTCCGCGCCCAGCCATGCGCCACCAGGAGGTCGAGTGACGTCGAGAATCCAGTCTGCGACGCCCGGATCGGGCGAGCAGGCATCCGGGCGACCGCCTTATCCGGCGGACGCCTCGGGCAACGGCCGGGTGAACGCCCGGCCGGGCAGAGTGTCGCTGGACGAACTGCACGAGGCCGCCCGGAAGATCGCCGCCAACGTGGAACGGGTGCTGGTCGGCAAACCCGACGTCATCCGGATCGCACTGGTCACCCTGCTCGCCGAGGGCCACCTGCTGGTCGAGGACGTGCCCGGCGTCGGGAAGACGTCGCTGGCCAAGGCGCTGGCCCGGTCCATCGACTGCACGGTCAGCCGCATCCAGTTCACCCCGGACCTGCTGCCGAGCGACGTCACCGGCGTCTCCATCTACAACCGCCAGTCCGGCGAGTTCGACTTCCGCCCCGGCCCGGTGTTCGCGAACATCGTGGTGGGCGACGAGATCAACCGCGCCTCGCCGAAGACGCAGTCGGCGCTGCTGGAGTGCATGGAAGAGCACCAGGTCACCGTCGACACCTCGACCTACAAGCTCGAAGAGCCGTTCATGGTGATCGCCACGCAGAACCCGATCGAGATGGAAGGCACGTACGCGCTGCCCGAAGCCCAGCGCGACCGCTTCACCGCGCGGGTCTCCATCGGCTACCCCGACCAGCAGGCCGAGCTGGCCATGGTCGACGAGCACGCCGGGCACAACCCGATCGAGGACCTGCAGCCGGTCTCCGACGGCGAGACCGTGCACCGGCTGATCGAGACGGTCCGCGGCGTGCACCTGGCCCCCGAGGTCCGCCGCTACGCGGTCGACCTGGTCGCGACGACGCGGCAGCTGCCGGAGATCCGGCTCGGCGCGTCCCCGCGCGCGACGCTGCACCTGGTCCGCGCGGCGCGCGCCCAGGCGGCGCTGTCGGGCCGCGACTACGTCGTCCCGGACGACCTGCACACCGTCGCGGTCCCCGTGCTGGCGCACCGCCTCATGCTCACCACCGAGGCCCACGCGGCCCGCCGCTCGGCGACCGACGTCGTGCGGGCGGTCCTGCACCGCGTCCCGGTGCCCCAGGGCTCCGGCCCGCGCCAGTAGTCCCTTCGGCGAAGGTGAAGAGAACCGCATGCTGCGTGCCCTGTCCGGCCTGACCACCCGCGGCCGATGCCTGCTGGCCGCGGGGCTCGCGGCCGCGGTGTGCTCGTTCGTCCTCAACGAACGCGACCTGCTGCGGGTCGCCGTCTTCGTGGTGGCCCTGCCGCTGCTGGTCGCCGTGTTCATCTCGGCGACCCGGCTGCGGATCGGCGCCACCCGGGCGCTGCACCCCCAGCGCGTCGCGGTCGGCGCGAACGGCGAGGTGCAGCTGGAGCTGTGGCGCAGCGGGCGGCTGCCGGCCGGCGAGATCCTGCTCGAGGACGGCGTGCCGTACGCGCTGGGCTCGCGGCCGCGGTTCGTCGTCGAACGGCTCCCGCACGACAGGCGCGTCGCGCTGCGCTACCCGCTGCAGCCGGTGCTGCGCGGGATCCAGCAGGTCGGGCCGCTGCGCGCGACGATCACCGACCCGTTCGGGCTGTGCGAGTTCGAACGCGAGCTGATCGGGCACTCGCGGCTGGTCGTCGTCCCCCGCGTCGTCGCGCTGTGGGGGCTGCCGAGCGGCGCGGGCATCGGCGTCGGCGACGACGGCACCGTCCGGCTGCACGCCGGGCAGGGCGAGGCCGACGTCATCGTCCGGCAGTACCGCCAGGGCGACGACCTGCGGAAGGTGCACTGGCGCTCGACCGCCCGCCGCGACGAGATCATGGTCCGCGTCGAGGAACGGCCCTGGCGCGGCGGCACCACGGTGCTGCTCGACAACCGCGCCGCCGCGCACCACGGCTCCGGTCCCGCCGCCAGCCTGGAGTGGGCGGTGTCGTTCACCGCGTCGGCCGCGCTGCACCTGCGCCGCGCCGGGCACCGCGTCCGGCTGGTCAGCGAGCACGGCGTCACGCTGGCCGACACCCCCGGCGACGGCGGCGACCACTACGACCACATCGTGCTCGACGCGCTCGCCGCGCTGCAGCCGGCGCACCAGCGCGACATCACGCTGGCCCGCGACCCGGCCGACGGCCAGGAGCTGATCGCCGTGCTCGGCACCGTCAGCACCGAAGCCGTCCACGAGCTGACCCAGTTCCGCCCGCGCGGCATCCGCAGCCTCGCCGTCCTGCTCGACACGCCCACGTGGTCGGCCGGGGTGAGCGCGCCCGAGCAGCGGGCCGCCGCCACCGAGGACTCGGCCGCGCTGCTGCGCGCGGCCGGCTGGGGTGTGGTGATCGCCGGCCCCGGCTCGCCGATGCCGCAGGTGTGGGCCGAGCTCTGCCAGGCGGGCGCCCGCCGCGGCACCCTGATCGGCGGGAACCGATGAGCACCGCCGCCCCGCCGCGTCCGTCGGCCACCCCGCCCCGTCGTCCGTCCTCCCAGCACCCGCTCTCCGCGTGGCGCGCCAGCCTGCTCGCCCCGGCCTGCGCCGCGATCGCGACGCTGTGCGCGGCGACGTCGGTGACCAGCGTCGTGGCCGGCCTGGCCTGGTTCGGCTACCTGTTCGTCGCCGTCCTGCTGATCGGCGCCACCGGGCTCGCGCTGCGCTCGCTGCAGGTGCCGACCGTGCTGGTCGGCCTCGGCCAGCTGCTGGTCCTGCTCTTCCTCATCACCGGCGCCTTCACCACGCACGGCATCCTGCTGGTCGTGCCGGGCCCGGACGCCTTCACCGAGCTCGGGAACACGCTCTCGGCGGCGGCCGAGCAGATCCGCGTCGGGCTGCCGCCGGTCGAGGGCAGCCAGCCGATCCTCTGCCTCATCACGATCCTGATCGGCCTGGTCGCCGTCCTGGTCGACACGCTGACGGTGGCCGCCGCGGCGCCCGCCGCGACCGGGCTCGTGCTGCTCTGCGTCTACGCCGTGCCGGCCGCGCTGTCCGAGGACATGCTGCCCTGGTGGACGTTCCTGCTCGGCGGGGCCGCGTTCGCCGGCCTGCTCGCCGTCGACGGCAACCACCGGCACCAGCGCTGGCGCACCCGCGACGCCCCCGGGCGCAGCGGCAAGCCGGGTGTGCTGTCGGCGCCGGTCGCGGTCGTGGCCGCGGCGGTCGTGCTCGGCCTCTTCGGCGGGGCGATCACCTGGGTCGGCACGGTCGGGCGGATCCCGTTCGGCAACGGCGGCGACGGCCCCGGCGCGGGCGCCGGCGGGTTCGGCATCCAGCCGTTCACCGAGCTGCGCGGCATGCTCGACCAGGGCGCGAACCGGGAGCTGTTCAAGGTCCGCGGCCTCGGCACGGACCGGCGGCTGCTGCGCGCGATGACGCTCGACACCTACTACCCCAACAAGGGCTGGGGCATCCACGACGACGGCCGGTCGCAGCAGGGCATCCCGATCACGCCGCAGCTGCCGCCCGCCCCGGGCGACGACGGCGCCGGCCCGGCCCGGCGGGTCGACGTCGAGCCGACGAGCTGGCGCGACAACTGGCTGCCGGTCTACGGCGCGCCGCGCGCGATCGACGGTGCGGGCAGCGGCTACCTCTACGACCAGGTCAGCGGCACGGTGTTCACCACGCGCAGCGAGGTGCCGCCGTCCTACACCGAATACGCGTCGCTGAAGGAGCCGACGGCGCAGGAGCTGCGCGTCACCGACAAGGTCGACGACCTCCCGCCGCGCTACACCCAGCTCGAGCGGGTCGACGACCGCGTCCGCGCGAAGACCGACCAGCTGATCGCGGGCAAGTCCAACGACTTCGACCGGGCCAGCGCGATCTGGCAGTACTTCACCGCGCAGAACGGCTTCGTCTACGACACGCAGACCGCGCCGGCCAACGACGCCGACGCCCTCGCCGACTTCATCCTCAAGGGCAAGCGGGGCTTCTGCGAGCAGTTCGCCTCGGCGATGGCCGTGATGCTGCGGGTGGCGAACATCCCGTCGCGGGTGGCGATCGGCTTCACCCCGGGCGTCCCGGTCAACGACTACCTGTCGATCACCACGCAGGACGCGCACGCGTGGGTCGAGGTGTACTTCGGCGACAAGGGCTGGGTCACGTTCGACCCGACCCCGCTGTCCGACGGCCGCGGCATCACCCCGTCGTACCTGCAGGCCGGCGGCGAGAACGGCGACCAGCCGGACGACACGCAGGTCGCGCCGAGCACCGTGCAGTCGAGCGCCGCGCCGACCGGCGTGCCCCGCGACACCGGGCCGAACGCGCAGGCCCAGGACACCCAGCAGACCGACGACGGCACGCCCGCCTGGGCGTGGATCCTGGTGTACGTGCTGGTCGGCTTCGCGATCCTGGCGACCCTGCTGGTGGTCGTCGGCGGAATCCTCTACCGGAGACGGCCGGGGGTCACGCCGGAGAGCGCGCCGGCCCGGACCGGGCTCGGGGCGGTGCTGACGAACTGGATGCCGCTGATCACCACGGTGCTGTGGGTGGCCGTGCTGGGCGTGCTCTCGTCGCTGCTGTCGTGGTGGTTCGGCTTGATCGTGGTGCTGCTGCTGGCCGCGTTGCTCGGCCCGTCGGCGGCCCGCGACGTCGGCCGGCGGCGACGGCTGCAGGAGATCGTCGGGCAACGGCCGGGCGCGGCGGACGCGGCGTGGTCGGAGCTGCGGGCCGAGTGCGCCGACCGCGGGCTGCCCATCCCGCCGGGCGACACGGTCCGGGTGGCCGGGCAGAAGCTGGCGAAGAAGCACCACCTCGACGACGAAGGCCGCGAAGGCCTGCGCACGGTCATCGGGGTCGTGGAGCGCTCCTGGTACGGCCAGGACGGCGAAAGCGACCCGACGCTTCCGTCGGCGTTCGACCACCTGCGCCGGAGCCTGCACCGCAACGCCCCGCTGTCCTGGAAGGGCCGCCTCTTCCCGCGCTCGATCTTCCGCAACCGCGACTGACCGTTCCAGGCAGCACGCGAGATCCGCCGGGAATCACGTGAGTTTCGCCCCTGATCACGCGGGATCCGGGGCTGGTCACGCGGGTCGCGGAGCGGGGCACGCGGGGCTCACCCGTCCGGGGGGTCACCGACGGTCACCGCGACGGCGAGCCGGTCCTCAAACGTAGCTGAGCACACAAGAAGATCCGCGTCCCACCGGGCGGGCGGGACGCGGATCTCGTGGTCTTGCGGCGCTACTGCTCTTCGAAGCGCTGGCGGAAGCGCTCCTCCATCCGCTGGGTGAACGAGCTGCGGCGGCCTTGCTGCTTGCCGCCTCGTGAGCCCGGTCCACCGCCCTTGCCGTCCGATTCGGCGCCGTGCCGGATCGATGTGACGGCCAACATGACCCCGAAGAACATCACGAGGAACCCGAGCACGCTGATCAGCGGGATGTCGGCCACCCGGAACTGCGGCACCACCACGCCCAGCACCAGCAGGGCCACGCCCACTACGAACAGGGCGATGCCCTGAATACGCCGTCGGCGAGCGGGGCGACGCAACCGGGTGCCACGCACCGTGGATGCGAACTTGGGGTCCTCGGCATAGAGCTCGCGCTCGATCTGATCGAGCAGCCGCTGCTCATGCTCGGAGAGTGGCATCTTTCCTCCTCCGGCACAGCTGTCGCGGGCGCCGGGCCGCGCAACGTTCTGGACCCAACAGCCAACCCCAGGCGGGGTGGCACTGTCCAGGATACGAGGCCCGCGCCCGGACGACTACCCGATCCCGCATCCAGAAGGGATCGAATTGGGGTAAATCCGGGCCGAAGGGGGCTGACGGACCGTCACGATCGCCGATCGTGACCGGTTCAGGGCTCCCGCGGCGCCAGGAGTGAGGCCGGCCGGATGGCCGCGGAGCCGAACTTCGAGCGGGCGACGTCGGCCGCGACCTCGGCGTCCCGCCACCGCGGCGCCGGTGAATCGAACACGAGCTGCTCGCCCGCTTCGCCGGTTTCGAGCCCTTCGACCCGGACGCCGATCAGCCGGACGGCGCCGGTCGGCGCGTGCTCCGTGAGCAACGCCACGGCGACGGCGTGGATCTCGCGGGCGACGTCGGTGGCCGAGACGAGCGTGCGGGCCCGGGTGATGGTCCGGAAGTCCGCGAACCGCACCTTGATCGAGACGGTCCGGCCGCGCACCTCCCGCCCGCGCAGCGTGGCGCCGACCCGCTCGGCCAGGCGCAGCAGCTCGAGGCCGACCTCGGCGCGGTCGTGCCGGTCGACGTCGAAGGTGTGCTCGGCGCCGATCGACTTGTCCGGCGACTCGGTGACGACCTCGCGTTCGTCGATGCCGCGGGCCAGCCGGTAGAGGTGCTCGCCGGCCGCGACGCCGAGCGACTTGCGCAGCCGGTCGGGCGGGAACGCGGCGACGTCGGCGATGGTGTCAAGGCCGAGCCGCCGCAGGTGCTCCTCGGTGCGGGCGCCGACGCCCCACAGCGCCGAGACGGGCAGCGGGTGCAGGAACGCCAGGGTCTCCGCGGCGGGCACGACGACCATGCCGTCCGGCTTCGCCATGCCCGAAGCGAGCTTCGCGACGAACTTGACCTTCGCGACGCCGACCGAGCAGGTGATGCCGTGTTCGGCCGCGACGCGGTCGCGGATCCGCGCGCCGAGCTGGGCCGGCGTCGCGCCGAGGCGGCGTAGCGCGCCGCTGACGTCCAGGAAGGCTTCGTCGAGGCTGAGCGGCTCGACGAGCGGGGTGAGGTCGCGGAAGATGCCCATCACGCCGCGGGAGACCTCGCCGTAGAGGCCCGCGGTCGGCGGGATGTTGATCAGGTGCGGGCAGAGGCGTTTCGCGGTCGAGAACGGCATCGCCGAGCGCACGCCGAACTTGCGCGCCGGGTAGTTCGCGGCGGCCACGACGGCCCGCGGGCCACCCCCGGACACGACGACGGGCCTGCTGGCCAGCTCAGGTCGCGTCCGCAGCTCGACGGACACGAAGAAAGCATCCATGTCGACATGCAGCAGCCCGCAGCCGGCGTCGTCCGGCAGCGGTTCCCCCGGCCGGACCCGGAACCGGCCCATGCCGCCGGGAAGTTCAGCGTTTCGCCCCACGAGGGGGACGCTACCGCCCACCCCCGACAGTTCCGGGCGGGCGAGGCGGGCACCACGGTGTGACCCGAGCGCGCCGTCCGAAACCCGCGCGCCAGGGCGTCAGGCCGGGTGGCGGGCCAGCGCGTGGAGGCGGCCCGCGATGTTCCGCAGTGCCGGGGACGAGGCCGCCGTCTGCTCGAACGCCGCCAGGTCCTCGTCGCGGACGCCGCCCGGGACCAGGTCCGCGATCACGCGGTCGCCCTGCAGCAGGGTCACCTCGAGGCCCGCCGCTTCCAGCTGGGCCTTGAGGCCGTCGCCGTCGAAGCGGCGCAGGACCGTGTCGCCCGGGGCGATGCCGTCGACGCTCGTCAGCAGCTGCTGCGCCGCCGCCACCCGGCCCGCCAGGGCCCGGTGCAGCACCGCCGCGTGGCGGTTGGCCACCAGGACCGACACCGCTCCGCCCGGGGCGACCGCCGCCGCGAGGGCGGCCAGCACCGCGGCCGGGTCGTCGACGATCTCCAGGAGGCCGTGCGCCAGCACGAGGTCGGCCGAGCCGGCCGGGATGTGGCGGCCGAGCGCGTCGGCGTCGTCGGCGATCACCGTGATGCGATCGGAGACGCCTTCCTCCTCGGCACGGCGCTTCAGCGTCGCGAGCGCGTTGGGGCTCGGCTCCACGACGGTCACCTGGCAGCCGGCCGCCGCGAACGGCACCGCCCAGCCGCCACTGCCGCCGCCCACGTCGACGACGCCGGGGTGCTCGGCGCCCCGGGCGCGGGCGGCCTCGATCTCGGCCTCGAGCACCCGGCGAACGGCGCCCGAACCCCGGGCGGCCACGGTGTCCGTCTTCATGTCGCACAGAGTAGTGCCCGGTCCGGCTTTTCTCCCGGCTGGTCCCTTCGGGTGAACCGGAGTCACGACGCCTGGCCCGGTGGCCCCGCTGGCCACCACCCGTAGGCTGGGCTTCGTGCACACGGTCGCCGTACTCAGCCTCAAGGGGGGCGTCGGCAAGACGACGGTCGCCCTCGGTGTGGCCTCCGCCGCCCTGCGTAGGGGCACGCGGACCCTGGTGGTCGACCTGGACCCGCAGGGCAACGCCACGACCTCGCTCGACCCGCCCTACACCGACGCCACCCTCGCCGACGTGCTCGAGGACCCCACCCGCGCGACACTCGAGCGCGCGATCGCGCCGAGCGTGTGGAGTGAGGACGTCGACGTCCTCGTCGGCACCGAGGAGCTGGAGCTGCTCAACGACCCGGACGCCGACAGCGACCGGCTGGCGAACTTCTCCCGCGCGCTCGACGAGCTCCACCGCGAGCCGCTGCGCGAGACGCCGTACGAGCTGGTGATCCTCGACTGCCCGCCGTCGCTGGGCCGGCTGACGAAGTCGGCGCTGGTCGCCGCGGACAGCGCGCTGATCGTCACCGAGCCGACGATGTACGCCGTCGCCGGCGCCCGCCGGGCCCTGGAAGCCATCGAGAACATCCGCAAGGAGCTCAACCCGGACCTGCGCCCGATCGGCGTGCTGGTCAACAAGCTGCGCGTGCGCTCCTACGAGCACCAGTTCCGGATCGCCGAGCTGCGCGAGAACTTCGGCCCGCTGGTGATGCCGACGGCGATCACCGACCGGCTGGCCGTGCAGCAGGCCCAGGGCGCGTGCAGCCCGATCCACGAGTGGCACTCCCCCGGCGCGCAGGAGATCGCGCTGACGTTCAACATGGTGCTGGCGAAGATCCTGCGCTCCAACCGCGCCGGGCGCCACCGCGTCCACGGCGAGGAGCCCGAGGGTCCCGACTGGCCCGAAGGTCCGGCGCCGGAGACCGAGGCGGCTCCGGCCGAGGTGTCCGAATCCGCGGGGTGAGCCGTGCCCGAGGGTGACACCGTCTACCTCGTCGGGAAGCGCTTCGACCGCGCACTGGCCGGGAAGACGTTGCTGCGCGGGCAGTTCCGCGTGCCGCAACTGGCCACTGTGGACCTCGCCGGGCGCGACGTGCTCGGCGTCGGCACGGTCGGCAAGCACCTGTTCACGCGCTTCTCCGGCGACCTGACCCTGCACTCGCACCTGATGATGGACGGCATGTGGGACGTCTACGCGGCCGGCGCGAAGTGGCGCCGGCCCGGCCACCACGCCCGCGTGGTCCTGACCGCGGCCGACGTCCAGGTGATCGGGTTCCGCGTCCACGACCTCAAGCTCGTGCCCGCGGCGAAGGAACGCGACCTCGTCGCCCACCTCGGCCCGGACCTGCTCGATCCACAGTGGACGGACGAGCACGCGGCCCGGGCGACGGCCGCGCTGGCCGCCGAGCCGGCCCGCGAGCTGGGGCTGGCGCTGCTCGACCAGCGCGTGATGGCGGGCGTCGGGAACCTGTACAAGTGCGAGATGTGCTTCCTGCTCGGCGTGACGCCGTGGACGCCGGTGTCCGAAGTGGACGCCGCGCGGACGGTCGCGCTCGGCCGGAAGCTGCTGCTGGCCAACGCCGTCTCCGGGCGGTTCGACCAGAGCACCACCGGCCACCTCGACCGCAACCGGAAGAACTGGGTCTACGAGCGCACCCGCCAGGGCTGCTTCCGGTGCGGCGGCCCCACCTTGGTGCGCACGCAGGGCCACGACGTCCGGCAGCGGCCGACGTGGTTCTGCCCGAAGTGCCAGTCCGGCCCCGCTCCCGCGCGCTGAGCCGACCCCGTGACGTCGTTCAAGCCCCCGCTCCACGGGACCGGCACCGAACGCGGCGACCTCGCTCCCTGAGCCGTCCACGCGCTGGGCACCAAGGCCGGCGCGGAGACCCTCGTGTTCGCGCTCCGCGACGCGTCCTTCCTCGGTGACGTGCGGAAATCTCTCCTGAAAAGTGAGATCCGGCAAATGACGTTGCCGGGTCGCGGGAACTTCGTTTAGCGTGGCGGTACACGAGAGAGGAGGTGGTCCTAAGTTGTATTCCAACAGGACTCGTGAGGTGACTGTCCGCTAGCGGATGGCACGAGATGGGACTTTGAGCAGCGATACAACGGAGCCACCTTCGGCTCATCGCCTGCTTCCCGTGTTTGCCTGATAGCGAATACCAGGCAGTCACCGGGCCCCCAGGGTTCCCGGGCACCGGTCCGGCCCGGGCTCGAGCGTTTGACGGCGTTCGAG
Organism: Amycolatopsis sp. NBC_00348; assembly: GCF_036114655.1. Taxonomy (NCBI): domain Bacteria; kingdom Bacillati; phylum Actinomycetota; class Actinomycetes; order Pseudonocardiales; family Pseudonocardiaceae; genus Amycolatopsis; species Amycolatopsis sp. NBC_00348. The sequence goes on along the minus strand of NZ_CP107994.1, from coordinate 572,629 downwards.
AGACCCCCTGGGGGTACCCCCAATACCGCTCATTTGCGCAGGTCATCCCGCCGATCGGCGGTCGATGACCGCCCGGCGATCCGACCTCCGTCTTCGCCGATCCGGTTTCGCCGTTCTGTCCCCCGAACGGGTCAACCGTCGCTAGCCTGGAACCATGCTCAGGCCCGACTACCCGATCACCACGGAACGCCTGCTCCTGCGCCCGTTCACGCCCGACGACCTCGACGCGCTGAACTCCTTCCAGTCCCGCTCCGACGTCGCCCGCTACCTGTACTGGGGCCCGCGCAGCCGCGCCGAATCGGCCGCCGCGCTCGCGAAACGGGTGCACAGCTCGACGTTGACGAACGAGGGGCAGTTCCTGGCCGTCGCGGTCGAGCTGGCCGAGACCGGGCAGCTGATCGGCGACCTGAACCTCGAATGGCTCAGCAGCGAGCACCGCCAGGGCGAGATCGGGTTCGTCTTCCACCCCGACCACCACGGCAAGGGCCTGGCCGCCGAAGCCGCCACCGAGCTGCTGCGCCTGGGCTTCGAAGACCTGGGGCTGCACCGGATCATCGGCCGCTGCGACGGCCGCAACACCGCCTCCGCCGCGCTCATGCAGCGCCTCGGCATGCGCGAGGAAGCGCGGCTGCGGGAGAACGAGATCGTCAAGGGCGAGTGGACCGACGAGCTCGTCTTCGCGATGCTCGAGAACGAGTGGAAGGACCGCGAGTAGTGGGCTCGTTCACGTCGAGGTGACGCTCCGGTCGCGCGCTCCGGGCGATTTGGCAGCATGAGGGCGTGTTCTTCGACAAGATCGTCCGCCCGGCGCTGTACCGGCTGTCCTACCACGACCCCGAGCTGGTGCACGAGCGCACGATCGGCGTCCTCTCCCGCCTCGGCAAGGCCGCCTCCGTGCTGAGCCGCGTCAGCCGCGTCGACGACCCGGTGACGGTGCTGGGCCTGCGCTTCCCGAACCGCGTCGGCCTCGCCGCCGGGATGGACAAGAACGGCCGCGCGCTGCCCGCGTGGGCCGGGCTCGGCTTCGGTTTCGTCGAGGTCGGCACCGTGACGCGGCTGGCGCAGCCGGGCAACCCGAAGCCGCGGCTGTTCACCCTCCCCGAGACCGACGCGGTCATCAACCGCATGGGCTTCAACAACGACGGCGCCGAGGCGCTCGCGGCGAAGCTCGCCCGGGAGGGCAAACCGGGCGTGCCGCTCGGGATCAGCATCGGGAAGTCGAAGGTCACGCCGCTCGAAGACGCCGTCGAGGACTACCGGTTCTCGCTGCGTGCGCTGCACCCGTACGCCGACTACTTCGCGATCAACGTCAGCTCGCCGAACACGCCGGGGCTGCGGCAGCTGCAGGACCGCGCCGCGCTGGCCGAGCTGCTCGGCGAGCTGCGGTCGACGTCCGTCGAGCTGGCCGGTGGCGCCGCGCCGACGCCGGTGCTGGTGAAGGTCGCCCCGGACCTGACCGACGACGCGCTGGCCGAGCTGCTCGAGGTCAGTCTCGAGCACGGCGTCGCCGGGATCATCGCCACCAACACGACCCTGTCCCGCGACGGCATCGCGGCCGCGGAGAGCGGCCTGGCCGGACAGGCGGGAGGGCTGTCCGGCCGGCCGCTGACCACCCGCGCGGCCGAGGTCGTGCGCTTCGTGCACGACCACACCGGCGGGAGCCTGCCGATCATCGGCGTCGGCGGCATCCTCGGCCCGGACGACGCCGTCCGGCTGGTAGACGCCGGCGCGTCACTCGTGCAGCTCTACACCGGGTTCGCGCTGCACGGGCCGGGTCTGGTGCGCCGCGTCAGCCGTGGCCTCGCGGCCCGGCGGTAGACGTGAAGCGCACGTAGCCGCGCCAGGACTCGTAGCGTTCCAGGCCCGGTGCCGCCGTCGTCGCGTCCTTTTCGCACCGGACGGCGAGGACCTTGGACCCGTCCTCCAGCTCGACGCGGGCCAGCACGAACGGCTCCGGCAGCGTGGCGGTGAACCGGCCCAGCGCGGCCGGGGACAGCCGCCAGCGTTCGCCGTCCAGGCCACTGCCGTCGACGTCTTCGAGCACGCCCGGCTGCGGCGGTTCGGTGGCCAGCAGCACCATCCGGTACCGCTCGGCGGTCCGGACCGGGCCGGTGAAGCGGGCGCCGAGCTCGGTGAGCCGGGAGTTGAGCGGCTGGCCGCGCAGGTGCGCGCCGAACACGACGAGGTCCTCGCCGGGCTCCGGGTAGTGCGTCATCGGCTCGTCCGTGCAGACGGTGGCGAGGTCGAGGGCGATCTGGTCCTCGAACGCGCGCGTCACGAAGGTGACGCCGAACGGGCGGCGGTCGCCCGGCAGCACCGGGACGGTGACCGCGGCCAGGTCGAGCACGTTCACGAACGAGCTGTAGGTGGCCAGGCGGTGGCTCACGCCGATCGGGTCGGCCAGTGCTTCGGCGAGGTCCGGGTGGTCCGGCACGGTCGGCACGAGGAGCGCGTCGAACCCGTCGAGCGCCTGCGCGGCCCGGACCTTCAGCTCGGCGAGCCGGTGTTTGTCGGCGGCGAACGCGTGCGCGGTGTGGCCGCCGGCCGCGTGGATCAGGGTGGCGACCGTCGGGTCGGAGTCGGCCGGGTCCTTGCCGAGGAACTCCCCGATCACGGCGTAGCTCTCGGCGTCGAGCGAGCCGGTGTAGACCAGTTCGCCGGCTTCGCGGAAGGCGTCGAAGGCGATCGGTGCGATGATCGCGCCCGTCACGGCCAGCCGCGTCACGGTGTCCTCGAACGCGAGCCGGGCCGCGGCGCTCAGCGGGGCCAGGCCGGCCTTGTCCGGGATCGCGATCCGCGGGTGGTCGCCGGCGCCGAGGCGGACGTCGGCGGGCCAGGGGCGCGTGCCGGGATCGACGCCGTCCGGGCCGGTCATCAGGGCGAGCGCGTGGCGGCCGGCGGCCAGGCCGGTCGCGAACACCGAGACGCTGTCGTAGGAGCGCGACGTCGGCAGGACGCCGGTCATCGGCAGCAGGCCGAGCGTCGGCTTCAGCCCGACGACGGCGTTCAGCGCGGCCGGGATCCGGCCGGAGCCCGCGGTGTCGGTGCCCAGGGCCAGGTCGACGATGCCGAGCGCGACGGCGACGGCCGAGCCGCAGCTGGAGCCGCCGGCGACCTTCGTCCGGTCCCACGCCGCGGTCACGGCGCCGTACGGGCTGCGGGTGCCGGTGAGGCCGTAGCCGAACTGGTCCAGGTTGGTCTTCCCGAGCACGACCGCGCCGGCCGCGGTGAGCCGGGCGACGACGGTGGCGGAGGTTTCCGGGACCCGGGCGAACGACGGGCACCCCGCGGTGGTGGGCTGCCCGGCGACGTCGATCACGTCCTTGACGGCGATGACGGTGCCCGCCAAGGGCAGGACTTCACCCGCCTTCACCCGTTCGTCGACCGCCTTCGCGTCGACGAGGACGTCCTCGATGGCGCGCAGGGTGGTCCAGAGTTCGGGGCGATCGACCTCGGAGACGCGCTCGAAGGCCGCGATGACGCGCTGGGTCGCGCTGGGTGGGGTGGTCGGGACGGGGTCCGGTTCCGGCGGGAGCGTGTTCACGGGGCGTCCTTCCCTCGGCGGAAAGCGAGAAAGTCCACTGTGTACGGTCGGCGCCGGCGAACCTCAGAGCACGGCGGGCCTTCCGTCGGGTGCCACCACTGCTTGCATGACAGAAACGTTAGGTCGTGCACGTTTCCGTCGCTACCGGTTTCCGATTACGCGCGTGTTTCGGGACCAAGGGGTGAACAGGCGGCGACGCCGGGGTGAAACGCACGATCACGCACGCCGCGTGACCGGACGGGTCCGGAGCCGCATGACGGCACCCGGATGGCAGAGCGGGGCACCTGAACGGCTCAGCGCGGGCCGTTTTCGCGTGATCGGCGCGCCGTCACGTGTGACGGGAGGGTCAACACGCGTGATTGGACAGTCGACTCGCGTGTGTGGACGGTCGACACGCGACCTGGAGGGTCGACTCGCGCACCCAGACAGTCGACTCGCGTACCTGGAAGGTCGACTCGCGTGCTGGAACCCGGGTCTCGCGTGATTGGAGACGGGACTCGCGTGTTTAGGCCCGGAACTCGCGTGATTGGGGCCGGAACTTGCGAGTCACGGGCCTGATCACGCGAGTTCCGGGCTGGATCACGCGAGTCACGAGTGTGATCACGCGAGTTCCGGGCTTAGTCACGCTGGTTACGGGCCAGATCACGTGGGTTGCGGGGCTTGGGGTGTCAGGAGAGTTCGCGGAGGGCCATGGCCAGGCCGGCCAGGCGGTCCGTGGCGTCGGTGAGGGCCTGTTTGGACGTGATCAGGCCGTCGCCCGCGGCGGCGACGGTGTGGCCGGCCGCGGCGACCAGGCCGCCGTAGCCTTCGAGGCCGTCGTCGAGCTGCTCGCGGAGCTTGGCGACCGCCGCGTCCAGCGCCGCGCGCTCGCGGGCGGGAGCGGCGTTGCGGCCGCGTTCGATCGCCTGGATGCGGGCCGCCAGGCCGCGCAGGGCGGCGGCGGCTTCGTCGGCCGTCTGGCGGGCGTCCGCGACGGACACTTCGGACACCGGCATCGTGCCCACCGAGGACGGCACCGACAGCTGGCGCAGCAGCTCGAACAGCGACGCCTCGCCCTCGGCCAGCCGTTCCATCGGCTCGCGCGCCACCGACCCGGCGGGCGGCAGCGGGGGCGGACCGGCCGGGGTGGCCGGCAGCTGGACGCGGTTGAGGCCGCGGAGCTTGAGCCCGGACCGGACGCCGAAGGTGCCGAACACGACGGCACCGGCGAAGGCCATGATCGCCTGCGGCATCATCGCGGCGCCGGTGGCGCTGATCCAGCCCACGCCCGCGGCCACGGCGAGGACGCCGCACAGGATCGTCAGCAGGATCCACAGTGTGAGCGCGCGAGAGGTCCGCCGCTTGCGGCGTTCCAGCTTCGCGGCGGGGTCGTTCCACCGGTTCCACTTGGTCCGGGCCTCGGCGAAGGCCGGGACCTGGTTCGCCACGGACGCCAACGACGACAGGTCCGGCATCCGCGATCCGGACGTCCGCGGCCGCTGCAGCGGGTTCGGCCGCTGGTAGGACGGCCGGGCGGTCCCGGGCTTCCCGCCGGCCTGATCGGCCGGCGGGAAGTACCTCTGGACCTTCTGGAGCTTCTCCTGGGCGCGCTGGGCGTATTCGGGCAGCTTCTCGATGTGCTTGTCGAGCTTGGCGCCGAACTCGCTGAAGTCCCGGCCTCTGCCTTGCTGTCCCATGCCCGCCCCCTGGTTCGGCTCCGGCTCCGGCGTCAAGCCGGGTTCTTGCCCTGCTCCGCCTGCACGCGCGCCTGGATCTCACGCTGGATGTCGGCCGAGCTGGCGGCCGGCTTCTGGGCCGCCGCCGCGCCGCCGTCGGTCACCTGGGCGACCGAGTCGCCGCGCATCGACGCGCGGATCTGCTCGAGCCGCGACTGCCCGGCGAACTGCGTGGTGGAGGCCTGGACCTCCATCATGCGGCCCTGGACCGAGTTCTGAGCGAGTTCCGCTTGACCCAGCGCCGTGGTGTAGCGCTTCTCGATCTTGTCGCGGACCTCTTCCAGCGACGGCGTGTTGCCCGGCGCGGCCAGCTGGCTCATCTGGTTCAGCGAAGCGGAGACCTGCTCCTGCATCTTCGCCTGCTCCAGCTGCGAGAGCAGCTTGGTGCGCTCGGCCAGCTTCTGCTGCAGCATCTGCGAGTTGCGCTCCACGGCCTTCTTGGCCTGGGCCGCCGCCTGCAGCGACTGGTCGTGCAGCGTCTTGAGGTCCTCGATGTTCTGCTCGGCCGTGACGAGCTGCGTCGCGAAGCTCTCCGCGGCGGTCTCGAACTCGGTCGCCTTCTGCTCGTCACCCTTGCCCCGGGCCTCGTCCGCGAGGACGAGGGCCTGGCGGGTCGAGGCCTGCAGCTTCTCGACGTCGCTGAGCTGCCGGTTGAGCTTCATCTCCAGCTGACGCTGGTTGCCGATCACGGAGGCGGCCTGCTGCGTCAGCGCCTGGTGGTTGCGCTGCGCCTCCTCGATGGCCTGCTGGATCTGTACCTTCGGGTCGGCGTGCTCGTCGATCTTCGACGAGAACGCCGCCATCATGTACTTCCAGAACTTCACGAACGGGTTGGCCATCTCCTCCGCCTGCCTTCTTGCGTCCCACGGGCCTTGAGTACTCGGGGTGGTGGGGCGTCGCTCCCCTGCACATGCAACGCACCGACCCCGGCGTTGGGTTCCATCGTGTCAGGTCGGCCACGTCCATTCCAGGCGACCCCGGGGGATTTCAGGGTTCACCCCCTGATCACCCCGGTATCCCACGGGTATCCCACGCGAACGGCCCCGGGCGCGTTGCCCGGGGCCGTCGTCGTGTCCGATTCGTGACTATGCGGCGATCGTGGAGGCCAGCTTCGGCTGCCCGATCGTCGTGCGCAGGGTGGTGTTCATCCGCGGCGCCGGCGAAACCCGCAGGTCCGCGAGGTCGTTGCCGATCAGCTCGGACATCAGGCGGCCGCCTTCGATCCCGGCCGCCGAGGCCTTCGCACCGCGGTCGGGCACCTTCTCCCGGGGCGCGCCGTCCACGATCCGCTCGTCGACCGGCGCGACCTCGACGTTGTCGAGGGCCGAAACGTCCGCTGCCACGTGGTGCAGCAGTTCGCCCAGCGGAAGGTCCAGGGCCTGGCAGATGGACGCGAGCAGCTCGCTCGACGCCTCCTTCTGACCGCGTTCCACCTCGGAGAGGTAGCCGAGGCTGACCCTGGCGGCGCGGGAGATGTCGCGCAGCGTACGACGCTGGTTGGTGCGGGCATGACGGAGCCGATCACCGATCGCCTCACGCAACAGCACGGTCATCACGCGCCTCCCTTCCGTACAAGTACCCCCTACGTTACCCAGAGCGGCGCCCCGGGCGCAGGATTTGGGTGCCCGTACGCCAAGGGCGAACGCCCGATTCACGCCAGATGTTCCCCGAGCAGGGCAAACGCGGCGCGGACCGACGAGGTCCTGATCAAGTCCCGGTCACCGCTCAAGGCCAGGGTACGGACTGTGACAAACGAGGCTCCGCCTCGGTCCGGGGGCTCCGCCACCCGAGCCCCCGAAAGACCCGGTGTGACAAACGAGGCTCCGCCTCGGTCCGGGGGCTCCGCCACCCCAGCCTCCGAAACACGCGGTGGCCCGGCGAGCCCGATGTGCACGGTGCCCGGCGCGACGCCGTCCTGGGCGGCCGGGCCGGCCACGCCGGTGAGCCCGAGCCCCCAGGTGGCGCCGCAGCGCTCGCGGGCGCCCAAGGCCAGCTGCGCCGCGACCTCGGGGTACACCGCACCGTGCTCGGCGAGCAGCTCGGGGTCGACCCCGGCCAGCCGCGTCTTCAGTTCGGTGGCGTAGACGACCAGGCCGCCGCGCAGGACCGCGCTCGCCCCCGGCACCCGGGCCAGGGTGGCGCAGACCAGCCCGGCGGTCAGCGACTCCGCGGCCGCGACCGTCTCGCCCCGGGCCCGCAGCGCCGCGACCAGGGCCTTCTCGTCCACGCTCAGTTCCCGGTGACCCGGCGTCCGGCCGCGCGCAGGCGCACCGCCCGGACCAGGTAGTCGACGCCGGTGACCACGGTCAGCACCAGCGCCAGGCCCATCAGCGCCCAGCGCACCGGGTCGGCGCCGACCGGCAGCGGCAGCAGGTACGCCGTGATCGCGGCGATCTGGGCCATCGTCTTGGCCTTGCCACCGCGGCTGGCCGGGATCACGCCGTGGCGGATCACCCAGAAGCGCAGCAGCGTGACGCCGATCTCGCGGACGGCGATCACGATCGTGACCCACCAGCCGAGCATGCCGAGGATGCTCAGCCCGACCAGGGCGGCGCCGGTGAGCGCCTTGTCCGCGATCGGGTCGGCGATCTTGCCGAAGTCGGTGATGAGGCCGTACTTGCGGGCCACCCAGCCGTCGAGCTGGTCGGTCGCGGAGGCGACGGCGAACAGCCCGGTCGCGATCGCGCGCCAGGTGGTGTCGACGCCGTCGCCGGTGAACAGCGCCGCGATGAACAGCGGCACCAGGACCAGCCGGGAGAGCGTCAGGAGGTTCGCGAGGTTCAGGGTCGGGACCGGGGTCGCCTCCGGGACCTGCGCCGTCGTCTCCGCGGCCGGCGGGACCAGGCCCTCGTCCGCGGCGTCGCTCGGGAGCGCACTCACCGGTCGGCGTCCGGTGCCGCGCGCACGATCAGGTCGACACCCGCCGAGTCGACTACCTCGCACCGGAGGAAATCACCCACCTGGGTCTTCTCCGGGGCGTCGAGGATGACGCACTCGCCGTCGACCTCGGGGGCCTGGTGCGCGGCGCGGCCGGTCAGCTCGCCGTCGTCGTCCAGCTCGACCAGGACGTCGACGAAGGTGCCGATCCGGTCCTCCGCGCGCTGCGAGGTCAGCTCCTCGACCAGCGCCGAGATCCGCGTGACGCGCTCGGTGACCACCTGGGGGTCGAGCTTGCCCTCGAAGCCCTCGGCCTCGGTGCCGTCCTCGTCGGAGTAGCCGAAGACGCCGACCGCGTCGAGCCGGGCGCCGGTGAGGAAGCGCTCCAGCTCGGCCAGGTCGTGCTCGGTCTCGCCGGGGAACCCGACGATCACGTTGGTGCGGATGCCCGCCTCGGGCGCGTACTCGCGGATCTGCTCGGTCAGCGCGAGGAAGGAGTCGGTCGAGCCGAACCGGCGCATCCGGCGCAGCACCTGCTCGCTGGAGTGCTGGAACGACAGGTCGAAGTACTCGGCGACACCCGGCGTGGTCGCGATGGCCTTCACCAGCTGCGGGCGCGTCTCGGCCGGCTGCAGGTAGGAGACGCGGACGCGCTCGATGCCGTCGATCTCCGCCAGCCGCGGCAGCAGCCGCTCCAGCGCGGTGGCGCCGTCGCGGCCGAAGTCCTTGCCGTAGGACGTCGAGTTCTCGCTGACCAGGAACAGTTCCTTGACGCCGTGCTCGGCCAGCCACATGGCTTCGGCGACGATCTCGTCCGGCTGGCGGGACACGAAGGAGCCGCGGAACGACGGGATGGCGCAGAACGAGCAGCGCCGGTCGCAGCCGGAGGCGATCTTCAGCGCGGCCACCGGGGAGTCGTCGAGGCGCGTGCGCAGCACCCGCGGGCCCCAGCCGTGCTGGGCGTGGCCCGGGACCTCGACGTTCTCGGCCGCGGCGGGGCGCTGGACCGGGCTGATCGGCAGCAGCTTGCGGCGGTCGCCCGGCGTGTGCGAGGCGACCTTGCGGCCGGCGACGACGTCGTCCAGGCGGTCGGAAAGGTCGGCGTAGTGGTCGAAGCCGAGGACGGCGTCCGCCTCGGGCAGGCTGTCGGCCAGCTCGTGGCCGTAGCGCTCGGCCATGCAGCCGACGGCGACGACCTTCTTGCCCGTGTCCGAGGCCGCCAGCAGCGTGTCGACGGAGTCCTTCTTGGCCGACTCGACGAAGCCGCAGGTGTTGACCACCACGACGTCGGAGTCCTCCGGATCGGCCGCCAGCTCCCAGCCGCCGGCCGCCAGCCGGCCCGCCAGCTCCTCCGAGTCGACCTCGTTGCGGGCGCAGCCCAGGGTCAGCAGGGAGACGCGTCGGGTGGCGGCAGGTTCCGTGGTGGGAGAAGGCACGACGTTCAGGGTAGCCGCCGGTCCTCGCCGGTCCGACGACGGCGTAGCCCGGTCGTGTCATCCCGCCTCCAGGGCCGTGTGGTTGAGTTGACGCTCGTGCCGTCCGACTCGCCCCGCCCGACCGTCCGCCGTGCCCGGATCGCCGACATCCGCAAGATCAAGGCCCTGGTCGACGCGGACGCGGGCCGCGTGCTGCTGGAGAAGGACCTGGTCACCCTCTACGAGGCCGTCCAGGAGTTCTGGATCGCCGAAGCGGCGGGCGAGGTCCTCGGCGCGGCCGCCCTCCACGTCCTCTGGGAGGACATCGCCGAGCTGCGCACCGTGGTGGTCGACAAGGCCGCCCGCGGCCAGGGTGTCGGGCGGCTGCTGGTCGCCCGCCTCGTCGACGAGGCCCGTGAGCTCGGGCTCCGGCGGCTGTTCGTGCTGACCTTCGAGACCGGCTTCTTCGCCGGCCACGGTTTCGTGGAGATCGACGGCACCCCGGTGTCGCACGAGGTCTACGAGGAGATGCGGCGCTCGCACGACACCGGCGTCGCCGAGTTCCTCGACCTGCCGTATGTCAAGCCCAACACCCTGGGCAATTCACGCATGTTGCTCCAGCTCTGAGGGAAATTCACCGAACATCCTCCTTTCGGGCGGTGACGGCGGGACAAAGCGCACTCGAAGCTGGTCGGGCAAATCGTCCACTTGATCAGCAAGGGAACGCACACGATGCGCACGACACTCCGGAACCTGGGGGCCACCATGACGGTGGCCGTGACTGTCGGCTTGGGGGCCCTGCTGGGCACCGGCACCGCCGCGGCCGTCGACATCCCGACGGTCACCGACCAGTACCTCTTCCACACCTCGCTGTCCGGCTTCGAGTCCACCCGGGCGCAGAAGCCCTACAACGGCCAGCTCGACTGGTCGTCCGACGGCTGCTCGTGGTCGCCGGACACCCCGTTCGGCTTCCAGTTCCTGCCGGGCTGCCACCGGCACGACTTCGGGTACCGCAACTACAAGAAGCAGGGCCGGTTCACCTCGGCGAACCGCCTGAAGATCGACGACAACCTCTACAGCGACCTGAAGAGCGTCTGCGGGTCGAACGTGGTGTGCAAGGGCGCGGCCTGGACGTACTACCAGGCCGTCCGCAAGTTCGGCGGCTGAGCCGGTGGTCTGACCGCCTTCCTGGCCCGGACTGTCGCGGTCCGGGCCAGGATGGGGGCATGGAGATCGATCACCTGCTCAGCACCACCCGCGCCGTCCGCCGCAAGCTCGACCTCGATCGCCCGGTCGAGGCGGCGGTCCTCGAGGAGTGCCTGAACCTCGCGCTGCAGGCACCGACCCCGGGCAACGCCCAGGCGTGGCGCTGGCTCGTGGTGCGCGACCAGCGGGTGAAGGACCGGCTCGGCGGGCTGTTCCGCGAGGTCGGCGCGGCCTACCTGGCGGACCGCGAGGCGGGCGACGCCGCCACCCGGCGGGGCCTGGCGTCCGGGCAGCACCTGATCGACGTCATCGAGCGGGTGCCGGTGTTCGTCATCCCCTGCCTCAAGGGCCGCCCGAGCGGCGAGAACGCGACGGACGCGGCCTTCTACGGCGGCATCTTCCCGGCGGTCTGGAACTTCCAGCTGGCCCTGCGCTCCCGCGGCCTCGGCTCGACGCTCACGACGTACCACCTGTCCCGCGAGACGGCGGCCGCCGAGATCCTCGGCGTCCCGGCCGGCTTCACCCAGGTCGGCCTGCTGCCGGTGGCGTACACGACGGTCCCGGACTTCAAACCGGCCGCGCGCGTCCCGCTGGCCGAGGTCGCCTACCTGGACCACTGGGGCGCGCCGCTCAGCTGATCCGGACCGTCGCCTCACCGGCGTCCTGGCTCACCGACACCAGCTCGACGCGGCTCGCGGCGAAGCTCGTCGCCTGCGGGCCCGTGCGCGGGCCGGTGTGCAGCTCGGCCGTGGTGCTCTCGCCGCGGCCCGGCTCGCTCAGCAGGAAGGCCACCGAGGCCTCGCCCTGCCAGAAGCACTGCATGCCGGGGCGGCACCGGGAGTCCGAGACCAGGCGGGTGTACCGCACGGTCAGGTCCCGCCCCTGCACGGCGGCCTCCTGGCCGAGCCGCAGGGTGACGTCCCGGCCGAGCGCGGTCCCGACGGTCGAGGGAGCCGACGCCGCCGGCGTGGACGCGGGTGCGGCCTGCCCGGAGGCGACCGAACTCCCGGCGCTCACCGCGACGACGGCGAAAGCGAACAGTCCGGCTGCGAATCGCTGTGTGTCCACGTGCTCAGGACGGAACGGGCCCGGCCGCGGGTTGCACCGGCGCTAGCTCATCTCGTCGACGAGCCGGCCCACCTGGGTGGACGGGTTGCGGGCGTGTCCGGCGTCAGGGTGCCGAGCTCGCTCGACCGCCTTGTCGACGCCATGGGCGAAGTCATCGAATCGCAGTGCCGACTTGTGGTAACCGGGAACGTGCCGCCGCAGCCTCTTCTCGACGTCGCTGTAACAGGTCAGCGGAGCTGCGCATGCCTCGAAGTGGAGCAACAGCCAGTATTCGAAGCAGGGGTTCGAGATGGCCAGGTTCACCTGAAGGCGCCGAGCGGTGGCCGCTGTCCGGTCCAGGTCGAACTCATCCACGTCGACTACGCACCAGACGGCGTCGTACGTACCTTGAGCGCGGCGCCGAAGCTCCGCTCCGTACTTCACGACCGTTTCAGGATCCGCCGGCTTGGCTTTGATCTTGATCGTGACGGCCGGATTTCGCCGAGCCCGCTTGAGTCCGTCGAAATACGCCGGTTCGGTCGCCTTCGCACCACAAACGACCAGGAGGGACGAGCGTTGCTCACGGAACGCCGGACGGCGTCGCCCGGTGTTTTCGCGCCGGCTCATCGGTCCTGCACAGCCTCGGAGAAGTCCCCCAGGACGGGCACCGCCCCGTAGCTGCCCGCTAGGTAACGCCGTTCGGTGTTCTGGTCTTTCCGCGGCTTGAAGTCCGTAAGGGGGTAGAGGTCGCTTTTGCCTTCGGCGTCCCGGTCGACGAACCAGATCTGGTCCCGTTCGAGCACCTGCTCGCCGAGCATGGTGCCGAGCAGGCTGGTGTCATGCGTGGTGAAGATCAGCTGAGCACCCTTGGCGTTGATCTCACTGTCCTGGAAGAGACCGACCAGCTTCGCGGTCAGCAACGGGTGGAGGCTGGCGTCGATTTCATCGACCAAGAGGAGCCGCCCGGCGTCCAGCGTGCTCAATACCAAAGGCAGGAGGCCGACCCAGTTGCGCGTTCCCGACGACTCGTCGTCGAAGTCGAACGGCTCACGACCGGCCCCGTGAAGGAGTTTGACCTCCAGGCCGAAACTCTCGCCGGCCAGCCGGCGACTGTGCGAGTCCTGCCGCTCCTTCACGATCATGTCCACGATCCCGACATCGGCAACTCCGAGCAGGGAGACCATCCGCTGCCGATGCTCGGGGTTGCGTCGCAGGTAATCACCGACTACGTACTGACTGTAATCCGGATCGGGTTGTCGGCCACCGACACCACTCGCCAGGACGCCGGTCGAGAACCACCGGTACGCGGGCATCAGGGCACCGAGTTCGAGGCGGTCGCACACGCTCAGGAGCAGCGCGGTCGGACGGATCAGTTCTTCGAGGAGTTCCAGCTTCTGCCTGAGATCAGCCATGGTGCTGCCGAATTTGATCGTGGCCCGATCACGCTCGAAGATGACCCGCTTGCGCTTCTCCGGGTACGAGTACAGCCACTCTTCGAGGATCTCGTGCTCCTGCAGAATGAAGCCGTAGGTGTACGGAACACCTTCCGCGATCAGCTCGAAGACGAACGTCGAAGGCCGCCGCTCCATGCCCGGATCGAGCCGGAACGGGTCTTGCACGGCCACGATGTCGTGCCGACCGGCTTCGTTCGACACGTGGACGTTCATCACCGCCCGCTTCACGAAGGTGATCCCTTTGAACAAGTTGGACTTGCCCGAGGCATTCGCGCCGTAGATGGCGGCTACCGGCACCGCCGGACGCTCGTCACCGGGCGCGGCGGGCATGAGCAGGAGCTCTCGCTCGTCGCGGAACGAGCGGTGGTTGCCCAAACGGAAGCTCCGCAACATCCCGACCGCCTCCTTCGTGGTGCTTCGAGCCGTTCTGTACCAGTAAACCGTACAGAACGGCTCGAAGCATCAACCAGGGGCTTACTCGTCGTCCGGGTCGGCCGGGACCGGGTCGCCGCCGCGGATCATGAACAGGACCGACTCCAGCTCCTCCGGCTTGATCAGCACGTCGCGGGCCTTCGAGCCCTCCGACGGGCCGACCACGCCGCGGCTCTCCAGCAGGTCCATCAGCCGGCCGGCCTTGGCGAACCCGACCCGCAGCTTGCGCTGCAGCATCGACGTCGAGCCGAACTGCGAGGTGACGATCAGCTCGGTCGCCTGGATCAGCACGTCGAGGTCGTCGCCGATGTCGGCGTCGATCTCCTTCTTCTCGCCGGCCTTCTGCGCGGTGACGCCGTCCTGGTAGTCCGGCTGCGCCTGCTCCTTGGCGTAGTTGACGACCGCGGAGATCTCTTCGTCCCCGACGAACGCGCCCTGGATGCGGACCGGCTTGCCGGCGCCCATCGGCAGGTAGAGCGCGTCGCCCATGCCGATCAGCTTCTCCGCGCCCGGCTGGTCGAGGATGACCCGCGAGTCCGTCAGCGACGACGTCGCGAACGCGAGCCGCGACGGCACGTTGGTCTTGATCAGGCCGGTGACGACGTCGACCGACGGCCGCTGCGTGGCCAGGACCAGGTGGATCCCGGCGGCGCGCGCCTTCTGCGTGATCCGGACGATGGCGTCCTCGACGTCACGCGGGGCGGTCATCATCAGGTCGGCGAGCTCGTCGACGATCGCCATGATGTACGGGTACGGCCGGTACTCGCGCTCGGACCCGGGCGGCGCCGTGATCTCGCCGGACTTCACCTTCTTGTTGTAGTCGTCGATGTGGCGGACCTTGTTGACCTGCATGTCCTGGTAGCGCTGCTCCATCTCCTCCACCAGCCAGGCCAGCGCGGCGGCGGCCTTCTTCGGCTGGGTGATGATGGGCGTGATCAGGTGCGGGATGCCCTCGTACGGCGTCAGCTCGACCATCTTCGGGTCGATCAGGATCATCCGGCACTCGTCGGGCGTCGCCCGCGCGAGCAGCGAGACGAGCATCGAGTTGACGAAGCTCGACTTACCGGAACCGGTGGAACCGGCGACCAGCAGGTGAGGCATCTTCGTGAGGTTCGCGGTGACGAAGTGGCCCTCGATGTCCTTGCCGAGGCCGATCACCATCGGGTGGTTGTCCTTGACGGTGGTCGGCGCGCGCAGGACGTCACCCAGGCGGACCATCTCGCGGTCGGAGTTCGGCACCTCGATGCCGACCGCGGACTTGCCGGGGATCGGCGCCAGCAGCCGGACGTTGTCCGTGGCCACGGCGTAGGCGATGTTCTTGGTCAGCGCGGTGATCTTCTCGACCTTGACGCCCGGGCCGAGCTCGACCTCGTACCGGGTGACCGTCGGGCCGCGGGTGAAGCCGGTGACCTGCGCGTCGATGCTGAACTGCTCCAGGACGCCGGTGATCGCCTCGATCATGGCGTCGTTGGCCTTGCTGCGGGACTTCGGCGCGTCGCCGAGCTTCAGCAGGTCCGGCGGCGGCAGCTTGTAGTCGCCCTCCACCGTCCGGGTGACCGCCATCGCGGGCTCGGGGGCCTTCTTCGGCTTCTTTTCGGGCACCTCCGCCGCCGGCGGTTTGGGCAGCGCCTTCGGCGGCTTGATCGGCGTCGGCATCTCGGCGAGGGCGGCCTCGATGTCGAGCTGCTCGGGGTTCGCGTCGGCGGCCTGCCGGCGGCGGGACGGCTTGCGCAGCCGCGCGGCCTTCGGATCGGCCTCGGTGACGTCGTCTTCGTCGGTCGCGAAGATGGAGCCCTCGTCGCCCTCGGCGAGGTCTTCTTCGTCGAGACCCCAGTTGCGCAGGCGGTGCGGGATCTCGCGCACGGGCGTGCCGGTGAACACGAGGATGCCGAAGACGAGGGCGAGGATCAGCAGCGGCACGGCGACCCAGGTGGTGACGCCCATGGTCAGCAGCCCGCCGGAGAAGGCGCCGACGATACCGCCGGCGTACATCCGGCCGTCGTTGGTGCCCGGGAGCGCGGTGAAGATGTGCAGCATCCCGAGCACGGACAGCACGACCATGATGGTCCCGACGACCATCCGCGGCCGCGTCTCCGGATGCGGTTCGGACCGCATCAGGGCGACGGCGATGACCACGAGCACCAGCGGCAGTGTCACGGCCCCGGCGCCCAGCACGGTCCGAGTCGCGATCTCCACACCCGCACCGATCGGCCCGGCGGCCCGCCACCAGACCCCGACGGCGGCGATGATGGCGAGCGCGATCAGCCCGAGCGCGAGCCCGTCACGACGGTGCTCGGCCTCGAGTTCCCGGGTGCGCCCGACGGTGCGGGCCAGCGTCCCGATGCCCCGGGCCAGCAGGTTCCAGGTCCCCCGGACACCCTTGCCGAAGACACCGGGAGTCTTCCGCCGAGGAGCCGGCTTGCGAGCGGCCGGCTTCCGGGAGGTCCGGGTGCTCCGGGTGGCGCCGGAACTCGGCTTCGCCGGAGTACGGGGCTTGCGCGCCGCTGCTCCCTTCGCGCCGCTTCCCGTACTTCGCTTCCTCGTCGCCGACCCAGCCATGCTCCAACGGTAACCGCCGACGCCGTTTCGTCACATGCGCCACTCTCAGCGCATCGTGAACTTCTGCCTCACGGCGGGCGCGGTGGGGCCATTCGGGTGAGTGGGATGGGGTTGGTGGCGGTGTTGTCGGGCCGGTGGGGCGGGGTTTCCGGGTTGGGTGCGCGCGAGCGGCCCTTTCGCGCCGGGTCTCCGGGATTGGGGCGGCGCGAACGGCCCTTTCGTGCGGGGGTGTCTGGGGTTGGGCGCGCGAACGGCTCCTTTCGCGCCCGGTTTCCGAGGTTGGACGGCGCGAACGGCCCTTTCGTGCCCAACATCCGCCGGGCTGCGGCGCTGCGAACGGCCCTTTCGCACCCTTGACCAGGGGTGGCAGCGGCGCGAACGGGCCGGTCGCGACGACACCCGCTGCCCAACCGTCACGAACGGACCGTTCGTGACCAGTTGGGCGCGAACGGTCCGCTCGCAACACGCGCCCCGCGTCACGAATGGACCGTTGGTGACACAGGTCAGGGCCTCGGCGGCGCGAACGGACCGCTCGTGTCGCACTTCAGCAGGCCGAGGCAGCACGAAAGGGCCATTCGCGCCGCTCGCCTCCGGCCTCAACCGGTGTGAAAGGGCCGTTCGTGCCGCACGCACCTCCCCGACCTGCGCGAACGGACCATTCGCGCATCCACCTGGCCGACTGAGTCGCGAAAGGGCCGTTCGCGGCGCACAACCCGCGAGCGCAACCGTACGAACGGCCCGTTCGCGCCCGAACCGTCGCCAACGGACCCTTCGCCCCCACCCGACCGGCCGACCCGACCGGCCGGCCGGCCGGTCGGTCGGTCGGTCGGTCGATCCCGGTCAAGAACGTCACCGACGGCCCGTTCGTGACGCAGCCGAGCAGCCATCCGGGTGAAATCCGGCGTCTGCCATGCTCTGCGCATGTTCGCGCTGCGCACCGACGACTCGTCCCGCCGTGCCCCGGCCATCTGGCGGACCATGCTGAACATCGACCGCGGGCTGGTGAACCTCGTCGGGCGGCTGACCGTGTCCGGCCGGGTTCCGGCGCAGCTTCGGGGGCGGCCGTTGCTGATGGCCGCCAACCACATCGGTGTGTTCGATGCCTTCGTCCTGATGGCCGCGTGCAAGCGGATCGGGATCAACCCGCGTTTCATGCTGGCCGGCGGCATCCTGGACGCGCCCGTCATCGGGCCGGCGCTGCGGGTCAGCGGGCACCTGCGCGTGGACCGCAAGCACGCCGGCACCGCCGTCGGGCAGTTCGCCGAGGCCGTCGAGGCGATGAAGACCACCCGTGAGCCGATCATCGTCTACCCCGAAGGCCGGATCAGCCACGACCCGGGCCTGTGGCCGGAGCGCGGCAAGACCGGTGCCGCCCGCTTGGCGCTGGCCGCGGGCGTCCCCGTGATCCCGATCAGCCAGTGGGGCGCGCACGAGGCCGTCTACTGGGGCACCGAGACCGTCAACGGCCCGGCCGACCTGCTCCCGCTGGCCCGCTCCGGGCTCAGCGCGCCGCTGCGCCGGCCGAAGTTCCGGGTGCACTTCGGCGACCCCGTCGACCTGGCGGACGTCGAGCCGGAACGCCCCGGCGCCGGCGTGCGGGCGCACGCGAAGATCATGCAGGCGATCACCGACGGCCTGATCCCGCTGCGCACCGGCGAGCTCGACCGGCCGCGCTTCCACGACCCGACGCGGCCGACCGACACCGTCAGCCCGTGGAAGCCCCGGTAGCCGCGGTAGGCCCCAGTAGCACCGCCAGCCGCCGTCCGGATTCTGGGACACGTGACCATCAGCCCCTAGAGTCGGCGGACGTGAGCACACGGATACTCGTCGTCTACTACAGCGCGACCGGGAACACCGCCGCCCTCGCCGAGTCCCTCGCCTCGGGGGCCAAGGAGACCGGGGCCGAGGTGCGGGTGCGGACCGTGCCGGAGACGGTGCCGCCGGCCGCGATCGCCACCAACCCCCGCTGGCAGACCTGGGTCGACTCCGGCCCGCACCACGACCTCGCCACGCTCGACGACCTCCTGTGGGCCGACGGCCTCGCAGTGGGCAGCCCGACCCGCTTCGGCGGCCCGGCCGCCCAGCTCAAGTCCTATTTGGACAGCACGGGTGGCCTGTGGGCGCAGGGAAAGCTCGCGGACAAGGTCGCGACGTCGTTCACCACGGCGTCGACCGCGCACGGCGGCCTCGAGTCGACGCTGCTGGCGATCAACAACGTCTTCTACCACTGGGGCGCGATCGTCGTGCCGCTCGGCTACACCGACCCGCACCTGAAGGAGTCCGGCAACCCGTACGGCGGCTCGTTCGTCTCGCGCAAGTCGGCCGCGCCGGACGACCTCGCGCTCGGCGCGCTGCGCCTCCAGGGGCGGCGGCTGGCCACGATCACGACGCATGTCGCGACCGGCCTCAAGCAGCCGGAGTAACCGGGAAAACTCTTTTGGTGGTGACGCCCGCGGCCCCTAGAGTCGCGAGGGTGACCACCGAACTGCCCGTCGTCGCGCCGCCGCGGGTCACCTCCCGCGCCCGCGGGACCACGCTCGTCCTGCTCGCCGCGCTGTTCTTCAGCACGTCGGGCACGCTGGGCAAGTCGGCGATGTCCGCCGGCGTCACCCCGGAACAGGTCGCCGCGGCGCGGATCACGCTCGCCGGGGTCGTGCTGCTCGCCGGCGTGGCGCTGTTCGCGCCGCGGAAGCTGAAGGTGCGCCGGGAGCACCTCCCGGTGCTGCTCGGGTACGGCCTGCTCGGCGTGGCCGGTGTGCAGCTGCTGTACTTCGTCGCCGCCGGCCGGATCCCGGTCGGCATCGCGATCCTGCTGGAGTTCGTCTCGCCGGTGCTCATCGCGCTGTGGGTCCGGTTCGTGCGGCGCCACCGGCTGCCGCGGGCCGTCTGGGGCGGCATCGCCCTCGCGATGGCCGGGCTCGCGATGGTCGCGCAGGTCTGGCAGGGCGTGACGCTGGACGTCACCGGCCTGCTCGCCGGCGTCGGCGCGGCCCTCTGCTCGGCCGGGTACTTCCTGCTCGGCGAGCGCGCGGTGGCCGACATCGACCCGCTGGGCCTGGTCACCTGGGGCATGGTGCTCGGCGCGGTCGCGGTGTGCGTCGTCGCGCCGCCGTGGACGTGGCCGGTGCGCCTGCTCGACGTCGACGTCGAGTTCGGGGCCTGGCACCCGCCCGTGTGGCTGCTGCTGACCCTGCTGGTCCTGGTGGCGACGGTGCTCGCCTACGTCTTCGGCATCTCGTCGCTGCGGCACCTGCCGGCGTCGGTGGCGAGCGTGCTCGGGCTGGTCGAACCGGTGATCACGACGGTCGCGGCGTGGCTGCTGCTGGGCGAGGAGCTCGCCTGGCCGCAGCTGCTCGGCGCGGCGATCCTGCTGGCCGGCGCCTACGTCGTGCAACGCAACTCGGAGATCCTCACGGCCTGACAGTGTCCACTGTGGAGGGTCAGCCGCCGCCGGCTATGCGGCTCAAGGCTCCGAAGAACACTTCCGTGATCTTCGTCGGGTCGGTGGCCACGAACGCGCTGCCGCCCGTGGCTTTCGTGATGTCGTCCAGCTCCGTCTTGTCCGCGTCCGGGCCGACGCCGACGCCGATCAGCGGGATCGGGCGTCTCGCGTCCTGCAGTTTTCCCAGCTCCGTCAGCAGGTCCGCGCGGTTGATGCCCTTCGGGTCCTCGTTGCGGCCGTCCGTCACGACGATCACCAGGTTCAGCCGGCCGGGCTCCCACTCGCGACGCGCGGTGCGGTAGGTCTCCAGCACGCTGTCGTAGAGGCCCGTCCCGCCGTCGGCGGTGGCCTTCAGCTGGTTCAGCTTGTCGAGCGCGCCGCTGGCCAGGTGCTGGGCGACCGGCGCCATCGGGAGGATCTCGCGGTAGTCCTTGTCGCCGTCCAAGCGGGTCGAGAACTCCAGCATCCGCAGCTGGGTCGTCGGCTTGAACAGGTGCAATGCCTTCGCCGTGGCCTCGGTGGTCAGCTGCATCCGGTTCAGGCCGGTGCCCGGCACCTGCGCGTTCATCGAACCGGAGACGTCGAGCAGCACCTGCACCCGCGCGCTCAGGTTGATGCCGGCCCACTGGTTGAGCAGGTAGTCGACGTCAACGGCGTCCGGCATGCCGAGCGTCCGGAAGCCCGTCGGTGACACGCGCGGGTCGTCCGCGTGCCCGCGGAGCGCCTGGCCGCCCGCGGCGCGCAGGCCCGTCTTCGCGATGGCGTCGCCGCCCGAGCCGTTGAGCATCGCCTCGCGCAGCTTGTCGACGATCGGGCGCTGCTCCGGCGTGATCCCGCCCAGCTCGGCGAACGGGTAGTCCAGCGTGGGCACCGCGGCCGAGTAGACGGCGACCAGCGGCGACGCCGCGTCCTCGACGTTGTGGCGCAGCAAGGAGTTCTCCGACACCGGGAACGCCGTCACCGAGCCCGTGCCGGCGCCGTCGCTCGACCCCGGCAGCCGCGCGATGAGGTCGTTCCCCTCGCCGAGCGTGTTCGTCGAGAACCGCCGCAGTTGTGCGACGTACGCCGCCGCGGCGTCGGGGTTCGACCGCACGGTGGCCCGGATCCCGAACAGGGCCGCCGCGCCGACGGCGTCACGCGCCGGGTCGGGCATGCCGGTGACGATCCCCGCCGCGTCCGGCGCGAGGACGTCGGCCCAGCTCAAGGTGCGCGACGGCCAGCCGAGGCCCTTCGCCGCCGCTTCCGCGACCGCCAGCACCACCGGCGAGCTGGCCACCGACGCGCCGGTCTCCGGGACGTCGGCGGCGCCGAGCTGGTGGGCGCGGCGCAGCGCGAGGGTGGAGTCGGGCACCCAGACCTGCGGTCGCGGGGTGCCGTCGGACATCGCGAGCCGTTCGGCGGCCAGCGTCGCCTCACGGGTCTGGACCTCGATGGAATCGCAGCCGAGGTCGAGGCCCTGGACGACCAGCGACAGCGCGGGCGCGATGTCCGGGGACGCGGTGACCAGGACCTTCGCCGGGTGCTCGCAGGCCGGCGCGGATCGCACCACCGAGACGGTCACCCAGGCCGCGGCACCGAGGACGACCACGAGCCCGGTCGCCAGGGCGGGCACGAGCAAGCGGCGTCGTCGCCCGTCCGGCGAATGACGTCCCATCGGCGCGGCCTCTCTTCCCGAGGCGGGTGAGACTCAAGGCTAGTCCGCAGTCCACTGGCCGCACGTGGTCCGGACGGGCTAAGAAACGCAGAACGCCTTCGCACTCCCGGAGGAGGCGAAGGCGTTCTGCGTACTTTCGAAGGGTCTAGACCGGGATGACCGTCGGGACGATCATCGGACGGCGGCGGTAGGTGTCGGCCACCCAGCGGCCGACCACGCGGCGGACCGCCTGGGCGATGCGGTGGGTGTCGGTGATGCCCTCGGCCTCCGTGCGCGCCAGCTCCATCTCCACCAGCGGCACGACGGCGGCGAGCGCCTTCGGGTCGTCGGAGAAGCCGCGGCCGGACACCGTCGGGGCGCTGACCGGGCGGCCGGTGGCGGATTCGATCGCGACGCTGATCGAGATGAACCCGCCTTCGCCCAGCACCAGCCGGTCGGACAGGGTCGACTCGCCGACGTCGCCGACCGAGAGGCCGTCGACGTAGACGTGCCCGACCTCGACCCGGCCGGTGCGGGAGGCCTTGCCGTCGACCAGGTCGACGACCACGCCGTCTTCGGCGATCACCACGTTGTCCGCCGCGACGCCGGTGCGGATCGCCAGCTCGGCGTTGGCCTTCAGGTGCTTCCACTCGCCGTGGACCGGCATCACGTTGCTCGGCCGGACCGCGTTGTACAGGTACAGCAGCTCGCCCGCCGACGCGTGGCCGGAGACGTGCACCTTGGCGTTGCCCTGGTGCACGACGTTCGCGCCGAGCCGGGTCAGGCCGTTGACCACGCCGAACACCGCGGTCTCGTTGCCCGGGATCATCGAGCTGGCCAGCACGACGGTGTCACCCGCGCGGATCGAGATCTGCCGGTGCTCGCCGCGCGCCATCCGCGACAGCGCCGAGAGCGGCTCGCCCTGGGACCCGGTGGAGACGAACAGGACCTTGCTCTCCGGCAGGCCGCTCGCCTGGTCGAGGTCGACCAGCAGGCCGTCCGGCACGTTGAGCAGGCCCAGGTCGGCGGCGATGCCCATGTTGCGGACCATCGACCGGCCGACGAACGCGATCCGGCGGCCGTGCCGCTGCGCGGCGTCGAGCACCTGCTGGACGCGGTGCACGTGGCTGGCGAAGCAGGCCACGATGACCCGCTGGCCGACGCGGCGGACGACGTCGTCGAGGACCGGGCCGATGTCGCGCTCGGGCATCACGAACCCGGGGACCTCGGCGTTGGTCGAGTCGACGCAGAACAGGTCGACGCCCTCGTCGCCGAGCCGCGAGAAGCCGGCCAGGTCGGTGAGGCGCCCGTCGAGCGGGAGCTGGTCGAGCTTGATGTCACCGGTGTGCAGGACGACACCCGCCGGGGTGCGGATGGCGACGGCCAGCGCGTCCGGGATCGAGTGGTTCACCGCGAAGAACTCGAGGTTGAACACGCCGACGTCGCGGCGCTCCCCCTCGCGGACCTCGATCAGCTTCGGCCGCTGCCGGTGCTCCTTGGCCTTGGCCGCGAGCAGGGCGTTGGTGAACCTCGAGCCGTAGATCGGCAGGTCCGGCCGCAGGCGCAGGAGGAACGGGACGGCACCGATGTGGTCCTCGTGCCCGTGGGTGAGCACCAGTCCTTCGATGTCGTCGAGGCGGTCCTCGATCGCGCGGAAGTCGGGCAGGATCAGGTCGACGCCGGGCTGGTCGTCTTCGGGGAAGAGCACCCCGCAGTCGACGATGAGCAGCCGGCCGGCGAACTCGAAGACGGTCATGTTGCGCCCGACCTCGCCGATACCGCCCAGCGCGACAACGCGCAGGGCCCCGGCGGGCAGTTCGGGCGGGGCGTTGGTGGGGCCTGGACCTGGGGGAAGTGAGCTCACCGAGGCAGGGTCCCAACGCTGGTGTGCGAGGTCGGCGCCACGTAGGCGGCCCTCGAGTCTGCTTGTGCCACCCGCTCACCATGCCAGTCCTGGGCCGCCGTGTCGCCCAGCGGCACGCCGCCCTGGGCCAGATCGGCGGCGATCAGGGCGGTTTGCTCGGCGGTGGCGGCCACGATCGGGAGCCGCGGCTCGCCGATGTCGAAGCCCCGCAGCTTCAGCGCGGCCTTGCTGAACGCGACCCCGCCGACCCGCGACATCGCGCGCAGCACCGGCAGCATGCCGCGGTGGTTGGTGCGCGCGGTGGACGTGTCGCCGTTCTCGTAGGCGTCGATCATCGCGCGGATCCGGCCCGCGACGACGTGACCGATCACACTCACCACGCCGGTGCCGCCGACGGAGATCCAGGGCAGGTTCAGCCCGTCGTCGCCCGAGTAGTAGGCGAGGTGGGTGTTGGCGATGACCTCGGAGCCGGCGATCAGGTCGCCCTTGGCGTCCTTGACCGCGACGATCCGCGAGTGCTCGGCCAGCCGCAGCAGCGTGTCGACCTCGATCGGGACGACCGAGCGCGGCGGGATGTCGTAGAGCATCACCGGCAGGCCGGTGCTGTCGGCGACGGTGGTGAAGTGCGCGTACAGCCCGGCTTGGCTGGGGCGTGAGTAGTACGGGGTGACGACCAGCAGCCCGTGCGCGCCCGCCGCTTCGGCCAGCTTGGCCTGCTCGATGCTGTGCGCGGTGTTGTTGGTGCCCGCGCCGGCCACGACGGTCGCGCGGTCGCCGACGGCCTCGACCACGGCGCGGACGAGTTCCTGCTTCTCCGCGTCGGTCGTGGTCGGGCTCTCGCCGGTGGTGCCGTTGATGACGAGGCCGTCGTTGCCCAGCTCCACGAGGTGCTCGGCCAGCTCCTGCGCCCGCTTCAGGTCCAGCGCGCCGTCGGCGTCGAAGGGGGTGGCCATCGCGGTGAGCACGCGCCCGAACGGCCGTCCGGGCGCGGCGGTTGGTGGGTTGGACATGCTGAGACGGTACCTCCTCCCCCCGACGAAAACCGCGCCGACCTGGTCGGGTGCGGGAAAGTGCGGAGGATTTCCGGGGTCCGGCCGTTCGTCCCGGAACTTCTACTTGACCTTGGTCACGATCGGCGCGGTGATCGGGCCGCCGTCGGCCTTGGTGAGGACGCAGTAGAAGTCGCGGCTGGGTTCCTCGCCCTTCACCGGCGTGCCCGTCCACTCGGCCGCGGTGGGCACGAGCGCGCGGTAGGTGAGGCCGGTGCGCTTGGCCTCCGGCACGATCGAGGAGCGGAACGCCGTCGCGCAGGCGGCTTCGGCGCTCGCCTTCACCGCGTCCAGGCCGGGGTAGGCGGCCACCGCGACGTCCTCGGTGTTCCAGTTCTCGACCGACAGCAGGCCGCCGATCTCGTAGACCTCCAGCGAGTGGCTCTTGTCGCACTCGGACTTGTTGTCGTCCTCGCTGATGATCGCGCCGTCCTGCACCGGGGCGTTGAAGCACCGGTAGTAGCTGCCGATGGCCGCGCGGATCTGGCCACCGATGCCGTAGGTCATCGTCGGCTGCTTCTGCGCGTCGACCGCGGGCTTCTCGAAGGCCTTGCCGGCGAAGAACCCGCCGACCAGGGCGGCCACCACGAGCACCGCGGCGAGCGCGATCCACAGCCCGCGCAGGTTCTTCTTCGGCGGCTGCGGCGCCATCCGGGTCGGCGGGCCGCCCTGCAGCATCGCCGTGCCGCCCGGCGGGGTCGGCCGCGCGCCCTGGGCCGTGGCCAGCAGGTTCTGGGCCTGGGCCGTGGTCAGCCGGGCCTCCGGCTTGGCGACCAGCAGCCCGAGGATCACCGCGGCGATCGGGCCGTGGCCGCGGGTCAGGTACGGGATCTCGGTCATGATCGCGTGCAGCGTCGCCGCCGTGGTCGCCCGCTCGAACGGCATCGTGCCCTCGACGGCGTAGAACAGCGTCGCGCCGAGCGACCACAGGTCGGACTCGGGCATGGCTTCCCGGCCTTCGACGCGCTCCGGCGCCATGAACGCGGGCGAGCCGACGATCATCCCGCTGGTGGTCAGGCGCGGGTCGTCGATGGCGTGGGCGATGCCGAAGTCCGTCAGCTTCACCCGGCCGTCCGGCGCGACCAGGATGTTCGCCGGCTTGACGTCGCGGTGCACGATCCCGGCCTTGTGCGCGGCCTGCAGCGCGGTGAGCACGCGCTCCCCCAGCTGCGCGGCCTGCGCCGCGTGCATCGGGCCGCGCTGGCGCACGAGGTCGGCCAGCGACGGCGCCTCGACGAGCTCCATCACGATGAACGTGGTGCCGCCGTCGGTGACGACGTCGTAGACCGTGACGATCGACGGGTCGTTGAGCCGGCCGCCGGTGCGCACCTCGCGCAGCGCGCGCTCGGAGAAGACGGCGGCGGACTCGGCGTCGGGCAGCCGCAGCTCCTTGACCGCCACCTGGCGGCCGATCACCTGGTCCTGGGCCCGCCACACGACGCCCATGCCGCCCCGCCCGAGCTCGCCGAGCAGGACGTAACGGCCCGCGACAACCCGCTGACCAGGCGTGGCGGGCGCCCGCGGCGGGTACGGACGGGTCTGTTCGTCGGTCACGGTGCTCCTTCAGGCGGCGGTCGCGCAGATGCTAGTCGGACCGCCGCGGAGCGCCTCGGGTTCCGCGCAATTCGTGACTCAGCGAGCCGGGGCGTACCTTTCGCCGTGGTACGGGATCCAGCGGTAGCCCGGGGCGAAGTCGCTGAAGTCGGACCGCCGACCGGTCGCGAACCAGATGTCCTCGCTGACCACGAGACCGGGCACGAGCGTCAGGTCCTGGGCCATGAGCTGGTCGTAGCTGCGGAGTTCGTCGGTCTTCGGACCGGCGAGGGCGTAGCGGTAGACCGGCGGCGCGGTCCGGAGCTGCCAGTAGAGCCGGCGCCCGGCCGCGGTGACGGCCGTCGCGTCCTCGTCGGACTCGACGCCGCGCTCGCCCACCCCCTCGGGTGCCACTCCGCACCACCAGCCGCCGTTGGCGGTGAAGATGCGCGAAGGCCAGCCCTCGAAGTGGCGCGCGAGATCCCGGGCGTGGGTCTCACGCCCCCCGCATTCGGCGTTGAGGGCGAAGATCCAGGCCATGGTCGCGGCCTCCCTGCTCGTGGGGTGTCAGCCGGTGAAGGTCAAGTAGATCAACACCAGGTTCAACGCGATGATGACCGCCGCGATCAGCGACGCCGCCACCGTTGTCAGGCGATGGTTGGCGTCCGCGCCCATCAGCTCGCGGTCGGCCGTCAGGCGGATCAGCGGTACCAGTGCGAACGGGATCCCGAACGACAGCACCACCTGCGAGACGACCAGCGCCGCGCTCGGGTCGGCACCGAGCGCGAGCACCACGATAGCCGGGGTGAGCGTGACCAGGCGGCGCAGGACCAGCGGAACCCGCTTGTGGAGCAGGCCCTGCATGATCATCGCACCCGCGTACGCCCCGACGGACGTCGACGCGAGGCCGGATGCGAGCAGGCCGATCGCGAACATCAGCGCGATGCCGGGGCCGAGGGCGTGGGCGACGGCGCCGTGCGCGCCCTCGATGCTGTCGACCCCCTCCTGGCCCTGCAGGTTCGTGGCCGCGAGCAGCAGCATGCCGAGGTTGACCGCGCCGGCCAGGAGCATCGCCAGGCCGACGTCGGCGCGGGTGGCGCGCAGCAGCCGGCGGCGGCTGCCGGCGTCCGCCCGGCCGTGGCGGTCGCGGACCAGGCCGGAGTGCAGGTAGACGGCGTGCGGCATGACCGTCGCGCCGAGCATCGCGGCGGCGATCAGCACGCTGCCGGAGCCCTCGAAGCGCGGGACCAGCCCGCCGAGCGTGCCCGACGCCGACGGCGGCTCGACGAACAGGCTGGCCAGGAAGCCGATCGCGATGACCAGCAGCAGGCCGGTGACGACGCGCTCGAACGTCCGCTGGCCGCCGCGGTCCTGCACGGCCAGCAGCGTCAGCGACACCGCGCCGGTGATCAGGCCGCCCACGACGAGCGGCAGGTCGAACAGCAGGTTGAGCGCGATGGCGCCGCCGACGACCTCGGCCAGGTCGGTGGCGATGGCGACGACCTCGGCCTGCAGCCAGTACCCGATCCGGGCCGGGCGGGACAGCCGGGCGCGCAGGGCCTCCGGCAGGGACATCCCGCTGACCAGGCCGAGCTTCGCGGACAGGTACTGGACGAGCACGGCCATCAG
Source organism: Amycolatopsis sp. NBC_00348 (assembly GCF_036114655.1). Classification (NCBI taxonomy): domain Bacteria; kingdom Bacillati; phylum Actinomycetota; class Actinomycetes; order Pseudonocardiales; family Pseudonocardiaceae; genus Amycolatopsis; species Amycolatopsis sp. NBC_00348. Next base: position 545,230 of record NZ_CP107994.1, on the reverse strand, counting down.
GTTCGCGACGACGATCACCCAGACCAGCAGGTAGCCGTAGCGGGCGCCGGCGCTGATGTTGGCCGCGACGTTCCCGGGGTCGACGTAGGCGATCGCCGCGACGAACGCCGGGCCGAGCAGGGCCGAGCCCGTGCGCAGGCGCGACACCAGTTTCGGCCGGGCGGCCTCGGTCACAGCCATGGCGCCTGCCTCTCGAACCGGATGTCGGGGACCCAAAACCGAAGTTTAGGCATGCCGAACTTTGCCTGACAAGGGTGATCGCTCCCACCTCGGTCACCCCCGGGTACCCCGAAAAGCCGTGAAGGCCTCCTTACCGGCCCTAAGAGCCGGTAAGGAGGCCTTCACGGACAACGAGTCAGGGGTGGGCGACCTCGTGGCCGGACTCGCGCAGCGCCTTGACGGCGTGGTCGAGCTCGGTCGCGCGGACCAGGATGTGGTCGGTGTCGAACGTGGACATCGAGAACAGCGCGACACCGGCCGCGGCCAGCTCCGAGGCCAGCGCGGCGATGATGCCGGTGAGGGTGAACTCGAGCGGGCCGCGGACCGACAGCAGCCGCCAGCCGTCCTCCGCGGCCGAGCTGCCGGCCGGTTCGCGCCCGGCCGGGCAGATCACCGACAGTTCTTCGGGCGTCCGGGTCACCGAGACGAACGCGGGTTCGCCGGGAGCGAGCAGCTCCGCCGGCACCGGGGCGTCCGCGGGCAGCCGGACGACGGCGTACTCGCCGGGCCGGACGTCGATCGCGAGGCGTTTCATCAGCCTTCGAGGACCTTCGGGCTCGTGGCGATCTCGGTGCCGTCGGGCAGCGTCGAGATGGTGAAGTCCGCGAAGATGTTCGCCGCGGCCTTCTGCAGCTGCCGCAGGCACTCCACGGCCAGCTCGCGGATCTCGACGTCGGCGTGCTCGGTGGCGCGCATCGCGACGAAGTGGCGCCACGCGCGGTAGTTCCCGGTGACGACGATGCGGGTCTCGGTCGCGTTCGGCAGCACGGCGCGCGCGGCCTGGCGGGCCTGCTTGCGGCGCAGGGTCGCGCTCGGCACGTCGGCGAACTTCTCCTCGAGCCCGGCGAGCAGCTCGGTGTAGGCGTCGACGCTCGCCTGGGCCGCGGCGAGGAACTTCTCATGCAGCGCCGGGTCGTTCGCGATCACCTCGGGCTCGACGAAGGCCGCGTTGCGCTCGGGCACGTACCGCTGTGACAGCTGCGAGTACGAGAAGTGGCGGTGGCGGATCAGCTCGTGGGTCAGCGATCGCGAGATGCCGCTGATGTAGAAGCTGACGGAACCGTGCTCCAGCACCGAAAGGTGGCCGACGTCGATGATGTGCTCGATGTAGCCGGCGTTGGTCGCGGTGACCGGGTTCGGCTTCTTCCACGACTGGTAGCAGGCGCGCCCGGCGAACTCGGCGAGCGCCTGGCCGCCGTCCGCGTCGGTCGACCACGGCACGTCCTCAGGCGGGAAGAACTCCGTCTTCGCGATCAGCTGCACCTTGGGTGACACGGTTTCGGCCACGTCCGCACTCCTTCTCCCGGCCCTACTCCACGACTCCAGCGCAGCCTAACCGCGTGAGGGCGGCCACTCCCGGGCGACACATGACACCAGCCTTGACACCGCGATCGCCTTGACCGATGTCAGAAGTGACGTCATAGTGGTGTCATGGACCTGACGCCGTACATCGCCAACCTCCGCGAGGACCTCGCGAACACGGCCTCCGCCGGGGATGAGCACACCCGGCGTGCGGCCGCCCTGCTGTCGGCCGCGCTCGAACCGGCGGTCCGCCTGACGCTGATGAACGCGCTCGCGGACCTCGCCGCCGAGGTCACCGCCAGCCTACCCGGCCAAGTCGTCGACGTCCGGCTCGACGGCCGGGACGTCCGCGTGGTCGTCACCGGCGCCGCGGAGGAACCGGCACCACGGGCGACACCACGTGACACCACACCACCACCACCGATCGACACCGGTGACATCACGCGCATCACGCTGCGGCTGGTCGACCAGATCAAGGGCCAGGCCGAGCGGGCCGCGCAGGCGCAGGGCGTCTCGCTGAACACCTTCGTCTCCCAGGCGGTCCAGGGCGCGCTGGGCCACGGCGGGCTGGGCGGCAGCGGCCTCGGCGGGCTGGGCGGCGGGCGCAAGCACCACTCCAAGAGCGACCAGAGCGGCTCCCGCCTGCACGGCTGGGTCGAGGGCTGAGGGGAAACGACCATGAGCGAAGAGCAGACGACACCGAACGAGACACCGCCCGCCTCGGAGGTTCCGGCCGACGAGACTCCCACCGAGCAGGCTTCCGCTGAAGAAACCCACGCCGAAGAGGCCCGCACCGACGAGACCACGGCCGACGGCTTGGTGCGCGTCCAGGAGTTCGAGGCCGGCGGGCCGCTCGAGCTGGACGTCGCCGTGACGATCGGGCGCGTGGAGCTGGTGCTGGACCGCGAGTCCGGCGCCCGCGTCGAGCTGCGGCACGACCAGGGCGAGCAGCAGCCGTGGGTGGAGGGCGTCAACAACCTGCTGTCCTGGGTCGGCGAGCGCTTCGGCGACCAGCTGGGCGTCGACCCGACGGCCTCCCCCGCCGAAGCGGTCAAGCAGAGCCGGATCGAGAAGCTGGGGAACCGCCTGGTCGTCCAGGCGCCGAAGGCCTGGCAGCTGCGCAACGTCGCGCTGTCGGTGACCGTGCACGCGCCGGCGGGTTCGCACGTCGAGGTGCGGGCGGGCGCGGCGGACGTCACCGTCGCCGGCTCGGCCGGGCGCGTCGACGTGCTGACCGGCTCCGGCGAGGTGAAGCTCGACCGGGCCGACGGCGCGGCGACCGTGCGCACCGGCAGCGGCGCCATCAAGCTCGGCCCGACACTCGGCGGCCTGCAGCTGCGCAGCGGCAGCGGCAACGTCGAGGCGACGTCCCTGGCCGGCTCGGCGACCCTGGCGACCGGCACGGGCGACGTCTGGCTGGGCGCGGTGACCGGCGAGGTGATGGCCCGCACTGGCAGCGGCGACCTCTCGGTGGCCGACGCCGGCGCCGGCACGCTCGACCTGATCACCGGCTCCGGTGAGGTCCGCATCGGCATCCGCGGCGGCACGACCGCCGAGGTCGACCTGACCTCCAGCGGCGGCCGCGTCTCCAGCGAGCTGGACGTCGCCGGCGCCGCCCCCGCGGGCGGCGTGACGCTGAAGGTCCGCGCCCGCACGGGCTCCGGCAACGCCGTGGTGACGCGCGCGGCCGGCTGAATGAGGGGGTGACGGGCCGTTCCCGGTGGGGGTACCGGGAACGGCCCGTTCTTCACGTCCGGGTGCCAGGATGGCGGCATGACGGTGGAGACCGAGCGCGCGGTGTACCGGGCGCGGCTGCGCGGGTGCCTGCTGGGCGGCGCGATCGGTGACGCGCTGGGCAACCCGGTCGAGTTCCAGGCCCTCGCGGCGATCCGGCGGCCGGTCGGCCTCGTGGCGAACGCCGAGGGCGTCGCGGAGATCACCGACGACACGCAGATGACGCTGTTCAGCCTCGAAGGCTTCCACCGCGGCTGGGTCCGCGCGCAGGCGAAAGGCATCGGCGGCGCGATGGCGCAGCTGGTGCACGACGCGTACCTTCGCTGGCTCGACACGCAGGAGCACCCGGCACCGCCGCCCGCGGAAGGCCGGCGGCACCGGGCCGGGCAGCTGCGGCTGGAGCCGTGGCTCTACGCGCGGCGAGCGCCGGGTTCGGCGTGCCTCTCCGGCCTTCGCGCGGCCTACACCCCGGACACCTACGCCGAGCCGGACGGCCGGCCGGGTCCGGTGAACCCGGACTCGAAGGGCTGCGGCACGGTGATGCGCTCGGCGCCGTTCGGGTTCGCCGGCGACGCGCGGCACGCCTACGTCGTCGCGGCGAACTGCGCGCGGATCACCCACGGCCACCCGACCGGCTACCACGCGGCGGGCGCGTTCGCGGCGATGATCGCGTACCTGCTCGAAGGCGAGTCCCTGGAAGCGGCGGTGCTGCGGTCGATGCGGCTGCTCGCGCGCTACCCGGCGCACGAGGAGACGCTGGCCGCGTTGCGTCAGGCATTGGATCTGGCCTTTTCGGGCGATCCCTCGCCCGAGAAGGTCGAGTCCCTCGGCGGTGGCTGGGTGGCCGAAGAGGCGCTGGCGATCGCCGTCTACGCGGCGCTGGCACCGGTGAGCGTCCCGGACGCGCACCCGGAGACGACGTTCCGCGCCCGGCTCCGGCTGGCCGTCACGCACTCCGGCGACAGCGACTCGACGGGGTCGATCTGCGGGAACCTGCTCGGCGCATGGCACGGCGACGACGTGCTGCCGTGGGACTGGGTGTCCCTTGTGGAGGGTCGCGCGACGATCGCGCGGCTGGCGGACGACTTCGCGACGGAATCGGCGCAGACGCGCGGGTACTAGGCGAGGAACCCCGCGACCTCCAGCCGGTGCAGCTCGCTCACCACAGCGGCCGGCTTCGATGCTGCGCAGCAGGTTCATGGCTCACACTGCTCCGGCCGCGCGGATCGCACGCCACCGCAACCCCGCTCACCCAGCTCAAGCTTCGAACCCGCGCCGCTGGCCGGACGAATCCAGCTCCACTGAAGCCCACGCAGCTCCAGCCGCGCGCCACCACAACCCCGCCCACCGCCAGGCCGAGCGGATCGGCCACCAAGACCGCCGCGCCCTCGGCGCCCCCGGATCCCGATCAGCCGCCGGGCTCGCCCACCACCCCGGCCGGTCCGATGCGCGGGTTCAGCCCCGGCCGGACCGGGACAGGCCGGCCGGCATCAGCGCACCAGCTTCGCCAGTGCCGGGGCCAGGTCTCCTCGGGCGCCCACCGCCACTCCCGACAGGCCCAGCCACTCCGCCATGTGCCTCAGTTCCGCCGCCAGCTCCGGGAGCAGCCGCGCCAGGTCTGCGCCCTCCTCGGCGAAGGCGCCCTGGACGCGCAGGACGCCCGTCGCGCGGTCGGACTTCAGGTCCACCCTGGCCGCCAGCTCGCCGTCCAGCAGGAACGGGAACACGTAATACCCGTACACCCGCTTCGGCTCCGGGACGTAGATCTCGATGCGGTAGCGGAACCCGAACAGCCGCTCCGTGCGGGCGCGTTCCCAGATCAGCGGGTCGAACGGGCACAGCAGCGCGCGGCCGGTGACCGCTCGGGGGGTCCGCGCCTCGAAGTGCCGGTACGCCGGGGCCTTCCAGCCCCGGACCGCCACCGGCTCCAGCACGCCGGACTCGACCAGCTCCGCCACCGCCTGGCGCGCCGGAGCTGGGCCGAGGCGGTAGTAGTCGCGCAGGTCCGTCTCCGTCGCGACGCCCAACGCGCGCGCCGAACGCTCGATCAGGCCGCGCGCTCCCTCGTCGGCCGATACCGAGACGGCCAGGATCTCCGGTGGGACCACCCGCTCCGTCAGGTCGTACAGCCGCTCGAACGACCGGCGCGTGCCCGTGGTCAGCTGGCCGACGCCGAAGAGGTACTCGCAGACGCGCTTGACCTCCGAGCGCTCCCACCACGACCCCGGGCCGCGCCGCTGCGCGTCCGCCTCCACCTGGCGCTCGATGCCGCCCGCGCCGATCGGGCCCAGCTCCTTGACCACCGACAGGATCTCGTCGACCAGGCCCGGCGACTTCTCGATCAGCGGCCCGTAGTGCTTCCACCAGCCGTCCCGCTTCGCGCCCGACCGGATCAGCGGCCAGTCCTCGACCGGCAGCAGGCTCGCCTCGTGCGCCCACGTCTCCACCAGCAGCCGCGGCTGCTTCGCCGAGTGCGACCACGCCGCGCTGTCCAGCAGCGCGGGGTCGTAGGAACCCAGGCGCGAGAACACCGGCATGTAGTGCGCCCGGACCGCGACGTTCACCGAGTCCAGCTGCAGCAGCTGGACGCGCGAAAGCACGCGTTTCAGGTGCCGCCGCGACGGCACACCGGAGGGACGCGGGTCGGCGAAGCCCTGCGCGGCCAGGAACGTCTTCCGGGCCGTCGCGACACTGATCGTCTGCATGATGACGTCATCGTGCCAGCCACCACCGACAGTTTTCGGCGACCCGATAGATTCGGGTCCATGAGCGACGCCGCCGTCCGCCCCGCCGACCTGTCCGACGCCGCGGAGATCGCCCGCATCCAGCGCGAGACCTGGCACGCCGCCTACGAAGACCTCCTGGGCAAGCAGGCCCTGGCCGAGCTGGACGGCACCGACCTGGTCGGCACCTGGACCGAGGCCATCGACTACCCGGACAGCCAGGTCTACGTCGCCACCGAAGGCGAGTTCACCGTCGGGTTCTGCGTCGCCGGCCTGGCCCCGGACGTCGAGGTCGCCGCGGCCGACGGGTCCCTGCCCGCGGACGCCGACGTCACCGGGCTGATCGCCAACCTGCTCGTCGAGCCGCGCTGGGGACGGCGCGGGCACGCCGGGCGGCTACTCGGGACCGCCGCGGCGGGGCTGCGGGCCGACGGCGCCGTGCGCGGCATCGCCTGGGTCGGCCAAGGAGACCACGCCTCGCTCGGCTTCTACCGCCGGGCCGGCTGGAATCCCGACGGCACGGTCCGCACCCTCGACACCGGCGAGCGCATGCTGCGCGAGGTCCGGCTCACCGGAACCCTCGAGCTCTCCCTCGTCTGAGTCCCGGAAGAGCACCCACCGCATCACGGCGTACATGAAGACGCCCTCGCCGGCGCCCGCCAGCACCCGCGCGAGGTGGTATTCGACGCCGAGCGCGCTCAGTCCCGCGCCCACACCCAGCAGGAACACCGCGTAATTGACGGCGATCGCCCCGATGTAAAGCACGAGCTGGATTCCGACGGCGGCGTGGGAATGGAAGTTGAACGTCCGGTTCAGCACGAAGCTGACCACGAACGCGCAGCCGTACGCCAGCGTGATGCCGAGCCACACCGGCCAGCCCAGCAGCCCGTGGAAAACGGTCAGCAGGCCCAGGTCGAGGCCGAAGGTGAAGCCGTTGATCAGGCAGAAGCCGAGAAACGTCGGTGCCACGATCCGCGACAGACCCCAGGGGAGAAACCGCACGACGGTCCGGCACAGGGCGCCGAATCGGTCAGCGGGCGTACGAGGTTGCTCGGCGGCCACGCCGTCAGCGTTCCAGCGGGAGGTGGCCGGAAACGGTCCGGCAGGTGATCTTCTGGTGCGGACCACCGGCCGAAGAGTAGGGCCAACCCCAGTGCGCGGAGATTTCGAACTGATAACTTGGAAGACCGGGAGCAAATCAGGAGGTGACACGATGAGCTGGATCCTGCTGACGCTGGGCGTCGCGTTCGGTTCGGCCCTCGTGCCGCTGATCAACGCCGAGGTGTTCCTGATCGGGCTGTGCGCGAGTCACCCGGGCCTGCACTGGCTGTGGCTCGGCGCGGCCGTCGCGGTGGGCCAGATCGCCGGGAAGACGCTCTACTACCTGGCCGCGCGCGGCACCATCAAGCTACCGAAACCACTGCACGACCGGCTGCACCGCGAGCGCCCGATGACGGCCCGCAAGGTGCGCTGGGAGCTGCGGACGAAGAAGATCCGCGCGCGGGTCGACGCGCTGCGCGAGCGCTGCCACCGCCACCCGCACTGGATGGCCGGCACGTACGGCGTGAGCTCCCTGGTCGGCCTGCCGCCGTTCATGGCGACGAGCGTCCTGGCGGGGCTGGTCCGGATGCGCCTGGCGACGTTCCTGACGGCCGGCCTGACCGGACGTTGGATCCGCTTCAGCCTGATCGCCGCCGCACCCGCCGTGTTCGCGGGCTGGATGCACCACTGACGCCTGCCCGGCCGCGAGTGAAATCCGCGTGAGGCGATGCATCTTTCCTAGGGAAAGTGACGGCTCACGGGCGGCGCAGCGCAGCTTTCCTGGGGAAAGTGATGGGTCAGTGGTCGGCGGCTTCCAGCTCGAGGGCCTTCTTCATCGTCTCGCGGGCCCGGCGGCGGTCGCCCGCGATGTCGTAGGCGTACGCGAGCTTGTACCAGGCGCGCCAGTTCTCCTGATCGGCCTGGACCTCGGCGCGGCGCTGGTCGAACCAGGCGTCGGCCGCGTCGCGGTCGACCCGGCCCGACGGGCGGCGGGGCAGGTCGGAGACGTCCGGGAGCTCGCCCTCGCTGTCCAGCCGGCGGGACAGCCGCTGGATCTGCAGGCCGTTGCGCCAGGTCACCACGACGATCCAGACGCCCAGGATCGGCAGCAGCAGCACGCCGATCCCGAGCGCGATGCCCAGGCCGGTGCCCGACGCGAACAGCGCGAACGCCCGGTCCGCGAGCAGGACCAGGTAGACGACCAGCGCCGCCGTCATCAGCAGCGCGACGTTGCGCGCCTTCACAGCTCGAGCACGTTCTCCAGGCCGACCGTCAGGCCGGGGCGCGTGAGCACCGTGCGCACGCCGAGCAGCACGCCCGGCATGAACGACGTCCGGTCCAGGGAGTCGTGGCGGATGGTCAGGGTCTCCCCCTCGCCGCCGAACAGGATCTCCTCGTGCGCGACGAGCCCCGGCAGCCGGACCGAGTGGACGCGGACGTCCTCGACCGTGGCGCCGCGGGCACCGTCCAGTTCGGACGTCGTCGCGTCCGGGCCCGGCGTCACGCCGGCCTCCGCGCGCGCCGCGGCGATCATCCGGGCGGTGTGCGCGGCGGTGCCCGAGGGCGCGTCGGCCTTGCGGTTGTGGTGCAGCTCGATGATCTCGGCCGAGGCGTAGAACTTCGCCGCCTGCGCCGCGAAGCGCATCGCCAGCACCGCGCCCAGCGCGAAGTTCGGCGCGATCAGCACACCCAGCGACGGCTTCGGTTCGAGCAGGCCGCGCAGCGACGCGAGCCGCTCCTCGCTGAAGCCGGTGGTGCCGACGACCGCGTGGATGTCGTGCGCCACCAGGTACTTCAGGTTGTCCATCACGGCGTCGGGGTGGGTGAAGTCGACGACGACCTGGGCCTCGGCCAGCGCCGCGAAGTCGTCACCGTCGTCCAAAGCGGCGACGACCTTCATGTCTTCGGCGCCTTCGACGGCCTTCACCACCGTCGCGCCCATCCGGCCGCGCGCGCCGAGCACACCGACGTTGATGGTCATGAAGCGATCACCTCGTGCAAGTCATCGGGCAGGTCGTCGGCGTGAGCGTACGGCCCGACGACCGCCGCCGCCGTGACCCCGCCCGGCCGTGCGAACAAAGTGCGAGCGAGGGCACACACCTCGTCGGTGGTGACGGCGTCGATGCGCGCGATCGTGTCGTCGACGCCCAGGTAGTGGGCGTAGTTGAGCTCGTTCTTGCCGATCCGCGACATCCGCGACGACGTGTCCTCCAGGCCCAGCACGATCCCGCCGCGCAGCTGGCCCTTGGCGCGGGCCACCTCGGCGTCGGTCAGGCCGTCGACGCCGACCTTGTCGAGGACCTCGCGGATCACGCCCGCGACGTCGCCGAGTTTCTCCGGCTGGCAGCCCGCGTAGACGGACATGTGACCGGTGTCGGAGTAGCTCGCGACGGACGAGTACACCTGGTAGGCCAGGCCACGCTGTTCGCGGATCTCCTGGAACAGCCGCGAGCTCATGCCGCCGCCGAGCGCCGCGTTGAGCACCGACAAGGCGAACCGGCGTTCGTCGTGACGCGACAGCGACCGCAGGCCGAGCATGACGTGCGCCTGCTCGGTGTCGTCGGTGTGCAGGGCCAGCTTCGGCACGGTCTTGATCCGCGCCCGGCCCTCGCGCGGCGCCACCGGCGTGGCGTCGCCCGCCAACCGGTCGCGAAGAGCCTTGCGCACCAGGCGAAGCACCTGGTTGTGGTCGACGTTCCCGGCCACCGCCAGCACCATCCGCGGCAGTGTGTAGCGGCGCTTGTAGAACCCGCGCAACGCGGCCGGCGACATCTCGATGATCGACTTCTCGGTGCCGAGCACCGGGCGGCCGAGCACGTGGTCGCCGAGGATCGCGCTGACGAACGTCTCGTGCAGCAGGTCTTCCGGGTCGTCGTCGCGCATCGAGATCTCTTCGAGGACGACGCTGCGTTCCATGTCCATGTCGCGGTCGGTGCAGAGCGCGTCGAACACGACGTCGGTGACCAGGTCCACGGCCAGCGGCAGGTCCGCGTCGAGCACCTGCGCGTAGTAGCAGGTGTGCTCCTTCGCGGTGAAGGCGTTGAACTCGCCGCCGACCGCGTCGATCTCCTCGGCGATCTGCTTGGCGTCGCGGTGCGCGGTTCCCTTGAACAGCAGGTGTTCGAGGTAGTGCGCGGCCCCGGCGACGGCGACCGGCTCGTCGCGCGAGCCGATGCCGACCCACAGCCCGACCGTCGCCGAGCGGGACGCCGGCACGTGCTCGGTGATCACGCGCAGGCCACCGGGCAGAACGCTGCGCTTGACGACCGCACCGTCCGGAGTGGACTCCAGCGTGCGGGTGGTGCCGACGGGCTGCTCGTGCCCGGAAACCTGCCGTGCCATGGGTTCCTTACTCACGATGCCGTGAAGGCCCCCTGCCGCCGACGGTCGTGAGTGGTAATGAGGGTTAGAACCCGCATTACCACTCACGACCCGCACCGAGCGGATCAGGAGGCCTTCACGCTGACTGGTTCTGCTTAGGCGTCGGCCTTCTCGGCGTCGGCGTCTGCGGCGGGAGTGGCGGCCGGGGCCTCCTCCTCCTGGACGACGATCAGGCTGATCTTGCCGCGGTTGTCGATGTCGGCGATCTCGACGCGGAGCTTGTCGCCCACGTTGACGACGTCCTCGACCTTGGCGATCCGCTTGCCGTTGCCCAGCTTGGAGATGTGCACCAAGCCGTCCTTGCCCGGCAGCAGCGAGACGAACGCGCCGAACGCGGCCGTCTTCACCACGGTGCCGAGGAAGCGCTCCCCGACCTTGGGCAGCTGCGGGTTGGCGATGGCGTTGATCAGGTCGATCGCCGCCTCCGCCGACGGGCCGTCGGCCGCGCCCACGTAGATCGTGCCGTCGTCCTCGATGGAGATGTCGGCACCGGTCTGCTCGGTGATCGAGTTGATCATCTTGCCCTTCGGGCCGATGACCTCGCCGATCTTGTCCACCGGGATCTTCACGCTGGTGACGCGCGGCGAGTACGGGCTCATCTCGTCCGGGCCGTCGATCGCCTCGGCGATGACCTCCAGGATGGTGAGACGGGCGTCCTTCGCCTGCTTCAGCGCGGCGGCGAGCACCTCGGAGGGGATGCCGTCGAGCTTGGTGTCCAGCTGCAGGGCGGTGATGATGTCCTTGGTGCCGGCGACCTTGAAGTCCATGTCGCCCATGGCGTCCTCGGCCCCGAGGATGTCGGTCAGCGCGACGTAGCGCGTCTCGCCGTCGACCTCGTCGGAGATGAGGCCCATCGCGATGCCCGCGACCGGCGCCTTCAGCGGCACACCGGCGTTGTACAGGCCCATGGTGGACGCGCAGACCGAGCCCATCGAAGTCGAGCCGTTGGAGCCCAGCGCCTCGGAGACCTGGCGGATCGCGTACGGGAACTCGTCACGCTTCGGCAGCACCGGGACCAGGGCGCGCTCGGCGAGCATGCCGTGGCCGATCTCGCGCCGCTTCGGCGAACCGACGCGGCCGGTCTCGCCGGTGGAGAACGGCGGGAAGTTGTAGTGGTGCATGTAGCGCTTGTGCGTCTCCGGGGACAGCGAGTCGATCTGCTGCTCCAGGCGAAGCATGTTCAGCGTGGTGACGCCCAGGATCTGCGTTTCTCCACGCTCGAAGAGTGCCGAACCGTGGGCCCGCGGGATCACGGCGACCTCGGCCGAGAGCGACCGGATGTCGGTCAGGCCACGGCCGTCCATGCGGATCTTGTCCGTGAGGACGCGCTTGCGCATGACCTTCTTGGACAGCGCCTTGAACGCGGCGCCGATCTCCTTCTCGCGGCCCTCGAAGGCTTCGCCCTCGTTGATGCCGACCTTCTCCAGCACGGCGGCCTTGACCTGGTCGGTCGCGGCGTCGCGGTCCTGCTTGCCGGCGATCTGCAGCGCGTTCGCCAGGTCGTCGGTCGCGATCGCGGCGACGGCGTCGAAGGCGTCCTGCTCGTAGGCCAGGAAGACCGGGAACTCGCCGGTCGGCTTGGCGGCCACGTCGGCCAGCTTCTGCTGGGCTTCGCACAGCACCTTGATGAACGGCTTGGACGCTTCGAGACCCTGCGCGACCGAGACCTCGTCCGGCGCCTTGCCGCCGTCGGCGATCAGGTCGAGCGTGTTCTCGGTGCCCTCGGCCTCGACCATCATGATCGCGACGTCGTCACCGACGATGCGGCCGGCGACGACCATGTTGAAGGTGGCCTTCGCGAGCTGCGACCAGGTCGGGAACGCGACCCACTGGTCCTCGATCAGGGCGACGCGCACGCCGCCGACCGGGCCCGAGAACGGCAGGCCGGCGATCTGGGTCGACGCCGACGCGGCGTTGATGGCCAGCACGTCGTACGGGTCGTCCGGGTTCAGGCTCTGGACCGTGATGACGACCTGGATCTCGTTGCGCAGACCGTCGGTGAACGATGGGCGCAGCGGCCGGTCGATCAGGCGGCAGGTCAGGATCGCGTCGGTCGAGGGGCGGCCCTCGCGGCGGAAGAACGCGCCGGGGATGCGGCCGGCCGCGTACATGCGCTCCTCGACGTCCACCGTCAGGGGGAAGAAGTCGAAGTGGTCCTTCGGGTGCTTCGACGCGGTCGTCGCCGAGAGCAGCATGGTCTCTTCGTCGAGGTACGCGACGACGGCGCCGGCGGCCTGCTTGGCCAGGCGGCCCGTCTCGAAGCGGACGGTGCGGGTGCCGAAACGGCCGTTGTCGATCACGGCTTCTGCTTCGTGCACGGTGACTCCGGTGGAGTCGGTCATAGGGTGTTTCTCCTCTTTAGTTCCTTCGTACGACGCGAGTCTCCCACCCTGGGACCCGTTTCGCTCAAGGACGCTCGAGGAGTGATGCCGGTCTTCGATCGAAGTCCCCGGGACTCTTCCCGGGAACCACTACCGAGGACCGGCGGACGGTTCCCCGTGCGCGCTCGCGCCGTTGTTCTCTTAAACCGAAGGGGAGCGACCGGCGGCCACTCCCCTTCGGGTTCAAGCTATCGGCGCAGGCCGAGGCGCTGGATCAGCGCACGGTAACGCTCGATGTCCACCTTCATCACGTAGTTCAGCAGCCGGCGGCGACGGCCGACCAGCAGCAGGAGCCCGCGACGCGAGTGGTGGTCGTGCTTGTGAGCCTTGAGGTGCTCGGTGAGGCCGACGATCCGCTTGGTCAGCAGCGCGACCTGGGCCTCGGGGGATCCCGTGTCCGAGTCGTGCACGCCGTACTCGGCCAGGATCGACTTCTTCTCTTCGGTGGACAGCGCCACTTGTATAACTCCTCGAGATGATCAGTGCCGTGCGGCCCCGGTCGCGGAATGAACGCCGGGAAGTCGGTCACGGCCGCCACGGACTGCAGCCGGACCCGATCATTGACGTTACCATTCTGGCCGCGTGTCACTCTGAGCAGGGCCTTCAGGCGCCCTTCAGCTCGAACTCGCGGGCCACCCGGTAGCGGGTTCCGCCCGGTTCGCGCTCGCTGGTCATCAGCGCCACGCGCGTGGCCTGCCAGTTCCGGCTCGTGAAACCGGCCAGCCGAGCTGTCCAACGCTCGGCGAGCCCGGGTTCTTCCCGGGGGAACCGCGCCAGCGTCAGGTGGGCCCGGTACGGCCTCGCCTCGGCGTCGGCGCCCGCGGCGTGCGCGAGCGGCGTCAGCTCCGATCCGGCGACAGTCAACCACAGCACCCCGGGGAACGTCGCGGCCTTTTCCAGCCGGACGTCGACGGCGCGGCGGCCGGCCAGCCGGTCCGCGAGCCACGCTCCCCGGGTGCCGGCGTCGTCCCGGCCGTAGTAGGCGAGCGTGACGTGCCACCTCTCCGGTGGCTCCCAGGCCAGTCCGTCACCTGGGTCGCCCAGGGCCCCGGCGACCGCGTCGACGACGTCGCCGGGCGGGAGCAGGGCGCTGAACAGGGCCGGCATCAGCCGCCGTGACCGGCCCGGCGGAGCAGGTCGGCGATCGCCGGGAAGTCGTCGTCGAGCCGCTTGGCGGCCTCGCCGAGGTCCTCGTCCTCGGCCAGGTCGCGCAGGTAGGCCAGGACGGCCTGGTCCTCGTTGACCACCGGGATGTTGTCGCGCCCGACGGTGGGCCGGGAGTCACGGACGTCCTCCATCGCGGCCAGCATCGCGTCGCGGTTGCCGGCGGCGACCTCGGGGACCAGGATCTTGCGTTCGAGCATGATCATCCTGGCCAGCACGACCGGGTTGCCGATCTTCGCGCGCCGCCCGCTCATCACCTGGCTGAGCATGGGGGCGCTGATGCCGAGGACCTCGGCCAGGAACGCCTGCGAAACGTCGAAGGCGACGACGAGCCGGCGCACGCGGTCGCCCAGGGGCTCCCCGTACCACTCGCGCTGCAGCGCGATGTTCCGCTGGACGATCTTGTGGTCCTCCACCAGTTCCGCTCCCCTAAACCGCTTCTTCGCCCGCTCAGTCTGCACGCACACTGTCCGTGAGCATCTTGCCATCACGATCACGTCCGTGAACGCGAAATCCCCCTTTTCGCCCCGGTCGAGGCGCTACCCCGCGTCCGGGAGGGCCTTTCTGGTCTCGACGACGTCCTCGTCGATCTGGGCGACCAGCCCGGCCGAGTCGGCGAACCGCACCTGGTCGCGCAGCCGGGTGCCGAAGTCGATCGCGACGTGCTGGCCGTAGAAGTCCTCGTCGACGTCGAGGACGAACGCCTCGACGGTCCGCTCGCGCCCGGAGAACGTCGGGTTGGTGCCCACCGAGACCGCGGCGCGCAGCCGGCGCGACGGGTCGGCCGAGCGGGTGAACCAGGCGCTGTAGACGCCGTCGGCCGGGACGGCGGCGAACCGCGGGGTCGACAGGTTCGCCGTCGGGTAGCCGAGCTCGTGGCCCCGGCCGTCGCCGCGCACGACGATGCCTTCGAGCCGGTGCGGGCGGCCGAGCGCCTCGGCGGCGGCCACGACGTCCCCGGCGTCGATGCAGGAGCGGACGTACGTGCTCGAGAACGTGATGGCCGACTGGTCCTCTTCGGACAGTTCCTTGCCCTGCAGTTCGGCGCCGTAGGCGGCGAAGCCGAAGCGGCGGCCGAGGGTGCGCAGCAGCTCGACGGTGCCGGCGGCCTTGGCCCCGAAGGTGAAGTTGTCGCCGACGATCACCGCGGCCGCGTGCAGCCGGTCGACCAGCACCTCGTGCACGAACTCCTCCGGCTGCAGCCGGGACAGCTCCAAGGTGAACGGCAGCACGCAGAAGACGTCGACGCCGAGGCCTTCGACGAGCTCCGCCTTGCGCCGCAACGTGGTCAGCTGCGCCGGGTGGCTCCCCGGGCGCAGCACCTCCGACGGGTGCGGGTCGAACGTCAGCACCACGCTCGGCACGTCGCGCTCCGCGGCCGCGGCCACGGTCCGGTTGATCAGCTCCTGGTGCCCGCGGTGCACGCCGTCGAACACGCCGATGGTGACCACGCACCGTCCCCAGCCGCCGGGAAGGTCCCCCAGCCCACGCCACCGCAGCACGTCACACTCCCGTCTTCTCGGACCACCCTAGGCGGGCAGCAACACGACCACTGCTCGGGACACGCCTTCTTCGTCGGCGGCCAGCGCCAGCACCTTGCCGTCGGGGCCGAACAGGCCGTAGGTGCCCTCGACCCCGGCCGCCGGGATCCGCTGGCCGTGGCGGACCGCCTTGGCCGTCGCGGCGTCGAGGTCGCGCCGCGGGAAGGCGGCGGCGACGGCGGCGTCGAGGTCCAGGCTCAGCTCGGGCGCCTCTTCCAGCTGGTCCAGCGTGCGCGCCTTCGCGAGCGAGAACGGGCCGACCGTGGTGCGCCGCAGTGCCATCAGGTGACCGCCGACGCCGAGGTCGGCGCCCAGGTCGCGGGCCAGCGCGCGGACGTAGGTGCCCGACGAGCACTCGACGACGGCGTCGACCTCGACGTGGTCGTCCTCGTGGCGGATGCCCAGGACGTCGAAGCGGTAGATCGTGACCGGGCGCGGCGGGATGACGACCTCCTCCCCCGCGCGGACCCGGGCGTAGGCGCGCTTGCCGTCGATCTTGACGGCGCTGACAGCGCTGGGCACCTGCTGGATGGGGCCGGTGAGCTTCGCGATCCCGGCGGCGATCGCCGCGTCGGTGACGCCGCCGGTCTCCGCGGTGGTGAGGATCTCGCCCTCGGCGTCGTCGGTCGTGGTGCTGCTGCCCAGCGACAGCGTCGCGAGGTAGGTCTTGCGGTCGAGCGCCAGGTGGCCGAGCAGCTTGGTGGCGCGCTCGATGCCGAGCACCAGCACGCCGGTCGCCATCGGGTCGAGCGTGCCGGCGTGCCCGACCTTGCGGGTGCCCATGATCCGGCGGGCGCGGGCGACGACGTCGTGCGACGTCATCCCGGCGGGCTTGTCGACGATCAGGAGACCGGGCGGCGGGGCGGGACGGCGGGGCGGTTTGGGGCTCGACACGCGGCAAACCCTAGCGGCCGCTGATCGTCGGCCGATCGGGTGCGTTCGGGCGGCGCGATCGGCGTCCCCGGTAGGGCAGCCGGGTGCTTGAGCGGCGGCGCGGCACAGGGCCAGGATGAGGGGCGTGGCGAAGATCGAAGTCCGGCCCGCGAGGGCCGCCGAGTTCGAAGCCGTCGCCGGGCTGCGGTGGCGGTGGGTCGCCGAGCGGGACGGCCTGCCCGGCGCCGCGCGCGCCGGGTTCGTGCGGGAGTTCGCCGCCTGGGCGCGGGACCACACGGCCAGCCACCGGTGCCTGGTCGTGGTGCGCGAGGACCAGGTGATCGGGATGGCGTTCCTGGCGATCACCGCGCGCGTGCCGACGCCGACGGCGTTCACCCGGGCGGCCGGCGACGTGCAGAGCGTGTACGTCTCGCCGGAGGCGCGCGACGGCGGTCTCGGCGGCCTGCTCATCAACGCGATCCTGCGCCTGGCCGCGGATCTCGGGCTCGAGCGCGTCACCGTGCACTCGTCGAAACGCGCCGTGCCGGCCTACGAGCGGCGCGGGTTCGCCGTGGCCCGGCACCTCATGCAGGCCGAGGTGCCGCCGGGCCGGTCAAGCGGCCACGATCGGCGTCTCCGGTAGGGCGGCGTCCCAGCGGCGGCGGGTGATCCGGACCGGGATCTCCTCGCCGCGGGCCGCGGCGAGGAACAGGTGGGTGCGGGTGCGGCGCCACCACACGAGCATCCGGGACGTCCCGACCGCCAGGAGCACCACGATCGCCAGCAGCGACCACCGGAAGTTCCCGCCGGTCCACTGCAGCAGCACGCCGACCGCGAGCGCGGCGATCGTCGTCGCCACGAAGCCGCCGACGTTGACCACGCCGGTCGCCGTGCCGACGCGGCTGAGCGGGTTGTAGTCGCGGGCCAGCGCGAAGCCGATCATCGACGCCGGGCCGCCGAGCGCGAGGAAGGCGAACGCGGGCACCAGCAGCCCCACCGGGACCTGACCGGGCCAGCTCAGCAGCACCGCCCACAGCACCGCGGCGCCGCCGATGTAGCCGCCGACCAGCGGCATCCGCAGCTCCGGGCGGCGGCCGATCAGGCCGCCGAGCAGCGGGCCGCCGGCCATCGAGCCGAAGACGAACACCGTGAGCAGCGCGCTCGCGGCGGCCTTCGACTGCCCCTGGCCCTGCACCAGCCACGGCACGCCCCACAGCAGCGTCAGCGCGTTCGGCGCGAACATCGTGCTGAAGTGCACCCAGAACCCCAGGCGTGTCCCCGGCGTCCGCCACGCCTCGGCGACCTGGTGCCCGAGCTCGCGCGGGCGGACGGCTTCGCGGACCGGCACCTCGACGCCGGCCGGGACGTCGCGCACCCGCAGCGTCACGACCAGGGTGTAGAGCACGGTCAGCGCGCCGACCGCGAGGAAGGTGGGCGTCCAGCCGGCGCTGTCGAGGACGAGGGACAGCGGGACGGTGGCCGCGAGGTTGCCGATGTAGCCGACGGCCGCGGTGAACGACGTCAGCAGCGCGTACTGGCGGCCCGGGAAGTGGGCCGCGACCAGGCGCAGCACGCTGACGAAGGTGAGCGCGTCGCCGAGGCCCAGCACACCGCGGGCGAGCAGGCCGAGGCCGTAGGAGTGCGCGACGCCGAGCAGGATCTGGCCGGCCCCGAGGATCAGCACGGCGACGGTGAGCACGCGGCGCGGGCCGTAGCGGTCGACCAGGACGCCGGTCGGGATCTGCATCGCGGCGTAGACGCCGACCTGCAGCACGGTGAACGTGCCGAGCGCGGCCGCGCCGACGCCGAAGCGCTCGGCCGCCTGCAGCCCGGCGACGCCGAAGGAGGTGCGGTGGAACACCGCGAGCAGGTAGACGGTGACGGCGGCGGACCAGATGAGCCAGGACCGGGCGGTGGCGCGGCCGGTGGCGGGCGGCACGGGGACCTCCAGTGACTAGGGGCTTTCGGTACGGGACGCCCGCACTGCCGTCCCCACTACTTGTAGCGCCTGAGCAACGGCGAAACCTAGCCGTTACCCCGGTGGCGTTCACCACAGGTCACGGGCGTCACACCCGCTGGGCGGGTATCACGCGGGGCGGATCGCGCCGGTCACCGCCCAGGTGCCCGAGCGCCAGCGGACCAGCACCGCCACCAGGCGCAGGACCATGAAGAGCGAGAGCCCGGTCCAGATGCCGGTGAGGCCCCAGCCGAAGCCGAGGGACGCCCAGATCAGCGGGAGGAACCCCAGGGCCGCGCTGCCGAGCGTCGCGTTGCGGAGGAACGCCGCGTCGCCCGCGCCCAGCAGCACGCCGTCCAGGGCGAACACCACGCCCGCGATCGGTTGCAGAGCCACGAAGAACCACCACGCGTGCGGGACTTCGGCCAGCACGCCCGGGTCGGCCGTGAACGCGCGCGGCAGCACCCACGACAGAGCCGCGAACAGCACGCCCAGGACGCACCCCATCAGCAGCCCGTAGCGCGTGATCTGCGTGGCGACGCCGCGCGCCTGCCGGGCCGAGCCCGCGCCGAGGGCGGCCCCGACCAGGGATTGCGCCGCGATCGCGACCGAGTCCAGGATCAGCGAGAGGAACACCCACAGCTGCAGCACCACCTGGTGCGCGCCGACCGCCTCGGTCGACGTCCGGGCCGCGACGGCCGCCGCCGAGACGAAGCACAGCTGGAACCCGAGGCTGCGCAGCACCAGGTCGCGGCCGAGGCTCAGCTGGGCGCGCATCACCCGGAAGTCGGGCCGCAGCCCGGCCTTCTCCTTCACCAGCGCGGCGAAGAACAGCGAGGCGGAGATCACCTGCGCGACGACGTTCGCGATCGCCGAGCCCTCCAGGCCGAGCCCGGCCCCGTAGACGAGCACCGGGCACAGCACGGCCGAGATCCCGTTGCCCGCCAGCACGTACCGCAGCGGCCGGACGGCGTCCTGCACCCCGCGCATCCAGCCGTTGCCGGCCATGGTGACCAGGATCAGCGGCGCCCCGAACAACGCGATCCGCAGCCACGACACGGCCGCGCTCGTGATCTCGTCGCTGCCCGAGAGCACCCGCGCGATCGGCCAGGCCAGCAGCTGCCCGGCGACCAGCACGAAGAGCCCGACGAACAGCGCCAGCCACGTCGCCTGGACGCCTTCGCGGACGGCGTCGGCCCGGCGGCCGGCCCCGTGCAGGCGGGCGGTGCGCGAGGTCGTGCCGTAGGACAGGAACGTCAGCTGGCTCGACACCTGGGACAGCACGACGCCGCCGAGCGCGAGCCCGGCCAGCGACAGCGCGTCGAGGTGGCCGACGACCGCCGTGTCGACCAGCACGTACAGCGGCTCGGCGGCCAGCACGCCCAGCGCCGGCACGGCCAGCCCCAGGACCCGCTTCGCCGGGACCCGCTCGTTCTCCGCCACGTTCACCACGAACCGGACTCTAACCGCCGGCACCGACAGTTTCCGGTCGGCGGGAATCGCGACCCTAGAGCAGCGGCGCCCGTTCCAGCGCGGCGCGCAGGCCGGCCAGGACGTCTTCGGCGGGACCCGCGATCGTGCACCCCGCGGCCTGCCGGTGCCCGCCGCCGCCGAACTCCGCGGCCACCGCGGAGACGTCGATCCCGATGGAGCGCAACGAGATCTGCCACTGGCCGGGGTTCGCCGGGTCCTGCTTGAGCACCGCCGCGACGGCGGCCTCGCGCACCGAGCGGACGACGTCGATGACCGACTCGACCTCCTCGGCCCGCACCGTGCTCGCGGCGTCGACGCCGACGATCGTGTGCACGAAACCCTTGCCCTGCGCGGCTTCCGGCTCGAGCTCGGCGTCCGCCAGCACCGAGGACAGCATCGGCAGCCACGCGAACGGCCGCTCGTCGACGATCCGCCGCACCACGGCCTCGGGGTCGACGCCCGCCGCCAGCAGCCGCGCCGCCATCCGGTGCGTCTCCGGGCTCGCCCGGCGGAACCCGCTGGTGTCGGTGACGATCCCGGCGTAGAGCCCGCGCGCGATCGGCTCGTCCGGCTCGACGCCCAGCGCGTCCAGGACCCGGAACACCAGGATCGCGCTGGCCTCGGCGCTCTCGTCGACGACGTGGTGGGTGCCGTAGAACGTGTTGGTCGCGTGGTGGTCGATCACCAGCACCTGCCCGGCCGCCTCGACGCGCCCGGCGAGCCGGCCCAGCCGCTGCGGCACCGGCGTGTCGACGCACACCAGCAGCGCCTCGGTCGGGGGCAGGTCGTCCGGGTGGGTGAGCAGGCCGTCCTCGTCGAGCCAGCGGAGCGTCTCGGGGGCCTCGTCGGGCTCGCCGAAGGACACGCGCACCCGGGCGCCGCGCTGGAGCAGGGCCCGGCCGAGGGCGAGCGCGCTGCCCAGCGCGTCCGCGTCGGGGCGGACGTGCCCGAGCACCGTCACGTCGGTGGCCGTCGCGAGCAGTGCGGCCGCGGCCTCGATGTCCTGCGCCAAAGTGGAGGTCACGGTGCGTCACGCTACGCTCTGCGGGATGTCCGAGTACGTGATCCTGGTCCACCCGTCCGCCAACCGGGTCTACGCCGCCTCCTCCCCCGCGCTGCTGCGCGCCGAGCTGGCGGTGTTCGGCACGGCCCTGGCGGCCGAGCTGTCCGGCATCGAGGACGTCGAGCTCGGCGGCGTCGGCTACGTCCGCTTCACCAGCTCCGCGCCGCTCGGCGAGCGCGACCTCGCGCTGCTGTCGAACCTGTCGTCGTTGTACGCGCTGTTCGAGCTGGACGGCGACGTGCTGCGCCCGGTGAAGGTGACGCCGCTCGCGAAGGCCGACTCGGACCTGCTGACCATCCAGAAGTACGCGGGCAAGACCAACGAGTCGTTCACCAAGCTGCTGCTGAACATCACGCTGCTGGCCACCGCGGACCCCGCCTCGGACAGGCCGCGCTACCTCCTCGACCCGCTGTGCGGCCGCGGCACCACGCTCAACCACGCGATCATGTACGGCCTGCACGCCACCGGCCTGGACGTCGACGCCAAGGACTTCGAGGCGTACGAGGCGTTCATCAAGACGTGGCTGCGGAACAAGCGCGTGAAGCACACCGCCGAGTCGGGCGTGCTGCGCCGCAACAAGGCCCGGCTCGGGCGCCGTCTCGACATCGAGTACGCGTTCACCAAAGAGGACTACAAGGCGGGCGAAACCCGCAAGCTCGTGTACTTCAACGCGGACACGCTGACGACGGACGAGGTCCTGCGCGCGAACTCCGCCGACGTGATCGTCACGGACGCCCCGTACGGCGTCCAGCACGGCAGCCACCGCGACACGGGCCTGCAGCGCAGCCCGCGCGACCTGCTGGCCGCGGCGATCCCGGTGTGGACCCGCGTCCTCAAGCCCGGCGGCGCGCTCGGCATCTCCTGGAACACCACCGTGCTGCCGCGCGAAGAGCTGGTCGCGATCCTGGAGAAGGCCGGCCTCGACGTCCGCGAAGGCGGGCCGTATGAAGAGTTCGCCCACCGGGTGGACCAAGCCATCCTGCGCGACCTCGTCGTAGCCGCCAAGCCCGCTTCCTGAAAGCCGCCGTCCAGGATCTGGAACCGGACGGCGGCTCGTTGACCCGGCTCGGCCCGGGTTCCTAAAGTCGACGACGTCAACGGAAAGCGCCCCCTCGTCGGGGCAGGCGCTTTTCCTCCTCGTTCTTTTCCCCGAACAGGTGTCGTCATGCCCGAATCCGTCTGGGTCGCCCAGTCAGATCCGCGGGTCCGGCCGTTGCTCGCCGACCTGGCCCGTGAATATTCGACGCGTTACCACCGCGTGCTCGCCGACGTCCATTTCGAACTGCGGGAATACCCGGCGGAGCATTTCGCGCCGCCGAATGGCGGATTGCTGGTGCTGCTCCACGACCAGCGCGCCGTCGCGGGCGGGGCGTTCCAGCGCTACGACGACGACACCGCCGAGCTCAAGCGGATCTGGACGGACCGCGCGCACCGCGGCCACGGGCTCGGCCGCCGCGTCGTCGCCGAGCTGGAGGCCGAGATCGCGCTCCGCGGGTACCGCCGGATCCACCTGACCACCGGCCCGAGCCAGCCCGAGGCCCGGGCGCTCTACCTGGCCACCGGGTACACGCCGCACTTCGACGTCGACGCCGTGCCGGTCACCCGGCTGCGGTTCTCGAAAGCGCTTCCCGCGCCCGTGGGATCGCGGTGACCAGCGACGTCGGCACCCGGCCCGCACCGCTGACGGCGCCGGAAGAGTCGCTGAAGATCGTGCCCGCGCGGCACCCGCTGACCTGGGTGGCCGCCGCGATCGTCGCGGTGCTGGTCGCGATGGCGGGCCACGCGCTGGTGACCAACACGGCGTTCGACTGGCCGACCTTCTCGAAGTACCTGTTCCAGAAATCGGTGCTCGACGCCGTGCTGCTCACCCTGGAACTGACGGCGTTCGGCGTGGTCGCCGGATTCCTGCTCGGCACCGTGCTCGCGCTCATGCGCATTTCCCGGAATCCGCTGCTGCGCGCGGTCGCCTGGACCTACACGTGGATCTTCCGGTCCGTCCCGCTCATTCTCCAGCTGCTGTTCTGGTACAACCTCGCGATCCTCTACAACGAGATCTCCTTCGGCGTCCCGTTCGGGCCGTCGTTCGTCTCGGTCGGCACGATGAGCCTCATCCCGCCGTTCCTCGCGGCCGGGCTAGGGCTCGCGCTGCACCAGGGCGCGTACGCCTCGGAGATCGTCCGCGCCGGGTTCCTCTCGGTGGACGCCGGCCAGCGCGAGGCCGCCGCGGCGCTCGGCATCCCGGCCGGGCGGCAGTTCCGCCGGATCGTGCTGCCGCAGGCGATGCGCACGATCGTGCCGACCGCCGCCAACGAGATCGTCGGCCTGCTGAAGGCCACCTCGCAGGTCTACGTGATGGCGTTGCCGGAGCTGTTCTACCAGGTCCAGGTCATCTACACCCGCAGCGGCCGGGTCATCCCGCTGCTGCTGGTGGCCACCTTCTGGTACCTGGCGCTGACGTCGGTGCTCTCGGTCGCCCAGTTCTACGTCGAGCGCTACTACGCCCGCGGGGCGCTCCGCACGTTGCCGCCGACCCCGCTGCAGCGCCTGCGCGCGGTCTGGGGGCGGGCATGAGCGCGGAGTTCATGGTGGACGTCCGGGGCGTGCACAAGAGTTTCGGCCCGCTGACCGTGCTCGACGGCGTCGATCTCCAGGTGCGCCAAGGCGAAGTGACCGTCCTGTTGGGACCGTCGGGATCCGGCAAGTCGACGCTGCTGCGGCTGATCAACCACCTGGAGCGGGCCGACCGCGGGTTCATCAGCGTCGGCGGCGAGCTCATGGGCTACCGCCGGGCCGGCGACCGGCTCCACGAGCTCAAGGAACGCGAGATCCTCAAGCAGCGCACCCGGATCGGGTTCGTCTTCCAGAACTTCAACCTGTTCGGCCACCTGACCGTGCTGGAGAACGTCGTCGAGGCGCCGATCTCGGCGCAACGCCGGCCGCGCGGCGAGGCCGAGGTCCGCGCCCGGGAGCTGCTGGACCGGGTCGGCCTCGCCGACAAGGCGGGCCAGTACCCGCGCCGGCTCTCCGGCGGCCAGCAGCAGCGCGTCGCGATCGCGCGGGCGCTGGCCCTAGAACCGGACGTCCTGCTGTTCGACGAACCGACGTCGGCGCTGGACCCCGAGCTCGTCGGCGAGGTCCTCGCGGTCATCCGGGACCTCGCGAAAGCGGGGACGACGATGGTCGTCGTCACCCACGAACTGGGCTTCGCCCGCGAAGTCGCCGACACCGTCGTGTTCCTCGACGCCGGCCGCGTCGTCGAACAGGGCTCGCCCGAAGCCGTCCTCGACCACCCCCAGCACGCCCGCACCCGGGCCTTCGTGGAGAAAGTCCTTTGATGAAAACGATGAAACTGCGCGTCCTCCTGCTCGCGTCGGCCTTCGCGCTCACCGCGTGCGGCAGTCCCGAAGCGGCCACGGAACCGGCGGCCCAGCCCGGCGGCGTCAACATCACCGCGAACCAGAACCGCGTCCACGCCGACAAGGTGGACGCGATCGCCGCGCTCGTCCCGGCGGCGATCCGGGCCCGCGGCACGCTGGTCGTCGGCACCACCGGCAACGGCACGCCGCCGCTGTCGTTCCGCGCGGACGACGACAAGACGGTCATCGGCGTCGAGCCGGACGTCGCGTCGCTCGTCGCCGACGTCCTCGGGCTGAAGCTCGACCTGCAGGCGACGTCGTGGGAGAACCTGTTCCTCTCCGTCGACAACGGCCAGTACGACAGCGGGTTCTCGAACATCACCGTGACCGAGGAGCGCAAGGACAAGTACGACTTCGCGACCTACCGCAAGGACACCATCGCCTTCGAGGTGCGCAACGACAAGAACACCACGGTGCGGGAGGCGAAGGACATCGCCGGGCTCACCATCGGGGTCGGCGCCGGGACGAACCAGGAGCAGATCCTGCTGCGCTGGGACCAGCAGAACAAGTCCGCCGGGCTGGCCCCGGTGAAGTTCCAGTACTACCAGGCGACCTCGGACTACTACCTGGCGCTGCAGTCGGGCCGGATCGACGCCTACGTCGGGCCCAACCCGACCTCGGCCTACCACGTGGCCGTCGAGGGCAAGACGAAGATCGTCGGCTCGGTGTCCGGCGGCGGCACGATCGAGGCCGACATCGCGGCGATGACCAAGAAGGGCAACGGCCTCGTGAACGCCCTGCAGCAGGCGCTGGACACGGTGATCAAGAACGGCCGGTACGCCGAGGTCCTCAAGCGCTGGAACCTGACGTCGGAAGGGCTGCCGGCGTCGGAGATCAACCCGCAGGGGCTGCCCCGCAAGTGACCCGGGTGCCGCGGGCCCGTCGCCGCTCGGGCCCGCGGCACCGGTCAGGAATGGTTCAGGACTGCGTTACTTCGCCCGGCTTCGCGGTGATGGCTTTTCCGTTGCTCTCCGGGGAAGCCGCGGGCGCGGGGGCCGGCGAGGCGCTCAGCCCGCGCTTCACCGAGTCCAGGATGGACAGTCCCTGGCCGACGAGGCCCGCGGCCATCTCGCCCAGGCCGTCGGCGCCGTTGAGGATGTTGACGTTCGCGCCGGCCAGGCCGCGCCCGGCCTCCTTGACGATCAGCGGCAGCTGGTCGATGAGCATCCGGTCGAGCGCGACGCGGTTGTTCGACGCCGCCGCTTCCGCCTGCACGCGCATCTTCTCGGCGTCGGCCACGGCCAGGATGCGGATCCGCTCGGCCTCCGCGTCGGCCGGCTTGATGACTTCGGCCACCAGCTGCTGCTGGCGCAGCTCGGCCTCGCGCTCGGCCAGCACGGTCCGCGCGTCGATGACCTCCTGCTGCGCCTTCGCCTGCGCGAGCGGCCCCGCCTGAGCCGCCTCGGCCTGCGCCGCCTCGACCTCGGCGCGGTACTGCGCCTGCACGATCGACGTCTGCCGGACGTACGCCGCCTGGGTCCGCTGCGACTCCTGCTCGGCCTCCGCCGCCCTCTTGTTCGCCACGGCCTGGGCGATCTGGGCGTCCCGCTGGATGGCGGCGTTGTGCGGCGCGGCCATCGCGGCGATGTAGCCGAGCTTCATGTCGTCGATCGACTGGATCTGCAGCGCGTCGACCGAAAGGCCGATCTTCGCCATTTCCACCGCCGAGCCGTCCAGCACCTCGGTGGCCAGCTTCTGCCGCTCGGTGATGATCTCCTCGACCGTCATCGACCCGATGATCGAGCGCAGGTGGCCGGAGAAGATCCGGCCGGTCAGCACGGACATCTGGTCCTGGTCGGAGAGGAACCGCTGGCCGGCGTTGACGATGCTTTCGGTGTCGTTGCCGACCTTGAACGCGATCACCGCCCGCACGGTCAGGGCGATGGCCTGTTTCGTCACGCACACTTCGGTCACTTCGGCTTCACACATCGAAAGCGTCAGGAACCGGACTTTCCGGAACACCGGCATGACAAAAGCGCCGTGCCCCGTGACGACCCGGAACGGCGACGCGCCCTTGCTGCTCTTGCCGCCCGAAATGAGCATCGCCTCGTTGGGGGCCGGCACGCGATAACCGAACATCGACTGTCCTTAGACGAACACTAGGAAGTGGTTTCCGGCGCGGGTTCCGCGGAGCTTTCCGGGACGTCCCACGCCACGACGTCGACCGTGCGCCGGCCGCGGGTTTCGACGACCAGCACGGTCGTCCCCTTCGGCAGCGCCGTGTCGGACCAGGCCAGGAAGGTTTCCAGCCCGCCCCGGATCCGGATCAGCACCTCCCCGGGACCGTGCGGCCCGCGGGTGCCGACGAGGAGGACCCCGGTGCGGCCCGACGGGGTCAGATCGGAGTGCATGTACCGACCTCCCTCGTCTGCCCGCCTCGGCGCGGACCGAGCCCGCTCACCCCATTGTGCTCCCGGTGGCCCCCGGGCGTGGGCTGTGCGAGGTTCCGATCGGGAAGCGGCGCCGGCGGCTACACTCACCAACCGTGACGGTGGAGGAGCGCCCCCTGCGCGCGGACGCCCGGCGCAACCGCGAGGCGCTGGTCGCGGCCGCGCGGGCGGTGTTCGGCGCCAAGGGCGTCGACGCCCCGCTGGACGAGATCGCCCGCCGCGCCGAGGTCGCGATCGGCACGCTCTACAACCGCTTCCCGACCCGCGCCGACCTCGTCGAAGCCGCGTTCCTGCCGACGCTGGAAGAAGCGCAGGCGATCAGCGACGAGGCCCTCGCGTGCGCGGACCCGTGGGACGGCTTCGTGCTCTACCTCGAGCGCTCGGTGCGGATGCAGGTGACCGACCGCGGCTTCACCGAGGTGTGCTCGCGGACGTTCGACCCGGCCTCGGGTCTCGAAAAAGCCAAGCGCGCCAACGGTTCCCGGATGGACCGGATCGTCAAGCGGGCGCAGGACGCCGGCGCGCTGCGGCCGGACTTCCGCACGATGGACCTCGCCGTGGTGTTCGCGGCGGCGACGGCGACCCCGGACTGGCGGCGCGGGCTCGCCCTGGTCCTCGACGGCCTGCGGGCCCCGGCCGCCCACCCGCTGCCGTGACCGGCTGGCTCGCGGACACCCGCACGTCGTACGACACCGTGGCGTCGAGCTACGCCGGCATCGTGCGCGACGCCGTCACGACCCAGCCGTACCTGCGGGCGGCGCTCGCGCTGTTCGCCGCGCGGGCCGACGGCCCGGTCGTGGACGTCGGCTGCGGCCCGGGGCACTTCACCGCCCACCTGGTGTCCCTCGGCGTCGACGCGTCCGGCGTCGACCTCTCGCCGTCGATGATCGAGCTGGCCCGCGCGGCCTACGCGGGCGTCGGGTTCGAGGTGGGCTCGATGACGGACCTGCCCCGCCCGGACGCCTCCGTCGCGGGGGTGCTGGCGTTCTGGTCACTGATCCACGTCCCGGACGACGCGGTTCCCGGCGTGCTGGGCCACTTCCACCGGGTGCTGCGCCCGGGTGGCCGGCTGGTGATCGGCTACCACGTCGGCGACTCGGCCACGCTGAAGACCCAGGGCTACGGCGGCCACCCGATGAAGGTCCACGTTCACCGCCGGCGCCCGGAACGAGTGGGCGCGCTCGTTCGCGACGCGGGGTTCGAGATCGAGGCGGAGTGGCTGCTGGACCCCGATGATGACGTTCCGCAAGCGATCCTGTTCGCTCGGCGGCCGCCTTTGCGGTGACGTGATCGAGCGGGCATGCTGACTGCGTGACCGGCAAATCGGACGCGCGCCTGCGCGAACTCGTGCTGCTGCGCCGCGTCCGCGACCGGATCGACCGGGACTACGCACAGCCGCTGGACGTCGAGGCGCTGGCGCGCGGCGTCCACCTCTCGACGGGCCACCTGAGCCGGGAGTTCCGCGCCGCCTTCGGCGAGTCGCCCTACAGCTACCTGATGACCCGGCGCATCGAGCGGGCCATGACCCTGCTGCGGCGGGGTGATCTCTCGGTGACGGAGGTCTGCTTCGCGGTCGGCTGCTCGTCGCTCGGGACGTTCAGCACGCGGTTCTCCGAGCTGGTCGGCATCTCGCCGAGCGCCTACAAGCGCCTGGCGGCCGGCGACGGCGAGGGCATCCCGACCTGCCTGGCCAAGCAGGTCATGCGGCCGATCAGGAATCGAGAAGCGACGCCCACCCGCTCGCACCTATCGTGAGCAGCATGAACCTCATCATCCAGCACACGTTCCTCCCCGCCGAAGACCCGGAGAAGTCGCTCGCGTTCTACCGCGACGCGCTGGGTTTCGAGGTGCGCAACGACGTGGGGTACGGGGACATGCGCTGGATCACGGTCGGCCCGGCCGACCAGCCGCACACGTCGATCGTGCTGCACCCGCCGGCCGCCGACCCGGGCCTGACCGACGACGAGCGCCGCACGATCGCCGAGCTGATGGCCAAGGGCAGCTACGCGTCGATCGTGCCCGCGTCCTCGGACCTGGCGGGCACGTTCGACCAGGTCCAGGCGAGCGGCGCCGACGTCGTCCAGGAGCCGATGGACCAGCCCTACGGCGTCCGCGACTGCGCGTTCCGCGACCCGGCGGGCAACATGGTCCGCATCAGCCAGCTGGGGTGATCCGCCGCCCGGCGAACTCGAGCACGTCGGGCAGGACACCGCGCCAGTAGGCGTCTTCGTGCTTCCCCGGCGAAAACCGCGCCACGGCCGGCGAGACCGCGTTCACCAGCTTGCGGTCGGCGCCCAGGAACGGGTCGGACTCGCCGCACCACACACCCAGGTTCGCGCCCCGGATGTCGGCCGGGTGCAGCAGCGGTTCCTCCGCGCGCCAGCCGGCCTCGTCGGCGAACACCTTGCGGGCGCGGGCGTCCGGCCAGCTGACGAACAGGGCCGCGCTCGCCACGGCCGTCGCCTTCAGGTCCGGGTGGGCGCGGGCGAAGCGGAGGGCGCCGAAGCCGCCCATCGAGATGCCGAACACCGCCGCGGGCGCCTTGAGGTCGCGCTGGGTGAGCCAGGTGGGGAGTTCGTCGGACAGCATCCGCTGCGGGTCGTCGTTCTTCCCGACGTTCACCCAGTAGTGGTCACCGTCGGGGGCGGCGATCGCGAACGGCGGGACACCCGCGTGCACGGCCTTGGTCAGCGCCTCGGGGACGCCGAGATCGAGGAACGTCCGGGCGCGGGCGCCACGGCCGTGCAGGGCCAGGCACACCGGCAGGCCCGAGGCCGGGACACCGTCGGGGGTGATCAGGACCAGCTCGACGTCGGTGCCGCGGGCCGCGGAGTGCATCCGCTGCACGGTGACGGGCGCGCTCAGTGGCGTCGGGCCGGTCGGGGGTGACGTCGCGGGCGGGCCGGGCGGCGGGCCGGAGGGGGCCGACGAGCAGCCCGCCAGCAGCGCGAGTGCACTGCCGGCGAGCAGGCCGCGACGGGAGAGCACCGGGTCAGCCCCGGCTCTCCTCCGCCGCCGGCTCGTCTTCGTCCTCGGTTTCGCGGGGGGCCTTGTACGGGTCGGGTTCGCCCGCGTGCTGGGCTCCCGCCGACCGCCGGGCGACCTCCGCGTCGGCCTCACGGGCCTTTTCGAGCAGGGCCTCGATGCGCTTCGACTCTTCGGGGATCGTGTCGGCCACGAACGTCAGGGTCGGGGTGTAGCGCACCCCGGTGCCCTGCCCGACCATCGTGCGGAGCATGCCGCGCGCCGATTCGAGCGCGGCGGCGGCACCGGCGAAGTCCGGCGGGATGTCCAGCTTTTCGCCGAGCACCGTGTAGTACACCGTGGCGTCGTGCAGGTCGCCGGTGACCTTCGTGTCCGTGACGGTCACGTAGTCCAGCCGGGAGTCCTTGACCTCGTGCTCGATCGCGGACGCCACGATCTGCGAGATCCGCTTGGCGAGCTTGCGGGCCCGAGCAGGATCAGCCATGTCTTTCTCCTCGAGAAAATCAGTCGTCTGGGCCGAGCAGCCGGCGGTGGGCGGAGAGCAGTTCGAACTCCGGCCTGCTCGCCACGTAGCGCTCGCACGAGTCGAGCACGTCACGGACGTGCTCGCCACCTTCGGCGACCACGGCCACCCCGATGAGGGTCCGCCGGTGCAGGTCGGTGTGACCGGCTTCGGCCACCGACACGGCGAAGCGCTTGCGCACCTCGGCCAGCACCGGCCGGACCACGGATCGCTTCTGCTTCAGCGAATGGACGTCGCCGAGCAGGATGTCGAGCTCAAGAGCTCCGACG
This sequence comes from Amycolatopsis sp. NBC_00348, assembly GCF_036114655.1. NCBI lineage: Bacteria > Bacillati > Actinomycetota > Actinomycetes > Pseudonocardiales > Pseudonocardiaceae > Amycolatopsis > Amycolatopsis sp. NBC_00348. The sequence continues at coordinate 514,795 of NZ_CP107994.1, read as the reverse complement.
TACATAGGCAAGTGAGGTGGTGTTGTAGGGATGGGGAAGCGAAAGCCCCGGGGTGCAGCCGAAACCGCACCCCGGGACCGGACGCCTTACGCGCGGGGCTTCTCGCGCTGCTCGTACGTCTCGATCGAGTCGCCGACCTTGAGGTCGCCGTACGAACCGAGCGTCAGACCGCACTCGTAGCCCTCGCGGACCTCGACCACGTCGTCCTTGAACCGCCGCAGCGAGCTGACCGGCAGGTTCTCCGCGACGACAGTGCCGTCGCGCAGCAGCCGGGCGCGCGCGTTGCGCCGGATCTCGCCGGACATGACCAGGCAACCCGCGATCGTGCCGATCTTGGAGGACTTGAAGACCTCGCGAACCTCCGCGCGGCCCAGCTCGACCTCTTCGTACTCGGGCTTGAGCATGCCCTTGAGGGCCTGCTCGATCTCGTCGATCGCCTGGTAGATGACCGTGTAGTACCGGACGTCGACGCCCTCGCGGGTGGCCCGCTCGGTCGCCTTGCCCTGGGCGCGGACGTTGAACCCGAGGACGATCGCGTCGGACGCGGTCGCCAGGTCGATGTCCGACTCGGTCACGCCACCGACACCGCGGTGCACCACGTTCAGCTCGACGTCGTCGCCGACGTCCAGCTGCAGCAGCGATGCCTCGAGGGCCTCGACGGTACCCGAGTTGTCACCCTTGATGATCAGGTTGAGGCTGTTCGTCTCCTTCAAGGCGGAGTCGAGGTCCTCGAGGCTGACCCGCTTGCGGCGCGACGCGTTGAGCGCGTTGCGCGTACGAGCGGAACGGCGCTCGGCGATCTGCCGGGCGACGCGGTCCTCGTCGACCACCAGGAAGGTGTCGCCCGCACCCGGCACCGAGGTGAACCCGATGACCTGGACGGGACGCGACGGCAGCGCCTCGGTGACGTCGACGTTGTGCTCGTCGACCATCCGGCGGACGCGGCCGTAGGCGTCACCCGCCACGACCGAGTCACCGACGCGCAGCGTGCCGCGCTGGACCAGGACGGTGGCCACCGGGCCGCGGCCGCGGTCGAGGTGCGCCTCGATCGCGACACCCTGGGCCTCCATGTCCGGGTTGGCCCGGAGGTCCAGAGCGGCGTCGGCGGTCAGCAGGATCGCCTCGAGCAGACCGTCGATGTTGATGTTCTGCCGCGCGGAGATCTCGACGAACATCGTGTCGCCGCCGTACTCCTCGGCCACGAGGTTGTACTCGGTCAGCTGCTGCCGGATCTTGTCCGGGTTCGCGCCTTCCTTGTCGATCTTGTTGATCGCGACCACGATCGGGGCCTTGGCGGCCTGCGCGTGGTTGATCGCCTCGACCGTCTGCGGCATCACACCGTCGTCGGCCGCCACCACGATCACCGCGATGTCGGTCGAGTTGGCACCACGGGCACGCATGGCGGTGAACGCCTCGTGGCCCGGGGTGTCGATGAAGGTGATCAGGCGCGGGTTGCCTTCGAGCTCGGTCTCGATCTGGTACGCACCGATGTGCTGCGTGATGCCGCCGGCCTCGCTCTCGCGGACCTTCGTCTTCCGGATCGTGTCGAGCAGCCGGGTCTTACCGTGGTCGACGTGACCCATGATGGTCACGACCGGCGGCCTGACCTGCAGATCCTCTTCGCCACCCGCGTCGTCGCCGTAGGTGATGTCGAAGGTCTCCAGCAGCTCGCGGTCCTCCTCCTCGGGGCTGACGACCTGAACGTGGTAGTTCATTTCGCCGCCGAGCAGCTCGAGGATGTCGTCCGACACGGACTGCGTCGCGGTGACCATCTCGCCGAGGTGGAAGAGCACCTGCACCAGCGAAGCCGGGTTGGCGTCGATCTTCTCGGCGAAGTCGGTCAGCGAAGCGCCACGCGGCAGCCGGATCGTCTCGCCCTGCCCCTTGGGCAAGCGGACGCCGCCGACGCTGGGCGCCTGCATGTTGTCCATGTACTCCTGGCGCTTCTGCCGCTTCGACTTGCGACCCTTGCGCGAGGGACCACCCGGACGCCCGAAGGCACCCGCCGTGCCGCCACGGCCACCGGGGCCACCACGGCCGCCGCCACCGCGGAAACCGCCGCCGCCACCGGCCGGGGCACCGGCACCGGGGCCGCCGCCACCGGGACGGAAACCACCGCCGCCACCGCCGCCGCCACCGGGACGGAAGCCGCCACCGGCGCCGCCGCCGCCACCGGGGCCGCCGCGGAAACCGCCGCCGCCGCCACCGGGACCGCCACGAGCGCCGCCGCCGGGGCCGCCACGGGCACCGCCACCGGGACCACCGCGAGCGCCGCCACCGGGACCGGCCGGGCGCTGCGTGCGGCCCGGCATCATGCCGGGGTTCGGCCGCGGGGGCATGTTGCCCGGGCTCGGCCGGTTGCCACCGGCGCCGCCACCGGGACGCGGAGCCGGACGGTCACCGCCGCCACCGGTCCCACCGGGACGCGGCGGGCGGGTGTCGCCGCCCTGGCCGCCGCCACCGGGCCGCGGGCCCTGCGGGCGCGGCGGGGCGCCGGAACCGACACCGAACGGGTTGTTGCCGACCCGCGGGGTGCGCGGACCGGGCTTGGGACCGCCGGGCTTGGGGCCCTGCGGCTTCGGCGGGACGACCGAACCGGTGTTGCCCTGCGGAGCGGGCGCGGCCGGGGTCTCCTGCTTGGGGGGTGCGGCCGGCGCTTCGGCCTTCGCGGCCGGGACCTGCTCCACCGGAGCGGGCGCGGCCGGCTGCTGACGCGGGCCGGGCCGGGGGCCGGGACCGGCCGGGCGGTTGCCCGGTGCGGCGGCCGGCTTCGAGGCCGGGGCCTGCTGCTGCGGGGCCGCCGCGGGGGCGGCCTGCACGACGGGTGCCTGCTGCTGGGGAGCGGGCGTCGCGGGCTTCGGCGCGGGAGCGCCCGGCTTGGCGGCCGGGGGTCCCGGGCGCGCCGACGGACCGGGGGTCGGGCCGGGCTTCTTGGCGCCCTTGGGCGCATACGCGTCGCGCAACCGGCGGGCGACGGGCGCCTCGACCGTGGACGACGCGGATTTGACGAATTCGCCCTGTTCCTTCAACTTGGCGAGCACGTCCTTGCTGGTGATGCCGAGCTCCTTAGCGAGCTCGTGTACGCGGGCCTTGCCTGGCACAGCTCTCCTCATCTAGGGGAGGCCAGGCGGGGAACCCGCTGACCTCGTCCTTATTGTCTCGCGTTCATGGCTTCAGCTTCACGGCTGACTCATGACGGGTCGACCTGCTTCCTTCGTTCCTCGCGGAGCCGGGGACGTCCCGGCTTCGTGATGCGTGGCGTGCTCGACGTACCCGCGGACCTCCCGGACGTCGAGCGCTCCCGGGGCCCGCAAGGCCCTCGGGAAAGCCCGCCGCCGTTCGGCTTTGGCCAGACAGTCCGCGTCGGGGTGCAACCACGCCCCCCGACCCGGGAGCCGACGACGTCCGTCGACGACCACCCGTCCGGCCACCGCGACCACGCGCAGCAGCTCACCGATCAAGGCCCGCCGCTTGCAACCGACACAAGTCCGCACCGGGGATTCTCGGTGGGGCTGGCGCTCGGCTACCCGCCGCGGGCTTCGAACCACTCCGGAGTCTACCGCTTCGACCTTCACTCAGCCGAACCGGTTGTCGCGGCGGGCCGCGACGGACCGGCGTGGTCTTGATCACCCTCGTCGTCCACCGGCGCGGCATCGCTGCGGATGTCGATCCGCCAGCCGGTCAGACGGGCGGCGAGGCGGGCGTTCTGGCCCTCCTTGCCGATCGCCAGCGACAGCTGGAAGTCCGGCACCACGACGCGGGCGGTCTTGCCCCGCTCGTCCATGACCCGTACGGAAACAACCTTCGCCGGGGACAGGGCATTCCCCACGAACCGGGCCGGGTCCTCCGAGTAGTCGATGATGTCGATCTTCTCGCCGGCCAGCTCGCTCATCACGTTGCGCACGCGCGCGCCGACCGGGCCGATGCAGGCGCCCTTGGCGTTCACGCCCGCCACGGTGGACTTCACCGCGATCTTCGTGCGGTGTCCCGGCTCGCGCGCCACGGCGGCGATCTCGACGGTCCCGTCGGCGATCTCCGGGACCTCCAGCGCGAACAGCTTGCGCACGAGGTTGGGGTGCGAGCGCGAGAGCGTGATCTGCGGGCCGCGGTTGCCGCGCGCGACGGTGACCACGTACGCCTTGATCCGGCTGCCGTGCTCGTAGGACTCCCCGGCCACCTGCTCCGCCGACGGCAGCACGCCCTCGGTGTCACCCACCTGGACCACGACCATGCCGCGCGCGTTGGCGCGGGCGTCGCGCTGGATGACGCCGGCGACGATCTCGCCCTCCTTGGTGGAGAACTCGCCGAAGGTCTTCTCGTGCTCGGCGTCACGCAGCCGCTGCAGGATGACCTGGCGCGCGGTGGTGGCGGCGATCCGGCCGAACCCCTCGGGGGTGTCGTCCCACTCCTCGTCGGTCTCGCCGTCGTGGGTCAGCGTGCGCGCGAGCACGCGCACCAGGCCGGACTTGTGGTCGATGTCGATGCGGGCGTGCGGCTGGTGCCCTTCGGTGTGCTTGTACGCGGTGAGCAAGGCCGTCTCGATGGCCTCGATCACCGTTTCGAAGGGGATGTCCTTGTCCCGTTCGATCGCCCTCAGTGCGGCGATGTCGACGTTCACTTCGACCCCTTCTCCGTTTTCTCGGTCTCGGCCTGACCGGCGCCGGTCAGGCCGGACGCGTCGTCGTCGAGCAGTTTCAGATCCTCGGCGGGCGGCTGCTTGAACTCGATCTCGACGACCGCCTTCGCCACCTGGGCGTAGCGGACGTCGCGGAGCTCGCCGTCGGCGAGGAGGCGAGCGGCGTCCGCGCCCGCGTGACCGACCCGGCCCACGAAGGCGTCACCTTCGACCGGGGTGACCTTGACCAAGCGGAACCGCGCGCGCCGCCAGTGCCGCTGCTGGGTCAGCGGGCGCTCGATGCCCGGCGAGGTGACCTCCAGCGTGTACGCGCTCGCGAGCACGTGCTCGTTCTCGTCGAGCGCCGCCGCCACCTTGCGGCTGACCTCGGCGACCTCGTCCAGCCCGATGCCGTCGTCGGAGTCGACGACGACCTTGACCAGCTGCCGCCGGCCGGCCTGCTGGACCTCGAACGAATCGAGGTCGAAACCCGCGGCGGTGACGGCTTCGGCCACGATCGGCTGAAGCCGGCTGGCGAGTTCTCCTGGCACGTGGGGCTCTCCTCGGTCGGGGTGGGGGTTGGGGAACGGGTCGGTGGTGGACCAGCTTATCCGGTCGCCTTGTCACCACGCGCGAGCGGCGGGCCCGCCCCGGGGCCTGGCAGGATGGGCCGACGTGACCGGAAGACCGACCGAGCTGACCCGCCGTGCCGCCCTCCGCTTCGGGGCGGTGGCCGCTTTGGCCGTGCCGCTGGCCGCCTGCGGGCCCGGCTACGACGAAAGCCCCGACCCGCTGCAGCCGCTCCTGGCCGCCGCCGACGCGGACGCCGCGGCGGCGCGTGCCCTGGCCAAGGGCAAGGACGCCGACGCCGCCGGCCAGCTCGCCGACGCGCGCGCGGCGCACGCGGCCGCCCTGAAGTCCGAAGTGGACCGCCTGAACCGGCCGAAACCGTCGTCCTCGGCGACGCCGCCGGCCGCGGCGGCGCTGGGCGACCTGAAGGAGCGGCTGGCCACCGCGCGCAAGCAGGCCGAGGACCTCGTCGGCGGCCTGCCGCGCTACCGCGCCGGGATGGTCGCGGCGATCGCCGCGGGCTGCGCGGCGCTGCAGCGCATCACCCCGGCGCTGGGCCCGGGCGAGGACGCCCCCGCCGCGGCCGCCCCGCCCGGCGGCGTCCCCGCCGAAGCCGTCGACCCGCTGCAGCAGGCGCTCGCCGCCGAGCACGCCGCGGTCTGGGTCTACGGCCTGGTCGGCGCGTTCCTCCCGGCAGACTTCGGGGAGGCGGAGAAGGGCGGCGTCGCGGAACACGCGCTGCGTCGCGACCTGCTGCAGACGATGCTCGCCGGCGCCGGGGCGACCCCGGTCGCGCCGGAGGCCGCGTACAACCCGAAGAAGCCGGTGACCGACACGGCGTCGGCCGCGCTGGTCGTCGCGACGGCGGAGGCCGACTGCGCGTCGGCGTGGCTGGCCGTGGTGAACCACACCGACGACGCCGGCCTGCGCAAGACGGCGCTGCACGCGCTGGTGGCGGCTTCGCGGCGCGGGACGCCGTGGCGTTCCGAGGCCGGCGAGAAGCCGGTGGCGGTGGCCATGCCCGGCCAGGCGAGCTGACCCGGTAAAGCCGTGAAGGCCTCCTTACCGGCTCTTATGGCCGGTAAGGAGGCCTTCACGGCTTTCGAGCGGGGCTCAGCCGAAGTCGGCCGACAGGCGCAGCGCGTCCTCGGCGATCTTGTCGATCAGCGCCTTGTCCTGGTGCTTGTCGTAGAAGTCGCCCAGCACGATCGTCACGTTCGTGCCCTCGACGCGGGACGCGTACGCCGCGTCGGCGCCGCTCACGCTCGGGGTGCCGGCGCCGGCGAACGTCTTGTCCCGGACCAGGTCGGTGACGTTGCCGGTGCCGTCCTGCTCGGTCAGCGCCTTCAGCGCCTTCGCCTTCGTCGAGTCCGGCAATCCCACCAGCACCACCGACACCAGCGCCTTCGCGCCGCCCGACTCCGTCGTGTACAGCGCGCGGACCAGCGACTGGCACGGGCTGTCCTGGAAGAAGTCCTTGGTCTTGCCGTAGGACTTCGCGACGCAGTCGGTGGAGCGCACCGGCCCGGCGACGGGCGTGAACGTGTACTTCCCGGTGCTGTGGGCCGGCGGCTGCGCCGTCGGCTCGTCCGGCGTCGAGTCGTGCCGGATCAGGAACCAGAGCAGCCCGGAGATCACGGCGATCGCGACCAGCCCGGCGCCCCTGAGTGCCAGGGTCCGGGTGTCACGCTTCGGTGGGCCGGGCACGGGCGGGCGGGGCTGCGGGGGAACCGCGCCCAGCGGGGCCGTGTCGGACGGGCCTGGGGTGAAATGCGCACCAACCACGACGCCATACGGTAGTTCACGCCCGCTGAGCTGTTCACTCGAATGCGTGTAAGACGCGTTCGACGTCGTCAGCGGTGTTGTAGAGGTGGAAGCCGACCCGCACCTTGCCGTTGCGCAACCCGGAGACGATCCCGGCCGCGGCCACCCGTCCGGGGTCGGCCTCGAGCGACACGATCGCACTCCCCCGCGGCGGCCGGCCGAGCTTCTCCAGCAGCGTGTCGGCCAGGCCGATGTCGTGGGCCGCGACCTGCGCGAGGTCGAGCCCGCCGAGGTACTCCAGCGCGGCGGCCGCACCCACCTGGGCCAGCCAGACGGGTGAGAGGTCGAACGCGCGGGCGTCGCCGGCCAGCCGCAGCGGGAGGCCGTAGACGGTGGCCCACGGGTCCTCCCCCGCGTACCAGTTGGCCGCGACCGCGCGAGTGCGGTCCTGGGCGTCCGGGCGCACCGCCAGCCACGCGCAGCCGCGCGGCGCGAGCAGCCACTTGTAGCCCGCCGCGACCACCCAGTCGGCCCAGGCGACGTCCAAGGGCAGCCAGCCCGCGGCCTGGGTCGCGTCGAGCAGCACCGCCGCGCCGGCGGCCTCGGCCGCGGCCCGCAGCGCGGGGAGGTCGGCGATCCGGCCGTCGGCGGACTGGACGACGCTCACCGCGACGACGTCGTGCCCCTCGACCCGCGCGGCGAGGTCGTCGAGCGGCACCTCGGTGACGGTGACGCCCGGGTTCGCCGCGAACGGGAAGGTCACGCTGGTGAAGTCGCCCTCGGCGGCGAGCACGCGGGTGCCGGCGGGCAGCGCGGCGGCGACGTTGGCGATCAGCTGCGAGGCCGACGCGCCGATGGCGACGCGCCCGGCGTCGACCCCGAGCAGCCGGGCGAACCCGGCCCGCGACCGCGCGACGGCCTCGTCGAAGTCCGCCGGCCGGCTCGCGCCGGTCCGCCAGTTCTCGACCGACCCGGCCACGGCCGCGGCGACCGGCGCGGGCGGGATGCCCATGCTCGGCGTGTTCAGGTACCCGGACGGGACGGCGAAGTCGGCTCCGAAGGCGTGCATGCCTCCGAGCCAAGCAGATCCGGAACTCACAGGAACGCGGTGACGTCGGCGTAGGACGGCGGGGTGAGGGGAAGATCACGGCCGTCGCGCACCGCGAGCGCCGTCTCGGCCGCCGCGGCCAGGGCCATCCGGTAGGGCAGCGAGCCCAGGCTGACCCGCGCGACGCCCAGCTCCGCCAGCCCGGCCAGGGTGACCTTGCCGGGCAGGAACAGCAGGTTGAGCGGGACCCCGACGGCGACGATCCGCTCGACGTCGGCCGGCGCGGCGAGACCGGGCACGAAGACGCCGTCCGCGCCCGCCGCGACGTACGCCCGCGCCCGCGTCTCGGCTTCGGCCACCGAGCGGTCACCCGCCCAGTGGGTGTCGGTGCGGGCGTTGACGAACAGCCGCGGCGCCCGCTCCTTCACGGCCGCGACCAGGGCGGCCTGGACGTCGACCGGGGCGAGGGAGCCGTCGGCGCGGCCGTCCTCGAGGTTGACGCCGACCGCGCCCGCCGCGGCGAGCTCTTCGGCCAGGTCGGCGACGGCGGCCGGGTCCGCGCTGAAGCCGTCGGCGATGTCGACGCTGACCAGCGCGTCGAGCCGGGCCAGCCGGGCGGCCAGCGCGACGGTCGCGTCTCGCGTCGACGGCGCGCCGTCGGGCTCCCCCGCCGCCGCGGACACACCGAGGCTGGTCGTCCCGAGCGCGCGGAACCCCTGCGCGACGAGGTGGGCGCCGACGCCGAACTCCCAGGCGTTCGGCAGCAGGAGCGGGGTACCGGGGACGTGCAGCGCACGGAATTCGTCCATGCCCCGAACCTAGGTCCGCAACACTTCGGCCGCCGCCGAAGCCGTGTCGACCCTCCAATCACGCGTGTCGGCTCCCGAATCACGCGTGTCGGCTCCCTGATCACGTGTGTCGGCTCCCTGATCACGTGTGTCGGCTCCCTGATCACGTGTGTCGGCTCCCTGATCACGTGTGTCGGCCGTTCGATCACACCCCTCGAGTGATCGAACGGCCGACACGCGTGACTGGGAGGTCGACTCGCGTGATTGCCGGGTCGACACGCGTGATCAGGGGGTCGACACGGCGTCAGCCGCTGCTGCCGGACGAGGCCGCCGCCGAGATCGCCGCGGCGCGGGCCGCCTTCAGCTCGCGGACCACCTTGCGCAGTGCGGGGACCGCCGCTCCCGCGCGCTCCTCCAGCTCCGCGAGCCGGGCCTTGTGGTGGCGGGCGTCGCGGCGCGAGACGACCGTGCGCAGCTCCACCGCCGCGGCCAGCGACGTCAGCGCCGCCGCGCCCGGGTCGACCCGCGACGCCGGTTCGCGGCCCCGCAGGGCGGCCGCCACGACCTCGTGCAGCCGGGCCGCTTCCGCGCGGTCGCGGACCACCGGGCGGCGGCGCGGGAACAACCCCAGCACGTGCGACGTCTTCAGCGTGATCGTGCCCGCCGCGTCGAGCTGGGCCTCCAGGGACTGGAGCGTGGCCCGGGCGTCGCGGCGGACCCAGCCGCGCCACTTGCGGTGCGGGTCCGCGGCGAGGTCGCCCAGCAGGTCGTCGAGCACGAGGTGGCCGGTGCCGGCCGCGCCGGTGACCACGGGCCGCCCGTCGCCGTCGACGACCAGCCCGCGCAGGACCAGGTCCGTCAACGCCGCCGCGCGCACCAGCAGCGCGACCCCCTGCCGGCGCGGCAGCCGGTCGCGGCCGGTGTCACACGCGAGCAGGTAAGCCTGGGCGGGCAAGGACAAAGTGCTCATCATTTCCTCTCACTGCCGTTTCAGCTGGGGCCAGATCCGCGACCACGGCGCGTTCCGGCCGTCGTAGAGCCACAGCAGCCCGTCGACCACCTGGGTCTCGTGCGCGAAGCGGGGCCGCAGCAGCGCCGGGTCGAACCCGGCGAACAGCACCGCGTCGGCCGACTCCGGCGGCGGCCCGAAGTACCAGTACGCCCGGTGTCCACTGTAGACGGTGCGGATACCGTACGGCGCCCCGTAGAACTCGGTCACCGCCGCGAACGGGTAGATCTCGGCGTACACCGCCGTCCGGGCCCGGGTCGCCGGCGGCAGCGCGGCGTACGTCTGCCCGATCACCTTCGCCAGCTCCTGCTGCGGCAGCTCCCCCTGCGCGAAAGCGCTGCCGAGCGAGAACGGCCCGACCGACGTCCGCGCCGAAGCCGGCCACACCGGCAGCGCGACCAGCGTGACGACGGCCGAGAGCACGAACACCGGCCACGCCACGACCTTCCACCACCGCACCAGGTTCCGCCGGGTCAGCTCGGTCGCGGCGGCCGCGAACGGAACGGCGTAGCAGCCCATCAGGTAGTAGGACCGCCCCTGCGTCGCGACCACGGCCAGCGCCACGAGGACCAGCGCGACGCCGAGGTACCGGTACGGCCGCAGCTCCGCCGACCGCAGCAGCCGCCAGACGCCGTAGAGCAGGGCCACCACGCCGACCCCGATGCCGGCGCCGAGCAGCCCGTCGCGCACCCACGGGCCGTAGCCCGGGAACTCCGCGGCGACGACGTCACTCATGTGGGTGTAGGGCCAGCCGTGGGTCGCCTGCCAGATCAGCGTCGGCACCGTGACCACGGCGGCGATCGCCGCGCCCAGCCAGAGCTTCGGGCGCCGGAGCAGGTCCCGCGGCCCGACCACCAGCGCGGCGAGCAGCACCGCCGCCCACAGGGCCGGGATCAGGAACTTCGTCTCCAGCGACACCGCCGTGACGACGCCGGCCCAGACGAGCAGGCCGTCGCGGCGGGTGCGGGTCCAGCGGACGAGCAGCCAGGCCACGACCGTCCACAGGAACGGGTCCAGCACGTAGGTCCCGATCCAGTGGCTGACGATCACGATGCCGGACGTCGCGTAGCAGGCAGCCGCCATCGCCTGCGCGCCGCGCCCGCCGCCGAACTCCCGCGCGATCAGCGCCGTGACGACCACCCCGGCGGCCGCGGCGAGCGTCATCGGCAGCCGCAACACGACGAGGGAGTCCGGCGCGAGCCAGTCCATCGCCGCCGCCAGCGCCGGGATGAGCGGTGGCTGGTCGAAATACCCCCAGCTCAGGTGATTTCGACCGGCCACCAGGAAGTAGAGCTCGTCGAACCCGCCGGCGTAGCGCCCGCTGGTCAGCAGCAGCGCGAGCCCGGCGACGCCGGCGATCGCCAGCACCGGGGCGCGGGCGAACACCACGCTCGTCGTCTGTCGCGTTTGGACGGTCACCACGGTTGCCTCCCTCGCTGTGGTCCGCCCACTCCACCGGATCGGGGACGCGGGCGAAACGGGGCAAGGAAGGTGATCACGGCGACGAAAGTTGCGGCCCGCGGACCGGTGCGCAACTTTGGTTGCGCATCCGGCGCAGCGGCCTCCGCGAGCGGTTACCGTGGCCGCGTGACCAGCACCAGGCGGCCGTGGTGGCCGAGCCGCGCCGACGTCTTCTGGCTGTTCGTGGCGGCGTTCGCGTTCGCGGGCCTGAACGTCCTGCTCTACGCGCTGGGCGAGGTCACGACCGGGCCGCTCGGCCCGACCGCCGGGCTGGCGCTGCAGCTGGTCTGCGACTTCTCCCTGGTGCTGGTGTTCCGGTTCCCGCGGCAGGTCGCCTGGTTCGTCGTCGCGGCGGCGGGCCTGATGCTGGCGTCCGACCTGTTCACCCCCGGCCTGCTCGTGCCGGTGCGCCAGCTCGCCCTGACGACGGTGCCGACCATCAGCCCGGTCCTGCTGTCGCAGCTGCCGCGGCTGCTGGACCGGCGGACCGTCCTCTGGCTGGCCGGGATCCTCACGCTGATCGCCGCGCGGCCGTGGGTGCCGAGCTGGAGCACCACGCCGTTCGCCCTGCTCAGCACCACGCTGCCGGCGATGCTCGGGCTCTACGGCGAGGCGCGGCGCCAGCTGCTGCGGTCGCTGCGGGACCGCGCGGAACGCGCCGAGCGCGAGCAGCACCTGCTCGCCGAGCAGGCCCGTGCGGAGGAACGGCGGCGGCTGGCGGGCGAGATGCACGACGTCGTCACGCACCGGCTCAGCCTGATGGTGCTGCACGCGGGGGCGCTCGGCGTGACGTCGCACGAGGAGCCGGTGCGGGCGGCGGCCGAGGACATCCGCCGCGAAGGCGTCTTCGCGCTGGACGAGCTGCGCGACCTCGTCGGCGTGCTGCGCAACGGCTCCGAGCTGAGCCCGCGGACGCTCGGCCAAGAGCAGCCCGGCGATCCGGCCCGGCTGGTCGAGGAGTCCCGCTCGGTCGGCATCGAGACGGCGTTCGCGGTGGACGGCGACCCGGCGCAGGTGTCGCCGACCGTCGCGCGGACCGCGTACCGGCTGGTGCAGGAGGCGCTGACGAACGTCCGCAAGCACGCGCCGGGCGCGTCGGTGACGGTGTCGCTGCGCTACCACCCGGGCGGCCTCGACGTCTCGGTCGCCAGCACCGCGGCCGGGCAGCGGCTCGATCCGGCCCTGGCGGCCAGCGGTTCCGGGGCCGGGCTGGCCGGGCTGCGGCAGCGCGTCGAACTCGTCGGCGGGCGGTTCGACGCGGGCCCGGTGCGCGGCGGCGGGTTCCGGGTCGGTGCGATACTGCCCGCTTACGTCCCGACGGCGGAAGGCACGCAGAGTGATCCCGGTGCTCGTGGTCGATGACGAGCCGATGGTGTGCGCGCACCTGCGCACGATCCTCGGTTCGGCCGACGACATCGACGTCGTGGCCCAGGCCGCCGACGGCGCCGAAGCCGTCGAGGCCGTGGTCCGGCACCGGCCGCGGGTCGTGCTGATGGACCTGCGCATGCCGGGCGTCGACGGCCTGACGGCGATCGCCCGGATCGCAGCGCTCCCGGATCCGCCGGCGGTGGTCGCGCTGACGACGTTCGACGCGGACACGTACGTGATCCGCGCGCTGCGCGCGGGCGCGGCGGGCTTCCTGGTGAAGTCGACGCCGCCGGAAGACCTGATCGGCCTGGTCCGCGTCGCGGCGGACGGCCACACGGTGCTCTCGCCGTCGGCGGCCCGCCGCCTGGTGGCACTGTCGTCGGACAGCCGCGAACGCGGTGACGACGCCCGCCGCCGGACGTCCGGCCTCACGGACCGGGAGCGGGATGTCCTGGCGTGCTTGGGCGAAGGACTGTCCAATGCGGACATCGCGACCCGGCTGCACCTCGCCGAGGCGACGGTGAAGAGCTACGTGTCACGGATGCTCGTGAAGCTGGACTGCACGAACCGGACCCAGGCGGGCCTGCTGGCCCACGAAGCGGGTCTGGTCGCCCGCTGAAGCGCCACTTTCGCCAGGAAAGTGACGCGACCTCACACGAAACTCACGCCACTTTCGCCGTGAAAGATGCGCGGCCTCACGCCGATTTCACACCGGCCACAGCAACGGGACCGCGCGCCACACCGCCCAGGTGATGAGGGCGAACCACGCGGCGATCCACACGAAACCGGGGATCCCCGTGCTCCGGGCCAGCATGGCGGCGTCGTCCTCTTGACCGCCGAAGCCGTCCTGGAACCGGTTGGAGACGATCGCGCGCAGCCCGCCGATCTCACTGGTCAGCAACAGCCACGCTTCGGCGTACGCGACGCCGTTCTTCAGCCAGGGCGGCGCCCAGCGCAACGCGCCGAACACGATCGCCCCGACCGCGACGACCACCACGAAGGTGAGCACGTCCCGGGTGAACAGCAGGAGGAACACCATCGCGGCCAGGGTCAGGGTGAGCACGGCGGGGACGAGCCCGCGGTGCAGCAGGGCCGCCGCGCCCAGCCCGGCCAGCGGCGGCATCGCGTAGCCGGCGGCGATGGTCAGGATCGCGGCGAGCGCCGACGGCTCCCGGCTCCAGGTACCGCCGGATTCCGGGCTGTCGATGGCGACACGGAGGACGCCGCCGCCGGTCAGGATGCTCACCAGCGCGTGGCCGCCTTCGTGGAAGAGCGTGCCGAGGAAGTTGGCCCGGTAGAAGACACTCCGCCGGCCGTCGGCGGGCACCGCGAACGCCGTCACCACGACCGCGGCGGCCACCAGCGCGGTGATCCCGACGAGTTCCGGCCCCGGCGGCGGCAGGGTTTCGTTGAGCACGGCAAAAGCGGACGCCATGGATTCCCTCCCCGGAGCCGTGGAGCCGTCCTCCACAGTGTCACCGGGGCCGCGGGCCAGGCGGTATCCCCGCCGGGAATTGTCCTTGAGCTGTCCAGCGTCACGCGGACGCGGGTGTGTGCTCCGCGTCGTAGGCGTCGCGGGCGTCCTGGACCGACGTCATGTGCCGGCGGGCCCACCGGTCCAGCATCTCCAGCGGCTCGGAAAGGTTGCGCCCCAGCGACGTCAGCTCGTACTCGACCTTCGGCGGGATGACCGCGTACGCCGTGCGGGTGAGGATGCCGTCGCGGACCAGGCTGCGCAGGGTCTGCGTCAGGACCTTCTGGGAGATGCCGTCCACGCGGCGGGCGATCTCGGTGAACCGCAGCGGGCCGTCGGTGAGCGCGCCGACGATGAGGACCGTCCACTGGTCGCCGATGCGGTCGAGCAGCTGGCGGGTCGGGCAGTCGCGGTCGTACGGGTCCGGGTGCACAGCGCGTCTCCTCACTTTCCCAAAGAGAGTAACACGCGATTCAGGCGGTGGGAGCCATCAACGTGGCGAAGAGGATCCGCAGGTGGCGGCGCCCGCGTTCCCAGCGCGCGTCCAGCTCGCCCTGGTCGCGGGTGGCCCAGCTGGCGATGAGGATGCCGCGCACGACGTCCATCGCGGTGTACACCGCGTGCAGGAACTCGTGGTGCCCCGCGTGCTCCGGCAGCAGGGCCTTGCCGAACTCGACCAGGCTGGACGTCGCGATCGGCTCGACCACGGCCATCTGGCGGCGCAGCTCGGCGTCGGTCCGCGACGCGACCCACAGCTCCACCGTCGCCGAGAACACCGGCCCCTGGTGCATCTCCCACATCAGCTGCAGCGCGTCGCCGACCGGGTCGGTGGACGCGCGCAGCCGGTCCAGTTCGGCCATCGCGACCTCGGTGCGTTTCGCCGCCAGGTGCCGGATCGCCGAGGTGACCAGGTCGGCCTTCGTCGGGAAGTGGTGCACCTGCGCGCCGCGCGTGACGCCGGCGCGGTCGGCGACGCGGGTGGTCGTCGTGCCCGCGTAGCCGTACTCGACCAGGCAGTCGATCGTCGCGTCGAGCAGCCGGACGCGCATCGCCGCGCTGCGCTCCTCCTGGGTGCGGCCGGTCGATCCCCGTCGTGGCGCTGACATATGCCCACTTTATGGGGCGACGCGTGCCTCGGTCGCGGCGACCAGCCCGGCGACCACCCGCTTGATGAACACGCCCAGGATCCGCCGGTAGAACCAGCCGGTGCCGGGGATCTTCGCGGTGAACGTCGAATGCCAGTGGATCTCGGTGCCGCCGTCGGCCGGCGACAGGTCGACGTAGGCGACGTAGTCCCGCAGCGGCAGGCCGTGCTCCAGCGCGTAACCGAACCGGCGGCCGGGCTCCAGCGCGACGATCCGCTCGTACGAGCGGGTGCGGCCGGTGCGGAACAGCCGGACCGCGCCGAGCCCTTCCGGCTCCCCTTCCCCCTCGCTGACCAGCTCGAACGACTCCAGCGGCGACCACGTCGGCCAGCTCGCGCCGTCGCGGAGGAGGGCGTAGACGGTGCCGGCCGACGCGGACGTCCGGCCACGGACGGAAATGCTCTGTACCATTTGGTACGTGTACCATCTGGTACATGATCGACACAAGCCCGCGCGCCAAGCTGCTGGACGCGGCGATCGACCACATCGCCCACCACGGCGGCGCGAGCAAGAGCCTGCGCGCCCTCGCCGCCGGCCTCGGCACCAGCCACCGCATGCTCATCTACCACTTCGGCTCGAAGGAAGGCCTGCTCACGGCCGTCGCGCGCGAGGTCGAGGCCCGGCAGCGCACGGCCCTGGCCGACGTCGGCGAGGGCCGCGAGTTCTGGCGGCGGCTGACCGACGAGGACCTGCGCGCCAACGAGAAGCTCTTCTTCCAGCTCTACGGCCAGGCCCTCGGCGGCACCCCGGGCACGACCGAGTTCCTGGACGGCGTCGTCGACGACTGGCTCGGCCCGATCGAGGCCCTGCTCGCGCACTACGGCGTCCCCGAGGCCGACCGGCCGGCGCACGCCCGGCTCGGCCTCGCCGTCACCCGCGGCCTGCTGCTGGACCTCGTCACGACCGGCGACCGCGAGGCCGTCGACGCCGCGATGGAGCTTTTCCTGGCGGCGTACCAGAAGTGATACTGGCGCCATGCGGCTGACACTGGGGTTCCTGCTCGCGCTGGTCACGACGGCGGTCCTCGCGCCCGCGGCGGCGGCCGAAACCGGCCCGGTCCGCGCGACGGCGTGGGTCGAAACCGGCGCCGACCTCGACCACGACGGCAGGCCCGACCGCGTCGCCGCCGACGTCGTCCGGCCCGCCGGGCGCGAGCGCGTCCCGGTGATCCTCGACGTCAGCCCGTACTTCGCGTGCTGCGGCCGCGGCAACGAGTCCCAGAAGAAAACGTTTGCGCCGGACGGCACCCCCGAGCAGTTCCCGCTGTTCCTCGACAACTACTTCGTGCCGCGCGGGTACGCGGTGGTGCTGGCCGACGTCGGCGGCACGAACCGCTCGTCCGGCTGCTTCGACGACGTCGCCGACGGCAACGCCGTCGTGAACTGGCTCAACGGCCGGGCGAAGGCCTTCGACGCGCCCGACGGCGGCCGCCCGGTGACGGCGGACTGGGCCACCGGGGACGTCGGCGCGATCGGCAAGTCCCAGGACGGTGCCACCGCGATCGGCATGGCCGCGTCCGGGATCCCCGGGCTGAAGACGATCGTGCCGATCGAAGGCGTCGCCGACAACTACGCCCAGCTCGTCGCGAACGGCGCGCCCTTGGCGACGCCGGACAACACCGGGTCGGCCTTCACCTACAACGACCGCGCGGCGCGGTTGTGTCAGCCGTTCGAGGCGGACGTCAAGGCGCGCATGGGCACGGACGGTGACTACAACGCCTATTGGCAGAGCGTGAACTACGTCCCGCAGGCCGGGCGGGTGCGCGCGAGCGTGCTGATCGCGCAGGGGTTCGGGGACAGCGTCGTCGGCCCGGACCAGTTCGCCGCCTACTGGGCCGCGCTCGGCCGGGCGGGAGTGCCGCGCCAGGCGTGGCTGAGCCAGGCCGGCCACGTCGACCCGTTCGACCTGCAGCGGGCGCGGTGGGTGGACACGCTGGGCCGCTGGTTCGACCGCTGGCTGCGGGGCGTCCGCAACGGCGTCGAGCACGAGCCCGCCGTGCACCTGGAAACCACGCCGGACCGGTGGACGGACGTCCGGGCCTGGCCGCCCGCGACCGCCGCCACGACGTTCCGGCCGGCGGCCGACGGCACGCTCGGCCGGCGTGGTTCCGGCACGGCCACAGTCGTCGACGATCCGGCGGTCGGCCGCGAGCAGTGGGCGGCCGGGACGTCGGCCGCGCGGTTCACCGGCGCTCCCCTGACGGCGCCGGTACGGCTGGCCGGGACGCCGTCGGTGACGATCACCGCGTCGTCGGACAAGCCCGCCGCGCGGCTCGGCGTCGCGCTCGTCGACTACGGCCCCGCGGACGTGCGGAACACCGCGAACTACGGCAGCGGGATCAAGACCCTGACCACCCGGTCGTGCTGGGGCGTGAGCCGGCCCGGTGACAGCGCGTGCTTCCTGGACACCGCCACCGACCTCGTTCACGTCGACCACCAGATCGTCGCCACCGGCTGGGCCGACCTCGGGCACCACGCGTCGCTGCGCCACGGCGAGCCGCTCGTGCCGGGGCGGGCGTACCCGATGACGTTCACGCTGAGCGGCCTCGATCACGTCGTCCCGGCCGGGCACCGGCTCGGGCTGCTGCTCGGCGGCACCGACGGGCAGCTGTTCGACCCGGCGCTGCCGGTGCTGGGCGACACCCTGACGTTCGACCTCGCGCGGACGTCGATCACCGTGGGCCTTACACAGCCCGAACATGAGGCGCACGCCGCCCGAACACCGGCCCGCCAGAGTTCTCCTCGTACCCGGAAACCTTCCTGAGGGAGACACCATGCGCGGACCCATCTGGACGCGGCGGCTGGCACTGGCGGGCGCCGGGAGCGCGGCCTGCCTGCTGGCGCTGGCGCCGCTGGCCTCGGCCCAGACGACGTCCCCGGCGCCGGTCGCGCCGATCACGCTCAGCCCCGAGGAGTCGCAGCAGGTCTGCGGCGACTGGGTGCCGAAGCTGCAGAAGCGGGCCGACAACCTGGAGAAGCGGATCAACGGCGGCGCCGAGGTCGCCGGCTCGGTCGCCAACCTCAAGGCCCGCGCCCAAGACCAGCGCACGGCGGGGCACAACGATCGCGCCACCAAGCTCGACGAGCGCGCCACCAAGCGGCAGGGCAAGGTCGGCGAGCTGAACACGGCGAAGCAGAAGCTCGACGCCTTCGCGTCCGCCCACTGCAAGCCCGCGGCCCCGGCGCCGACCAAGTGAGGGCGGCGAGGATCGCGGCCGCGGTCGGGGCGGCCGCGCTCATCACGCTCGGCTGCTCGGCCTGCCGCGACAACCTGATGGGCTCGCCCGGCTCCGGGACTTCCCCGGCGTCGTCCGAGCTGAGCGGCATCGAGTCGACGCTCAACGGCGTCGAGTCCGACATGAACGACGACGGCTCCCCCTGACCGGCTAGCGTCTCCCCGGGGGCGACGGCGGAGACGGGAGCAGCAATGGGGTCACCGGGGCGCGGCCTCGTCCTCGTGGTCGAGGACGAGGCCGCGATCGCCGAGCTGGCGGCGCTCTACCTCAAGCGGGACGGCTTCGGCGTGCACGTCGAGGCGGACGGCGGCCGCGCGCTCGACGCCGTCCGGCGGCTCAAGCCGGTGGCGATCGTGCTCGACATCGGACTGTCCGGAATGGACGGTATCGAGATCTGCAAGACGCTGCGCGCGGCCGGCGACTGGACGCCGGTGCTGTTCGTCACCGCCCGCGACGACGAGCTGGATCGCTTGCTGGGCCTGGAGATCGGCGCCGACGACTACCTGACCAAGCCGTTCAGCCCGCGTGAGCTGGCCGCCCGGGTCCGGACCGTGCTGCGACGCGCGTCCGGCGCGGCGCCGGCCCCCTCGGCGTTCACCGTCGGCGCGGCGCGCGTCGACCTCACGAGCCGCCGCGCCTGGGCCGGCGAGACGGAGATTTCCCTGACGTCCACGGAGTTCGACCTGCTCACGCACCTGCTCCGGCACCCGGGGCAGGTGCTTTCGCGCGACCAGCTGCTCAGCGCCGTCTGGGGCTACGCCGCCGCGGCGGGCACGCGCACGGTCGACGTCCACGTCGCGCAGCTGCGGGCGAAACTCGGCGCGGCCAGTCCGATCAGGACGGTCCGCGGCATCGGCTACGCGGCGGACCCGGCGTGAGGTACCGCGGGACGCTCGCCGGGCGGATCACGCTCGTCTGCCTCGCCGTCGCCGGGATCGCGGTGATCGTGGCCGGGTTCGTGGCGGCACGGCTGATCCGGACCACGGCGGACAACGTGCTGCAGTCGTCGCTGTCCGCGCAGGCCGACGTCGTCGCGTCGCAGCTCGACGAAAGCGGCATCGGCAACCGGCTCGGCGTCGGCAAGGTCGCCGACGTCGTCCGCGGCCAGGGCATCTCGGTCGTGGTGCGGCGCGCGGGCGGCCAGGCCGTCGGGGACGCCGTGTCGGTGCAGGCGGCGGCGAAGGCGGGACTCGGCGCCGCGCACTCGGAGCGGGTGCTGGTCGCGGGCGCGCAGTACCTGGTGGAGACGCGGGCGGTCGGGACGCGCGGGGCGGCGTTCGCGCTGGTCCTGCCGGCGCGCAACGCGGAGACGACGCAGCGCGCGCTGGTCCGGAACATCGCGTTCGCGCTGGGGATCGGGCTGCTGGTGGCGGCCGCGGCCGGGTTCGTGTCCGGCCGGCTGCTGGGCCGTCCGCTGCGCCGGGCGGCCGCGGCCGCGGGGTCGTTGCGGGCCGGCCGGCGGGACGTCCGGGTGCCGGTCGAGGGACCGCGGGAGGTCGCGGAGGTGGCGGGTTCGCTGAACTCGCTGGCCGACGCGCTCGCCCACAGCGAGGCGCGGCAGCGGGACTTCCTGCTGTCGGTGTCGCACGAGCTGCGGACGCCGTTGACGGCGGTGACGGGCTTCGCCGAGGCGATCGCGGACGGCGTCGCGTCGGGCGACGACGCCCAGCGCGCCGGGCAGACGATCCAGCGCGAGGCCGCGCGGCTGGAACGCCTGGTCACGGACCTGCTGGAGCTGGCCCGGCTGGGCGCCGACGAGTTCAGGTTGGACGTCACGACCCTGGACCTGGGCGCGCTGCTGCGCGACTGCGCCGAGGTCTGGCAGCTGCGGTGCGCCCGAGAAAACGTACAGCTGTCCATTACAGCGCCGTCTTCCCCGGTCCCGGTGCGGGCCGACGCCCGGCGCCTGCACCAGGTCGTCGACGGCCTGGCGGAGAACGCCCTCCGAGTCACCCCCTCAGGCGCCCCCATGGTCTTCTCGCTGTCTTTGTCCGGCCCCAACGCCCAGCTTTCCGTCCGCGACGGCGGCCCGGGCTTGGCCCCGGAGGACTACCCGGTCGCCTTCGAGCGCGGCGTGCTGAACGCCCGCTACCGCGACCGCCGCCCGGTCGGCTCGGGCATCGGCCTGGCCTTGGTCCACGCCCTGGTCACCCGCATGGGCGGAGACCTGACAGCCGGCCCGGCCCCCGAAGGCGGCGCCGCGTTCACCATCACCCTCCCCCTGGCCGGCCCCGTCTGACCCGACCCTCCAAGTACGCGAGATCCGCCTTCAATCACGTGAGTCGCGCGCTCGATCACGCGAGATCCGCGTCCAAGCACGCGAGATCCGCGTCAGGACGGCGGTGCCAGCTGGGCCGCGCGGTCGGTCACGTCCATCACGGCCCAGTGCTCGACGACCCGGCCGTCGCGGACGCGGATCATGTCCATGCTGGTCACGGCGTAACTGCGGCCGGTCGAGAGCTGCGTTCCCGTGCTCGTGTAGCGGTTGACCGAGAACTCGCCGTCGGCGACGTTGCGCTCGACCCGCACGCCCACGTCGCGGAAGTCGGCGAAGAACTCGCCGTCCAGCATGGCTTCCCACTTCGCGCGCCAGGCGTCGATGCCGTGGTGGTCACCGCCCGCGCCGCCGCGGTGGTCGACCACGTCCGGGTCGATGTAGCGCAGGCCTTCGGCGACGCTCTCGGCCGTGAACGGCGTCAGCGCGATCAGCCGGCGGTGGACTTCGGCGGCGTCCATGGACACTCCTTAAATGGGGACTTCCCCGGTTAGGGTTCGGCTACGCTAACCGGGGATATCCCCACTTGGCAAGGGAGCAGCATGACGGCACGGGCCCGCAGGTCGGACGCGCGGGACAACCAGGCGCTGCTGCTCGCCGCCGCGAAAGACGTCTTCGCCGAGGACGGGCCGGACACGCCGCTCGACCGCGTCGCCCGCCGCGCCGGCGTCGGCAACGCGACGATGTACCGGCACTTCCCCAACCGGCGCGAACTGGTCGTCGCGGTGTACGCCGACGAAGTCGCGGAGCTGCGAAGCCGCGCGGACCTCGACGCGGACGAGCCCGGCGAAGCGCTCTTCGCGTGGCTCGGGCTGTTCGTCGAGCACGTCCGGACGAAGCGCGCCCTCGCGCTGTCGCTCGCCGATCCCGTGGGCGAGCACGAGAGCCTGTTCGCCGGCTGGCACGCCGCGATGAACACGACCGCCGCCGCCCTGCTCGGCCGCGCCCGCGCCGCCGGCGCCGTCGCCCCCGACGTCACCGAGCTGGACCTCCTCCTGCTCGCGACCGGCATCGCCCTCTCCGGCGGCGACCCCGCCCGGCTGCTCGCCTTGGTCCGCCGCGGCGCATCGGCCGACTGAACGCGTACCGGGACGGCGAACTCGCGTACCTGGACAGTCGGTTCGCGTACCCAGACGGTCGGCTCGCGTGCCTGGAGGGTCGGCTCGCGTGATCCGACGCGTGACTCGCGTGATCCGACGCGGAACTCGCGTGATCGGGGGCGGAACTCGCGTGATTGGGCGCGTGACTCGTGTGATTGGAGGGGGATCTCGTGTGGTTGGGGGCGTGGCACGTGATGGGAGGGGTGGCGGCGTGGGTCGTTAGGGTCTGGGGATGGAGATGCTGCACCTGCGCTACTTCGTCGCGGTCGCCGAGGAGCTGAACTTCTCGGCCGCGGCTCGGAAGCTGCACATGGCCGCGTCCCCGTTGAGCCAGCGGATCAAGGACCTCGAACACGAACTGGGCCAGCAGCTGTTCGACCGCAGCACCCACCACGTCACGCTCACCGCCGCCGGGACCGCCCTGCTGCCGCTCGCGCGGGACGTCCTCGAGCAGGTCGGCGCGATCCCCTGGAAACTGAAGGAGGCGACGCGGCCGCAGCGCAGCACCGTCTTCCTCGGCATGCCCGCCGGGGTGCACCCGGACCTGCGGGACCGCGTCAACGCCCTCGCCGAGCTGGTCAAGGCGCGCTACGAGGTCAAGCGCTGGCCCGGCACCACCGCCGACCTCGTGCAGGGCGTGCACGACGGGAAGCTCGCGCTCACCCTCGCCCGGCTGCCGGTCACCGATCCGGCCCTGGAGCAGCTGCCGGTGATGTCGGAGCGGCTCGGCGCGGTCGTCCCGGCCGACATGTTCGCCGGGCGGGACTCGGTGACGCTGGCCGAGCTGGCCGAATTCCCGTACGTCGCCTCACCCGGGGACATCACGCCCGCGTACTTCGACCAGCTCGACCACCAGTTGAGTGAATTGGGCGTCAAGAACCGCATTCGCCTCACCAACACCGGTTACGGCGGAACGTCCGAAATCATTTCCAGCGGCGAGGCCTTTTCCATTTCCATGCTGGACGACCGGAGCCCGATGCACGGTTACCGCCTCGACAACGTCATCGTGCTGCCGTTCACCGACTTCCGGCCCCAGCTGGACACCGGCCTGCTCTGGCGCCGCGACCGCGCCGACGGCGACCTGCGGGAACTCGTCGAAGCCGCGACAGACGTCTTCAAGGAACCGATCGCCACCTAAACCACAATGGTATGATCGCCGCGGTCACACCATTGTGCGCATCATGATCATTCCCTTTCATCGCCATCGCGCCTAGCTTCGTAAGTAGAGCAACGAAGCAAGGCGCGAAAGGACGAATGATGACGGACATCACCCCGACCGCCGCCGGCCCGCTGGACGGCGTGCGCGTGATCGACCTCTCGACCGTGGTCATGGGCCCGTACGCGGCCCAGATCCTCGGTGACCTGGGCGCCGACGTGATCAAGATCGAGTCCCCCGCGGACACCGTGCGGGTGGGCCAGTACCGCACCACGCCGGGCATGACCCCGCTGAACCTGAACGTCAACCGCAACAAGCGCAGCGTGGCCCTCAACTTGAAGGACGACGCCGAGCGCGAGCAGGCCCTGAAGCTGATCGACACGGCCGACATCCTGATCACCAACATGCGCCCCGGCGCGCTGGCCCGCCTGGGGCTGAACTACGCCGACGTCGCCGAACGCAACCCCCGCCTGGTCTACGCCCACGCGCAGGGCTTCCGCGGCGACTCCGCGCAGGCCGGCAACGCCGCCTACGACGAGACCGTGCAGGCCTCCTCCGGCCTGGTCGACGTCGCGAACCGCGCCCTGGGCAAGCCCGTCTACCTGCCGACGATCATCGGCGACAAGGTGTCGTCGCTGACCATCGCCTACAGCGTGCTCGCCGCGCTGGTCCACCGCGACAGGACCGGCCAGGGCCAGCAGATCGAGATCCCGATGACGGACACGCTGCTCGCGTTCAACCTGGTCGAGCACCTCGCCGGGCACACCTACGAGCCGGCCGAGGGCCCCACCGGCTTCGCGCTGTCGATGACGAAGGGCCACGCCGCGGTCCCCACCAAGGACGGCCTCGCCTGCGTGATCCCCTACAACCCCAAGAACTTCCGCGACTTCTTCGCCGCGGCGGGCCGGCCGGAGCTGGCCGCGGACCCGCGCGTCAACGGCGAGGCCATCGACCGCGCCGACAACGAGTGGCTGACCCGGCAGATCGCCGCGTGCGCCCCGGCGCTGACCACCGAGGAGTGGGCCGAGGTCTGCGCGAAGCACAGCATCCCGATGGCGCCGGTGCTGGAGCTGGACCGGGCGCACGAGGACCCGTACGTCCGCGACGGCCACCTGCTCGACGCCGTCGAGCACCCGAGCGAGGGCACCATCCGCACGGTCGGCATCCCGGTGAAGTTCTCCGCGACGCCCGGCTCGATCCGCCGCCTGGCCCCGCTGGCCGGCCAGGACACCGCCGACGTCCTCGCGGAACTCTGAGAAAGAAGCAGGACCATGACCGAAGTACGCACCGAGCGGATCGGCAGCACCCTGCTGATCACCATCGACCGGCCGCAGGCCCGCAACGCGGTCAACGCCGCCGTCGCCGCCGGGCTGGCCGCCGCGCTGGACGAGCTGGAAGCCGACCCGGCGCTGCGGGCGGGTGTCCTCACCGGCGCCGAGAACACCTTCAGCGCCGGCATGGACCTCAAGGCCGCGTTGAAGGGCGAGTCGCCGGAGATCCCGGGACGCGGGTTCGGCGGCCTCACCGAGGCCGAGCTGACCAAGCCGCTGATCGCCGCCGTCGAAGGGTTCGCCATGGGCGGCGGGTTCGAACTGGCCCTGGGCTGCGACCTGATCGTCGCCAGTGAGGACAGCCGCCTCGGCCTGCCCGAGGTCAAGCGCGGGCTGATCGCCGCCGGCGGTGGCGTGATCCGGCTGCCGAAGCGGATCCCGCACCACCTGGCGATGGAGTTCCTGCTCACCGGCGAGCCCGTCACCGGCCGCCGCGCGGGCGAGCTGGGCCTGGTCAACCGTGTGACGCCGAGCGGGGACGCCGCCGCCGTCGCGCTGCAGCTGGCCGAGAAGCTGGCGGAGAACGCGCCGCTGGCGCTCGCCGCCGTCAAGAAGATCATGCGAGCCGCGGATCCCGCGGCCGTGCAGGGCGAAGAAATCAAGAAACTGATGCAGTCCGCCGACGTCCGCGAGGGCATGACCGCCTTCGCCGAGCGCCGCGCTCCGAAGTGGACCGGTGAGTGACATGAAGATCGACGAAGTCCGCAAGCACGTGACGACTCCCCTGACCGCCCCGGCGTTCGCGCCCGTGGTCCCGAGGTTCACCAATCGCGAGTACCTGAACATCGTCTACCGGACCGACGCCGACGCCCTGCGCGCCGTCGTGCCCGAGCCGCTTCAGGTCGAAGAACCGTTGGTGCGCTTCGAGGTCATGAAGATGGGCGACGTCTCCGGTTACGGCCCGTACACCGAGTCCGGCCAGGCGATCGAGGTCAGCTTCGACGGCGAGCGCGGCGAGTACCTGCACGCGATGTACCTCGACAACTTCCCGGCGACGGCGTCCGGGCGCGAGGTGAGCGCGTACCCGAAGACCGTCGGCAGCCCGAGTCTGTATGTCGACAACGGCGTTCTCGTGGGCACGTTGGACTACGGGACGCTCCGGGTGGCGACCGCGACCATGGGCTACAAGCACCACGAGCTGGACGTCCGCGAAGCGGAGAAGCAGATCACCGTCCCGACGTTCATGCTCAAGACCGTCCCGGACTACGACGGCACGCCGCGCGTGCAGGAGCTGGTCCGCACCGAGATCACCGACGTCGTGGTCAAGCAGGCCTACACCGGTCCCGCGCGGCTGCAGCTGTTCCAGCACGTCCTGGCCCCGCTGGCCGACCTGCCCGTGCTGGAGGTCGTGTCCGCCAGCCACATCCTCACCGACCTGACGCTCGCTCCGGTCAAGCCGGTCTTCGACTACCTCAAGGGAGCCCAATCATGAAGAACGCGGCAATCATCGGCGCCGGCACCATCGGCCTGTCCTGGACGGCGCTGTTCGCCCACCACGGCCTGACCGTCCGCGTCAGCGACCCGCGCCCCGACCTCGCCGACGCCATCACCGACGCACTCGAGACGTTCGCACCGCACCTCGGCACGACCGCCGGCGAACTGGCGAGCCGGGTGCACATCGCCGCCGACGTCGCCGAAGCCGTGAAGGACGCGGATGTCGTGCAGGAGAACGGACCCGAGAACGTCGAGTTCAAAAAGGACCTGTTCGCGACGCTCGTGAAGGAGGCCCCGCAGCACGCGTTGCTGCTGAGCTCGTCGAGCGCCATCCCCTCGACGGCGTTCACCGGTGACCTGGGAGACGCGTCCAGGGTCCTCATCGGACACCCGTTCAACCCGCCGCACCTGCTCCCGCTGGTCGAGGTCGTCCCCGGCGAGCGCACCAGCGACGAATCCGTGCAGCAGGCCGTCGATTTCTACACCTTCCTCGGCCGGACGCCGGTCGTCGAACACCAGGAAGTGCCCGGCTTCGTCGGCAACCGGCTGCAGAACGCGCTGAGCCGCGAGGCGATCTACCTCGTCGAGCAGGGCGTCGTGACGCCGGAGGACCTCGACAAGGTGATCACGAATTCGCTCGGCATCCGCTGGGCCACGGTCGGGCCGTTCCTCGGCTCGCACCTGGGCGGCGGCCCCGGCGGTTACCGGCACATGTCCGAGCACATCGGCAAGTCGATGAAGCAGATGTGGGCCGGGCTGGGCAACCCCAGCCAGAGTCCCGAAGAGCAGGAACGGCTGATCGAAGCCGTCGAAAAGGCTTACGGCTCCTCCACGTACTCGGAGCTTTCCGAGACGCGCGACCGCAAGCAGCTCGCAGTGTTGAAAGCAGTGGAGGAGAACTGACATGGAACCGCTCAAGGACAAGCTGACCGCCGACTTCTACGACTTCGAGGCGCTGCTGCCGGACGACGAGCGCAAGCTGCTCGTGAGTGCGCGCGAGTTCATGCAGAACGACGTCAAGCCGCTGGTGAACGAGAACTGGGAGAAGGGCACCTTCCCGAAGGAACTGATCGGGATGTTCCGCGAGAGCGGTCTCGCGGGCCTGCCCTACGAGGGTTACGGCGCGCACAAGCCCGCGGTCAGCCACCTGCTCACCGGCATGATGGCGATGGAGATGAGCCGCACGGACGCGTCGGTCGCGACGTTCTTCGGTGTCCACAACGGACTCGCGATGTACTCGATCTACTCCGGCGGCAGCCAGGAGCAGCGTGACCGCTGGCTCCCCGAGATGGCCGCGATGGACAAGATCGGCGCGTTCGCGATGACCGAGCCGCTCGGCGGATCGGACGTCGCGGGCGGCATGCGCACGACAGCCAAGCGGGACGGCGACGCCTGGATCCTCAACGGCGCCAAGAAGTGGATCGGCAACGCGACCTTCGCCGACTACATCGTCGTGTGGGCGCGCGACGTCGACGACAACCACGTCAAGGGGTTTGTCGTCGAGAAGGACATGCCGGGCTTCGTGGCGGAGAAGATCGAGGGCAAGATCGCGTTCCGGATCGTCGAGAACGCCGAGATCACCCTGACCGACGTCCGCGTGCCGGAGGCGAACCGCCTGCAGGGCATCAACTCCTTCCGCGACGTCGCGGAGATCCTGCGCGCCACCCGCGGCGGCGTCGCGTGGCAGGCGCTCGGCGTGGCGATCGGCGCCTACGAAGCCGCGCTCGCCTACGCGCAGGAGCGGCAGCAGTTCGGCCGGCCGATCGCCCGCTTCCAGCTGGTGCAGGACCTGCTCGTGAAGAGCCTCGGGAACATCACGGCGTCGTGGGGCATGCTCGTGCAGCTGGCCCGCCTGCAGGACGCCGGGATCTTCAAGGACGAGCACTCGTCGCTGGCCAAGGCGTTCGTGACGTCGCGGATGCGCGAGGTCGTCGCCTGGAGCCGCGAGATCTTCGGCGGCAACGGGATCGTGCTCGGCTACGACGTCGCGCGCTTCTTCGCCGACGCCGAGGCGATCTACTCCTTCGAGGGCACGCGTGAGATGAACACCCTGATCGTCGGCAAGGCGATCACCGGGCAGTCCGCGTTCGTCTGATCGCTCAGTTCACGCAGCCGGCGGCCGTCGAGGTCGCCGGCTGCTTCGTGCTGCCCGAGGTGTCCGGCGTCTTGCCCGGGTCCGGCGTCGACGTGCCGGTCGCGGCCACCGGCTTGACGCCGCCCGCCACCTCGTCACCGGACGCCTGCACCGCCGGCGTGCTGATCGCCGTGCGGACGAACTGCTGGACCTGGCCCGGGTCGACCTTCACCGCGTCGCCGTCGGACGGCGTCGCCAGCGAGAGGCTCTGCACCGGGATCGTGGCGAAGCCGATCGCGCCCGACGTCATCCCCCGCAGCTGCTGCGCGAAGCTCAGGACGTCCCACCCCTTGTCCAGGACGACCGAGCCCTGCACCGCGCTGACCAGCGCGTTCAGCTTCGACGGGCTGGTGAACGTGCCGGCGTTGAGGACGGTCTTCGCCATCGCGGACAGGAACGCCTGCTGCCGCGCGATCCGGTCGAGGTCGCCGTTGAGCAGCCCGTGGCGCTGCCGGACGAACGCGAGCGCCTGGGCGCCGGACAGCGTCTGCGGCCCGGCCGGGAAGTCCGCGCCGGAGTAGGTGTCGTGCACCGGCGCCTTGAGGCAGACCTCGACGCCGCCGACGGCCTGCGACAGCGCGTCGAACCCGGCGAGGTTGATCGACGCGTAGTGGTTGACGGTCAGGCCGGTGAACTTCTCGACGGTCTGGATCGCGGTCTTCGCGCCGGCCTCGTTCGCCGCCACCTCCAGCTGCGCGCCCGAGAGGCCCTGGGCGCGCAACCCGGACATCGCGGCGTTCTTGCCGCGGCTGTAGGCCGAGTTGATCTTGTGCTTGCCGTAGCCGCCCGCGATGTCCACATAGGAGTCACGCGGGATCGAGATCGCGGTCGCCGCGGCGCCGCCGGCCGGGATGTGCACCACGATCATCGTGTCCGTGGTGTCCCCGCCGTCGTCGCCGCTGCCCGCGTGCAGGGCGTCGAGAACGCTCTGCGGCAACGGGTTGCCGTACGCGTCGGTGCGGGCGTCGATCCCGACGAGCAGGATGTTCTGGGCGATCTTCAGCGGTTCGCCATTTGCGACAGTGTCACCGTCGATCTGCGCGGCGGGTGGGATGACGTTCGCCGTGACGATGCC
The DNA here is from genome assembly GCF_036114655.1 of Amycolatopsis sp. NBC_00348. Classification (NCBI taxonomy): domain Bacteria; kingdom Bacillati; phylum Actinomycetota; class Actinomycetes; order Pseudonocardiales; family Pseudonocardiaceae; genus Amycolatopsis; species Amycolatopsis sp. NBC_00348. The sequence goes on along the minus strand of NZ_CP107994.1, from coordinate 485,813 downwards.
GTCGTCCAGCTTGCTCAGCTGCGACCACGCGTACCCGGTGGCCGCGAGCACCAGCGTCGACACGACGCCGAGCGCGACTCGGCCGCCGATGCGGCGCCCCCGGGACGACAACAGCACGACAAGTTTCCCCTTGCTTCCCTCGATGGAACCCCTGTGTTCGAGGATCACCGCGTTAGCTGGGAATTACCTGAGAAACTTGTTGAAAGCTTGTGACGCTGCCCGAACGGCCGAGCAAAGCCGGGCCCATCGGCCGATTTCGCGACGCACCGTGCCGGAGCGCGCACGGGAATGGGCTGTGGCGGCCGACACACGCGTCCCGGCTAGCGGGTCACCGCGGCATCCGGCGCCAGATCGCGCGCGGCAGCAAGCGCATCGCGAAGAAGACCGGACGGAGTACGCCGGGCACCCAGACGACCCCGCGGCCGCGGCGCAGCGCGGCGACGGTCGCGTCGGCGACCTGGTCCGGCGTGCTCGAGAACGGCGCCGGCGCCATGCCCTCGGTCATCCGCCCGATCACGAAGCCCGGGCGGACCAGCAGCAGGTGGACGCCGGAGCCGTGCAGCGCGTCGGCGAGGCCGCTCGCGAAGCCGTCGAGACCGGCCTTCGCCGAGCCGTAGACGTAGTTCGCGCGGCGCACCCGCACCCCGGCCACCGAGGAGAACACGACGAGCCGGCCGCGGCCCTGCGCGCGCAGGAGGTTCGCGGCGTGGGTCAGGACGCCGACCTGGGCGACGTAGTCGGTGTGGACGATCGCCGCGGCGTGGGCGGCGTCGGACTCGGCCCGCTCCTGGTCGCCGAGGATGCCGAAGGCGAGCACGACGACGTCCAGCGGCCCGTGGTCGGCCGCGACCTTCTCCAGGAATGCGCCGTGCGCGGCGAGGTCGTCGGCGTCGAAGTCCGCGGTTTCGACGGTTTCGGCGCCGGCTTCACGCAGCGCGGCGACCTCCCCGGCGAGGTCCGCGCCCGGCCGCGCAGCCAGGACGAACCGTCGCGCGTCCCCGCTGACCAGGCGTTTCGCCACGGCCAGCCCGATCTCACTGCGTCCGCCGAGCACCAGCACCGTTCCACTCACCCCGGCAGTCTCCCAGCCGCGGCCGCCGCCTGCGGAGGCAGGTCGGTGCACGAAATGCAACTTTGCATGACGTGCAAGTTCCGCTACCGTGGTCGACGTGCCCCCACCACCCGGCCTGCGTGAGCGCAAGAAGTACGAGACGCACCGCGCGCTGGCCGTCGCCGCCGTCGAGCTCGTCGCCGAGCGCGGCCTCGACGCGGTCACGGTGGAGGACATCGCCGCGACGGCCGGCGTCTCGGTCCGCACCTTCTTCAACTACTTCGCGTCCAAAGAGGACGCCGTCGTGATCGCCTACCCGGACCACCTCGAACGCACCGAACGCGCCATCGGGCGGTTCCTCGCGCAGCCGGCCGGAGTGTCCACTTTGGACGCGCTGGTCACCGTCATGCGCGAGGAGGTCGCCGACGTCGGGGCGAACCCGCGGGAGTGGCTGGCGCGGATGACCGCGGTGAAGCAGAACCCGGCCCTGTTCCACCGGGCCGTGACGATGAACGCCCAGCAGGCCGAGCCGCTGACCGCGGCGATCGCCCGGCGTGCCGGCTGCGACCCGGGCGACCTGTACCCCTCGCTGCTGCTGGCCGTGGTCGGCGGCGCGATGAACGCCGCGATGCTGCGGTGGCGCGAACGAGGCGGCGAAGAGACCGTCTCGGCCCTGTTCGACGAGGCCGTGGCGAGCATCGCCGCCGGCCTGCCCGACCCGCAGCGGACCCGCTGACCCGGTCCGCGTCCGACACCCAGGGGGGGACACCCGTGTCCACGACCGCCGACCCGCCGCAGACGACGACGTCCGGCCCGATGAACCGCAGACAGGTGCTCGAAGCCATGTCCGGGCTGATGATGGGCATCTTCGTGGCCATCCTCGCCTCGACCGTGGTGGCCAACGCGCTGCCGCGGATCGTCAGCGAGCTGGGCGGCTCGCAGTCGTCCTACACGTGGGTGGTCACCACCGAGCTGCTGGCGATGACGGCCACGGTTCCGTTGTGGGGCAAGCTTTCCGACCTCTACAACAAGAAGCTGCTGATCCAGGCCTCGCTGGCGCTGTTCGTGGTCGGCTCGCTCGTGGCCGGGTTCGCCGGCAACATCGAGGTGCTGATCGCCAGCCGCGTCGCCCAGGGCATCGGCGGCGGCGGGCTCACCGCGCTCGCGCAGGTGATCATGGCGGCCATCGTCTCCCCGCGCGAGCTGGGCAAGTTCTCCGGGATCTTCGGCGGCGTCTTCGCCGTCGGCACCGTCGCCGGCCCGCTGATCGGCGGCGTCATGGTCGACACGTCGTGGCTCGGCTGGCGCTGGTGCTTCTTCCTCGGCGTCCCGTTCGCCGTCGCCGCGATCCTGTTGCTGCAGCGGACGTTGAAGCTGCCGACGGTCCGCCGGGACGTCAAGGTCGACTACCTCGGAGCGTTCCTGATCATGGCCGGGGTGTCGACGCTGCTGGTCTGGTCGTCGCTGGCCGGGCACCAGTTCGCCTGGGGCTCCTGGCCGACCGCCGTGCTGGTGACCACCGGCCTGGTCGTGCTGGCGCTGGCGGTGTTCGTCGAGTCGCGGGTGCGCGAGCCGATCCTGCCGCTGGGCCTGTTCCGCAACCGCACGATCACCCTGACGACGGTGGCCAGCTTCCTGGTCGGTGTCGCGATGTTCGGCGGCACGGTGTTCCTGTCGCAGTACTTCCAGCTGGCGCTGGGCAAGTCGCCGACGGTGGCCGGGCTGATGAGCCTGCCGATGATCTTCGGCCTGCTGATCTCCTCGACGGTGTCGGGCCAGCTGATCAGCCGGACCGGCAAGTGGAAGGCGCACCTGGTCATCGGCGCGATCCTGCTGGCGGCCGGGCTCGGGCTGCTCGGCACGATCGACGCGCACACGAGCGTGGTCGTGCTCAGCCTGTTCATGCTGGTGCTCGGCACCGGCGTCGGCATGCTGATGCAGAACCTGGTGCTGGTGGCCCAGAACGACGTCCCCGCGCACGACCTCGGCGCGGCGACGTCCACGCTGTCGTTCTTCCGCAGCCTGGGCGGCTCGATCGGGGTGAGCGCGCTGGGCGCGGTGCTGGCCGACCGGGTGACGTCCTTGATCACCGCGGGCCTCGGCCCGCTGCCGGGCGGCGGCAGTTCGGAGACGGTGCCGAACCTGGCCACGCTGCCGGAGCCGGTGGCCAAGGTGATCCGCGAGGCCTACGGCACGGCGACCAGCGACCTGTTCCTGATCGCGGCACCGATCGCGCTGCTGGTGGTCGTCGCGGTGGCGTTCCTCAAGCACCTGCCCCTCAAGACCCAGAGCGGCCTGGAACGGCTGGCGGACGAGGAGACCGCGGCGGTTTAGCTCGGCGGCGCGAATCCTCGGTCTCTGACCTGCGGTGCGCTAGCGTGCCGGGGATGAGCGGGGACTTCGAGCGCGTCGTCGAGCGGCACCGGCGGGAGATCCAGGTGCACTGCTACCGGATGCTCGGCTCGCTCGGGGATGCCGAAGACCTGACGCAGGAGACCTTCCTGCGGGCGTGGAAGGGCCGCGACGGGTTCGAGGGGCGCGCGAGCGTGCGCACCTGGCTCTACCGGATCGCGACGAACGCCTGTCTCGACGCGCTCGCCCGGCGGCCGCGGCGGGTGCTGCCCGATCAGCTGGGGCCGTCCGGGGAGCCGGACGGGCCGCTCGCCGCCGTCGACCAGCCGTGGCTCGAGCCCTGCCCGGACCGGCTGCTCGACCTCGAGACACCGGACGCCGTCGTGGTCGAGCGGGAGACGATCGAGCTGGCCTACCTCGCCGCCGTGCAGTACCTGCCGCCGCGGCAGCGGGCGGTGCTCGTGCTGCGCGATGTGCTCGGCTGGTCGGCGAAGGAGACGGCGTCGCTGCTGGAGACGAGCGTCGCGTCGGCGAACAGCGCGCTGCAGCGGGCCCGCACGACGCTGCGTGAGCGGCTGCCCGCGCGCCGTTCCGAGTGGACCGCGGGTGATCCGACGGCGGCGGAGGCCGCGCTGCTCAAGCGGTTCATCGCCGCGTACGAGCAGGGTGACCCGAGCGCTGTGGCGAAGCTGCTGCACGAGGACGCCCAGGCCGTCATGCCGCCGTACCCGCTGTGGTTCGCCTCGCGCGCCGCGATCGTCCGGGCGCTGTCGCTCAGCATGGACCCGGCGGCGCCGACGTGCATTGGCCGGTTCCGGATGCTGCCGATCCGCGCCAACCGCCAGCCCGCGGTGGCCACCTACCTGCGACGCCCGGGCGAGGACGGCTACCGCTGGTTCGGCGTGACGCTCCTGACGATCGAACGCGGCCTGGTGGCGGCGATGGCGGCGTTCGAGCCGCCGTCGGCGGAGCCGTGGGGCCTGCCGGACGTCTGGCCCGCGGACGGCACGCCCCCGCCGCACTGAGCACGCACGCGGGTCCGGCGTGATCGAAGCCGTGACCCGCGTGATCGACGCCGTGACTCACGTGAGTGAAGGCGTGACTCGCGTGAGTGAGGACGGGACTCGCGGGATGCGGAAAGTACTCGGAAACGCGGCCGATAACACTCGAAGAATGCGTCACCCACATCAGGCAATGGAAATGCCCGGGTGGGTGATTCCACAAGGGTCACCCACCCGGGCACACACACGCCCGGAATTCGTTCTCCGGTTTCGGTGTTTCGCTCCAGGCCGCCGGGAAGAGGTCACCGGGCGGCGGTCACGCCACTCGGTCCCGCTGGGGCGCCGTGCGCACCAGCCGGCGGCGTTCGACCGCGGTGGTGCCGCCGAAGACGCCGTGGTCCAGGCCGTTGTCCAGCGCGTAGCCGAGGCACTCGGCGCGTACCGGGCAGCGACCGCACACCGCCTTCGCGTGGGACGTCTGCCGGGCGCCCGGACCGACCTCGGAGATCGGGAAGAACAGTTCCGGGTCCTCGTCCTTGCAGGCCGCGAGTTCCGCCCAGCCCGTCATCGTGGCTTCCATTTCCTTCGTTCACCTCCCTAGCTCTACTTGTTTCCCATTGTCGTGACGCGTCAACCGACTTGACCGCCGCGGGCGCGCAAGCGTATCCGCCTGGGTCAAGGGGTTTTGGCGTCGGTCCCCGGCTCACCCTCCGGGCAACCAAGACTGCAACACGTGAGAGTACGCCTTTCTTCCGGGGATCTCGATGTCGATCACGTCACCCGATCGACGGCATCGGTCTCGGCGCGTCCCCTTGCGCGACCACGCGCGGACCTGGTCGCCGACGCCGGGTTTGCCGGTCCGGCAAGGATTCCCGGCTCGGCCGCGGCGGACCGCGCACCGGGACGCGCGGTCGCCGGCCGGTGACCGGAAGTCACCGTTCGCGGGTGCGTCTCCGGCGCGAACCGGGACGCGTGGCCAGTTGCCCTTGGCTTCGCTCTCCGTGGCTCATCCCGCCCGGGTACCCAAGATCGTCGAGCCAACCCATCACTTTGCGTGACCCGGACGGCGTACCGCATTACTCCTACCGAGGAGTCGTGGCCGAATCGTTACACGTAGCGGTCACCTCACCGCACTTGTTCCTGTGGAGGCGAGGGGTGGTGAGGCGGCCGTGTGCGGTCGAGACGAGTTCGACGCGTTCTTCCGCGCCGATTTCCCGCCACTCGTGGCGTTCCTGTGCAAGGCCGGGTTCGAGGTCGAAACCGCGCGTGACGTCGCCGCCGAGGCGATGCTGCACGCGCTGGAGGCGTGGCCGACCATCGAGGAGCCGCGGGCCTGGGTCCGCCGCGTCGCCGGCCGGCTGCTCGACGCGCCGGGGGAAGCGCGCGTCGACTGGGCACCGGTCGCCGACCCGCGGGACGACGAGAAGCTGGCCGCTCTGGTGGAGCAGCACGGCGACCTCATCGAGCTGCTCGCGACGCTCCCCGGCCGGCAGCGGACGGTCCTCGCGTGGTCGCTCGACGGGTTCACCCCGGCGGAGATCGCGCAGGCGCTCCGGGTCGACCCGGCGACCGTCCGGTCCAACCTCCGCCACGTACGGGAACGCCTCCGGCGTCACCGGGCCGCACCACCCGACGATCAGCGGGACAGGGGAAGGTGAGCTGAAATGCCGGCAACCGAGTACGGGGATCGCGCGATCACCGAGCAGCTGCGGGAGTCCAACGCCGCGCTGCACGACTCGCTGCGCGTCGGCCTCGACGTGGAGGGCACTCTGCTGCGGGTGCGCGGCCGCGCGCTCGTGCGGGAGATCGCCGCGGCGCAACCCGCCGGGGACTTCCCGGACCACTGGCGCCGGCACGACGAGCCGGTCGCCGCCGCGATCGCCGGCGACGACGCCGCGACCGCGCGGCTGCTCGCCACGATCCGGCCGCTGGTGGTGCGCTACTGCCGGGCCCGCGTCGGGCGCACCGAGCGGACCTTCGCCTCGGCCGACGACGTCGCCCAGGAGGTCTGCCTCGCCGTGCTCACCGCGCTGCCGTCCTACCGCGACCAGGGCCGCCCGTTCCTGGCGTTCGTCTACGGCATCGCCCAGCACAAGGTCGCCGACGCGCACCGCGCCGCGGCCCGCAACCGGACCGACCCGGTGGCCGAGGTGCCCGACGGCGTCGCCGACACCGCCGGCCCGGAGCAGCGGGCCCTGCAGTTCGAGCTCAACGAGCGGCTCACCCGGCTGATGGAGATCCTGCCCGAGAAGCAGCGCGAGATCGTCGTGCTGCGGGTGGTCGTGGGGCTGTCCGCGGAGGAGACGGCGGGGGCGGTCGGCTCGACCCCGGGCGCGGTCCGCGTCGCCCAGCACCGGGCGCTGGCCCGGCTGCGGCGGCTGCTGAACGGCGACGAAGCGTGATCAGTCGGGTTTCCTGGGTCCGACCCGGTCCAGCACGAACTCCGCCAGCGCCGCGGCGGGTTCCTCCATCGACTCCCGCGCCAGCAGCATGAACTCGATGTCGCCGGGCTCGGGCAGGCCGTCGAGCTCGACGAGGTCGGCCGGGACGAGGCTGCGCGCGTGCAGGGTGACGCCGAGCCCGGCCGCCGCCGCGGCCCGCAGGCCGGTGAGGCTCGAGGTCTGGCACGCCGCCCGCCACTCCAGGCCGGCGCGTTCGAGGCACTCCACGGCGAGCTGCCGGGTGATCGACGGCATCGGGTACTGCACCAGCGGCACCGGCTGGCCCGGCTCCAGCACCGTCGCGGCCGAGCCGATCCACACGAGCGGTTCGCGCCACAGCAGCCGGCCGTGGTGCGCGCCCGGACGGCGTTTCCCGAGGACCAGGTCCAGCTGCCCGGCCCGCAGCCGCTGCGCCAGGACGTCCGAGAGCTCGACGGTCAGCTCGACGTCGACCAGCGGGTGACTGCGGCGCAGCCGGTGCAGGATCTCCGGCAGCTCGCCGAGCGCGAAGTCCTCGGACACCCCGAACCGGACGCGTCCGCGCAGCCCGGCGCCGCGGAAGTGCCGCTGCGCGCGCTCTTCGGTGTCCACGATGGTCTGCGCGAACCCCACCATCGCCTGCCCGCGCGCGGTGAGCTCGACCGTGTGGGTGTCGCGGGCGAACAGCAGCCCGCCGGCGTCCTTCTCGAGCCGGCGGACGTGCTGGCTGACCGTCGGCTGGCCGACGCCGAGCCGGCGCGCGGCCGCCGTGAAGCTGCGCGTCTCGGCGACGGCGAGGAACGACCGGCACAGCCGTGGGTCCAGCACCGGCCCACTCTATCGCGATCGGCGATAACAGTCAGTCCGGTCATCGGGGTTCACAATGAGCGGCGCGCGTCCGAGAATGGTCGTGGAAGGAGATCCATGTCCCGCTTGCGTCTCGACCCGTTCATCGTCGCCATCCTCGCCACCGTCGGCGTCGCCACGCTGCTGCCCGCTTCGGGCGCCGTGGCCAGTGGGTTCAGCACCGCCACGACGGTCGCCGTCGGGCTGCTGTTCTTCCTCTACGGCGCCCGGCTGTCCACGCAGGAGGCCCTCGAAGGCCTGCGGCACTGGCGGCTGCACTCGGTCGTGCTCGCCTCGACGTTCGTGCTGTTCCCGCTGCTCGGCCTGGCCGTCACGCTGCTGCCGTCGTCGGTGCTGCCCGGGCAGCTCGCCGCCGGCGTGCTGTTCCTGGCCGTGCTGCCCTCGACGGTGCAGTCCTCGATCGCGTTCACCTCGATCGCGCGGGGCAACGTCGCGGCCGCGATCTGCAGCGCGTCGCTGTCCAACCTGGCCGGCATCGTGCTGACGCCGATCCTGGTGGCGCTGCTGCTGTCCGGGGACGGCGCGGGCGTCGACGGCTCGGCCGTGCTCGGGATCGTGCTGCAGCTGCTCGCGCCGTTCGTCGCCGGGCAGCTGGCGCGGCGCTGGATCGGCGACTGGATCACGCGGAACTCCGCGCCGCTGAAGCTGTTCGACCGCGGCTCGATCCTGCTGGTCGTCTACACGGCGTTCAGCGCGGGCATGACCGAGGGCATCTGGCACCGCCTCGACGCCGGTCACCTGCTGGTGCTCGCGGCGGTCTGCGTCGTCGTGCTCGCGGCGGTGCTGACGGCGACCGGGTGGGGCGCGAAGGTGCTCGGGTTCGCCCGCGCCGACCGGATCACCATCGTCTTCTGCGGGTCGAAGAAGAGCCTGGCGAGCGGCCTGCCGATGGCGACGGTGCTGTTCGGGCACGCGCAGGTCGGGCTGATCGTGCTGCCGCTGATGCTGTTCCACCAGCTGCAGCTGATCGTCTGCGCGACGATGGCGCGCCGCTACGCCCGGGACGCTTCGGACGCCGAGGAGCTCGTCGCCGCCTGAGCGATGAGTTTTCCGGACCGCGCCGGTCAGTAGAGGTGAACCTCCACCGAAAGGCACGTCCATGGCCAAGCTGCTCTACCACATCACGATGTCCCTCGACGGCTTCGTCGCCGGGCCCGCCGACGACATGTCCTGGCTCGCGGGGCAGGCCACCGGGCCGAACCCGGTCGTCGAGCGGCTGCTCGGCGAGATCGGGGCGGTCCTGCTGGGCCACCGCACCTACGCCCCGGCGACGTCGGCCGAGGGCGAGGTCTACGGCGGCCGCTGGCAGGGCCCGAAGTTCGTGCTCACGCGCGACGACCCGGCGACGGCCCAGCCGGGCTTCACCTTTGTCGAGGACCTCGGGGCCGCCGTCGCGACGGCGTCGAAGGCCGCCGGTGACGGTTACATCGCGCTGCTCGGCCCGACGCTGGCCCGGCGGTGCCTGGACGCCGGGTTGCTCGACGAGGTGCTGGTGCACGTGGTGCCGGTCCTGCTCGGCGACGGCGTCCGGCTGTTCGAGCACCCGGGCGGCACGCAGGTGCGGCTCGACCCGATCGAGCTGAGCCACGCGGGGCGGATCAGCACCGTCTGGTGCCGGGTCGCCTGACGCTCCACTGTGGACGGTCCCGCTCAGCGGAAACCCGGTGACACAGGATCACCGCGAGCCCTACTGTTGATGTTCGTCGTGCGGGGGAGGCACGATCCGGGGGCTTCTTCGTGCTGCCCGGCTCCCTCGCGCGCATCCGGCGACGAGGGGACTCCGATGACAGGCACGAAACTCCGAAGAAGAGCCACCGTGGTGACCGCGCTCGGCGCGCTCGCCCTGGTCGCACCGCCGGCGCAGGCCGCCGAAACCGCCGTTCCCTGCGACGCGGCCGCGCTGGTCCAGGCGGTCGCCGCGGCGAGCGCCACCCCCGACGCGGACACGCTGTCGCTGGCACCGGGTTGCGACTACGCGCTCACCGCCGTGGCGGACACCGCCTGGGCGGCGGGGCTGCCGTCCGTCCGCGGGAAGCTCACCGTCCAGGGCAACCACGCGACGATCCGCCGGGCCACCGGCGCGCCGCAGTTCCGGCTCATCGCCAACTGGGGCGACCTGACCCTCACCGACGTCACGCTCACCGGCGGCCACGCGCCCGACGGCGTCGGCGCCGGCAGCGACGGGCGCGGGAACCCGGGCGAAAGCGGGGGCGCCATCGAGAACTGGGGGCCGCTGAGCATCGCCGGCAGCACGGTCACCGGCAACACGTCCGGCTCGGGCGGGCGCGGCATCGACGGCGTCTCGCCCGGCCGCGGCGGGCCGGCCGGCTTCGGCGGCGGGATCTCCTCCTACATCGGGAGCACGACCGCTCCCCTGACCATCACCGGCAGCGAGATCACCGGCAACACCACCGGCGACGGCGGCCGGGGCGGCGCCGCGACCGGGACGGCCACCGGCGGCGACGGCGGCTCGGGCGGGTTCGGCGGCGGGCTCTACACCTCCGTCGGCACGGTCCTGCGGATCACCGGCAGCACCGTCACGGGCAACACCGCCGGGGTGGGCGGCCCGGGCGGAACGGGTGGCCCGGGCACCGGTTCCGGAGCCGGGGGCAGCGGCGGCTCGGGTGGCGGGCTGTTCGTGTCCACCCGCCAGGGTGAGCACCTGAACCCGGTCGTCACGACGACCGAGCTGAGCGGGAACCACGCGGGCCGCGGCGGCGACGCGGGCGTCCCGGGCGCGGGCGGATACGTCGGCTGGGCGGGTTACGGCGGCAACGGCGGCGGGCTCGGCCTGTTCTACGACGCACTCACCTTCGACGGCGGGAGCGTCACGGGCAACACCGCGGGCGAACCGGGGGCGGGCTACTCGCCGCTGGCCGCCGACGCCGGCGGCGTCTACACGCTGGACGCCCGGGTGACGCTGGCCGACGGCGCCACGGTGACGGGCAACCGGCCGCGCAACTGCTCGTCGGTGGCGGACGTGCCCGGGTGCGTCAACGACGGGAATCCCTTGACCCACGCGGCCGTGGCCGGCTCCCGGGACGAGGCGGCCATCGCCGCGGTTTCGGCGTCGGCGCGTCGCTGACGGGTGCTCGGGTCCGGCCGGGTGTGTTCCGGCCGGGCCCGGGTTCCGGCGGGAAACGCTGGGAGCGCAACGGAAATCGATGCACGATGGGTGCGCGCCGGCGGGAATCCGCGGGACGGCGAGTGTGCCGCGCGAGCGGACCTCGCCCACGACCGAGTGGGGCGGGCGGGGCTCGAACCCGCGGCCAAGGGATTATGAGTCCCCTGCTCTAACCAACTGAGCTACCGCCCCCTGACCCCGGTGCGCGCAGGCGGCTCGGGGATTCACAAATGCAAAGAAGACCCAGTTCGTTTCAAGTTATCACAGCGGCCATCCGGGCCCACCCGGTAGGCCAAACAGGTTGTCGTGGCTGCCGACCGGAGCACGCTCGTCTAAGTTGCAAGGACGTTGCCGCCGAACGGCCCGGCGGGAGGTGAACGATGACCACCGCACTGCGAGCCGCACCGGCACAGCTGTTCCGGCTGGCGTTGCTCGACGCCGTGACCGCCGGCGCCGGCCTCGGCTACCTCGCGCACCAGTACCGGGAGGCGCTCGTGGCGAACTCCGCGGCCATCGGCCTGGCACTCCTGCTCCTGTTCGCGCTGGGCTACGGGATCCGCACGGCCGCCCGGGTGCTGTCCCGGGCGGGTTCGCGAGTGGACGCCATCTTCGCCGACGAGCTGCGGGACAAACCGTCACCCTGGCCTCGCTGACCTGAAGCCGTTGCCGAGCAAGGGTTTCGCCGCGGATTCCGCGACCCGGTTCAGCCCGCGGGCGGCGTCGTGGTCGGAGCCGGAGGGGTCATGGTCGGGGGCTGCGATGTCGTGGTAGGTGTCGTCGCCGCAGCACCGTAAGCCGCGTAGGTGAACCAGATCTGGCCGAACGTCTTCGGCGTCGTCTGAGCGAACATCGCGCGCACCTGGAACGTCGTCGCCGTGTACGAGCCCAGCACCGTGTTGAGCGTGAACGCGTTGAACGCGCTCGGCGTGTTCGGCGAGACCACCACCGCGCCCGCCGTCACCACCGAAGCGCCGGCCAGTGCCGCGAAAGCGATCCGTGCTCTGTTTCCCATGCTGGGCCTCCCCTGGTGAACGACGCACCCAGGGTCGTCGCCGGCCCGCGGCCCGTTACGCGCCCGCCAGCCACTGGACGCCGTATGCGTAACCCAGCTGGGGCGCCGCGAAGTCCTGCACCACCTCGGCCGTGCCGTCGAGTGGCAAGGGCTCGCCCGGCTGCGGCGGGTCGGACAGGACCGAGGTCGGCACCTTGTCCAGGCGCCAGACCGCGCGGGGCAGGTGGTCCGGGTCGAAGCGGACCCGGACCGTGAACGACTCGCACGTCACCAGCGGCACGAACGCGTACGACGGGCGGATCGGGCGGCCGTCGCGGACCTGGTACTCCAGCGAATACGTGTGGTCTTCGCCGGCGCCGAGGGGCCGCGGCAGGTCCAGCAGCCAGCGGAAGTGCCGCTGGCCCTGGCGGATCGGCTCGCCCAGGCGGACGCCGAACTGGGCGTCGGCGGTCACGTCGCGCTCGGCGTCGGTGCCGTCCTCGACGCGGGGCACCGTGAACTGCGCGGAGATGCGGCTCAGGCCGTCGCGGGTCGCGACGATCAGGCGTTCCTCGATCAGCGTCGGCACCGGGGTGTCCAGCCGGACGACGGCGGTGAGCCGCTTGACGAACCAGCCCTTGTCCGGGTCCTGCTCCCCGCGCTCGGGGTGCGTGCTCGCCTCGATCTCGGCGGCCAGCCGGGCGCAGGCCCGGTCGATCCGCCGGCGGGCGGTGCGCTCGGCGACCTGCAGCCGCTCCATCAGGACCGCGACCCGGTCGCTGAGCAGCGAGTGCTGCGCGCCCGGCTCGATGCACAGCGCGATGGTGACCGCGAGGCGGTCTTCCAGGGGGAACTCCTCGATCGCGGACTCGATCGCGGCCCGCAGGACGCGCCGCGCCTCCCGGTCGTTCTTCGCGCGGTGCAGCTCGCACCAGCCGGAGATCAGCGGGCCGACCCGGCTGAGCAGGCCCTCGGTCTCCAGGCCCCAGCCCCGCCGCAGCGTGGTCAGTTCGCGGCTCAACCCGCCGTCGTGTGCCATCGGAAACCGATTGTGGCACGCGGACTTCCGCGCGATCGGACGTATTCGCTCCACCGATCAGGTGATTCACCCGGTGGCCAGTTGCTGGCCAGTCGGCCCGGAACTCGGCCTGGCGCCGACCTTTTCCCCTCCCCCGAGGGGCCGACCATTTGCCCTGTCGGCGTATTCGCGCGAGGCATCTGGAGGAACGCTTGCCCGGCACCACGCACCCGATCCGCCCGGCCGACGTCGCCGGGGTCCGCGAGCTGGCGCGCGCCGGGCGGCTGGCCCGGTCGGCTTCGGCCGCGCCGCCCCGCGACCTCGCCCGGCTGCGCGGGGCCGTCTACACCGTGACCTGGCCGCTGGTGTTCGCGCGGATCACGAAGCCGCTGGAACTGCAGCGCCGGCACCCGGACTGCCTCCGCGGGCTCGAATGGATGCGGCCCGACTGCCTCGACGGCTTCCACGACGACGTCGAAGCCGTGGTGGAGCACGCGTTGCGGCGCGCGACGGACCCGATCCAGAACCTGGAGGGCTGGCTGGCCACCCGGCTCAGCCCGGCGACGGTCGACGCGCACCGGCGCCGGCGCGGCGAAATCGGGGCCCTGCAACGACCCCGGCTCCCGGCCTGGCTGGGCGACGCCCTCGGCGGCGACCCGTGGCTGGGCGAGCTGGCCGTGCGGATCCTGCTCTGGGTCGGCGTGCCGACGACCGCGGGCGGCGAGCTGTGGCCACTGGCCGGCTGGGCCGCGCGCCGCGCCGAGGTCACCGGCGAGCCGCCGGCCGGCCAGGACCACCGCGAGACGCTCGACCGCGAGGTGCGGACCGTGCTGGCGGCCATGCGGACCCGGCCGAAGTGGTACGCCGAGCACGTCGAGCGGCCGCTCGGCCACAAGCGCGCCCCGGTCGCGCCGATGCCGGCGGACAGCGCGTCCGAGCTCACCGCACTGGAACTGGTGCGCCCGCACGAGGTCGACGACGCCCGGCTCACCGGCCTCGCCGAGCAGGCGCTGCGCGCGATCGAGGCCCGCCTCGCCCGCGGCCAGGACCCGGCGGTCGCGATCACGGCGGTGGTGCGGGTGGTGTTCGGCACGGCCGCCCCGGCCACGCTGGACCGCTTGCTGCACAACGGTTCCACCCGCGACGACTGGCTGTCCACCGCCCTCGCCGACGACGCGCGCCTTGCACGGATCGTCGCCACGGCGCTGGCCATCCTCGACCACTGACCACTCCAGCCCCGGTCGTGAGTGGCAATGAGGGTTAGAACCCTCTTTGCCACTCACGACAAGCCGCGGCAGACCCGGAACGCCGTCACTCACGATCCCGGCCTCGGCTGTCCTCGGTCAGCGATCCTGAGCGGGCGTCGAGCAGTTCGGCCAGGACCTCGGGTGGGCAACCCGCGTCGCGGGCCCGGGTGCCGGCGGCGGCCAGTTCAGCTATCAGCAGCTCACGCAGGGACGACCGGGTCGCGTCGGCCAGTCTCACCCGATGCTCCTCTCGCCGGCGCCGGCTCCCGCCGGTCCCGCCTTCCCCTGACGGACACGCCTCAGCGCCACCACGGTGGCGGCGGTGCCGGGAGCCGCAGCGGGCAGCACGTGTGCCGGCCCACCCAGCAGTCGCCCAGCCAGCGGGTCAGCGCGACCGGGCCGAGGAGGCTGTCCTCCCACACCGGCCGCAGCTCGCCGGCCCGGCGCAGGACGCGCTCGGCCGTGCGGCAGAAGCGGATGATCGTCGCGACGGCGGCGTCGGCCCGCTCCGTCGTCCAGGCGACCGCGGCTCCGGGCAGCCGGGCCGGGACGGCCAGGCCGGGTGCGACGGTGCAGTCCCGGGCCAGCTGCACGGCGAGGTCGAACTCGACCGCTTCGGCGCAGCGCTGCCGCACCTGCCAGCCGGGCGACGCCGTGGCGGCGTGCAGGCCGGCCAGCCGCGCGGCGGCCAGCCCGTCCCACACCGTCAGGAGCACCGCTCGCGTGTCGGCCGGTGGCGCGTCGGCGAGCTCGCGAGTCGCGGCGCTGAGCCAGGCACACGGGTCCTTGACGAGACGATCAACGGTGATGGTCACGGCAGCCAGTTTTGCACCGGAAGCCGCGAAAGACAGCAAGATGATCATGGATCGCGGCGAGTCCACCCGGTCGGTGGCGCACCGTTGAGCGGCGTCGTCCCCCTTTTGAGCACTCTTCGTGACCGAATCGTCACAGGTGTGCGATCATGAGCGCGCTCAACGTCGAGCACGCCCTCCTGACCGTCCCGTGAAAGGGCCACCGACGAGTGATCAAGATCAGCAAGAGTCCCGCCGGCGCCAAGCGCGTCACCTTCAGCCTGCCGATCGGCGCGCCGCCGGGGCGGGTGAGCGTGGTGGGGTCGTTCAACGACTGGACCCCCGGCCGCCACCACCTGCTGCCGCGCTCGAACGGCCGCCGCTCGACGTCGGTCGAGGTGGTGCCGGGCACCGTGCTCCAGTTCCGCTACCTCGGTGAGGACGGCCACTGGTTCGACGACCCAGACCTCCAGGACCGCGTGAACGGCAACTGCGTCTGCGAAACGAACTAGCGCTAGGACCGGCGACGCGGCTTGCCGCGCTTCGCCACTCCGCCACCGCGTCGACCGGCTCCCGGCTTCCCGCCCGCGGACTTCCCGCCGGCGGGCTTGCGGGCCGGCGGCTTCCGCTCGGCGGGAGCCGGTGCCGGTGCCGACGCGGATGAGCGGCCGCGCGTGCTGTTGACCGTGCGGCCGCGGACGATGCCGATGAACTGCTCCATCAGGTCGCTCGTCTCGTCTTCGAGCCACGACAGCGCCACGCTCGACTGCGGCGCGTCCGCCACCGGCCGGTAGGTGAGGTCGCGGCGGTGGTGCAGCCGGGCGAGCGACTGCGGGACGACCAGCACCCCGACGCCCGCCGCCACCAGCTCGATCGCGTCCGCCGTCGTTTCCGGGCGGTCCACGGCCGGGCGGCCCGGGAGCGACTCCCACTCGATCGTGTCATCAAGGGGGTGCAGCACGACGTCGTCCGCCAAGTCCGCTGTGGACACTTCGTCGGCCGCCGCGACCACGTGGTCCTTGGGGACGAGGACGACCGTCGTCTCGGTGTAGAGCGGGATCGCGTGCAGGCCGTCGCGGTCCAGCGGCGAGCGCAGCAGGGCCGCGTCGGCGCCGTGCTCGCGCACGAGGGCGGTGGCGTCCGCCGCGGCGACGGGCACCAGCTGCAGCGGCACTTCGGGGACCCGCTCGGCCCAGGTCCGCACCCACTTGGCGGGCGTCGCTCCCGGGACGTACGCGAGCCGGAAGGAGGCGGGAACGTCCGGGCCGGTCACCGGGTCAGGTTACCGGTCGGGCGCTGGCTACCCTGGACGGCATGACGTCGCACAAGACCACCCAGACGATGAAGCCCGCGACAGCGGCGAAGAAACTGGGTGTGTACCTCGAAGCCACGCCCCCGGAGTTCCAGGAGGGCGTCGTCTCGCGCGACGAGCTGAACGCGCTGCAGACCGACCCGCCGGAGTGGCTGCGCGAGCTGCGCCGCACCGGCCCGCACCCGCGGCAGGTCGTCGCGGCGAAGCTGGGCGTGTCCATCGGCGGCCTCGCGCGCGGCGGTGTCACCGACGCGCTCACCACGGAGCAGATCGACGCGCTGAAGACGGAAAGCCCCGCGTGGCTGGAGCACGAGCGCGCCACGCAGGCCGAGGTGCGCAAGGAGGCCGAGCGCGTCAAGGAGAACGGCGTCAAGGAGAACGGCAAGGAGCAGGGGAACTGACCGCCGCCGGCACCTCCCTCGAGCGCGCCGAGGCGCTCGACGCCGCCGACGAGCTGGCCGCGTTCCGGGCCCGGTTCGTGCCGATCTCGGACCCCGGCGTCGTCGCCTACCTCGACGGGAACTCGCTCGGCCGTCCCCTGCTCGCCACGGCGGAGCGGCTGCAGGAAGTCGTCGTCCAAGAGTGGGGTTCGCGGCTCATCCGGTCGTGGGGCGAGCGCTGGCTCACGCTGCCTGAAGAAATCGGGGACGAGCTGGGCCGGGTCGCGCTCGGCGCCGCGCCCGGGCAGGCGATCGTCGCCGATTCGACGTCCGTGTGCCTCTACAAGACGATCCGGGCCGCCGTCGCGCTGCGGCCGGGCCGTGACGAGCTCGTCACGGACACCGCGAACTTCCCCACCGACCGGTTCCTCGTGGAGAGCATCGCCGCCGAGCTGGGCCTGACCGTGCGGTGGATCGAAGCCGACCCGTGGGCCGGCTTCGGTGCCGAGCAGGTCGCGGCCGTCGTCGGCCCGCGCACCGCGGCGGTCGTGCTGTCCCATGTGGACTACCGTTCCGCGGCGATCGCCGACCTGGCCGGGATCACCCGGCTGGCGCACGAGCACGGCGCGCTCGTCGTCTGGGACCTCTGCCACAGCGTGGGGTGCCTCCCGGTCGAGCTGGACGCCGCGGGCGCCGACTTCGCGGTCGGCTGTACGTACAAGTTCCTCAACGCCGGCCCCGGCGCGCCCGCGTTCCTCTACGTCGCCGCCCGGCACCAGGACGCCTTCGGCCAGCCGATCACCGGCTGGATCGGCGCGGCCGACACCTTCGCCATGGCGGCGCGCTACGAGCCGGCGCCGGGCATCCGCCGCGCACTGTCCGGCACCCCGCCCGTGCTCGGCATGATCGGCGTCCAGGACGGCGTCGCGCTGCTGGCCGAAGCCGGGATCACGCGCGTGCGCGCCAAGGCCGTCGAGCTGGGCCGGTGGGTCCTCGACCTCGCCGACGACTGGCTCGTGCCGCTCGGGTTCACCATCGCTTCGCCCCGCGACGACGACCGGCGCGGCGGGCACGTCACCCTCCGCCACCCGGACGCCGAACGGCTCTCGGCGCTGCTCATCGAGCACGGCGTCATCATCGACTTCCGCCGGCCCGACGGCATCCGCCTCGGGCTCAGCCCGCTGACCACCGGCTTCGCCGAAGTCCGGCGGGCGATGGCCCGGATCCGCGAACTGGCCGGCTGACCGCTCCCGCGTCTCCCCCGGGGCTGACCCGGCCAAAATAGTAGCCATGTATTTAGTAGCCATGTACTGTATCGACCGTGAGCAGCACATCGAACGGCGCGACGCCGGGTTACCTCGTCTGGCGACTGTCCATGAAGTGGCGCGTGGCCGTCGACCGCGCGCTGGCACCGCTGGGGCTGACGCACGCCCAGTACGTGCTGATGGCGTCGCTGTACGGCCTGGAGCGCACGGGTCGGCCGCCGAGCCAGCGCGAGCTGGCCGACCAGACCGGGCTCGAGGCGCTCTACGTCTCCAAGCTGGCCCGCGCCCTCGACGCCGACGGGCTCATCGCCCGCACCCGCGACCCCGCCGACACCCGGACCGTCCGGCTGACCCTCACCGGCCACGGCCGCGAGATCGTGCGGCCGGCGATCAGCACGGTCAGCGCCCTGCTCGACCGGCTCCTCGCCCCGCTCGGCGGCCGCGACGGCGACCGCACGGACGTGCTGGTCCGCGAGCTCACCCTCCTGATCGACACCCCACTGGATCCCTCCTGAAGGAACGGCCATGCCCGAAACCCCCGTCCTCGACTCGGTCCTGCACCACGAAGAGTCCGGTAGCGGTGCCCCGATCGTCTTCCTGCACGGCAACCCCGGTTCGTCGTACGGCTGGCGCCACGTCCTCCCGCACGTCGGCGCCGGGCGGCTGCTCGCCCCTGACCTGATCGGCATGGGCCGCTCGGGCAAGCCCGACGTCCCGTACGCCTTCGCCGACCACGCCCGCTACCTCGACGCCTGGTTCGACGCGCTCGGCCTGGACGACGTCGTCCTCGTCGGGCACGACTGGGGCGGCGCGCTCGCGTTCGACTTCGCCGCGCGCCACCCGGGCCGCGTCCGCGGGCTGGCGTTCTTCGAGACGATCGTCAAGCCGATGGCCTGGGAAGACCTCTCGCCGCAGGCGGCCGAGCGGTCGCGGAAGATCCGCACGCCGGGCGTCGGCGAAGAGCTGGTGCTGGAGCAGGACCTGTTCATCCGGCAGGCGTTCACCGGCGGGGTGCGCACGCCGGTCGCCGATCTCGACGCCTACCTGGCGCCGTTTCCGACGCCCGAGAGCCGCCGCCCGGTCCTCGCCTGGGCTCGCCAGCTGCCGCTCGGCGGCGACCCGGCCGGGCTCGTCACGCGCATCGAGGCCTACGACGAGTGGCTGGCGGGCAGCACTGGCGTCCCCAAGCTGCTGCTGACGTTCACGGGCTCGCCGACCCTGCTCATCGGGGAGGCGATGGCGCAGTGGTGCACGGAGCACATCGCGGCGCTGGACGTCGTGGCGTGCGGCGAAGCCGGGCACCACGCCCACGAGGACCGGCCGAAGGAGATCGCCACCGAGATCGCCGCGTGGGCGGACCGCCGCGGCCTCCGGTGACGAGGCGTCCGTCAGGCGTGGCGCAGGGGCGGGGTCGCCGCCTCGACGCCGAGGACACGCGCGGCCACCCAGGCCAGGGCGTCCGCGGTGCGGGCCGGGGTGTCCGACGGCTGCATGACGTGGCTGAGGACGGTGCGCACGACGACGTCGATCACCACCGTGACCTGCTCCGGCGTCAGCTCCGGGCGGTAGGACAGCACCCGCTCGACCAGCATGGTCTTCGCCCCGGTGAGGAGCATCCCCGCCTGCGTGGTCAGCAGCGGGAGCAGCTCGGTGTCCGTGCCGTGCGTCGCCGAGGCGATCGCGCGCAGCAGGATGTTGTCGTCGGCCAGCTCCAGGACCGCGCGGACGGCGTCGTACATCGCTTCGACGAGGTCGGCGGGGTGGCGCTCGAACGCCGCCGAGACGACCGAGAGGAAGCGGTCGAGCTCGTGCGCCACCATGGCCTCGGCCAGGGCGGTCTTGGAGCCGATCTCGTTGTAGACGGTCTGGCGGCTGACGCCCACCAGCTCGGCCAGCCGGGCCATCGTGACCGCCGACCAGCCGGCCCGCGCCGTCAGCTCGATCGCCGCGATGATGATCGGCCGCCGGTGCTGACCACCCTCGGGCGGCGCCAGTGCCCCGCTCATGATCGTCATTCTAGGCCGCGCCCCCGAAGACCGGCGCCGCGCCCGCGACGACGGACGTCATGTCAGTTTCAGCGCCAGCACGGGGCAGGAGCCGACGGCGGCGGCGACGTCCTGGCGGTGGTCCTCGCCGGGGCGCTCGTCGAGGACGACGACCGTGCCGTCGTCGCCCACCTCGAAGAAGCCAGGCGCCATCGCCTCGCACATGCCGATGCCGTCGCACTTGCCGCGGTCCGCTTCGATCCGCATCACGCGCCCACCCGGCCCGGCGCGACGAAGTCGACCTTCTCGCGCACGCCGCAGTCGGGGCAGCACCAGGAGTCCGGGATCGCGGACCACGGCGTGCCGGCCGGGAACCCCTCGCGCGGGTCGCCGCGCCGCTCGTCGTAGACGTAGCCACAGCCGGGGCACATGCCGCCTTCGGTGGCGTCGCCGTGGGTGTCCTGGGCCTGGTGAACCGCGGTGACGCGGGTGCCGTACCGCGCGAGGATCTTGTCCCGCTTGCCCGGCCGCAGGTTGGCGCGGGAGAGGTCGCCGTCGAAGTGGGCGAGCACGCGCGGGTCCATCACGCGGCGCCAGACCGGCGGGACGAGCGCCAGCACGATCATCCCGGCGTACCCGGTGGGCAGCACCGGCGACTCCGCGAAGTCGCGCAGGGTCTGGTAGCGGCGCGTCGGGTTGGCGTGGTGGTCGCTGTGGCGCTGCAGGTGGTAGAGCAGGACGTTGGTGGCGATGTTGTTGGAGTTCCAGCTGTGGCTGGGATCCACGCGCTCGTACCGGCGGCGGCCGGGCACGCCGACCCGCTGGCGCAGCATGCCGTAGTGCTCCATGTAGTTGACGACTTCGAGCAGCGAGAAGCCGACCACGGCCTGGATCACCAGGTAGGGCAGGATGCCGACGCCCAGCCACACGATCATCGCGGCCCACAGCACGGCCGACATCAGCCACGCGTTGAGGACGTCGTTGCCGATCCGGAACGGGTGCTTGTCGCGCCGGGCGTAGCGCTTGCGCTCCAGCCGCCACGCGGACTTCAGCGAGCCGAAGACCGTGCGCGGCCAGAAGCGGTAGAAGCTTTCGCCGACGCGGCTGCTGGCCGGGTCCTCCGGCGTCGCGACCCGGACGTGGTGGCCGCGGTTGTGCTCGATGTAGAAGTGGCCGTAGAAGCTTTGCGCCAGCGCGATCTTCGACAGCCAGCGCTCGTGGCTCTCCTTCTTGTGGCCCAGCTCGTGCGCGGTGTTGATGCCGATCCCGCCGATGCAGCCGATCGAGACGGCCAGGCCGACCTTGTCCACAATGGACAGTTCACCGTGGGCGACGAGCCAGAACGCCGCCACGAAGCCGACGTACTGGATGGGCAGGAAAGCGAAGGTGATCCAGCGGTAGTAGCGGTCTTTCTCCAGCCGTTCGAGCACGTCGTCGGGCGGGTTGCCGCGATCGAGCCCGGCGAGCAGGTCGATGAGCGGCACGACGACGAGGATCACGATCGGCCCGATCCAGAACCAGACCCCCCAGCCGGTGGCGGCGTGCAACCCGATGGCGAGGAACGCCAGCGACGGCACCACCAGCCCGATCAGCCACAGGTACCGCTTGCGATCGCGCCACACCTCGGTCGACCCGGCGGGCACGGTCCCGGTCACTTCGCTCATCACACCCTCCTCCGTTGGCTGGGTTTACAAAACGATAGTGGATGTACAGCGTGGTTGACAATAGGTGGGTTGATGTCAATCGGATGGCGGATCAGGCCAGGTCACGGCCCCGCGGCCAATCGGTACGGCGGCTGCGCGGCACGGCGACCGGTCGGCGCAGCGGTCGCACAGCACGGCGGCCGGTCTCAGCACGGCAGTCGGTCGGTACGGCGGCCACACGCCGGCCAACCTCGAGCACTGCGGCCCGCGCCGTACGCCAGTACTTGAAGTCCGTGAATGTCCCATCGAGGGACTTCACGTCCCTCGATGGGACATTCACGGACTTGCGGATAGCCGGACTCCGGTGTCGTCCGGTATTTTGGACTTGGGTGAGCACAGTTGGACGAACCGGTCATCGTGCCGAACTTCCGGGGCAGGCAAGCGCTCGACGCCTGGCTTTCCGGGCATGACGCGGGGCTCTTCGTGCAGGGTCCCGATCCCGACAGCCCCCATCCCCTCCTGAACGGCCGCGTCGTCGCGCAGGTACCCGCGGCCGGGACGCGGCTGACGCGCTGGGGCACCGTCACGGTCTGGATCACCGGCGGTGGCGACCCAGCCGGAGTCCGCGAACCACGGCGGCCGCTGCCGGTCCGCCGGGCCGATCAGGAGGAAGCGGACCGGGACCACTGACCCGTACTGGGGATTCGGCGACAGGCCACCCGCGGCGCGAGAGCCGTGACCGTTCCGCGGGACCGGCGACGATCACCCACGGCGCGAGAGTCACGACCGCCCTACAGGATTCGGCGACGACTGCCCCGCCGCGGGAGCCGTGGCTGTCCTGGCATGCCGACCCCGATCCTCGCGCGCCGGCGACGATCCAGCGGACCCAGCCGACGGATACCGGGCAGAGGCTGTCCGGTATCCGTGGCAGACTTCCCCGTGTGACGCGACCGACCGCCCGGGTGCTCGCCCTGCTGGAAATCCTGCAGGGCGGCGGGACCCGCACCGTCGCCGATCTTGCCGGGCGGCTTGGTGTGGACGAGCGCACCGTGCGCCGCTATGCAGCGCATCTGATCGACCTCGACGTCCCCGTTCGCACCGTTCGTGGGCGGTACGGCGGCTACCGGCTGGCGCCCGGGTTTCGGATGCCTCCGCTGATGCTCACCGATGAGGAAGCACTTGCCGTCCTTCTCGGGCTTGTCGCCGGGCAGCGGGCCGGACTGGTCACGGCCTCCGGCGTCGCGACGGAGAGCGCTGCCGCCAAGGTGCGGCGGGTGCTGCCCGAGGCCCTCGGGCGGAAGCTCGACGCGTTGCTCGACACCCTCGACTTCACCTCCCCCGCGCGGCCCGCGGCCAGTCCCGAGACGGCCGTGCTGCTGACGCTCGCCGAAGCCGCGCGGGATCGCCGGCCCGTCGCCGTCTCCTACACCGCTTGGGACGGGCGGCGCAGCGAGCGCACCGTGCACCCGTACGGGATCGTCGCGCACTCCGGGCGCTGGTACGTCACCGGCGAGGACTCCGCCAGCGGCGAGGTGCGCACGTTCCGGCTCGACCGGATCGCCGCCGCCACACCCGCCGCCGGGTCCTTCGCCGTGCCCGACGGCTTCGACCCCGGTGCGCACGTCCTGTCGAGGCTCGCGGAAGTGCCGCACCGGCACGAAGTCTCGGTGCGGGTGCGCGCGACGGCCGAGCAGGTGCGGCCGCGGCTCCCGGCGGGAATCGCCGCCGTGACGGCGATCGCGGGCGAACCGGGCTGGGTGCGGGTCCGGCTGCGGGCCGAGCGGCTGGACTGGGTCCCGTCGGTGCTCGCGTCCCTGGACCGCCCCTTCGTGATCGAGACGCCGGACGCGCTGCGTGATCAAGTTCGCACTTTCGCCCGCGGGCTCACCGCCGGCGCGGACGCCGATCCCGGTGAAATCGTCGAAGAACCCGAACGGCGGTAGCGCGCACCGGGGCAGTGCCCCTGCCCGTTCTTCCCGTTACCGGGAAGGCAACTGCGGACGAATTCACTTTCACCCGTTCGGCCCAATACACGGTAGTGCGAATTGGCGCCCGGCCCCGGTACCCGCGCAAATGGCGGTAACCTCCCCGCCGCAGACGGTAAACGGTGTTCGCGCGACGCCGGACAACGGTCCGCGGGCCGGGTCAGCTCCGCCGCGCGTCAGTGGTTCGTGGTAAAAAACGGACCCTGATCGATACTGCGGCAACACGGAGGGTGAGGCGAAGACGAGTGACGGCGGCCACAATGTCCCTTCGTCGTGTCTGCTTCCTCGACCGGGTCCCCACCTATCGCCGACCGTCACTCAGGAGTTCGTGAACCCCCGTGAAGAGCAAAGCCGACAAAGACGAGTCCGACAAGCCGTACGACAAGTCGATCCGCAAAAGGCTCACCAGGACCGTCCTCATTCCGAGTGTGACGCTCCTGGTGCTATGGACCGCGCTGTCTTCGTACTTCTTCGTGAACGGCCTTTACGTCCGCCTGGTCGCGGCTTCGGTGCGCGAAGTGTCGATCCCCGCCGCCACCGCGCTGGCCGCGTTCCAGCAGGAGCGCCAGGTCGCCCTGCAGTACCTGGACGACCCGGGTGTGGGCCAGACCCGGCTGCAGACGCAGCAGAAGGCGACCGACGAGAAGCTCGGCGCGCTGCAGAACGCGTTCGCCGCCACCATCTCCAGCGCGCCCGACGAGATCGCGACCAAGGTCAACGCGCTCAAGAACCAGTTCGACCAGCTGCCGGTGCTGCGCTCGCAGATCGGCTTCCGCAGCATCGACCGCAGCCAGGTCAACACCTACTACAACGGGGTGCTGGACACGGCGTCGAACCTGTTCGACACCCAGGCCCGCGTGGTGCCGGACGCCGCGGCCGCGTACGGCGGCATCACCGCGACGTCGGTCTTCCGCGCCGGTGACATGATGTCGCGGGAGACGTCGCTGGTCTCGACGGCGCTCGCGTCCGGGACGTTCGCCCCCGACGACTTCGTCCAGTTCACCCAGCTGTCCGGGTACTACAAGACGCAACTGGCGCAGGTCGCGCCGTTCCTCGACCCCGCCGTCCGCACCAAGTACCAGACGTTGACCACCGGCGTGGCCTGGAAGCAGCTGGCCGGCGCCGAAGACGCGATCGTCAAGCACGGCCCGTGGTCCGCCAGTGATCGCGACGGCCCGCCGGTCGGCGGGGCCGACTGGCAGAGTGCGACGAGCCAGGTCGCCCAGGGCCTCAACGACATGGCGATCGACCAGGCCGACAAGGTCTCCGCGGCGGCGATCGACTCCGGTGACTCCCAGCTGCGCAACGCGATCGTCGGCAGTGTGGTGGCCCTGCTCGCCTCGCTCGCGGCGATCATCGTCGCGATCCGGGTGTCCCGTTCGCTCGTCGACCGCGCGCTGATGACGCGCCTCGCGCGGCTGCGCAACGACTCCCTCGACCTCGCCCGCAACCGGCTGCCGAACATCGTGGACCGGCTCAAGAACGGCGAGTCCGTCGACCTGAACGAAGAGCTCCCGCAGCTCGACCACGGCCGGGACGAGATCGGGCAGGTGGCCGAGGCGTTCAACGTCGCCCAGCTGACCGCCGTCAACGCGGCGGCGAGCGAGGCGAAGGCCCGCAGCGGCGTGCACAACGTGTTCCTCGGCATCGCCCACCGCAACCAGGTCCTGGTCCACCAGCAGCTGCAGATCCTGGACGAGATGGAAGCCCGGGAAGAGAACTCGACGCAGCTGGCCTCGCTGTTCCAGCTCGACCACCTCGCCGCCCGGGCGCGGCGCACCACGGAGAACCTGATCATCCTCGGCGGCAAGCAGCCGGGCCGCCGCTGGCGCAAGCCGGTGGCGCTGATGGAGGTCCTGCGCGCGGCGGTGTCGGAAACCGAGCAGTACGCGCGGGTCCAGGTCGAGCAGGTCGCCGACGTCGCCGTCGCCGGCACCGCGGTGGCCGACACGATCCACCTGATCGCCGAGCTGGTCGACAACGCGACGACGTTCTCCCCGCCCGGTTCCCCGGTCGAGGTGACCAGCCGCGTGGTCGCCCGCGGTGTCGTGGTCGACGTCTCGGACCAGGGTCTGGGCATGAAGGAAGGGGTTCGTCAGTGGGCCAACGCGATGATGGCCGAAGCGCCCGAGTTCGACGCGATGGCGCTGCGGGCCGACTCCAGCCTCGGCCTGTTCGTGGTCGCGCGGCTCGCGGCCAAGCTCGGGATGACCGTCACCTTCGACCCGTCGCGCTACGGCGGCCTCCGCGCCACCGTGCTCGTCCCGACCCAGCACCTGGCCGGTGAGCAGCTCCCGGGCCAGGCCGAGGCCGAGTTCGTCGCCCCGGAGGACACCGCGATCCTCGCGCCGGTGGGCGGACCCGCGCCGCAGGAGCGGGAAAGCGCGCTCCGGTCGATGGACATGCCCAGCTCCTTCACCGGGCAGATCCCGATGAAGCGGGACGTCAAGCCGCGGCCGTACCCGGTGCGCGCCCCGCTCGACCCGCAGCCGCCGGCCGCCGCGCCGGCCGCGCTGGAGGAGCGGCTCGCCGCCCGCCCGGCGGAGCCGCCGAAGGAACGGGGCGACGACCGGCCGCGGCTGCCGCGGCGCGAGCCGCAGCAGAACCTCGTCGCCCAGCTGGAGAACGAGCCGGAGGAGGACGTCACACCCGACGTGGCTCCCGGTGAAGGCACCGCGCGCACGCTCGCGGCCTTCCACAAGGGCACCCGGCGAGGCCGCGACGGCGCCGAAGACTCCTGACCCGCACCGCATACCCGAACGTCCACACAGGAAAGTCGTCACAGGAAAGTCAAGGTCTCTGGAGCATGAACGAGTACGGGAACGCGAAGCCCGATCTCAACTGGCTGCTCGACGACGTCGTGAGCCGCGTCGTCGGCGCGCAGAACGCCATCGTGCTGTCCGCCGACGGGTTGCTGATCGGCAAGTCGGCCGGCATGAGCAAGGACGACTCGGACCAGCTGTCCGCCATCGCCTCCAGCCTGCAGAGCCTCGCCAAGGGCGTGAGCAAGCAGTTCAACCGGGGGCCGGTGCTGCAGAACATGATCGAGATGGAGCGGGGTTACCTGTTCGTCTCCGCGGCCGGCCTGGGCGCGTGCCTGGCCGTGCTGGCGGCGGACAGCGTCGACGTCGAGATGATCGCCTACGAGATGAACCGGTTGGTCAAGCGCGTCGGGGACTACTTGGCTTCCGCGCCGCGCGACGCCGCACGCGTACTACGGGAGGCCACATGAGCGGGGACGAGGGCTGGTACGACGAGGCCGCGGGGCCGCTGGTGCGGCCCTACACGATCACCAGCGGCCGGACGCCGGGCGAGAGCGCACGGCTCGACCTGTCCACCCAGGTGATGACCCTGCGCTCGGAGCAGGAGCCGCCGGGGCTGGGCCCGGAGCACCTGGCGATCGTGCAGCTGTGCCGCAACCCGGTGTCCATCGCCGAGATCGCGGTGTACGTGAAGATCCCGCTGGGGGTCGTCCGGGTGCTGTGCGGCGACCTGATCGAGCGCGGCCTCGTCATCACGCGGTCCCCCACCCACAATCCGGCCAAGGCGCCGGACCTCGAAACTCTCCAGGCGGTTCTCGATGGCCTCATCAAGTACTGACGGCTCCGGCGTGGACATGGTCCCCACCCCCGTCAAGATCATCATCGCCGGCGGGTTCGGCGCGGGGAAGACGACGATGGTCGGCTCGGTGAGCGAGATCCCGCCGCTGACGACCGAAGAGGTGCTGACCGAGGCCGGCGCGGGCGTCGACGACCTGTCCGGCGTGGAGCGCAAGAAAACCACGACGGTCGCGCTCGACTTCGGCCGCATCACGATCTCGCCGCGGCACGTGCTGTACCTGTTCGGCACGCCGGGGCAGGCCCGCTTCTGGTTCATGTGGGACGACCTGGCGCGCGGCGCGATCGGCACCATCGTGCTCATCGACACCCGGCGCCTGGAGACCAGCTTCGCCGCCATCGACTTCTTCGAACGCCGGAAGATCCCGTTCGTCGTCGCGGTCAACTGTTTCGACAACGCGCCGCGGTACACCCCGGACGAAATCCGGGAAGCGTTGGTCATTCCCGACCGGGTGCCCATCGTCATGTGTGACGCACGTGACCGGGATTCCAGCAAACTGGCCCTCATTCGTCTGGTCAAGCACGCGATGACCGTGATACCGGCAACGGTCTGATGTCTTGATCCTGTCCGGTCGAGACAGTGCCGTTTCCCTGCGTGGCCAGGGGGAACGCCGGCAAACCCACATGGCGCAATTGGTTGGACCACCCGGGTAGAGCTTTTTAGTTGAGGGTGCACTCAACTGATAGCATCCGGTCGTGACCAGTCGATTGCCGTGGTTTCCCGAATATATAAGGGAAAACTACCCCGCACGGGGACGGCTGTTCGGAGATTTCCTGGGTGGTCTCTGGGCGACGGCGTGCGACGCGCTCGAGGTCCCGGTCGAGCAGGCCGTCCGGACCACCCGGATGCTGCGCGGGTTGCTTCCTTCGTGGAGCGGCGACGCGATCGGCCTGAAGCCCGCCCAGCCGTCCTACGTGGCCGGAGACGGGTTCCCGGCCGAGCTGTCGGTGAACTGGTCCGGGGACCACCCGGAACTGCGCGTGCTGTTCGACACCCTCGGCGAGGAGGACGCGGATTCTCCTGTGGACACGGGGGAAACGCGGTACTGGGGACGGATCCACGAGCTCTTCACGACCCTCGCCGGCCGGCCGTCGACGGCGCCGCTGTGGCACTCGCTCGCCTGGCGGCCGCCGGCGCGGGTCGTCCACAAGTCCTACTTCGGCCTGTACGAGTGGCCGCCGGCCCACCGCTACGCGGCGGTCGGCGAGGCCATGGACCGGCTCGGCCTGACCACCGCGTGGGACGACGCGCGCCGCCGGGTGGAGAGCGCCGACGGCGAGCGGGAGATCGAGTTCTTCGCCGTGGACGTCGCCGACGGCGCCGACGCGCGGGTGAAGATCTACTACCGCAACCACGGCGCCGACGTCGCCGAGCTGAACCGCGTCGCGGCCGCGGCGGGCCGTC
Source organism: Amycolatopsis sp. NBC_00348 (assembly GCF_036114655.1). Classification (NCBI taxonomy): domain Bacteria; kingdom Bacillati; phylum Actinomycetota; class Actinomycetes; order Pseudonocardiales; family Pseudonocardiaceae; genus Amycolatopsis; species Amycolatopsis sp. NBC_00348. Next base: position 457,359 of record NZ_CP107994.1, on the reverse strand, counting down.
ACGACGCCGAAAGCGCTCTCACCGCCTACCGGACGTTGGCCGGCGGCGCGGAAAGCGCCGGCGAAGCCGCGTTGAGCTGCCTGGCGTTCCGGCCCGGACTGGACCGGGCCGCCGAGGCCACGACCTACCTCCGCCTCCCCTCGCTCGCCGCCGGCGACGCCGAAGCCGTGGACCGCACGGCCGCGCTGCTGCGCGGCGAAGGCGTCGATCCCGGCCGGTTCCGCGCGCTCGCCGCCGCGCTGGCCCCCGGACCGCTCGAGGAGAGCCGCGGCCTGCTCGAGCTGGTCAGCCACCGCGCCGCGGGCCGGCGCGGCGACATCACGACGTACTTCCGGTTCCCCGTCTACGACCAGACGCTCGCGACTGTCGAGCTCGGGTAGTTCCCGCCGGAAGGACGATCACCCAGAGGGCCGCAGCACCACCGGAAGGAGCCGATCATGACCCAGCAGGACGTCGAGCGCGTCGCCGCCTACAACCAGGAGCGGCAGCGCGAGTACGAGTCGTCGGACCTGATCCGGCTGCTGACCGACGAGACCACGTCGGACGAGACCAAGAAGGCCGTGCTCACCTACCTGCAGCCGTGGTCGAACGCCTTCCAGCGGATGATCAGCGCGCGCGTCACCTTCGAGTCCGACCCGCAGCTGCGGGCGCTCGCCCTGGAGCACCAGGAGGAGGAGATCGGGCACGACAAGATCCTGGCCCGCAGCCGCGCGGACGACCGGGAGCTGGTCTGGGACCCGGTCATCGAGGCGGGCGCGTCGTGGTTCGTCGACCAGTTCGCGGTGCTGCCCGGCGTGCAGCGCGCCGTCCTCGCGCACCTCGCCCTCGAAGCCGGGAGCCTCGTGTTCAGCCAGGCGGGCACCCGGGCGTTCCCCGACGACGAGTACTTCGAGCTGCACGACGAGGCCGACGTCGAACACCTCGAAATGGGCTACGAAGTGTTGCGGCAGCGCAGCGACTGGACGGTCGAGGCGCTCGTGACCGTGCTGGACCGGGCCTGGCAGGTCATCGTCGTCGTCTCGAACCGCATCGCGGAGCGCGCGCTGCGCGATACCGTCGCGGCATGACCACGACCGATCCGGCCACGGCGGCCCGCGCCGTCGCCGTCGAAGCCGCGCGCACGTACCAGGAAGCCTTCGGGGAGCGCCTGATCGCCGCCTACCTCCTGGGCAGCCTGTCCTACGGCGGCTACTCGCCCGCCGTCAGCGACATCGACCTGGCCGTCGTCCTCGCCGACCGCCACGACGACGACCCGGCGACGTTCGAGGCGCTCGGCGAATCGCTGCGGGAGCGCAGTCCGTTGCACCGCAAGCTGTCCGTGTTCTGGGGCTCGCTGCCGGCCCTGAGCCGCGGCGAGCAGGACGGGCGCTTCCCGGCGATCGACCGGCTCGAGCTGGCCGAGCACGCCACGCTCCTGTTCGGCGAGGAGGTCACCGCGAAGGTGGCGCGCCCGGACAGCGAGCAGCTGCGGGTGGAGAGCGCGCGGTTCGCCGTCGCCGTCCTGGCGACCGACGAGGTGCTCGGCGAGTTCGCCCGCCCGAAGCGGCTGCTGGCCGACCCGGTGTGGTTCACGAAGGCGGTGTTCTTCCCGCTCCGCTTCGGTTACACGGGCACGACGGCGACCGGCCGCGCGGCGACCAACGACGAGGCGATCACGTGGTACCTCGGCCGTCCCGACGCCTCGGCGGCGCCGCTGGTCCACCTGGCCCGGCAGGTCCGCGAGGGCCGGCCGCTCAACCCCGCGGAGGCCGAGCCGGAGCTGCTGGCCCACCTGCGGCCGCTGTACCGCCAGTACGTCGAGGAGGAGACGGGCCGCCTGCGCGAGGCCGGCGCTCCCGAGGACCTCGTCGCGGCGTTCACCTCCTGGCACGAGCAGCTCTCGTCGTGACCGGGTGGGCCGGGGTGAGCACCGACCCGCTGGACGCGGTGCTCGACCAGGCCGTCACCGCGCAGCTGAACGCGGTCGGGGCGCGGGCCGGCTGATCTTCGCCGGCCACCCGGGACGGTTCGTCGTCGAGGTCTCGGCCGGCGCCTGATTTTCCGGGCCGCCGGGACCTGCCCCCGAACAGGTCCCGGCAGGCTCGGTGCCCTCAGGTCCGGTAGCGCGGGTTGGTGGCGTGCCACTCGTAGCCGCCGCCCATCCAGGATCGCACCCCCTTCAGGAAGCGGTGCAGTTCCGGCGCGGGCACCGCGAGCAGTTCCCGGTGCCCCGCCTCGAACTCGCGGACGAGCTTGTTGTGCAGCTCCACGGTGGCCTCGGTGGCCTCCTCGATCGAGCAGCCCCGGTCGGCCGCGATCTGCAGGACCATGTTGCACACCGGGTTCTCGTCGGCGGCGTCCTTCGCCACCGAGTACAGGTCGTTCACCAGCACGCAGGCGGTGCCGGCGCGCATCATCGCCCGGCGCACGCGCGGGTCGTAGTAGTGCGCGGCGGGCAGCTCGTAGCCGCCGACCGGGTCGCAGAGCGTCATCGACGTGTAGAAGCTGTCGTGCTGGCGCGCGGCGAGGTACTCCCACGCCGGCGGGTACTTCGCCGTGTAGCGCCAGGCCGCGTACGCGTCCCAGCTGACGAACATCGAGAACGTCGCGTAGCAGACGCGCTGGACCTGCGTCGGCGTGGCGTGCCGGCCCAGGTGCCCGATCGCCGAGTTCAGCCCGACCAGGATCGGGTCGGCCCGCAGGGCTTCGTCGAGCGCGGCGGTGAACTCGCCCGCCGGGGCGACCGGGTCCATCGCCGCCATCACCAGCGCCAGCCGCGGCGGGAGCTCGGTCGGGGACGCGCCGAGCGCGCTGTCGTCGGCGTAGTAGTCGTCCGCGGCCCACCAAACGGCGTTGAGCTGCGCGGCGATCAGCAGCAGGTCCGGGTCCGCGCTGTCGGGGTGGGCCAGCATCGCCAGGCGCCCGAAGCCCGCCTTGGCGATCTGCTCGAGCCCCGCCCCGGTGAACCCGCACTCCAGCGCCCACGCGACGAGCCGCCGGTCGACCTCCCCGGCCAGCGGCTCGTCGACGCGTTCGACCACCGGGACGTACAGCGGCGACGCCGTCCCGTCACCCCACTGCCGTTCGACGTACACCGGGTCGTCGGCGAGCTGCGCCGAGATCCGGGCCGCGGACGTGCCGATCCCCGACGGGCCCGCGGAGAACGCGAGCGCGTCGTCCAGCGTCCACAGAGGACACTCGGGAACGGTGCCGGTCATCGGGAATCCCCTCGCTCAGATCCGGTCGGCGGCGATGAGCAGGTAGTGGAAGCTGCCTTCGCGGTAGGCCGTGAGGAACGGGTCCTCGATCCCGGTGGCCACCGACGACTGCGCGCGCAGCTCCCAGTACGGGATCGTGGCCGCGGTGAGGTCGACGACGTTGATGGGCACGAAACCGTTGGCGGACAGGGCCTTGAAGTAGTCACCGCGGGCGTGGATGTTGCAGATGTAGTGCTGGTCGATCTGGCTCACCGCGCGCGACCGGCCGCCGGTCACGTCGTTGTAGCACCCGGTGATGGTGACGTACCGGCCGCCCGGCGCGAGCTGGCGGGCGTGCTCGGCGAAGAGCTGGTGCAGGTCGACGTACATCGTGCTCTCGTTGTTCCAGATACCCTTGAAGGCACCGGTTTCGAAGCCCGTGTCGAGCATGTTGCGCAGGTGGTACTGCACCTGGTCGGCGACCCCGCGCTTGGCCGCCTGCTCGTTGGCGAACGCGACCTGCTGCTCCGAAATGGACACGCCGTCGACCCGGCAGCCGAAGCGGTGGTTGGCCATGATGCTGCTGCCGCCGCGGCCGCAGCCGGCGTCGAGCAGCCGGTCGCCGGGACCGATCGCGCCGAGGTGGTCGAGGAGCACCTCGGCCTGCGCGGTTTCCAGCCGGTGCATTTCCGCGATGATCGTGGCGTCCCGGACGTCCTCGGGTGCCTCCAGCACCGCGGGGTCGTATTCGCCGATGCCGTAGTGGTGGTGGTAGAGCCCGTCGACGTCGCCCAGCCGGAGGTTCACCGGATCCTTTTCCCGGTTCCAGTAGTCGGCGATCGACTGCTGGTACGCGCTGCGGATCACGGGCTGGTCGGTGGAAATCACGGGCGGCTCCTTCTTTTCCCACGCCGGAAAGAAATGGGCCGGACGATTTCCCTCGGCCCGATGAGCAACGCTAGCGGCCCGTTGTCGGGGGTCACAAGAACGTTCACTCCGGTAAACGGAAGACGTCCGGTTCCGCGGCCTGATCGGCCTATTCGGCTCCCCGAGCGGACCGGATCGCGACGGCGGGAACAACCCGGGCGGCCGATTGCGTTCCCTGGTCGGATGACGCCGGACGACAGCGGGTGAACGCGCCGTCGTCGGCTTGACGGACGGCCAACACCGGTTTCGGGTTTCCCCCGCGCCGATGGTCCACTGTGGAGGAACCGGCCGCGGTGCTCGCGCCGCGCGATGCCCGCTCGGTAGGGTGGGCGGATGGTCACCCGAGCCGAGCCCACCGCGACGGACCCCGATCTGGGCGTCCTGGCGGGCCGGCTCCTGTTCGCGGTGCAGCGGGAGCTGTTCACCACGCTGGCCGCGCGGGGTTTCGGCGACCTGAACCCCCGCCACGGCGCTGTGCTCGCCTACCTGGACCCCGCCGGCGTGCGCGCGACCGAGCTGTCGCGCCTGTCCGGCCAGCACAAGCAGATCGTCGGCACGCTCGTCGACGAGCTGGAGGCCCTCGGCTACGTCGAGCGCCGGCCCGACCCGAGCGACCGCCGCGCGAAGCTGATCCGCCCCACGGTGCGCGGGCTCGACCAGATGCGCACGGCGGACGCGATCATGGCGGACATGCAGCGGCGGCACGCGCAGCGGCTCGGCGCCGAGGACTACGCGCGGTTCAAGCGGATGTTCACCGACATCACCGAAGAACAGCGCGCGTTCGTCGCCGAGTGACGCCTCACCGCGGCACCCGCAGCCCCGCGATGAGCAGCTCGACCAGCCGGCGCGCGTCGTAACCGGCGTCGGTGTCCGCGCCGATGCACAGGTTCCCGACGCCGCGCATGAGCTGCAGCGCCGCGACGTCGGCGCGGACCTCGCCGGCCGCCACCGCGGCGTCGAGCAGCTCGGTGCACACCGGCACGAGCCGGTCGAGGAAGTACGCGTGCAGCGTCTCGAAGCCGGCTTGGTCGGACTGCATCGCCCCCGCCAGGCCGTGCTTGGTCACCAGGAAGCCGACGAAGAGGTCGATCCACTGGGCCAGCGCGGCGTGCGGGCTTTCGGCGGCCGCGAGCAGGGCCGGGCCGGCCTCCGCGCAGGCTTCGACCTGGTGCCGGTAGACGGCGATGACCAGGTCCGCCCGGGTCGGGAAGTGGCGGTAGATCGTGCCCATCCCGACGCCGGCCTTGGCCGCGATGTCCCGCACCGGCGCGTCCACGCCGGAGGCGACGAAGACCGCCGCGGCCGCGTCGAGCAGCGTCTCCTGGTTGCGCCGGGCGTCGGCCCGCTTCGGCCGTGCCTGCTCCGGAGCCGGCCCCCGGGCGCCCTCGTCCACCACGCCGTTCCTCCCGTCGGTTGCGAAACGGAACATTGCTCCGTATCGTTAGTGGAGCAATGTTCCGCTTATCCATGATGCCATGGAGGACCAGTCTCATGCAGTACCGCACGATGGGCCGCACCGGTGTGCAGGTCAGCTCGCTCGCGCTCGGCGCGATGAACTTCGGTGCCATCGGGCGCACCACCCAGGACGAGGCCACCGCGATCGTCGACGCCGCGCTCGAGGGCGGGATCAACCTCGTCGACACCGCCGACATGTACGGCGACGGCGAGTCGGAGGTGATGGTCGGCAAGGCCATCGCCGGGCGCCGCGACGACCTCGTGCTCGCCACCAAGGCGACCATGCCGATCGGCGAGGAACGCAACCACCGGGGCAGCTCCCGGCGCTGGCTGGTCACCGAGCTGGACCACAGCCTGCGCCGGCTCGGCGTCGACCACGTCGACCTCTACCAGATGCACCGGTGGGACCCGGCCACCGGCGACGAGGAAACGCTGTCCGCGCTCACCGACCTGCAGCGCGCGGGCAAGATCCGCTACTTCGGCTCGTCGACCTTCCCCGCGTACCGGATCGTGCAGGCCCAGTGGGCCGCCCGCGAGCACCACCTGAGCCGCTACGTCACCGAGCAGCCCGGCTATTCGATCCTGCAGCGCGGGGTCGAGACCCACGTGCTGCCGGTGACCGAGGAGTACAGCCTCGGCGTGCTGGCGTGGAGCCCGCTCGCGTCGGGCTGGCTCTCGGGCGCGGTCCGCGAGGGCCGGGAGATCACCACCAGCCGGTCGCGGGTCCTGCCGCAGCGCTTCGACCTCGCCCTGCCCGCCAACCGGGCCCGGCTCGACGCCGTCGAGCGGCTGGTGAAGGTCGCCGACGAGGCCGGGCTGACGCTGATCCAGCTCGCGCTCGGGTTCGTCACCGCGCACCGCGCCGTGACCAGCGCGATCATCGGCCCCCGCACGCTCGACCACCTGCACTCGCAGCTCGCCGCCGCCGACACCGTGCTGGCCGCCGACGTGCTCGACGAGATCGACGCGATCGTCGCGCCGGGCCTCGACCTGGCGCCCGACGAGAAGTTCGACACCCCGCCCGCCCTGCTCGACCCGACCCTGAGGCGCCGCTGACATGTCCGCTCCGCGATTCGGCATCATGACCGCGCCTTCGCAGGTTTCCTACCCCGAAATCCTGCGCGTCTGGCGCGAGGCGGACGCGATCCCCGAGATCGAGCACGCCTGGCTGTTCGACCACCTCATGCCGATCTTCGGCGACCCGGACGGCCCGATCTTCGAGGGCTGGACGCTGCTTTCGGCGCTGGCCGCGCAGACGTCCCGGCTGCGCCTGGGCCTTTTGGTGACCAGCAACCGCTTCCGGCCGCCGGCCGTGCTGGCCAAGATCGCCACGACGGTCGACGTCGTGTCCGGTGGCCGGCTCGACTTCGGCATCGGCGTCGGCTCGCGGCCCAGCCATCCCCTGGCCCGGCGCGAGTACGCGGCCCACGGCCTGCCCTTCCTGGAGACCGCGGACGCCGTGGCGAGCTTCGCCGAGGCCTGCACGCTGATCAAGCGGCTGTGGACCGAGGACGAGCCGTTCGACTTCGACGGCGTCCACCACCGGCTGACCGGGGCGTTCGGCAGCCCGAAGCCGGTCCAGCGGCCGCACCCGCCGATCGTCGTCGGCGGGCGCGCGGCCGCGACGCTGCGCGTGGTCGCCGAGCACGCCGACGTGTGGAACATCCCCGGCGGCGACCTCGCGGACGTCGTGAGCCGCAGCGCGCTGCTGGACCGCTACTGCGGCGAGATCGGCCGCGACCCGGCGGCCATCACCCGCTCGATCCACCTGCCGGTGTCCTACGACGAGCCCGGCACCACCCGGGACGCGATCCGCGAAGCGCTCGACGCGGGCTTCGGGCACTTCGTCCTGAGCGTGGCGTCGCCGTACCCGGACGGCGTCGCGCAGTGGCTGGCCGACGAGGTGATCCGGCCGGCGACGTCGGCCTGACGGCCACGGCGGTGTCCACAGTGGACTTGTCGGGCACCGCCGCGGCCCTCAGTCCTTCGGGACGAAGTCGGCGAACATGCCGGCCTCGTAGGAGCCCGCCGGGGTGCGGGCGATCACGTTCATCCGGTTGGCCGCGTTGATCAGGCCGACCAGGCAGACGAGCGCGCCGAGCTGGTCGTCGTCGAAGTGCTTGCGCGCCCGGGCCCACGTCTCGTCGGACACGCCCTCGTGGGCGTCGGCGAGCCGGGTGCCCTCCTCGGTCAGCGCCAGCGCGGCGCGCTCGGCGTCGGTGAACACGGTGGCCTCGCGCCACGCCGCGACCAGGTTGAGCCGGACCGGGGTCTCGCCGTCGGCCGTGGCGTCCTTGGTGTGCATGTCGGTGCAGAAGCCGCAGCCGTTGATCTGGCTGGCGCGGATCTTGACCAGCTCCTGGACGACCTTCGGCAGCGGCGACCGGTCGATGAGCAGGCTGACGCCGGCGAACCGCTTGCCGAACTTGGCCGCGAACTCGTTGTCCAGCATGTCGAATCGGGCTTCCATGGTGTGTGTCCTCATCTCGTGATCGTGCGTTGACGACCACCAGATGCCGGTGCCCCCGGCCGTTGTGACAGTGACCCACGCCACAGCGGCGCCCTGTCACAGAACGGCGTCGCCCGGTATCTGATGGGGGACGCAGCCGACCGCGAAGGGGGACCACATGACCGGGAACGATCCCACCGAGGTGTTCCTCGCCCACCGCAACCTGCTGTTCACGGTGGCCTACGAGATGCTCGGCTCGGCCGCCGACGCGGAGGACGTCCTGCAGGAGACCTGGCTCAAGTGGGTCGGCGTCGACCTGGCGACCGTGCAGGCGCAGCGCGCGTACCTGGTCCGGATCACCACGCGCCAGGCGCTGCAGCGGCTGCGCACGCTCGGCCGCCGCAAGGAGTCCTACGTCGGCTCGTGGCTGCCCGAGCCGCTGCTGACCGCGCCCGACGTCGCCGAGGACGTCGAATTGGCCGACAGCGTCTCGATGGCGATGCTGCTGGTGCTGGAGACGCTGGCACCGACCGAACGGGCGGTGTTCGTGCTGCGTGACGTCTTCGACCTGCCCTACGACGAGATCGCGGACGCCGTCGGCAAGTCCGCGGCCGCCGTGCGCCAGATCGCGCACCGGGCCCGCTCGCACGTCACGGCGCGGCGGCCGCGCGGCGACGTCTCGCGCGCCGCCGCCCGCACCGCGCTCGAGGCGTTCCAGCGGGCGATCGAGACGGGTGACCTGCAGGGCCTGCTCGACGTCCTCGCCCCGGACGTCGTGCTGGTGGGCGACGGCGGCGGGGTCAAGCAGGCGGTGCTGCGGCCGGTGGTCGGCGCCGACCGCGTCGGCCGGGTGCTGGCCGGCGGGCTGGGCCGGGTCGAGGGCCGGGCGACGCTGCGCCCGGCGCAGGTCAACGGCCACCCGGCGCTGGTCATGTCGCTCGACGGCGAGCTCGACACCGTGCTGGCGCTGCGGATCGACGGCGGCCTCGTCACCGGCGTCTACGCCGTGCGCAACCCCGAGAAGCTGTCGCGGATGGCGGCGGAGACCACGCTCCGCCGCTGACCCCGGTCACCCATTCGTGGCGGACGGGGTCCCGAGACACTGGAGGTTCCTCGCCTCGTTCGAAGGGATCCCTCGATGGCCCAGACCGCGTCCGACCGGCAGCGCGTGCACGAGTTCCTCACCGGGCGCGGCTGGCGCGCCGACGAGCGCACCGCCGACGACCCGGGCTGGGAGTTCCCCGGCAGCTTCGGCGGCGTGCGGTGCAACGACGTCGCCGACGCCACGCCGGTCCCGCTGCAGGCCTACTTCAGCTACGACGACGGCGGCGCGGAGGTGTTCTGCGTCCTGCCCGCGGGCAACCTCCACGGGAGCGGCTGCGCCGACCACGACACGGCCGAGCGGGTCGTCTCCGTCGACGGCGTCGGCCCGTTGCTCGACGACCTCGAACCGCGCGCCGCGACGCTCGACCTCAGGGCGCTGATCGAGTGCCGCTACTTCGGGCCCTGCTGAGGTCTGTCAGCTCGACCCGGGACAGCGGCAGCCGGACGGCGGGCGGCAACGGCGTCAGGACGGGGTCCGCCCGGAACGACTGGATCATCAGGGCCGCGAACCGCCGGGACGCCGCCACCCGCAGCTCGGGCGTCTCGGCGCGGATGCCCTCGTTCGCCATCAGCGCGAGGCTGACGTCCTCCAGCACGAAGTCGTCGCGCAGGTCGCCGGCTTCCTTCGCCCGCCGGACCAGCCGGAGCAGCAGGCGCAGGGTCCGGTCGCGGTCGGCGGCGAAGTGCGTGATGCCGGGCAGCTGCGAGGTGAACGCGCGGGCGAAGCCGCGGTCGAGGGCGTGGACCTCCATGAGCCGTTCGATGACCAGGCAGAACCCGCGCCAGGGGTCGGCCGCCGCGAGGCCGTCTTCGACGACCGCCCGGCACGAGGCCAGCTGCTCGGCGAAGGCCTCGGCGAGCAGGGCTTCCTTGGTGCGGAAGTGCCGGTAGACGGTCGCGACGCCGACCCCGGCGCGCCGGGCGATCTCGCGGATCGGCACGTCCAGGCCCTCGGCGGCGAAGGCCGCGCGGGCGATCACCAGGATGCGCCCGCGGTTGTCGCGGGCGTCGGAGCGCAGGGGCGCTCTCACTTCGGCCGTCACCGCTCTCACTTTAGCCAACCGGACGGGGTGCTCCGTTACGTTCGCCCGTATGAGAGCTGTCCGGTTTTCCGCGTACGGCCCACCGAGCGTGGTGGAGGTCGCCGAGGTTCCGCCGCCACACGCCGGCGCGGGCGAGATCCGCATCGCCGTCCGGACGTCCGCGATCTCGCCGGGCGAGATCAGGTTGCGCTCGGGCGAGCTGCGGGACGTCGTGCCGGTGCGGTTCCCGTTCCGCACCGGGTTCGACGCCGCGGGGGTGGTCGACGAGATCGGCGCCGGCGTCTCTGGGGTCTCTGGGCTCTCGCTCGGTGATCCGGTGTTCGGCATGGCGCCGGCGGCCACGCGCGGGGCGAACGCCGACTTCGCGGTCTTGGCGGCGTGGGCCCCGAAGCCGCCGGCGTGGAGCTGGGCGGAGGCGGGCGGCGCGGCGGGAGCGGTCGAGACGGCCACCCGCGTCCTGGACCGGCTCGCGGTCCGCGCCGGCCAGACGGTGCTGATCCACGGCGCGGCGGGCGGCACGGGCTCGGTGGCCGTCCAGTTCGCGACCGCCCGCGGCGCGCGGGTCATCGGCACGGCGAGTGCGGCAAACCACGACTTCCTGCGCGCACTGGGCGCCGAGCCGACGACGTACGGCCCGGGACTGGTCGACCGGGTCTGGGCCCTGGCACCGTCCGGAGTGGACGCGGTGTTCGACTGCGCGGGCGGCGCGTTGCCGGACCTCGTGGCTCTTGCGGGCGCCCCTTCGGTGGTGACGATCGCCGATTTCGGCGCGGCGGCTCACGGGGTGCACATGTCGCACGGCGCCCCGAACACGCCGGGCGCGGATCCCTTGGCGCTGCACGGGCTTCCGGTCGCGGTCACGCTCGCTTCGGAGGGGCGGTTGCGGATCCCGGTGGCCGCGACGTTCCCGCTCGCCGAGGTCGCGGCCGCGCACGAACTCAGCGAAAGCCGCCATGCACGGGGGAAGATCGTGCTGCAGCACTGATCGCTGGGCGCTCCGGCCGCCGCGCCCGCTTGGTAGGCGGCGATTCCTGGGCGCGGCAAGGTCTTCCGCTCACGGGCACCCTCGCCACCCGTCCCGAGCGGACCGGCACTACTCGGCCAGGAGGTTGAAGTCTGCTCGGCCGCTTCTCACTCCGTTGATCTGTAGTTCCAGTGCGTGCGGGCCTGGGTGGTAGCGGCGGGTCGTGATCAGCCTGAACGAGTGCTCGCGGGTCAGCTCGTACGTCTCCCCCGGGGGCACCACCTGGGTGGTCAGCTTGAACGTCTTGGTCGTGGAGCCGCCGTTTGCCTTGCGGTGGTGGACCACGTAGTCGATCGCCAGGCGGGCCGGTTCCGGGGCCAGGTTGCGGATCGAGGCCGTGAACGCCAGGGCGTCGCCGATCAGGACCGTGTCCGAGACCAGCAGCGGGCCCGTCACGTCGACCCGCGCCGGGGTGAAGCCCAGCAGGGCCAGGGCACCCGGGTGGCCTTGTTTGACCAGCGTGCGCAGGGCGTGGCGGACCAGGCGGGTGGTGGCCGGCGGGTCGGCGCCCGGGGCGGCGAGCCACGCCGACGCCGTCTCGACCACCAGGTCCGGTTCGCGGCGGCTCAGGTCGTTGAGGTGGTTGGCCACCGAGCGGCGGACGTACTCGCTCTCGTCCTGGTAGAGGGCGTCCAGGATCGGCAGCGTCGACTTCGGCGACGCGAGGATGGCCGGTACGCGCACGGCCCACGGCAGCATCGGGCGGGTTCCTTCGGACGCGAGCCGGCGCACGTCGTGGTTGTCCGACGCTGTCCAGCCGGAAATCTTCGCCAGGGCGCGGTCCAGGTCGTGGTTGAGCAGCACGCGCAGCGCGAACTCGGCCGTCAGCCGTGGGGTCAGCTCCGCCAGCAGCGCGAGGGCGTCGTCGAAGGCCTTCGGGCCACCGTCGGAGACCGCCTTGACCGCGATTGCGCTGGTGACCGGCCAGATCAGCCAGCCGGTGAACGTGGGGGCCTCTGCCGCCGCCGTCCGCATCACCGCCGCCAGGGACGCGTAGTCGCCCGGCAGGTCTTCCAGCAGGGCGTCCCGCAGCAGGTCGCTGCGTTCGCGCAGGGACAGCGGCCCGAGTGCGGCCTCCGCCGCGCGCAACCTCGTCAGCCGCGCCTTCGGGGCGGCGACGTGCAGCGACGCGACCAGCGCGCGCACCGCGGGGGTGCCGATCAGTTCATCGGCGAAGGGCATGGGGTCCTCCGGTCTCGGTGATCGGCCGTCCTCGACCGATCACCGAGACCGTACGCAAGGGGACCGACAAAAACGGTCCTGGCCAATCCGGCCTCGGGGGACAAGGATCGGCGGATGCCCGATTTCAAAGGTTTCACCCTGATCGCCCGGATCGGGCTCACGTGCTACGCGATCGTGCACCTCGTCGTGGCCTGGCTGGCCGCCCAGGTGGCGCTGGGCGACAACGAGAAGGCCGACAAGGCCGGCGCCCTCCAGCTCGTCGCGGACGGCGCCGGTGTCTGGCTGTTGTGGCTGGTCACCGTGGGCACGACGGTGCTCGCGCTCTGGCAGGTGACCGAGGTCCTCACCGGCCACCGGCACGCCCCGCCCCGCCGCCGGCTGCTGCGCCGGGTGACCAGCGGGATCGAGGTCGTGCTGTACGGCCTCGTCGCCTACAGCGCCGGCAAGACCGCCCTCGGCGCGCCGAGCCAGGGCAAGTCCCTGGTCGCCGGCCTGCTCGCCCAGCCGTGGGGCGCGGTCGTGGTGATCGCGGCCGGGATCGCGGTGATCGGCGTCGCGGCCTTCCTCGTCCACCGGGGCGTCCGCAAGACGTTCCTGCGCGAACTGGAGTTCGGCAAGGCGCCCCGGACGGTCCGGCGCTCGACCGAACGCCTGGGTCAGATCGGCTGGTGCGCCGTCGCGGTGGCCTACGCCGCGGTGGGCGTGATGTTCGTGCTGGCCGCGGTGAACTACGACCCGGCCAAGGCGGCCGGCCTGGACCCCGCGTTGAAGACGCTGGCCGTGCAGCCCTACGGGCAACCACTGCTGCTCGTCCTCGCCGCGGGGATCGCCGCCTTCGGGGTGTTCGCGCTCTTCGACGCGCGGTTCCGCAAGATCTGACGCCCGGATCCGACGCTCAGATCTGGCTCAGAAGCCGGGGTGCTGCTGCTTGTTCACCACCCGCAGCACGAGCCACTGGTCGAACCAGGCCCCGGCGGTGGTCAGCACCAGCATGGTCAGCCCGAGGATCAGGTGCGTGTAGCTGTGCAACGGCGCCACGCGGTCGGTCAGCGCGGCCAGCCCCAGCTGGAGCAGCAGCCGCGCCGCGAACAGCACGGCGACCAGGCCGAGCGCCTGCTTGCTGCGCCACACCGCCCGCAAGTACTGCCGGCGCCGGGAAAGCATCGTGAACCACAGGACGACGTGCACCGCGACCAGCACCAGCGGCAGCAGCGACACCCACGAATAGCGGTCCGCGAACTGCTGGGTCAGGTCGTTGCTGGCCACCAGCAGGCCGACCAGCAGGAAGTACCAGCCCGGTAAGCCGACTACCTTCCCGTTCACGGGCCGCGGGCCGGGTACGAACGCGGTTTCCTGCATCGGATTCCCTCCGTCTCGCCTCGTCTTCCGTCCCGAGTCTGGCGAACTTCACCGCGGCCGCGATCAACCGGCGGTACGAGATTCGCCGGGCGTCTCGTACCTGAGGATGAGATGTCGCCGTGGCGGAGCGCGCCGACATCGGGTGAGGCACGATCGGGAGATGACTCCCGGAACGAGCACGTGATCCTCCTGCCGGGCCGGCGCGGGCTGCTCGTGGCCGAGTCGGTCGTCCTCGGCGCGCTGGTGGCGCTCGACATGACCCTCGCCGTCCGGCCCGGACCGGTGCAGGGGCAGCTCGCCACGATCACCCTGGAGTTCGCGCCCGGGCTCGGCCCGGTCGTCGCGCTCCTGGCCGTGCTGCGCCGGCGGTTCCCCGACCACACGGCCGCGCTGGCCGCCGCCGTGTCCGGGCTTTCCCTGCTGGGCACGGCGATCGCCGCCGTCATCGCGGCGACGGCGGGCCGGCAGCTCCCGCCGCAGCCCAGCGCGGCCGAGGCCCTCGCCATCGCGCTGATGGTCGGGGCCTGCTGCCACCGGCTCGCCCCGCGGGCGGCGGCCGCGCTGGCGATCCTCGGCGGCGCGGCCACCACGCTCGCCCCGATCCTGCGCTACGGCGCCGAAACCCCGGCCGCGCTCTTCGCCGCCGGGGCCGCGCTGCTCTGGGGCGGCGCGCTGGCCGTCGGGCTGATCCTGCGCGACGCCGAGGTCCGCAGCCGCGCCGACGTCCTCGAAATCCGCACCACCGAACGACTTCGGCTGGCGCGCGAGCTGCACGACCTCGTCGCCCACCAGATCACCGGCATCGTCGTGCGCGTCCAGGCGGCGCACCGCGTCGCCGAACGCAGTGGCGGCGACACCGAGACGTTCGCCGAGCTGGAAACCGCCGGTGCGGCGGCGCTTTCCGCGATGCGCCGGCTCGTCGGCGCGCTGCGGACCGACGGCGAGGACCTCTTCGTCCCGCCCGCCGACCTCGCCACCGCCGTCGACCGCGCGGTGCCCGACGACACCCGCATCCACCTCGACGTCAGCGACGACCTCGCGGTCCTCCCGGTCACGCCCGAGGTCGTGACGACCACGCACCGGCTGCTCACCGAGTCGCTCACCAACGTCCGCCGGCACGCGCCCGACGCCGTCGAGGTCCGGGTGCTCGTGCGCCACGAACCCCGCGGCGAGCTGCGCGTCGAGGTCGTCAACGACGGCGCCGCGCGGCCCGCCCGCCGCGGCGGTTACGGCCTGCTCGGGATGGCCGAGCGGGTGGCGGCGGTGGGCGGTACGGTGCAGGCCGGACCGGCCGCCGGACAGCGCTGGCGGGTGGCGGCGCGGCTGCCGCTCGACCCCGGCTGAGGAGGAGAACCCGTTGCCCACGCGAGTGTTGATCGCCGACGACCAGGCGATGGTCCGCGCGGGATTCCGGCTGATCCTCGAAGGCGAACCGGACATCGAGGTCGTCGGGGAGGCCGCCGACGGCGAGCAAGCCGTGCGCGCGGCCCGGGAACTGCGCCCGGACGTGACGCTGATGGACATCCGGATGCCCGGGGTGGACGGGCTGCGCGCGACGGAGCTGCTGGCCGGCCCGGACGTGCCCGACCCGCTGCACGTCGTGATGGTCACGACGTTCGGCCTCGACGAGAACGTCCACGCGGCGTTGCGCGCCGGCGCCTGCGGCTTCCTGCTCAAGGACGCCGGGCCGAACCTGCTCATCGAGGCGGTGCACGCGGCCGCCCACGGCGAAGCGCTCGTGTCGCCGGCGATCACGACCCGGCTGCTGGCGCACTACGCGCGGCGCGACCCGCGGCAGGCCGTCGCGCCCGAAAGCCCGCTGACACCCCGCGAACTCGACGTCGTGCGCGCGGTCGCCCGCGGCGCGACGAACGACGAGATCTGCCGCTCACTCGTGGTTTCGCTGCCCACCGTCAAGACGCACATCGGCGCGGCCAAGCGCAAGCTCGGGGCCCGCAACCGCACCGAGATAGCCATCTGGGCCTGGGAAAGCGGCCTCGTCCACTGAGTCAACAGAGTCCGCTGGGCTGCGTTTGGGCACCCGGACGACGACCGTGCGCGCCACGACGTCGCCGAACCGCTGACGCCGGCGGGTGCACAGCATCACGACGACCCCGGCGAGACCCCAGGCGAAACCGTCGATGAGCATCAGCACCTGGCGCACCAGGAACAGCCGCAACGGCGGGTGCGAGCCGTCGAGCATGACGACGCGCAGCCGCAGCCAGCGCATCGCCGGCGTCTGGCCGCCGTGCCGGTAGGGCCACCACGTCATGACGAACCACAGGCCGACGAGGTCCAGGGCCAGCATGGTGTAGACGACGACCTTGAGGAACGGCAGGAGTGACACCAGGCCGCTCGGGTGGAACAGCACGATCACCAGCACGGCGAGCAGCAGCATCGGCACGAAGACGAGCATCTCGTCCAGGAAGAACTGCACGAGCCTGCGCCCGATGATGCCGGGCCCGGGGCGACCTTCGGGCGGGGAACCGGTCATCACCCTATGATGTCGGCCCCGGCGGCCGGGCGCACGCCGGGTCGCGGTCCTTGTCTCATGTGGACAGTTCGGCGAGCACCGCCCGGATCGCCGGGCTGGCGTCGGCGCTGCGCCGCCACGCCGCGTGGACCTCGCGTTTCGGGGGCCGGCGCAGCGCCCGCGCGACGAGGTTCTCCCCCAGCGGCGGGCGGGCCAGCCGCGGAATCAACGCGAGGACGTCGCCCGCGGCGACCAGGGCCAGCTGCGTGGCGAAATCGTCGACGAGGTGCCGCACGTCGGGATCACCGGGCACGAGCCGCCGGAACCACTGGTGGCAGACCGTGCCGGGCGGGCTGGTCACCCACGCGTGCCCGGCGAGGTCGGCGTCGTCGAGCGGCCTTTCGAGGGTCGCGAGCGGGTGCGTGCCGCTCAGGACGACGTCGCCGACGTCGGTGTGCAGGTGGCGCCGGGTCAGGGACGGCGGCAGCGGGGCGGGCAGGCCGTCGGCGTCGTGGACGAGGGCGAGGTCGGCGGTCCCGGCGTCGACGCTGTGGAGGGCTTCGCCGGGGTCCTGTTCGGTGATCCTGACGCTCAAGTGCGGGTTTCTCTCGGACAGCCGCCGCAAGGCCGGCGCGAGCAGGCCGCGGATGCCGGTCGAGAAGGCCACCACGCGCAGGATCCCGCGCGGCGCGCCGGCCGAGACCGACTGGGCGGCCTCGGCGCAGCGTTCCAGGGCCTGGAACACGGCGGGCGCCGAGTCGACGAGCGCCTGCCCGGCCGGGGTGAGCACGACCCCGCGGCCGGCCGGCGCGAGCACGGGCACGCCGAGCTGCCGTTCGAGCCGCTTGAGCTGCTGCGACACGGCCGAGGCCGTGAACCCCAGCTCGTCGGCCGCGCGCGCGAGGGTCCCGAGTGCCGCCACCGACCGCAACGCCCGCAGGGCTCCGACGTCAACCATGAAGCCACGCTACGCAATATCGGCAAGAAAGCATCGCTGGACCGGGGCAGTCGGGCCGCGGCAGGCTCAGACCATGACGCTCTTCGGCACCAACCTCGTCGCCATGGTGACCCCGATGCACCCGGACGGCACGCTCAGTGACGCCGGCCTCGCCGGCCTGGTCGACCACCTGCTGGCCACCGGCTGCGACGGCCTGGTCGTCGGCGGGACCACCGGCGAGTCGCCCACCCTGACCGACGCCGAGCCGGCCCGGCTCGTCCGCGACGTCGCCGCGCGCGCGGCCGGTCGCGCCCGGGTGATCGCCGGGATCGGCACGTACGACACGGCCACGAGCGTCCGCCGCGCCCGCGAAGCCGAGGCGGCCGGGGCGGACGGGCTGCTGCTGGTCTGCCCGTACTACTCGCGGCCGACGCAGGCCGGGATCGTCGCCCACTGCACCGAGGTCGCCGACGCGACGTCGCTGCCGGTGATGCTCTACGACGTCCCCGCGCGCACCGGCGTCGCGCTGGAGCTGCCGACGCTGCTCGCACTGACCGAGCACCCCCGCATCCGCGCGGTGAAGGACGCGAAGGGCGACCTGTTCGAGGCGATGACGGTGATGACGCGGACGTCGCTGGCGTACTACTGCGGCATCGACGAGCTGAACCTGCCGTACCTCGCTTCCGGTGCGGCGGGGGTGGTGAGCGTGGTGGGCAACGCGTTCGCCGACCGCAACGCGTCGCTGATCGACGCGGTCCGCCGCGGCGACCT
Source organism: Amycolatopsis sp. NBC_00348 (assembly GCF_036114655.1). NCBI lineage: Bacteria > Bacillati > Actinomycetota > Actinomycetes > Pseudonocardiales > Pseudonocardiaceae > Amycolatopsis > Amycolatopsis sp. NBC_00348. The sequence goes on along the minus strand of NZ_CP107994.1, from coordinate 439,459 downwards.
GGAGACGGCGCGGGCGATCCAGGGAGCGCTGCTTCCGTTGACGGAGGCCATCATGCGGACATCCCAGGGCGCGATCATGGCGAAGGCCGCGTTGGCGGCGCTGGGAGTCATCCCGAGCGCGGCCGTGCGCTCACCGTTGCTGCAGTCCCCGCCGGCCCACCTCCAGCGGCTCACGGACGCCTTGGCGAGCATGGCCGTGGCGGCCTGAGCGTCAGCCGATGGGGACTCCGGCGGCCACCTTTCCGAGGTTCGTCCAGCCTCCGTGGCCGTCGCCGCCTTGCCAGGCGTAGATCGTTGCCGCGTTGGTGGGCGGGTCGGCCAGGACGTAGTCCGCGTTGCCGCCGCCCGTGAAGTCGGCGAAGGCGACCTGGCTTGCCGTCGTGGTGAGGCCGGTGGCGATCTGGCCGTACGGGAGCCAGCCGCCGTGGCCGTCGCCTCCTCGGTTCAGGTACAGCGTCACCGCGCCCGAAGTGGCCAGTGCCGCGTAGTCCGCCGCGCCGTCGCCGTCGAAGTCGGCGAAGCGGACCAGCGCCGGGTCCGTGGTTGTGCCGGTGGCCACCTGGCCCTGGCTCAGCCAGCCGCCACGGCCGTCGCCGCCTCGGTTCAGGAACGCTGTCACCGCACCGTTCGCGGCGATCGTCAAGTAGTCCGCGCGGCCGTCGCCGTCCAGGTCGGCGAACCGGACCTGGGCCGGGTCCGTGGTCGTGCCCGTCGCCACCTGGCCGAGGCCCAACCAGCCGCCTCGGCCGTCGCCGCCTCGGTTCAGGAACGCTGTCACCGCACCGTTCGCGGCGATCGTCAGGTAGTCCGCGCGGCCGTCGCCGTCGAAGTCCGCGAACCTCGCCCGCGTCGGGTCCGTGGTCGTGCCCGTCGCCACCTGGCCCAGGACGGACCAGCCGCCACGGCCGTCGCCGCCGCGGTTCAGGATGGCTGACACCGCGCCGTTCGACGCCACCGTCAGGTAGTCCGCCCGGCCGTCGCCGTCGAAGTCGGCCCAGCGGACCTTGCCCGAGCCGCCGGCTTCGGTGGCCGCGCCGAGTGCGGGGTGCGTGGCGATCCAGCCGTCCGTGAACGCCTGGTCCAGCGGCCCGTACAGGCTCTGCGCCATCCGCTGGTAACCCGCGTCGTCCGGGTGCAGGTTGTCCGCCATCTCCGCCGACGTCAACGCCGGCGGGTCGACGTAGCGGAACCGGTGCCCCGCCTGCTGTTCACTCCCCTGCATCGCCTTCACACCGCTGTTGAACGACGCCGTCGCGCTCTCCAGCCCCGGCGTGGTCGGGATCAGGCCCAGAAACAGCACCGCCACCCCGGGCCGGTCCGCGAAGATCCGGTCGGCCAGCGTCCGCAACCGCTGCGGCGCACCGGCGACGTCGATGCCGCGGGCCAGGTCGTTGATCCCGACGTGCAGCAGCACCACGTCCGGCCGGTCGAACGCGAGCCAGCCGTCGACCCCCGCCGTCAGCTGGTCGATCGTGTAACCGCTGTGACCCTCGTTGGCCGGGCCGGGCAGGCTGCCCGACGCCTGCGTCCCGACGAACCGCGCCGAATACCGCGACTGCCCGGCCAGCAACCGGGCCAGCGGCGCGCGGTAGGACGACGTGGTGGCACTGCCCACGCCCCAGGTGATCGAGTCGCCGAGCGGCATGACCCGCACGGCGGGACCGAGCGCGGCGGCGGACGCCGCGGGCACCAGGAAGACGCCGGACACGAGCAGGGCGATGACGACGAAGAGACGGCGCAGCAAGGGAAACCTCCGTGAGAAACGCAGCGGGCGGCACCCAGCCGGTCTGGGTACGATCCCGATGACCCGGTCGTTCGTGCACTCATGATCCGGAGGCACCCGTGAACTTCAGGAAGATCCTCGTCACCGCGGCGGTCGTCGTCGCCGCGCTCGGCGGCCTGGCCGCGCCGGCCACCGCCGCCAACGCCAAGAAAGGCGTCAGCGCCGCTTCCTTCTCCGGCGTGACCACGGCGTTGAGCGACGTCGGCGCGAAGTGGTTCTACACCTGGGCCTCCGACAAGCAGGGCATCACCGCGCCCGCCGGGACCGAGTTCGTCCCGATGATCTGGGGCAGTGGTTCCGTCACCGCGGCGCAGCTCGCGCAGGCGAAAGCGAACGGCAGCACGCTGCTCGCGTTCAACGAGCCGGACCTGGCCGGGCAGGCGGCCATGTCCGTCGACACCGCGCTGAACCTGTGGCCGCAGCTGCAGAACACCGGGCTGCGGCTGAGCGCCCCCGCCGTGGCGTACGGCGGGGACGTCGCCGGCGGCTGGCTCGACCGGTTCATGAGCGGCGCGGCGGCGCGCGGCTACCGCGTCGACTTCATCCCGCTGCACTGGTACGGCGGCGACTTCTCGACGGCCGCCGCCGGGCAGCTGCAGTCCTACGTCCAGGCGGTCTACAACCGTTACCACCGCCCGATCTGGGTCACCGAATACGCCCTCATCGACTTCTCCGGTTCGACGCCGCGCTACCCGTCTCCGGCCCAGCAGGCCGACTTCGTCAGCCGGTCGACGGCGATGCTCAACGGCCTGTCGTTCGTCGAGCGCTACGCCTGGTTCTCGCTGTCGACGTCGACCACGCCGACCGGCCTCTACACCGGCACCTCGCCGAACGCGAGCGGTGTCGCCTACCGGGCCGCGTGAACCGTCCACTCAGGACGCCGCGTTGAGGACGTCCAGTGCGCTCTGCTGGCGGGCCGCGTCGAGCTTGTCCAGTGGGCCGTACCAGCGCAGGCCGTACTGGTCGAGGGGGTTGCGGTCGGCCGAGTACGCCCGATCCGCTTGGCGGCGCAGGTAAGCCGTGTACGGGTGGTCGCCCAGCGCCGCGTTGAGGGCGGCCAGGCCGCGGGCGTCGGCGCCCTTGAAGGACGGGCCGTCGCCGCCGCAGTCGCCGTTCTCGCACGGGTCGCGCAGGATGCCGTCGCTCGTGTTGAGCGACGTCGACGTGACGTTGGCGTCGCCCAGCCGGCGGGCGGTCGTGAGCAGCCCCGCGTCGCCCGTCGCCCGGTTCAGCTCGGTCAGCGCGTTGATGAGCACGCCCTGGTTGTACGACCAGACCGTGCTGCCGTTGTTGCGGCAGGAACCGAGGTCGACGCCGTCGTTGACCAGGGACGAGCCGTTCACCATGCCGGTGCCCTGGAACCACGTCCAGCCGCTCTTCGCCCGGTTCAGGTACGTGCTGTCGCCGGAGATCCGGTTGTGCAGGGCCGCGCTGAGCTGGATGTAGAGGGAGTTGGCGATCGCGTTCTTGTACGTCTTCGCCGTGCTCCACCAGACTCCGCCGCCGCACGTGCCGTCCCAGTACGCGGCCATGTGGTCGGCGTCGGCGCGGGCGGTGTTCAGGTAGCGGCTGTCGCCGGTGACGTCGTAGGCCAGTACCCAGGCGAGGCCCCACCAGCCGGTGTCGTCGATGTACTCGTTGCGGAACTGCCCCTGCGCGGCGTTGATGTTCTTGTCGTAGGTGCGCGCGATGGCGTAGCGGTAGCTGGGCATCCCGGTGACCTGGACGTTGCGGATCACCGCGGTGAGCGCGTTCGCCGAGTTCCACCAGCCGGTGGTGTCGAACAACCCGGTGGAGTTGTTGTAGAACATCATCTCCGCGGTGGCCGCGGCCGTCCGGCGCTCGCCGGCGTTCCAGGTGGTCCGGGCCCACGTCGTGCAGGCGATGTCCGCGCGGTCCACGGCCTTCCCGCACGCCCGCAGCGCGCCGACGCCGGTGTTGTTCCAGTCGTCCACGTTGTACATCAGGGTGCGCCAGCCGCGGTTGTTCGCGGGGACGGCGGTGGCCCCGAGCCTGCTGCCCGACGCCCACGACCGGCCGCCGTCGAAGGAGCGGTCGAGCCACACCTCGTCGCCCGGGCTGCCGTTCTCGATCGACGCCCAGCCCATCGCGTCGGAGTCGTCGAAGTGCAGGGCGATCGTCCGCGAGAACAGCGTCGAGGTCACCGGCCGGCGGTCGGCGGGCGAGCTCGCCGGATCGGCGGCGTCGCAGAGCTTGTTGCAGATGGTGGCGAGCGCGCTCGACGGCGTCGCGGACGGGGGTGGCGTCGCCGCCGGGGCCACGAGCGCGGCGGCGGTGAGGGCAGCGGAAATCCAGATACCGGGCATGACGAACTCCTCGCTGAACACGGGATCCGCGTGAAGATCACTGAGAGCAGGGAGAACCCGCCCGGGCCCGGCGGTGAACCGGTTTCAGGTTGAGCCCCGACCCGGGCGACTGTCAACAGGTTGTCCCGTTTTTGGTCCAGACAACTTTCGGCAAGACTCAGCTACGGGACCACCGCTGGCTGCCGGCGCCCGAGCAGGCCGTGATGACGAGCGGGCTGCTCGCGCTCGTCGCGCCGCCCGCGACGTCCAGGCACTTCCCCGAGCCGGTACCGACCACGGTGCCGTCGGAGCGGACCCGCCACTGCTGGCCGGGAACACCCGTGCAGTCCCAGATCTGCACCGGCGTGCCGTCCGCGGTCGCGCCGCCGACGACGTCCAGGCACTTCGTGTCGAAGACGGTCAGCCGGCCGGTGCTGGTGGACGTCCAGGCCTGGTTGCCGCCGCCGTTGCAGTCCCACAGCGCCGGGCGGGTGCCGTTGGTCTGGTTCGCGGCGGGGACGTCGGCGCAGCGGCCCGACGCCTGCCCCTTGAGGACGCCGGTGCTCGCGCCGCGGTCCCAGCGCTGGTTGAGCCCGCCGTTGCACGCCCAGGTCGTGAGCGCGGTGCCCGGTGACGTCCCGTGCGCGACGGCGTCCAGGCAGGTGCCGGAGCCGGTGTTGACGACGCTGCCGTCGGGGTCGAGCCGCCAGCTCTGGGCCGGGGTGCCCGCGCAGTCCTGGATCCGGACGGCGGTGCTGTCGGCCGCGTCGAGGCACTTGCCGCCGTAGACGGTCAGCTGCCCGGACGGGGTCGCCGTCCACTGCTGGTTCGCGCCGCCGTTGCAGTCCCACAGCGTGATCGCGGTGCCGTTGGCCTGGCTCAGCGCCGGGACGTCGGCGCAGAGCCCGGACTCCCGTCCTTTGAGGACACCGCCGAGGTTCCCGGGCGGGGCCGCGACGACGGACAGGTTGTCGAACATCGTGGTCTGGTAGCCGACGACGCCGAGGCCGACCTGACCCGCGGTGAACGACGTGTCGGTGACGGCGCCGAGCGGGGCGCCGTCGAGGGTCGCGGTGACGCTGTTGCCGGAGAAGCCCAGCCCGAGCCGGTGCCAGCTGTTCAGCCCCGGCGCGGTGGCCGTGCCGGACGCCAGCGTCGTCAGGACGCCGCCGCTGCTGTTCTTCGCGATCGCCCACCGGCCCCGGTCGTCCAGGCGCAGCTGGTAGGCGGCCTGCCGGCTCTGCGGCCGCGTCTGGGTGTTGGCCCGGCCGAGCAGCGTGACGGTGCCGGCCTGCTGCAGGTCGACGTCGACGCTGACGGTGTAGTCCCGCCAGGCCGGGTCGCCGAGGAGACCGTAGGCGTCGCTGTCGTCCTGCCACTCGATCGGCTTCACCGGCGCGACCTGCTGCAGGCACTGGCCGCTCCGGCCCGCCGCGCACGGGCGCGCTTCGTAGGAGCCCTGCATGTCGGCGAAGTACTTCGCCTCGGTGCGGCTCGGGTAGCCGTCGAAGTTGTCCGAGTACGGCAGCGCCAGCGCGTGCTCGGCCGGGCCGGCCGCGGTGCCCTTGCCCTGGCCGGACGTCGTGGTCACGGAGTAGATCCGGCCGGGCTGCAACGTCAGCGCGTACGCCCCGCCCTGCGGCGTGACGTCGGCCTGCCGCACGAAGGAGTCCGTGCCGCCGAGGTCGGTCGACCACACGTGCACCGTCCCGGTGCCGAGCCCGCCGGAGACCTTGACGTTCACCGTCTGCGCGGCCGTGGCGCCGGTCGTCTCGTAGATCGTCGAGTAGTCCGTGCCGGTAGCGGACTTCAGGCTGACGTAGCTGCCGTTCGCGCGGTTGCCGCCGAGGTAGCCGCTCGCGCTGCCCGTGAGGAACTTCCAGCCGGGCTGGGTGACCTGCGTGACCTGCGCGGTGGCCCAGAGGCTCTTCCCGAGCTGGTAGGACCCCGACCACGGCGACCCGGCCACCGCCAGCCCGACCGTGCTGTAGGGCAGGTTCGGGGTGATCGCGGCGAGCAGCGGCCAGTTCATGAACCCCGTCAGCTGTCCATCGAGGTAGCCGCGGGTGATGCTGCGGATCAGCGGGACGGCGCCCGCGTTGTCGTCCTGCGAGCCGAACTCGCTGGCCCACAGGGGTTTCCCGGTCGCGACGGCGTTGGCCGACGACCCGCACGACGTCGCGTCGGACAGGTAGCCGCACGGGTAGTGCGAGCCGACGACGCCGACCGCGCGGCCGAACGCCGGATCGGCCAGCATGTCGTCGGCGGTGTTCCAGCCGGTGTCGTCGCCGACGATCTGCACCGCGCCGTAGCCGTGGGAATCCAGGGCCGAGCGCAGGTTCTTGTACCAGGTCGTGTCGTGCCCGCGCTCGTTCCAGCCGCCGAGGTAGCCGATCGTCAGGCCGTGCTGCTTCGCGCAGCCGAGCCACGAGAGGTCGTAGTCGATCATGTCCTGCGACCAGAAGTTCCCGCCGCCGATCCAGCCCGGCGCGGCCCACGGCAGCGCGACCAGCTTGATCCCGGGGTTGCGCGCGACGGCCTGCTCCCCCAGCCAGAACTCGTAGCCGACGTCGCAGTTCACCTCGCCGCGCACGTGCTCGTGGCTGGGTTCGGCGCCGTCGGTGGAGTTCGCGTCGCCACCGATCTCCAGCTTCAGCAGCTGCACCGCGGCGCCGTAGCCGGGCTTGAAGAGGTAGTCGAGGATCTGCGCGCGCTGAGCGGGCGGGTAGTCGACGAGCAGCCGCGAGTTCCCGCCGCCACCGCTGATCGCCCCGACGCCGTCGAAGGTTCTCCCCGCCGCGGCGCCGTTGACCGCGACATCGGTCGTCACCGCCGACGCCGCCGTCGCCGGGACGACCAGCGCGGTGAGGACCAGGAACGGGACCACGAGCAACCGGGCGAGGCGGGCCATGTGTGCTCCTCCAGCCGAAGCCGGGCACCCCGCGACGGGGCGCCGCACCTCAGGGAAGCGGCTCACAGCAAGGAAAGTCAACGGACCGAAGTCGCGTGTGGCGAGATCCGTCCGATTCCTGTCCGGTTACCCTGGGCCCGTGACGCGCTTCGGCATCGACGCCCTGACCGCGCTGCGCCTGGCCGAAGACCAGGTCGTGGTGGCCCCCGAGCACAAGCTCGTCGCCCCGAGCGTGCTGCGGTCGCACGCGATGGCGAACCTCTACGAGAGCGTCCGCCGGGGCGAGCGGACGGACCGCGAAGGCCTGGTCCTGCTGGAGCGCCTGGCCGGCCTGAAGATCCGGCTGCTCGGCGACCGCGTCTCGCGCTCGACGGCGTGGCAGATCGCCGCTCGGCTGGACTGGCCCGATATCGGGATGGCCGAGTACCTGGCCGTCGCGAAGCTGCAGGCCGACCGGTTCGTCACCCTCGACCCGGCGCTCGCCGCGGTGGCGGCGGAGTTCGTCCCCACCGCGGCGATCACCGAGCTGCTTTCCCGGTGACTCAGCCGGTCGTCGAGATGTCGTCGAGCTGCTCGGCCGCGGGCCGGACCGGGTAGAGGTCACCGCCCGGCGGCGCCGGGACCTTCGGGAGCGCGGCCCGGGCCAGGCGGTCACCGGCGTCCGCGGCGGCGTGGACGCTGTCCAGGGCCGCGTACTGGGTGAAGTTCAGGTCCGGGTAGTGCCACTGCGCGGCGCCGCCGGTGGCCGCCGGGAGCAGGAAGTCGACGGCCTTGGTGATGCTGCCGCCCTGCGGGTTCCGGTAGCCCCACAGGTCGACGCCGGCGTGGCTGCCGATCTGCGCGAGCCGGGTCAGCGCGACCAGGTTGAACGTCGAGTAGTGGAACGTGCGGGTGCGCGCGATCTCCTCCGGCTGGCTGCCGTCCGCGGCGATCTGGTGGTCGATCCGGCCCGCCTTGGCCTTCTCGAGGATGTCCTTGGTGACGCCGCTCTGCCCGGTGTAGAGCGCGATCCCGGCCGTGAGCACGTCCATGAACGTGCCGTGGTTGTTCTGGGCCGCGGCCTCGTCCTGGCCGTACTGGCTGGTCCGCAGCCAGGTCAGGAACTCGCTCGACCAGCCCTTGAACGCGCCTTCGTCGGCCTTCGACCAGCCCGGCGCGCCGGTGCTGAGGATCGCGGCGGCGTCGAGCACCTGGGTGAAGGTGTAGGAGAACTCGATGATGCCGATCCCGCGCCCGTCGTTCTTGCACGGGATGCCCTGCGCGAAGTTCAGGTTCGGGTTCATCTTCGTGGCGGCGTCGAGGAACCAGGTGCGCAGGTCGAGCGCCGCGCGGCGCGCGTAGTCGGCCTTGCCGGTGTAGTACCAGGCCAGCGAGAGCTGGTAGATCGAGCTGAACGCCTTGAGCCGCTCGGCCTTGTCGGGCACGGCCGTCGTCTCGGGGTTGAGGACGCCGTCACGCTGCACGTACGGGCAGCCGAGCGGGTTCGCCGCGGTCTTCGGCTGGCTGGGCCACCAGTACGGGGCGAGGCTCAGGTAGTCGTGCTTGTCACCGCTGGGTGGTACCCGCTCCTTGTCGGCGACGGTCCACGGCCCGGCCGTGACCGCGACGTCGGCCTGCTTGACGAGGTTCCCGAGCGACGTCTTGACGGTCCGGTCCCCGAGCAGCAGGGCGAGCTTGTTCAGCAGGAGGCGGTTCCCGTCGAGGACGACGGTCTCGGGCGGGCAGAGCCGTTCGATCCCGGGTAGCGAGCACACCCCGGCGGTCGTGGCCGGCGCGGCCGCGGCGATCCCGGACAGCGACCCGCCGAGGGTCGCCGTCACCACGGCCAGGACACCGAGACGGCGAAGGTTTCTGAGTGGCGACACTGCGACTCCGTTCACGTACATGAACTAGTGACATACATGTGACGCTTGATTGGATACCTGAACGCCGGGCGATGCACAAGGGTCCCCGTGCCAGGGTGTGGCTCGGGTTCGCCGGAAGCTCGACACTGGAGCCATGGACGGACGACGGCAGCTCGGTGAGTTCCTGCAGACCCGGCGCGCCCGGCTGCGGCCCGAGGACGTCGGGCTGGCCGGGTACGGGGACCGGCGGCGGGTGCCGGGCCTGCGCCGGGAGGAGCTCGCGCTGCTGGCCGGCGTGAGCGCGTCGTACTACGCGCGGCTCGAGCAGGGCGCCTCGCTCAACGCCTCCGCCGAGGTGCTGGACGCGATCGCCGGGGCGCTCGGGCTGGACGACGCCGAGCGCCGGCACCTGCACAACCTGGCCGGCCCCCGCCGCCGGCCCGGGAGCCGCCGGCCGGCGCCCGAGCGGCTCACCGCCGCGACGCGCCAGCTGGTGGCCGCGCTCGCGGACGTGCCGGTCGTCGTGCTCGGCCGGCGCGGCGACGTCCTCGCCTGGACCCGGACCGGGCACGCGCTGCACGCCGGGCACCTCGGCCACGGCGACCCGGACCGGACGGGCGCCCGCCCCAACATGACGCGGCTGGTGTTCACCGACGCGCACACCCGCGAGCTGTACCCCGGCTGGGCGGCGAAGGCCCGCGACGTCGTCGGCAACCTGCGGCTGGCGGCCGGGCAGCACCCGGACGACCCGCTGCTGGCGTCGCTGATCGGCGAGCTCTCCATGAAGAGCCCGGAGTTCGCCGCGCTGTGGTCGGACCACCGCGTCCGCGCCTGCGACGTCGGCGTCTACGAGATGCACCACGCGATCGTGGGCGCCATGACGGTCACCCAGCAGACCCTGCACACCGAGCAGGGGCAACGGGTCGTGGTCGCGACGGCGGAACCGGATTCGGCGTCCGCGCACGCGTTGCAGCTGCTCGCCCGGGACGTCACGGCCCGGGAACCCGCCCGGCACTGAGTTCGCTTTTTCCCCGCACCGCACGGTTTTCACCCACCGCGCGTTCCTCGAACGCGCCGGAAAACGAAGGAACCATGAAGAAAACGCTCGTGACCCTCACCCTGCTGGCGACCCTCGCCACCGCCACTCCGGCCTTCGCCGCGTCGCGGAACGTCGTGCACTTCGACCTGGCCGCCGGGCAGCAGCCGGAGAACGTCGCCCTGGAACCCGACGGTGCCGCCGACGTCACCTTCGCCGGCGGGCGGCAGGTCGCCCGCGTCGACCGGGCGGGCCGGACCCGGATCCTGGCGACGCTGCCCGCGCCCGCGACCGGCGGCGGCGCCCCCGCACTGGGTTTCCCGCTGACGACCGGCCTGGTCCGGACGCCCGACGGGACCCTGTACGTCCTGTACGCGACCGGCACCGACGACCTGACCGGCCTGTGGCGGCTGCGCCCGGGCGGCACCCCGCAGCGGATCGCGGCCCTGCCCGGGAACGGGCTGCCCAACGGCCTGGCGTTCGACGGGCACCGCTTCTTCGTCACCGACTCGGTGCTCGGTACCGTGTGGACGGTGCCTTTCGCCGGTGGAGTGGCAAAATCCTGGTCTGCCGCGGCCGAACTGGCCCCGAACGGCTTTCTCGGCGCGAACGGCGCCAAGCTCCACGACGGCGCCCTCTGGGTGACCAACCTCGACCGCGGCACGGTGCTGCGCATCCCGATCCGGCCGGACGGCCGGGCGGGCACGCCGCGGATCACGGCCACCGGTCTCGCGGGCATCGACGACTTCACGTTCACCGGCCGCGGCGACGAGATCCTCGCCGCGCTCGACAGCCCGAACAAGGTCGTCCGGATCGGCGCGGACGGAACCGCGTCGACGGTGCTGGACGCGGCCGACGGACTGCAGAACCCGACGTCGATCGCGGTGCGGGACAACGAGGTCTACGTGCTGAGCGCGGCTTATCTCACGCAGACGGACCCGAACCTGCTGCGAACCGCGCTGCCGCGCTGCTGAGTTTCCTTTGCCGCGCCCCCGGTTCCCGGGGGCGCGGCCCGGCTACGCGATCGCCGCCATGGCGAGCCGGCGGGCCGCGACGTCCTTCGCCGTGCGCTCGAACGCCTTCGCCTCGGCGCTGACGTTCCCCGCCAGGCGCGCCAGCACCACCCGCGTCGGCGGGCAGTCCGCCACCGGCACGCCGACCACGGTGTCTCCGGCCCGGCTCACGGCGCCGTGGCCCACGACCGCCAGCAGCTGACCGACGGCGACCCGGTCCACGATCTCGTCGAGCGGCAGCTGCGGGCACTCTTGTCGGAACGCGTCCTCACGGCGGAGGTCGGCGATCGAGACCGCCGTCCGGCCGGCGAACGGGTGCGACACCGGGACCAGGGCCACCGGCAGCTCTTCGGCGACGTCCGTCGTGACGAACCCGGCGAGGTCGTTGCTCGCGCGGAGCAGGGCGACGTCGGCGGCGCCGCCGCGGACCGCGCCGACCTGGTCGGTGGTGAACAGCAGCTCCACCGGGTACGCGCGGGCGAACGCCTCGACCAGCTCGGCCAGCACGCCGGCGGCGGTGCCCGAGCGCACGGCGACCGTCAGCGGCGACGAGCGTCCCGCCCGCCGGGCGCGCCGGGCCGCCCGGTCGACCGCCGCCAGCGCCGACCGGCTGTCGGCCAGGAAGACGCGGCCGGCGTCGGTGAGCGACACGCGGCGGCTCGTCCGGTCGAACAACCGCACGCCGAGACGCCGTTCCAGCCGGGCGATCGCCCGCGACAGCGGCGGGGCCGCGATCCCGAGCCGCTCGGCCGCGCGGCCGAAGTGCAGCTCTTCGGCGACCGTCACGAAGTAGGCGAGCTCGCGGGTCTCCAGTCGATCCATACCTCCAAGGTAATGATCGGCGGCCCGGACGGCATCGTTCCGCCGGTCACGTCGCGGTTGGCTGGAAGCACAGCCACCACCGACGAAAGGTCACCCCCGTGTCCGACGAACGCGCGGTCCAGGAAGTCCTGGCCCGCTACGTCCGCGCCACCGACCGGCGCGACGGCGCCGCCCAGGGCGCCCTGTTCACCGACGACGCCGTCGTCCGGATCTTCCAGAAGGCCGGCCCCGACCGGTACGAGCCGGTCGGCGAGCCGCTGACCGGCGGCGCCGGCGTCCGGTACGCCGTCGAGAACTTCATGGCCCCGCACCCCGAAGGCGGGTCCAGCCACCACGTGACCGCCGACCACCTGATCACCGTCGACGGCGACGCCGCCCACCTCAACGCCCAGTTCGTCGTGTTCGAGGTCCGGACCACGCCCGAACGCACGATCCAGGCCGTCGAGTCGGGGTACTACGACACCGACTTGCGGCGCCTCGACGGCGAGTGGAAGATCGTCCGGCACCACGCGCTGGGCGACCTGCCGATGCTGGTCGTGCAGCCGTGAAAGCCGTGGTCCACCACCGGTACGGCGGTCCCGAGGTGCTGGAGATCGCCGAGCTGCCCGAGCCCGTGGTCGACCTCGACGGCGTGCTCGTGCGGGTGCGAGCCGCCGCGCTCAACCCGGCCGACCTCGGCGTCCGATCCGGAGCGCTGGCCGGGTTCCGCGCGTCCTACTTCCCGGTCGTGCCCGGCTGGGACGTCGCCGGGGTGGTCGAGCGCGCGGGCCCCGCGGCGCCCGAGTTCGCGCCCGGCGACGAGGTGATCGGCTACGTCCGCGGCGAGGTCGGGCACCGCAACGGCGCCTACGCGGAGCTGGTCGCCGCCGACGTCCGGACGCTGGTCCGCAAGCCCGCCGCGGTGCCCTGGGTCGAGGCGGCGGGCCTGCCGCTGGCCGGGCTGACCGCGTTGCAGGCCGTCAACACGCTCGCCCCGAAGCCCGGCGAGACGCTGCTGGTCCACGCGGCCGCGGGCGGCGCCGGCTCGCTGGCCGCACAGCTCGCCGTCAGCCGCGGCGTCCGGGTGCTGGGCACGGCGTCCGAGCCGAACCACGGCTACCTGCGCTCCCTCGGCGTGGAGCCGATCCGCTACGGCGACGGTCTCGCCGGCCGCGTCCACGCCCTCGCCTCCGACGGCATCGACGCCGTCCTGGACACGGCCGGCCGCGGAACGCTGAGGGCGACTCCGGGCCTCGGCAAGCGGGTCGCGTCGATCGCCGAGTTCGACGTCCCGGGCGTGACGCCGGTGTTCGCCCGCCTCGTCCCCGCCGACCTGCGCACGGTCGCCGACCTGACGGAGGCGGGAAAGCTCAAGGTGCGGGTGGCGCGGACGTTCCCGCTCGAGGAGGCCGAGGCCGCCCAGCGTCTGCTGGCGGACGGACACGCACCGGGCCGGATCGTCCTGCTGCCCTGACGTTGCTCCACTCGGGTTCTCTCCGCGGTCCGGCCTCAACCTCGGTCCGGTTCGGGCGTGAAGGCGGTGCAAGACCACAAACGAGGGAGAACCCATGATGTCGAAGGTGCGGAAAATCGCGATCGGTGCCGTCCTGGCCGCGGCCGGGCTCATCGCGGCCCCGGCCGCCCAGGCGGCGACCGTGAGCCCGGCGGCGAGCGCCGCCTGCCCGAGCGCCTATTTCTGCTTCTACTTCAACAGCGGCAACGCCGGCGCTCACGGCGACTACTTCTATTCGGACGGCAACCTCGGCGACGAGCTGTTCAACAAGGTCGGCACCACCAGCAACGGCTTGGGCGTCCAGGTGAAGAACCACGCCGCGTCGGTGACCAACAACTGGTCCTACACGGCGACGGTCTACTACAACAGCGGCTGCAACGGCAGTGTCGCGTCGCAGTCGTTCGCCCCGTACTCGTCCGGAAACTTCAACGCCACCATGAAGAACCAGAACGCGAGCTTCAGGTGGCCGGGGAGTGCCGGAGCGTCCTCCGACTGTGCGAACCGCGATCAGTTCTAGCCGCACCGGCCGGGACCGCGCCACACCGGCGCGGTCCCGGTCGCGAACCGGAGGTCCAGCCGTGGCCACATTCAGCCGCGTCATAACCTTCGCCGCGGTGCTGGCGATCGTCGCCGGTTGCTCGGCGGCGCCCGCCGCGACGTCCGACTTCGGTGCGGGCGACCTCGCCGTCGCGCTCGGGAAGGTGCCCCGCGACCTGTCGACGGTGCACGGCCTCGACCTCCCGCTCGACCGGTCGCAGCTGACGCCGGTCGAGGAGCTGGAGGTCATCAAGGCGCGCAACACCTTGATGGAACGCTGTCTCGCCGCCCACGGGCTCTCGTTCACCTTCCCGCCCGTCGATCCCGTGCGGGATGCCGCCAAGCCGCGGCGGCACGGTCTCGTCGACGCGGCCGAAGCGGCGGCGTACGGCTACCGTGACCCGGCGGTCTTCGCCCCGCACGGCGCCGACCGGCCGCCACCGCCGCCGGACGTCGTCGCGATGATCACCGGCACGCGCGAAGGACGTGACGTCCCGCCCGGTGGGTGCGCGGGCGAGGCGGACAGAGCCCTGGCACCCGACGGGAAACCCGGCCAGGAACCGGTGGGTTTCGCTCTGAGCCAACGGAGTTACGAGATCACCCGGACCATCCCGCCGGTGACGGCGGCCGCGGCGGCGTGGTCGCGGTGCATGGCGGAGACCGGGTTCCGTTACGCCGACCCGCAAGCCGCGATCGAGGATCCCGCGTTCGGCGCGGGGCGGGCGTCGGCGCACGAGATCGCCGTCGCCGTCCGGGACGTGCGGTGCAAGGAGCGCACCGGCTGGGTCCGGACGTGGGTCGCCCTCGAGCGCGCCGTGCAGGAGGGGCTCGTTCCGCACCACGCCGCCGACCTGGCCCGCGAGCAGCGGCACAAGGACCGGCAGCTGGCGGTGGCCCGCGGGATCGCCGGGTGACGGCGGGCCGGGGACCGGTCCCCGGACCGGTCGGCTACAACGGGGTGCACCGGTGCGCTCGCGGGTGGGGTTCCGACGGCGTGGGGGTCCGCCGGAGCCACGCCGCGGGGGGGGCACCCTGACCGGCGTGTCCCACCCTGTACCCCAGCGGGGCGGGACCGCCCGGCGCGGGACCGCCTGCCCTTCACCCGGCAGGCGGTCCCAGCGCGGACTCGGGCGGGCTCAGCCGCGCGGCGCGCCGCCCGCTTCCCGGAGCCGGCGCAGGCCCACGGTGACGACCGCCGTGGCGACGACCAGGTGCATGAGCATCAGCCCGACGACGTTGGCGGCCGTCGCGCCCGCGGTCAGCAGCAGGACGTCCGGGATCCAGGTCAGCACAAGCGCGCCCGGCACGATGACGCGCAGGGCCCGCGGGAACCGCTGGGCGAGGAAGGTCCAGCCCACGACGCCGAGCACGAACCCGACGATCGTCGCGGGCAGGTAGGCGGCCGGGGCGAGGCCCATGCCGATGCCGCCGTCGTCGAGGGCGGACGCCGTGAGCCCGATGGCCGTGTTGAGCGCCGCGGCGGCCAGCGCGGCGAGGCCGTACCGGAGAGCGACGGCCGAGGTCGGGGTGGCTGCGGTGGTGGTCATCGCTTCTCCTTGGGTTGCGTGTGCAACCCAAGGTAGGTTGGGTTGCGTGTTAAAGTCAAGCGGTGACCGAGGACGCGGTGGAGCCGCTCGACGAAGTCCAGCACCGCGCGTGGATCAACCTGGTGAAGGTGCTGCTGACGCTGCCGGGGGTGCTGGAGAGCCAGCTCCTGCGCGACGCCGATCTCACGCTGCTGGGCTACATGATCCTGGCCCGCTTGGAGGCCTGCCCCGGTCAGACGCTGCGGATGAGCGAGGTCGCGCAGATGGCCAACGGGTCGCTGCCGCGGATCTCGCACGCGGTCGCGCGGCTCGAGGACCGGGGCTGGGTGACGCGGACGGTGTGCACCGGTCAGGGCCGGCGCTTCACCGTCGCGAGCCTGACCGACGCGGGCCGCGCGCACCTGGGCGCGTCGGCCGCCGGGCACGTCGCCATGATCCGCCGGCTGGTCGTCGAGCCGCTGGGCGCGGACTTCGTGGGGGTGGGCGAGGCCGTCGAGCGGATCGTTCAGGTGCTCGGGCTGCCCACCACGTCACTGAAACCGTGATGGCGCATGGCGATCTTGTGCGGCCGCGGCCGGCCGGTCTCGCGGAAGCCGAGCCGCTCGTAGAACGCCCGGGCGCGCGGGTTGACGTCGAGGACCTCGAGCACCACGCCCCGGCCGCGCGACGCCGCTTCGGCGACCAGGGCCGCCACGACGTGCGCGCCGACGCCGCGGCCCTGGTGGTGCGGCTCGAGCTCGATCCGGCCGAGGACGACGTCGGGCCCGGTGTCGTCGACGACCAGCACGCCGGCGTCCTGCCCGTCGACGGTGATGATCTGCGTGCGGGCCGCGTCGAAGGTCTTCTCGTGGTAGGCGCGCTGGACCGGTTCGTCCCAGCCCCAGATCGCCTCGACGTACTCGCCGAGCGCGCCGCGGTGCAGCTGGTAGCAGAACTCGTCGTCGCCCGAGCGCAGCTGGCGCAGCCCGGCCTGGCGCGTCTTCCCGCCCATCACCGCTCCCCGAGGATCCGGCGGGCCCGGGCCAGCACCGGCTTGTCGACCATCTTTCCGTCCACAGTAGACACCGACTCGCCCGCGGTGACGACCCGGCGGGCCCAGTCCACCTCGTCGTCGGTCGGGGCGAACCCGGCGCGGACCGGGGCGATCTGCTTCGGGTGCACGCAGAGCTTGCCCGCGAAGCCCATGCGCCGCGCGTAGCGGACGTCGGCGGCGAGCCGCGCTTCGTCGTGCAGGTCCGTGGTGACGCCGTCGACCGGCGGCGCGAGCCCGGCCGCCGCCGACGCCACGACCAGCCGCGAGCGCGCGTAGGCGAACGGC
The DNA here is from genome assembly GCF_036114655.1 of Amycolatopsis sp. NBC_00348. Taxonomy (NCBI): domain Bacteria; kingdom Bacillati; phylum Actinomycetota; class Actinomycetes; order Pseudonocardiales; family Pseudonocardiaceae; genus Amycolatopsis; species Amycolatopsis sp. NBC_00348. The sequence continues at coordinate 422,850 of NZ_CP107994.1, read as the reverse complement.
TCCGGGTCCTCGGGCGCGACGCCCAGCTCGGCGGCCAGGTCGACACTGCCGAACGCCAGCCGCGTCACCGATCCGACGGCGGCCAGCTCACCCGCGCGTTCGACGCCGAGCGCCGTCTCGACCAGGGCGACCACCTCGCCGAGCCCGGCGAGCACCTCGGGCGTCTCGGCCTTCGGCACCATGACCGGAACACCGCGCGCGGCCACCAGGGCGGCGTCGGCGTCGAACCAGGACGTGCCGGGGGCGTTGATCCGCACCATCGCCCGGCCGCCGCCGGCGAGCCAGGCGGACACCGCGGCGCGGGCGTCGGCCTTGTCCGCCGGGGCCACCGCGTCCTCGAGGTCGAGGACGACGACGTCGGCGCCGCTCGCGACGGCCTTGCCGAAGCGGTCGGGCCGGTCGCCGGGCACGAACAGGAACGTCGTCGCGGCCACCTTCGCCTCCCATCCGGCGAAACCGGCGGACCCGGCGGAACCGACGTGTTTGACTGGTCGTGACGACGATATCCCGACCGCGGAGGACGGACGACTTGCGCATCGACGACGGCGCCACGACCGGGTGGATCCGCCGGTTCCACGACGCGACCGGCAGCACCGCCCGCCTGGTGTGCTTCCCGTACGCGGGCGGGTCGGCGAGCTTCTTCCACCCGGTTTCCGCGCGCTTCTCCCCCGGCACCGACGTCGTGGCGCTGCAGTACCCGGGCCGCCAGGACCGGCGGCGCGAGGCGTGCGTCGAGGACATCGGCGAGCTGGCCGACCAGCTCGCCGAAGCGCTCGCCGCGCTGAGCGCCAAGCCGACGGTGTTCTTCGGGCACAGCATGGGCGCGGTGCTCGCGTTCGAGACCGCGTACCGGCTGGAGCGGGCCGGTGCGAACGCGCCGGCCACGGTGGTCGCGTCGGGCCGGCGGGCGCCCTCGACCCGGCGCGACGAGCGCGTCCACGAGCGCGACGACCAGGGCCTCATCGCCGAGCTGCGGCGGCTCGACGGCACGGACTCGGCGGTGTTCGGCCACGAGGAGCTGCTGCAGCTGGCGCTGCCCGCGATCCGCGGCGACTACACCGCGATCGAGACCTACCGCTGCGAGCCGGGCCGCCGGATCGCGGCCCCCATCGCCGTGCTGACCGGCGAGGACGACCCGAAGACGACGCGGCCCGAGGCCGAGGCCTGGCGCGAGCACACTTCGGGCACCTTCACGCTGCGCGTCTTCCCGGGCGGGCACTTCTTCCTCGCCGACCACCAGGCCGGCGTCGACGCGGAGCTCGCCGGGCACCTCGACGCGCTGCGCGTCAGCTGACCGGCACGATCGTCGCCCCGGCCACCGGCGGGCACGTCAGCAGCCGGTGCACCGACGGGTCGGCCGCGGCCGGGTCGAGCAGGGACGCCAGCAGCCGCACCGCCGCCCGGCCCATCTCGCGGCGCGGTACCTCGAAGCCGCTGATCCCGGGGCCCGGCGGGTCGCCGGGCGGGCGGCCGAGCACCGCCAGGGAGACGTCGCCGGGGACGGAAACCCCGGCCTCGCGCAGGGCGCGCCACGTCGCGTGGAACACCGCGCCGGTGTCGGTCTCTTCGACGACCAGCGCCGTCACGCCGTCTTCGAGCCAGGTGGTGACGTCCGCCGCGGTGAGGTCCGTGCCGTCGGTGCGGACGACCGTCAGCGCCGCGCCCGCGTCGGCCGCCGCGGTGCGGACGCCGCGCTCGCGGTCGTCCGACGACGGGGCCTCGTCCGGCTCGCGCAGGTAGCGCAGGCGCCGGTGGCCCGCGCCGACCAGCCGCGTCACCACCTCGGCCGAGGCCGACACGTAATCCGCGCCCACGTACGGGATCGTGCCGCCCAGCTCGGTCCGGCGTCCGATGTAGACGATCGGGAAGCCGCTCGCCATCAGGTCGCCGACCGCGGCCACCGGGACGTGCCGGCCGAGGAACAGGCAGCCGTCGGCGAGCCGGGTGCGGCGGATCCGCGTGTGGTCGGGCACCGCGCTCGACGCGGTGAACATGATCAGGTCCTGGCCGAGCTCGGCCGCTTCCGCCTCGACGCCGGCCAGGATCGGGTAGTACGAGTCGGCGACGTCGATCGGGAACGCCGGGGTGAAGGTGTAGACCCCGAGCAGGTTGTTGCGCGCCGACGCCAGCCGCGTCGCCACCGGGTCCGGCACGTACCCCAGCCGTTCGGCGGCTTCCAGCACCCGCAGCCGGGTGCGCTCGGACAGCCGGACGCCGGTGCGGTTCCCGCCGAGCACCACCGAGACCGTCGCCTGCGAAACCCCGGCGACGCGCGCGATGTCGGCCTGCCTCGGCGTCCGCCGCGCCCTGCTCATCGGTACCTCGCTCGGTTCGCCTCACCTCGGGTCAACTGACTCGGTTCAGTTGCCAGCGTGCGACGCGCGCGAAGGCCCGTCAACGGTTTTGCCCGAAACTCCAGCGAACCTGTCCCGACCGTACTAATACGTATTACTCCATTGACTTCGCCGTTCGGCGCGTGCCACCGTCGCCGGACGCGAACACTTCGAAGGCGAAGGAGCGGCACCATGTCCCTCACTCGACGCGGCCTGCTGGCCGGTGCCGCCGCACTCGGCGCGGGCGCCCTGCTGCCGGCGTCCGCCCTCGCGGCGCCGGCCGGTTTCCCCGACTACCGCTACCAGCGGCTCGCACTGGTGAAGAGCAAGCTGAAGTACAACCCGACCGGCGAGCTGATCTTCCCGTGCATCCGCGGCACCGCGGGCCGCATCCCGAACGCGCTCGCCGCGTACTACCTCTACTACGCCCCGCACGACGCGCCGGGCGGGATCTGCCTGGCCTACGCGAACACCCTCGACGAGGAGTTCACCGAGTACGCGGGCAACCCGATCATCAAGAACTCGTGGCCCGGCGAGTACTCGGTCAGCCACGTCTCCTCGCCGCACGCCCTGTGGAACGACGACGTCAACCGGCTCTACCTGTACTTCCACGGCGAGAACACCGTGACCCGCCTGGCCAGCTCGGCCGACGGCATCCACTTCACCTACGAGAAGGAGGTCCTGTCCACGCGGCTGCAGCCCGCCGGCACGACCGAGACGTCCTACGCGCGGGTGTTCCGCCAGGACGTGCCGTCGAAGAACGCCCGCTACGTCATGGTCTTCATGCTCAACAACACCACCAACCACCGCGACATCGGCTGGGGCTGGTCACCCGACGCGCTGAACTGGACGTTTTCGCAGACGCCGCTGGTGAAGCACACGGACGTCGGCGCCAACGACATCGGCGGCCCGCACCTGCTGAACCGCAACAACAGCACGTACGTCGTCTACAACACCGACATCGCCCACGGCGGCAACCTGATGATCACGGAGGTGGGCAACGACTTCTCGAAGCGCAACCACCTGGGCGTCTTCCACGACTCGCTGAGCGGATCCCCGGACAACGGCCGCAGCGCGGCGCCGAGTTTCGGCACTTATCAGGGGCACGAATACATGATCTACGAGGCCGGCGAGCGCCTGGCGGGCAACATCGCCATCGCCCGCGCCATCTGACCCGAACCGCCGAACGCCGTCCACCACGGATGCGGTGGACGGCGTTCCCAGGCACCTAGCTCGGCTGTTGTTCCTTCTTGTCTTCCTCCGCCCACGCGGCCTCCGCCTGCATCTGGATGTCGGTGAGGCCGCGGTCGACCTGGACGATGTCCTTGCCCGCCCAGCCCACGAAGTTCTTCGAGCTCTTGGCGTCCGACAGCGCCTTCAGCATCGGGTAGTAGTCCGGTGCCTTCTTCTTCAGCCAGTCGTCGACGAACTTCATCTTGCTGTAGCTGTCGCCGAACTTGGTCTTCAGCCAGTCCTCGTGCTTCTTGATCGTCGAGATGTCCTGGTCGCTCAGCTTCGACTTCGGCGACGGCGGCTTGGGCGCGGGCGGCGGGTCCGCGGGCTTCGGCAGCGGCCGTGAGAAGTTCGGCGTGGTGCCGTCGCCCGGGGGCCGGGTGCTGGGCGTGGCGCCGCCTCCCGGCGGGCCGTCGTGGGTGACCGCGGTGCCCGGTGGCGGCAGCGGCCGCGAGAAGTTGGGGGTCGTGCCGTCACCCGGCGGCCGGGTGCTCGGTGTGGCGCCGCCTCCGGGCGGGCCGTTGTGCGTGACCGCGGTGCCCGGCGGCGGGGGCAACGGGCGCGAGAAGTTCGGGACGCCACCACCCGGGCGCGGCGGCAGGTTGCTCAGCTCGTGGCCCGCACCGGACGAGCCCGGCTTCCCCTTGACCAGCTTCGACAGCCCGGTGAGCCGGGCCAGCGTGCGCCCGGCGTAGGCGACGACCTTGGCGAGCTTCGCCGTCATCGCCGCCACCTGGATCGAGACCTGCGCGACGACCTTGCCCACGCCGACGGCGATCGACGCGCCGAAGGTGGGGATGGCCAGCGCCAGCGCGATCAGCATCGTGGAGATGATGTCGCCGAGGATCGTCGTGATGATGTCGCGCAGCAGCGAACGGACCGCGCCGATCAGGGCCCCGGTCGTCTCGACCATGTAGCCGGCGACGTCGGATGCCTTGGCGTTGGCGTCGATCCAGCCCTTCCGGTCGTTGATCGACTTCAGGAAGCTGTCGTAGCCCTTGCCTTCCCACTGCGTGATCGTGGCCTTGAGGGTGTCGTCCAGCTCGGTGCCGGTGTTGCGCAGCGACTCGCCGATCTTGTGCAGCTCGTTGGCGATCTTCGTGACCTCCGCGGGGTTGCCCGCGACCTGGTCCAGCGGCCACTTCAGGAACGAGACGTGCTCGATCAGCCAGCCCAGGCCCGCCGCGATCAGCTTCGCCAGCGGGTCCATCACGAACGCGACGGTGTCGAGCGCGGCGCTGATGACGTTGATGCCCAGCTCGACGCTGACGGCCGCGAGGTCGCCGCCGTGTTCCGTCTGGACCTTGCCGATCGAGTCGCCCACCTGCTTCCAGCTGTCGAAGACGCCGGCCCCGGTGGTGGAGTTCGATGCCGTGATGGGAACGGTCACTTGCCCAGCTCCGTTTCGAAGGTGCGCAGCCCCTGCGCCGTGTTCGCGTCGTGGGTCGCGTACGTTTCGGCGGCCTTCTTCACGTCGTCGGCGGACTTCCCGATGTCACCGACGAGCTTGGAGATCTCGCCCGTGATGACGCCCATCGTGATCCGTGAGGGCACGGCCAGCACCTGCGCGAGCAGGATGCCGAACGCGGCGTTGTCGAACCCGTTGGCCGCCTGCATCCGGTTCGCGGCGTCCTGCACCGCCGGCTGCGTGGTGCCCGACAGGAACTGGCTGAACTTCTGCAGCTCGGCCGGGTCGACCGAGAAACCTGCTCCGGAAACCACTGGTTCTCCTCCGTACTACCAGGGATTGCTTTCGCCGTCGTCCTCTTCCGGCGTGGACCGGGGACGACGACGCGGCGGACCTTGCTGCGGCGGCTGCGGTGGCGGCGGAGGTGGCGGCGACGGGCGCTGCGGCGGCGGGACCGGCCTCTGCGGGCGGGCGCCGGCTTCCGGCGGCGCCGCGAAGCCGTTGTCCGGTTGCGCGCCTTCGTCCGGTTCGGGCGACGGCAGGAACTCCGTCAGCAGCTCGCGGGCGGCCGAGTTCTCGCCCACCATGCCGCTGAACGCGTCGGCGACCTCGGCCGAGACCTTTTGCTGCGCGCGGCCGATCAGCTGCATCACCAGGCCGGAAAGGGCTTGCGGGGGACGCTCGTACGCGCGCGGGCCGAACCGGAGGTCCTGCAGCACCCCGCTCGGGCCGACGGTCACCGAGACCGCGCCGTCCGGCGACTGCACGGAAGCGACCGCGGCCTGGAGACGTTCCTGAGCCGCCGCGGCTTTGGCCTGGAGTTCCTCGAGATCGGCGGTGAACGCGGCCAGCGGGTCGCCGCCGCCGGGGGGCACTGACTGGGTCAATTTGTCCTCGTCGCGAGAAAGTTCGTGAACGAGTGAAGTCAATCAGTGCTCATTTAACGTCAGGTGACACGGACAGAGCCGCCAGCTGAACGCGGGAAGTGCGGCTCACTCAAGAAAACACGTGCCGCACCACCACGCCGACCAGCCGGTCCCGCGGCACGAACCCGTAGTGCCGGGAGTCCCAGCTGGTCGGCCGGTTGTCGCCCAGGACGACGGTGCAGCCGGGCGGCACCACCGTGCCGCCGAGGCCGTGGACGTCCGGGTCGGCCCAGCCGGCCGGGACGCGGTCGCCCGCCACCGCCACCACGCGCTTGAGCAGCAGCTGCTCGCCCGCCGGCGCGCCGCTCGGCAACCGCGGGTAGCGCAGCAGGGCCACCCGGCCACGCCGCGGACGGCGGGTCCGGCGCACCAGGACCCGGTCGCCGGACGCCAGTTCCGGGGCCATGCTCGCACCGTCCACTGTGGTCAGGATCAGCAGCCGGCGGGCGGCGACGGCACCGCCCGCGGCCAGCAGCACGGCGAGGACCAGCGCTTTCACGGCACGGCCTGGTAACCGTCGGCCTGCAGGCGGAACAGGCGCGCGTACCCACGGCCGTCGGCGAGCAGGCTCTCGTGCGTGCCCAGCTCGCCGACCCGGCCGTCTTCGAGCACCGCGATGCGGTCGGCGTCGCGCACCGCGCTCAGCCGGTGCGAGATGAGCAGGCTCGTGCGGCCGTGCCGGTGCTCGCGGATGCGCGCGTGCACCTCGTGTTCGGCCTCCGGGTCGAGCCCGGAGCTCGGCTCGTCGAGGATCATCAGGTCCCGGCCCTCCCGCACGAGCGAGCGGGCCAGCGCCAGGCGCTGCCACTGCCCGCCGGAGAGCACCACCCCGGTGGACGCGTCCCCGGTATCGGTGCCGATCTCGAAGATCCGGGTGAGCGGCGTGTCGTACCCGCGGGGCAGCGCGGCGATCCGGTCGTGCGCCCCCGCCCGCGTCGCGGCGGCCACCAGCCGGGCCCGGTCGGTCATCGCGGCCGGCTCGCCGAGCCCGATGTTCTCGGCCGCGGTCATGTCGTAGTTCATGTGGTCCTGGAACACGGCACTGATCCGCTCGCGCAGCGACGCCGGCGGGATGTCGCGCAGGTCGACGCCGTCCCAGAGGATCCGCCCGCGCGTCGGGTCGTACATGCGGCACAACAGCTTCACGAGCGTGCTCTTGCCCGCGCCGTTGAGGCCGACGAGCGCGACCGCCGCGCCGTGCGGGAGGGTGAGGTCCACCCCGCGCAGCACCCACGGGTGGTCGTCGCTGTAGCGGAACCAGACGTCGCGCAGCTCGATCCCCTGCCGCAACGCGGGTGCCGGGCCACCGGAACCGCTCGGCAGATCGGGTTCCGCGCGGACCACGGCGACGTAGTGCGCGAACGACAGCAGCCGCGCCTGGCCGTTGGCGATCGCCGACGCGAGCGTGCCCAGCGCGGCCTGCACCCCGGCGACGGCGGCCACGAACATCGAGACGTCGCCGGCGCTGAGCGACCCGTCGCGCGCCGACGTGATCGCCCACCAGAGCCCCGCCCCGGCGACCGCCGCGCTCAGCGCCGTCAGGCCGCCCATGGTCCGCAGCTCCCGTTCGTCCATCCGGCGCTGGGCGGCGTTGGCGCTGCGGCGCTCGTCCATCAGCCGGGCGCGCAGGAACGCGCCGATGCCGAAGAGCCGGATCTCGGTCGCGGCGGGGATCCCGGTGAGCAGCTGGCTGTAGAAGAACTCGCGCCGGGCGAACCGCTCGACGCGCCATTCCACCGCGGCGCGGCGCCGGGCCAGCAGCAGCTCGGCGAGCAGCGCGGGGATCGCGGCGGCCAGCACGACCCCGGTCATCGCCGGGCTCAGGATGAACAGCGAGCCGAGGAACCCGGCCAGCGAAAGGGTTCCGCTGAGCGTGCCGCCGACACCGTCGACGATCTCCGGCATCCGGCCGCAGCTCTCCTGCGCCAGCCGCAACCGGTCCTGGTAGGCGGGGTTCTCGAAGGTGCGCAACCCGACCTGACGGCCCAGTGCGGCGAACAGCCCGTCGGTGGCGACGGTGCTCGCCGCGCGGCCGATCTGCGCCCGGACGTAGTGGACGACCACGGGCAGCGCGGCGACGGCGAGCCCGGCGCACGCCAGCGCCACGGCGAGGCCGCCGACGGCGCCGGTGCGCGAGACGAGCCGGTCGAGGACGAGCTTGGTCAGCCAGGCGGTGGCGATCGGCGCGGTGGCCGCGGCCGCCGTCATGACCAGCAGCCCGGCCAGCCGCGCCGGGCCGGACCGCCACAGCAGCACGGCGGCGGCCGCGGCCGCGTCGCGCAGCCGGCCCGGTTCGCGCACCGTCACCGCCCGGCGGGGACGGTCAGCTCGGGCACCCGGCCCGCGGTCGCGACCACCCGCCCGTCGGCCACGACGTACAGCGCGGGCGTCCAGGTGTTGCGGAACGCGGCGGCGACCGGGCCGCCGTCGAGGTCCGCCGGCACCACCCGGGCGACCTCGGCGAGCGCGCGCACGGTGTCCGCGTCGTCCCCGCCGACCACGGCCAGGACGCGGTCGCGGCCCTGCTCGCGGGCGTAGGCGAGGAAGTCCGGCAGGGTGTCGTGGCAGGCGGGGCAGTCGGCGGAGAAGAACGCCACCGTGCCGTCCAGCGTGGCGGTGGTGAGCGGCTCGCCGTCGGTCGTCGTGGCGGCGAACTCGCCGACGGCCGAACCGGGGCGCAGCGCGAAGAGCGGCCCGGATCCCGCCGCGGCCTGGGCCCGCATCCGGCGCAGGATCCCGACGGTCAGGAGCAGGTTCACCAGGCACAGCAGGCCGAGCAGCACCAGAGCGGCGACGACGAAGGGCATCAGGAACTCCTTGCGAACACGACGGCGATGTCGTCCATCGCGATGACGAGGACGGCCGCCACCCCGCCCGCCGCGACCGCGAGGGCGGCCCCGGCGACGGGTGGCAGGTGCTCCGGCGCGAAGGCGCCGAGGACGGCGAAGCAGAGCAGCACGGTGTTGCGCGCCAGGTGCCGCGGGCCGACCGGGGTGTCGGCCGTGCCGAAGCAGCGGCACGACGCGGGCCGCCCACGACGCAGCGCCGTGCCGATGGAGGCGGCGAAAGCCAGTAGCAGCAACGAAGCGAGGACGAAGCCGGCCGTCGCGGTGGCCGGCACGACCACGAGCACCGCGGCGCCAGCTTCGGCCCCCACGACGGCCACCGACACCGGCACCACGGCGTTCGCGGGCATCGGCACCAGCGCGGGCACCGACCGCGCGAACCCGCGGAAGTCCCGGAGCTTCGACACCGACGAGGCGGCGAACACCACGGCGATCAGCGTCGCGCAGGCCGCACGGAGGTAGTCCACGGCACTCCTTTCCCACGGGCGGTGCCCGCTTCCGCGGACACCGCCCGGTACGTTCGGGACCGGTTCAGCAGGTGCTGCGGATCTTGGACCATTCGCAGCCGGTCTGCGGGCAACAGAACCGGTACCAGTACCCGGGGTGGCCCGCGCTGTTGCAGAAGTAGCCGCCAGCGCAGGCGGAGGCCTGGGCAGTGGGCACGATCCGGTCGAGCACGCGGTCAACGAGGCGCCGCATGGTGTCTCCCTTCGACGGTGGGTGTCCGACGTGGCACGGAACCGCAGTCCGCGATCCCGCACCGGCCGCGAGCATCGCCGCCACAGACGACCAGAGCAGCAATCCCGGACGAACCCGGACGCCCCGCTTCACCGACCGCCCGGCGCGTTGCGTCCGGGGCTTCACCGCTTCCCCCACCTGCAGCACCCCACGGCCGCCTTGACCGCCACCGCACGCCGACCGCGCCCCCGACCGACCCCCGGCACGGACCGGGAAGCCTGCCCACCGACGGTCACCAACCACCACACCCACCGCAGCCGGACACGGGCACCGCCGACGCCCGACCCCGCGAGCAGCGGAGAAGGCCCGAAACCTCACCCACCGGCAGCCAACTCTGGCCCCCAAGCCGACCCATGGGTGCGAGAGCCGACCCTCCGGGTACGCGAACCGACCCTTCGGCCCCCGAGCCGACCCCCTGGGCACGCAAGCCGACCCTCCGGGTACGCGAACCGACCCCGCAGGCACGCGAACCGACCTTGCCCCGGCGCATGTCTCGCGCGAGTGGGAACGCATCTCGCGTGATTGCGCGCGCATTTCACGTGTCTGGCCGCGCATCTCACGTGATCGAGCGCGCATCTCACGTGCCTGGCCGCGCATCACGTGATTGCGCGCGCATCTCGCGTGTCTCGCTTGCCTGGCCGAGTGCCTCGCGTAATCGAGCGCGTGTCTCGCGTGACTGGGCGCGTGACTCTCGTGACTCGGCGCGTGACTCGCGTGATTGGGCGCGTGACTCGTGATTGGGGGCGTGACTCGCGTGATTGGGGGCGGATCTCGACCGTCCCTCACCTCGGTGACCTCCGCCGCGAACGGTCGGCCGAGCCGCGGCGGCGGGTGGCGGGCGGGCGTCAGCCGCCGGTGGTTACCGTCCGGGCTGCGGGCTCCGGGATCTCCGCCGGCTCTGGCAAGCCCAGCTCGCGGTGGTGGTCGCGGGCCGCCAGCCAATGTTGCCGGGCACGCCGTGGGTCGCCCATTGCGGTCCATGCCCGGGCCAGGCCCAGGTGTGCGCGGGCGGCCTGGTGCAGGATGCCCAGGTCCACCGCCATCGCCAGCGCGGACTCGTGCGACGCCCTCGCCTGGCCGGTGCGGCCGAGGTCCAGGGAGACGTCCGCGAGGCACAGCAGCGCTTCCAGGTGCAGGTCGCGGTCGCCCGCCTGCTGGGCGATGGCCGTCGCGCGGCGGAAGAAACCGCAGGCCTCCTCCGCGCCCCGGCCGGACCTCAGGTGCGTGTCGCCGATGTTGAGCAGGGTGCGGCCCATGTCGCTCAGGTCGCCGGTCTGCTGGTCGATGGCCAGCGCCTTCAGGTGGCTCTCCAGCGCCTCGTCGTAGCGGCCCAGCCGGCCGTGGACGTAGCCGAGGTTGGTGAGCGCGGTGCGTTCGCCCGCCCGGGCGCCGATCTCGCGGGCCAGCGCCAAGGCCCCTTGCAGGAACCCGGCCGAGCGCGCGAAATCGGCGTTCCAGGAGGCGATCGCGCCCAGCGTGCCGAGCGCGCGGCACTCGCCGGAGCGGTCTTCGGCGCCGCGGAAGCAGTCCAGCGCCTGCTCGGCGAACCGGGTCGCCACCTCGTAGCGGCCGACCTGGCTGTGCGTGGCCCCGAGGCTCAGCAGGGCGTGCCCGCGGGCGACCGGGTCCGCCGACTCCGTCGCGCTCGTGTGCAGGGCCAGCGCTTCCCGGATGTGGCCGCCGGTCTGCAGGTACCGGAACAGGATCCGCGACAGCAGTCCCGCGTGGCCCGACGCCACCCCGTGGAGACCGGCGCTGACCAGGTTGGCCCGTTCGGCTTCCAGCCACGCCGCCGCCGACGCCCGGTCGGTCACCGGCGGGATCGGCAGGCCGGGGTCGGGGACGTGCGGCCGGTGGTCGCGCACGCGCGGCGCGTAGTGGTCCATCGCCGTGGCGGCGGCGAACGCGTAGTAGTCGAGCAACCGCGCCAACGCGGCCCGGCGGCCGGCGGAGACGTCCTCGTCCTCGGCCCGCGCCATCCCGAACGCGCGGATGAGGTCGTGCAGCTCGAACCGGTCCGCCTCGCGGCGCCGCACCAGGCTCGCGGCGGCGAGTCGGTCGGCGGTGCGGGTCGCCTCGTCCAGGCCGGTGCCGGTGAGCGCGGCGATGCCGTAGACGTCCAGGTCCGCGCCCGGGTGCAGGGCGAGCAGCCGCAGGGCCCGCTGTTCCGGCTCGCCGAGGTGGTCGTAGGACAGGCTGATCGACGCGTCCACGGCGTCGTCCAGGCGCAGGTGCGCCCGCCGCTGCTCGAGCCGCTCCAGGTGGTCGGCCAGCAGCCACGACCGGTGGGCCGGCGCGGTCATCCGCAACGCGGCCAGCGTCAGCGTGAGCGGCAGGTGGCCGAGCTCGGCGGTGATCCGCCGGGCCACGCCGGGTTCCTGGTCGATCCGCTGCGCGCCGACGGTGCGCCGCAGGTAGGCCAGCGCCTCGTCCGGGCTCAGCACGTCCAGCCGGACCTGCGCACCGGCCAGCCCGGGCAGGGCCAGCCGGCTGGTGACGAGCACCGGGCCGCCTCGCGCGTCGGGCAGCAGGGGCCGGACCTGGTCCTCGCTGTGGGCGTTGTCGAGCACGACCAGCAGGCGCCGCCCGGCCGAGCGCTCCCGGTAGACCCGCTCCTTGCCCGGCAGGTCGGCGGGGACGGCGTGCCCGGGCACGCCCAGCAGCCGCAGGAAGGAGTCGAGCACCGCGGCCGGGTCCACCGGCGGCCGGCCGAGGTCGGGGTGGAACCCGCGCAGGTTCACGAAGAGCGCGTCGTCGCACCGGCCGGTGCGCAGCAGTTCGTGGCCGACGTGCACGGCCAGCCCGGTCTTGCCGACCCCGGCCATGCCCGCGATCGCCGACGCCTGCCCGCCCGCGGCGTCGCCGAGCGCCGCGCACAGCCGCGCGAGCTCCGCGCGGCGCCCGGTGAAGTGCGGGATCGCCTCGGGCAGGCCGAGCTGGGCCTGCACGAAGGTCGCCGCCTCCGCGCGGCTGCGGACGACCCGCAGCATGTCCTGCCAGCCGGCGACGTACCCCGGGTCCGGGTGCAGCACCTCGACGACGGCCAGCACCAGGTCGGTGTTGGGCCGGGCGCGGCCGGTCTTGAAGCAGTCGGCGACGGTCGTGCGGGCGGTGCGCTCGGCGGGCGGGCGCCCGGCCGCCGTCCAGAGCCGGTTCACCCGCTCGGCGATCTGCGCGTACGACGGGTCGCCCGCCCACGTCTTGAGCAGCCGCAGCCGGGCGATGAGCTCGGCCAGCGTGCGCGCGTGGCCGGGATCAGGTGCTTCGGTGAACGCCATGACGCCCCATGGTGGCCGCGATCCGCGGCCACGACCATGGATTTGCCGCAGGGTGTCTGTCCGCAAGCGACCGGTTACACAGGCCCAGTGGCCCATTCGAGAACAGTGCTCACTTTTGTGAACACTGTTCTTGACTTCGGCGCGCACAGGCGGCACTCTGACCCCAGACCGAGAACAGTGTTCTCGCTTCTCCGGAGCTTGATGGCCTTCAACGCCGTGACCACCTTCGCGGTGTTCGTCCACGGGCTGTTCCTGATGGCGGCGACGACCGACGACCGCCTCATGGTGGAAGGCCGGCGGACCTTCGGCTACCTCGTCTTCACGGCGATGTGGACGATGCTCGCGTTGCGGCCGCGACAGGTGGGCGGCTCGTCCGGCGTGGACACTAAGGTCGGCCCATGGTGACCCCGCGGCAGTCGGCGCGTGAACAGATGATGCGCGACGTCGTGCGCGTCGGCCGGGAGCACCTGAAGACGTTGCTCCCGGCCGATCTTTCGCTGCGGGGGGTGGCCCGGGACGTCGGCGTCGTGCCCTCCGGGCTCTACCGCTACGTCCGCGACCGCGAAGCGCTCATCACGCTGCTGATCATCGACGCCTACGACGAACTGGCCGACGAGGTCGACGCCGCCATCGAGGCGGCGTCACGCCGGTCGCACCGGAAACGGCTCGAGGCGGCGGTGCTCGCCGCGCGGGCCTGGGCGGTGCGCGAACCGTCCCGGTTCGCCCTGCTCTACGGCACGCCGGTGCTCGGCTACCAGGTACCCGGCGAGCAGACGGTGGGGCCGGGCACGCGGGTCGTCGCCGCGCTCGGCCGGCTGGCCGAGGACGCGTGGCGAACGGGCAAGCTGCGCAAGGTGGACGCGACGCTCAGCCAGCCGGTCCGCGCGGACATGGAACGCCTGCGCCAGCAGCACGGCCTCGACATGCCGGCGAGCAACGTCGCCCGGGTCTACGGCCTGTGGTCGGCGGTCACCGGCGCCATCCTGTTCGACGCCTTCGGCCAGTACGCGGCGGACACGGTGAGCGACAAGGAAGCGTTCCTCCGCGATCACGTCGCGGGCCTCGCGGACACCATCGGCCTCTGACCGAACCCCGCCGCATCCGCCGGACCTGGCCACCGCGCCGCAGGTGAGGCACCATGGACGACGGCCGCGCCGCGCCGTGGCGGCCGGCCGTCGGCGAAGGAGCCCGCGATGGACGCCCGTGCGACGCTGCCCGGCAGACGCGGGGCCCCCGGGCGGCGGGTCCTGGTCGTCGACGACGACCCGCGGGTGCGGACGGTCGTGACGTGGCAGCTGGAGGCCGAGGGGTTCCGGGTGGCCGAGGCCCCTGACGGCCGGCGGGCCCTCGAGACCATCGAACGCGAGCACCTGGACCTCGTCATCCTCGACCTCGCGCTGCCCGGCGTCGGCGGCCTGGACGTGCTGCGGCGGCTGCGCGACGGCGAGCGCGCCGCCGGCGGTACCGCGCTGCCGGTGATCGTCCTGTCGGGCCGCAGCGGCGAGACCGACCGGATCGTCGGGCTCGACCTCGGCGCGGACGACTACCTCGTCAAGCCCTTCTCCCCCGGTGAGCTGGCCGCCCGCGTGCGCTCGGTGCTGCGGCGGGTCGCGCCCGCGCCGCCGGTGACCGCGACCGGGCTGCGGATCGACCACGCCGCACGCGAAGTCTTCTCCGACGGCCGCGAGATCACCATGACGGCCAAGGAGTTCGACCTGCTCGCCTTCCTCGCCGGGCACCCGCGGCAGGTGTTCACCCGCGCCCAGCTGCTCGAACGCGTCTGGGCCAGCGCCGCCGAGTGGCAGAGCGAAGCGACCGTCACCGAGCACGTCCACCGCCTGCGCCAGAAGCTCGGGCCGCGGCTCGTGCGGACCGTCCGCGGCGTCGGCTACCGGCTCGAGCCGTGACGGCCGTCCGCGACACCGTCGGCGACACCGAAGCGTTGCTGCGGGCGCAGTCCGGGGTACTGGAGCGCATCGCGGGCGGCGCGCCGCTGGCCGAGGTGCTCACCGAGGTCGCGACCACCCTCGAACGGCTGATGCCCGGCTGCCACTGCTCGATCCTGCTGCTCGACCTCGAGTCGGCGACGCTGCACCACGGCGCGGCGCCGTCGCTGCCCGCGGCGTACTCGGAGGGCATCGACGGCCTCCCCATCGGCCGCGACGCCGGGTCCTGCGGCGCGGCGGCCTACCTGGGCGTGCCGGTGATCGCCGAGGACGTCACGACCGACCCGCGCTGGGTGCGGTTCCGCGATCTCGCGGGCGCCCACCGGCTGCGGTCCTGCTGGTCGACGCCGATCCGCGGCCGGGCCGGCGTCGTCGGCACCTTCGCCGTCTACCACGAGCGGACCCACCAGCCCGCGCCCCGCGAACGCGACCTCGTCGACCGGCTCACCCACCTGGCGTCGGTGGCCATCGACCACGACACGCTCTTCGGCGCGCTGGCCGACAGCGAGGAGCGGTTCCGCCGGGCGTTCGACGACAACGTGACCGGCATGGCCATCACCGGGCCCGACGGTGCCGTCACCCGGACCAACGAAGCACTGCGGGACCTGCTCGGGCGCACGGAGTTCGAACTGCTCGGCGCCCGCCTCGACGAGCTGCTCACCCCGGCGGGTGAACCGGCCGCCCCGTACGAGGCGACCCTGCGCCACCCCGACGGGCGCACGCTGGACCTCGTCGTCTCGGTGTCGCCGGTCGCCGGGCCCGACGGCCGGCCCGTCCGGCTGATCGCGAACGTCCTCGACGTCACCCAGCGCCGCGCGGCCGAGCGGGAACGCCGCGGCCGGCGCGAGGCCGAGGTGGCGCGCCGGGCCGCGGAGCAGGCCAGCCGGGCCAAGACCGACTTCGTCGCCGCCCTCGGCCACGAGCTGCGCACACCGCTGCAGGCCGTCACCGGCTTCACCGAGCTGCTGGGCTCGCTCGACCTGCCGCCGGAACGCCGGCGCGCGGCACTGGAGCACATCAACGGCGCCGCCGGGCACATCCTGGCCATGGTCGACGACGTCCTCGACGTCGCCCGGATCGAGGCCCGCGCGTTGCCGCTGCACCCGGTGGACATCGACGTCACGGCGGTCGTCGCCGAGGTGCTGAGCCTGCTGGAACCGCTCGCCGGCGCCGAGGGCGTCCACCTCCGCGACGAGAGCGGCCCGGCCACGGTGCGCTGCGACGAGCGCCGGCTCAAGCAGGTCCTGCTCAACCTCGCGGGCAACGCCGTCCGCTACAACCGGACCGGCGGCACGGTCACGATCACGACCCGCACCGAGGCCGACGCCGTCGTCGTGACCGTCGCCGACCGCGGCCGGGGCATCGCACCGGAACACCTGGAGCGGCTGTTCACCCCGTTCGACCGGCTCGGCGTCGACACCGACCAGGGCGTCGGCCTCGGGCTGCCGCTCGCGAAGGGGCTCACCGAGGCGATGGGCGGCCGCCTCGCCGTGGCCAGCGTCGCCGGTGAGGGGACGACGGTCGAGGTGCGGCTGCCGCGTTAGGCCGCGTCGACCTTGGGCATGATCTCCTCGGTCAGCCGCTTGAGGTCGTCGAGCGTCTTCGACGTCGGCACGTCGCGGAACGGCGGCCACAGCAGCGGCATCGTCAGCCCGGCTTCCTTGTAGCGCTTGAGGATGTCCTCGATCTGCTGTGCGCTGCCGGCCAGCAGGTTCGTGCCCTTGCCCGCCGGGGTCCGGTCCATCGGCTCGTCGGTGATGACGAACCAGATCATGCTGCACATCTCGAACCCGCCGGGGAAGCCGCGGCCGAGCTCACCCAGCTCGCGCTCCATCTCGCCCTTCCAGCGCTTGATGTCCGCCGGGGTGTCCTGGATGCCGATCCAGCCCTGCAGGCCGTACTTCGCGATGCGCTTGGCCGAGCGTTTCGGGTCCTTGAGGCCGGAGAAGAAGATCGGCGGCGGCTGCTGGATCGGCTTGTGCCCGAAGCCCGACAGCGGAAAGTCGGCGAACTCGCCGTGGTACTCGAACAAGTCGTTGGCCCAGATGCCCTGCATGATCTCGATCGTCTCGCGCACGTGGGCGTGCCGGCGCGGAAACAGCTGCGGGACGCTGGCGGCGGCGAACTCCTCGGGCATCCAGCCGGAGCCGATGCCGACGTTGAGCCGGCCGCCCGACAGGTGGTCCTGGGTGGCGAGCTCGGCCGCGAGCACGCCGGGCGAGCGGTACGGCGTGTCGATGATGCTCATGCCGATCCGGACCTTCGTGGTCTTCGCCGCGAGCCACGGGATCAGCGTCATGCCCTGGAACCACTTGCCGCGCGAGACGACCGGCAACGCGTTGGGCAGGTCGGTCATCATGCCGAACGGGTACTGCAGCTCCGCGCGGTCGGACGCCTCCGGGACGACGATCCGGTCGAGCGTCCAGACGGAGTCGAAGTCGAGGTCCTCGGCCAGCGCCGTGAGGTCTTCGAGCTCCTTGAGCGTCACCTCGTCGCGGAAGTTGGGCAGGTACAGAGCGAGCTTCATGCGTCCGGCCTCCTCGTGACGTCGTCGTCGAAGGGAGAGCGTGCGCCGGCCGGCTCAACTCGATCACACGCGATTCTCAAATCCCCGTCAACGGCACCGCGGAGTACGGCGGACGGTCTCTATGTTTCCCGTATGGACGTGCTCTGGAGCCCCACGGCGGACCGCATCGCGAACTCCCCGCTGCGCGCGTACCTGGACTGGCTGGAGAAGCGCGAGGGGCGGCCGTTTCCCGGCCACGACGCGTTGTGGGCGTGGTCGGTCGAGGACCTGGACCGGTTCTGGCGCTCGATCGTCGACTACTACGAGGTCGCCTTCTCCACCTCGTGGACGCGCGTGCGCACCGCGGATCCCATGCCGCACACCCGCTGGTTCACCGGGGCGCGGCTGAACTGGGCGCAGCACGCGCTGCGCGCCGGGGCCGACGACGGCACCGCGCTGGTCTGCGTCCGGGAGGGCGGCGGGCCCGCACGCGAGATCACCTTCGGTGCCCTGCGCCGGTCGGTGGCGGCCGCGGCCGGCTGGCTGCGCCGGGCCGGTGTGCGCCCCGGCGACCGCGTCGGCGCCTACCTGCCCAACACCGAGCACGCGGTGATCGCCTGCCTCGCGACCGCCGCGGTCGGCGCGGTGTGGGCGTGCTGCTCCCCCGACTTCGGCGCCGACGGCGTCATCGGGCGCCTCGCGCAGCTCGAGCCCGCCGTGCTCATCGCGGCGGACGGCTACCACTGGAACGGCAAGGAGATCGACCGCGGCGACGTCGTCGCGCGGCTGCGCGAGGAGCTGCCGGCGCTGCGGCACGTCGTCCACGTCCCGTACGTCTTCGACCGGCCGCACCCGGCCGGTTCGACGCCGTGGGACGAGATCCTGGCCCAGGACGCGCCGCCGGAGTTCGAGCAGGTCGGGTTCTCCCACCCGCTGTGGGTGCTGTTCACCTCCGGCACCACGGGGCTGCCCAAGGGCCTGGTGCACGGCCACGGCGGCATCACCCTGGAGGCGCTGAAGTGGTCCGGGCTGTACTGCGGGCTGCACGGCGGCGAGCGGATGTTCACCTGCACCTCGACCGGCTGGGCGCTGTGGAACATGCAGCTCGGCGCGCTCACCCAGGGCGCGGCCATCACGCTGTACGAAGGCAGCCCCAACCACCCGGCGGGCGCGGTCTGGGAGGTCGCGGCCCGGACCCGGGCGGACGTCGTGCTGCTCGGCGCCGCGGTGATCACGGCGACGGCGAACACCGGCGTCTCACCCCGGCGGGACCACGACCTGAGCCGGCTGCGGCACGTGATGGTCAGCGGTTCGGCGCTGCCTTCGTCGGGCTACCACTGGGTCATGGAGCACGTCAGTCCGGACGTGCGGATCGATTCGACCAGCGGGGGCACCGACATCTCCGGCTCGTTCGTCGGCGCCAGCGAGTACGACCCGGTCCGCGTGGGCCGCATCGGCGGCCGGCTCGCCGGCGTCGACTGCGCGGCCTGGGACGACGACGGCGAGCCGGTCGTCGACGCGGTCGGCGACCTGGTGCTCACCCAGCCGATGCCGTCGATGCCGGTGTCCCTGTGGAACGACCCCGGCGACGTCCGCTACACGGAGTCCTACTTCGACACCTGGCCCGGCGTCTGGCGCCACGGCGACTGGGTGACGCTGCACGCCGACGGCAGCGTGTCCATCCACGGCCGGTCGGACTCGACGCTCAACCGCCAGGGCGTCCGCCTCGGCAGCAGCGACTTCTACGACGTGCTCGAGGCGCTGCCGGAGATCACCGAGACCCTGGTGATCGGGGTCGACCTGCCCGATGACGGGTACTGGCTGGGCCTGTTCGTCGTGCCGGCGTCCGGCCACGAGCTCGACGACGCGCTGAAGGGGAAGATCGTCACCACGCTCCGGACGCGGCTGACCGCCCGGCACGTCCCGGACGAGATCATCGAGGCGCCCGCCGTGCCGCACACCCTGAGCGGCAAGCGGCTGGAGGTCCCGATCAAGAAACTGTTGAGCGGCAAGGACTTGGCGAAGGCGGCGAACCTCGCGTCGGTCGACGATCCGGACGCGCTGCGCTGGTACGCGCGGTTCGCCGCGGACCGGGCGCGCTGACGTGCGCGTGGGCGCGACGCTCGCGCACCTGACGCCGGGGCCGCCGATCGCGGTCGCCGAGTGGGCGAAACGCTTGGTGGGTAACGGTTTCGAGAGCCTGTGGACACCGCAGGTCATCGGGCGCGGCTTCTTCGTCCCGGACCCGTTCGTCACTCTCGCCGTCGCCGCCACGGCCACCGAAGGCGTGGAACTGGGCACGGCCACCGTGCAGGTCCCGCTGCACCACCCCGCCGAGCTGGCCCACCGGATCCGGTCACTGAGGTCCGTCTGCGGCGACCGGCTGACCCTCGGCGTCAGCCCCGGCTCGACCGACCTCGACTACGCCCACCTCGACCGGGACTACACCGCGCTTCCGGACCTTCCGCGAGAACCTGCCGCTGCTGCGGAATCTGCTCGGCCCCGAGCGGCCCCCACTGCTCCTCGGCTCGTGGGGCACCAACGTCGAGCGGGCCGCCCACGAGTTCGACGGCTGGCTGGCGTCGGCGTACCGCCGCACCCCCGAGCCCGCCCGGGTCCGGGCCCTGTACCCGTGAGCTAGGTGAGCAGCTGCCGCAGGCCGGCGATGCCGCCGCCGTAGACGTCCTGGGCGAAGGTGCGGTCGAGCTCCGCCTCCTGGCCCGCGTCGGCGTCGTACTCCGCCCACCATTCGACGAAGGACTCGCCGGTGTCGGTGACCGGGCTGACCCGGATCGTCGAGACGTAGCGGCGCACGCCGAACGGGTTCGCCCCGGTGAACGCGTAGGTGAGGGTGCGAGCGGGGTCGTCCAGGACGAGCAGCCGTTCGTCGAAGGGCTCACCGCCGGCCGCGAGGGTCAGCCGCCGGACGGCCCCGACCTGCCCCTCGGCGCCCTCGACGATCTCGCAGTGCCCGATCGCCCCCAGGAAGTCGGGCAGATCGCCGAAGGCGCGGACCCGGGCCCAGACCTGGTCGACGGGCGCGGCGACGACTCCGCTGGCGTAAGGACGCGGCATGGTGACTCCAAGGTGTCAGGCGGCCCTCCACGATCACCGATCCACCTCACGCCGGGCACAACGGATCCTCAACGGGCCATCAACGCGCCTACTTGAGCACGCTGACCGCGCGGGCGATGACCAGCAACGACGTCAGCAGCGCCGCGACGCTCTGCACCGCCATCAGCACCTTCGCCCGCGAGGACAGCGGCATCGTGTCGGTGGGGCTGAACGCCGTCGAGTTGGTCACCGACACGTACAGGTAGTCCAGCAGCGCCGGCACCCAGTCGGACTTGACGCTGGAGCCCTCGGCGACCTCCTCGACGGTGTCGGCGTTCTCGTCCTGCGAGAACCGGAAGTCGGCCGGCGGCAGGTCGGCCCGGCCGGACTGGGTGCGCTTGACCGGGCCGCCCCGGTCCAGCTCCCAGTAGGCCAGGCCGAACGCGATCACGTTCGTCAGCCACACCTGCAACGCGCCCAGCAGCAACGCCTTGCCGTCGCCGGCCGCGCCGGCGACCAGGTCGTGGATGAGCAACCCCAGCGCGCCCAGGTTGCTGAGCGCGACGACCGCGACCAGCGCCAGCGACAGCACCCGGGAGAGCCGGGTCTGCCGCGTGACGCGCCGCGGGTTGATCGCGATCAGCGGCACCAGCAGCGCGATCTCCAGCGCGGGCACCACGAACCGGGGCGCGACCAGCAGCTGTTCCGGCAGCGCCAGGTAGAGCGCGATGGCCACGAGCGTCGCGACGGCGGCGGGCAGCCGGGCCTCACCGCGGCGCTGGTGGCGGGGATGACGGGTACGGGCCTCGGCACGGTCGGCTGACATGGCGGCGGCTGCTCCTCGCGGACGGCCGCTGACCGGCCCCGGTTCGTCGGGGCGCCAGCCTAACCTCCGGCGCGCCCGCACACCGCGCAGATCGCGAGGTCACCACACATAAGGGACGAGCCGGGCGCGATCGGCGGCGAACTGCCGGTAACGGCTGCCCAGCGCCTCGCCGAGAGCGTGTTCCTCGATCCGGATGCGGTGGATCAAGGCGATCAGCAGCACCACGACCGGGCCCGCCGCGCTGACCCAGTTGCCCGCGATCAGGCCGCCGCCGGCGAAGATCAGCAGCAGGCCGGTGTAGCTCGGGTGCCGCAGGACCCGGTAGGGACCCCGGTCCACGACGGGCTGGTCTTCGCTGGTCTGCACCGTCACGGTGAAGTACTTTCCCAGGCTGTAGAACGACCACCAGCGCAGGAGCAGGCCGAGCCACCCGAGCACGAGCCCGACCGTGACCAGCCCCGTACCGCCGCCGATGCCGGCGGCCGGGACGACCGCCCGCCCGATCGGCCACAGCAGAACCGCGCCGAGGAACAACACCCGGAAGCCGAGCTCCGCGGGCACGTTGACGAGTTTCGCGCCGCCGCGCGTGCGGAACGCCTGGACGAGCTCACCCGCCGCGAAGGCGGCGACGCTGACGACCAGGACGACCCGGGCCACGTCCGGCAGCTCTTCGAAAGGCGCGCGCACACCGCCATCATCCCCCCGGAGAACCCGTCGGAACCGACGGATTCCCGCGGCCGCGGACGGCTAGGGTGACCGCGTGAACCCGCCGCCGGACGGCCACCACCGACGTCCCCCGCCGATGGCCGACGCGGCGGACGCTCCCGGCCGGCTCACGCGCACCCTGCTCCGCGGTACCGGTGGCCGTCCCGGCGTGCTCGCCGAGCTGATCTTCCTGCTGCTCTGGTTCCTGCTCTTCACGCGTCTCGACGCCGTTGTGGGCCGGGACCTCGCGGCCGCCAACGCGCACGCGCTGGCCCTGCAGTCCGCGGAACACGCGCTGCACCTCGACGTCGAGCGGAGCGCGAACGGCTGGCTGGCCGGGCATCCCGTCCTCGCGCACCTCGCGGTGTACCTGTACCGGCTGTACTACGCGGTGGTCGCCGGCACCCTGCTGTGGGTGTTCGTCCGGCACGCCGAGGTCTACCGCAAGGTCCGCCGGACGATGGTCGCGATGACGGCCCTCGTGCTGCCGGTCTACTGGGCGGTGCCGATGTCGCCGCCGCGGTTCGCGCTGCCGGGGGCCGTCGACATCGTGGCCAGGTACGACATCCTGGGCCAGGCCGGCCGCGAAAGCTGGACGAGCCCCAGCCACTACACGGCCATGCCCAGCATGCACGTGGGCTGGGCGTTGTGGTGCGCCTACGCCGCGTGGACCGCGCTCCGGGGCACGCATCCCCGCCTGGCGCTGCTGTCGTGGTCGTTCCCGCTGCTCATGGTGGCGGACGTGCTCACCACGGGGAACCACTACGTCCTCGACGTCGCAGGCAGCGTGACGCTGCTGGCCGTCTCGATCGCCGCAGCGGCGCTGTGGGGCCGTCTCGCCGGAGCCCGGCAGCCGTACCGGACCTGAAGCCACCGGCGCCTCGATGAGGTGGACGAATGCCCCCTCGGCGTAGGCAACGGCCCTGATCGGCGTGCTCGACCTGCGCTCGACCGGCCGTCCGGATAGCTTCGGTTCCGTGCTCAGATTCGCTGCGGTAGGTGCGTTGTCGCTGATCTCCCTCGGCGTCGCCGCGCTCGCGGTGTCCGCCGGCGCGTGGTGGTGGTTCCTCGCCGTGCCGCTGCTCCTCGTCGCCGGTCTGGGGTGCTGGGATCTTCTCCAGCGCAGGCACTCGGTCCTGCGGAACTACCCCGTCCTCGGGCACCTGCGTTTCCTGCTCGAAGCACTGCGGCCCGAGCTGCAGCAGTACTTCATCGAGCGCAACTTCGACGGCCGCCCCTACGACCGCGACATCCGCAGCATCGTCTACCAGCGCGCGAAGGGCACCGACGCCGAAGCGCCGTTCGGCACCGAGCGCGACGTCTACTCCGACGGCTACGAGTCGCTGGTGCACTCGATGGCGCCGATCGCGACGCCGGACGACCCGCCGAAGATCCGGATCGGCGGTCCGGACTGCACCCAGCCGTACGACATGGCCTTGCTCAACGTGTCCGCGATGAGCTTCGGTTCGCTGTCCGCCAACGCGATCCTGGCGCTCAACAAAGGGGCCGCGCTCGGCGGGTTCGCCCACGACACCGGCGAAGGCGGCCTCTCGGAGTACCACCTGCGCCACGGCGGCGACCTCGTCTGGGAGATCGGCACCGGCTACTTCGGCTGCCGGACGGCCGACGGTGATTTCGACAAACCGGAATTCGCCGACAAGGCCGCTCACGACGCCGTCAAGTGCGTGTCCCTGAAGCTGTCCCAGGGCGCCAAGCCCGGGATCGGCGGCGTGCTGCCCGGCGGCAAGGTGAACGCCGAGATCGCGCGGGTCCGCGACGTCCCCCAGGGCGAGACCGTCATCTCCCCGCCCTACCACCGGGTTTTCGCCACCCCGCGGGAGCTGATCCGGTTCATCGCCGAGATGCGGCAGCTGGCGGGCGGCAAGCCGACCGGGTTCAAGCTGTGCGTCGGTTCGCGGCGCCAGTTCCTCGCCGTCTGCAAGGCCATGCTGGCCGAAGGCGTCACGCCCGACTTCATCATCGTCGACGGCGCCGAGGGCGGCACCGGCGCCGCACCCCTGGAGTTCGCCGACCACATCGGCACGCCGCTGACCGAGGGCCTCATCACCGTCCACAACGCACTCGTCGGCACCGGGCTGCGCGACCGGATCAAGATCGGCGCCAGCGGCAAGGTCGCCACCGGCGCCGACATCGTCAAGCGGCTCCTGCAGGGCGCCGACTACACGAACGCGGCGCGGGCGATGATGTTCGCGGTCGGCTGCATCCAAGCCCAGCGTTGCCACACGAACACCTGCCCGGTCGGCGTCACCACCCAGGACGCCCGCCGCGCCCGCGCGCTGGACGTCGCCGACAAATCCCTGCGCGTGGAACGGTTCCAGCGTTCCACCGTGACCGGCGCCCAGCAGATCATGGCGTCGATGGGCGTCCGGTTCCCCGCCG
This sequence comes from Amycolatopsis sp. NBC_00348, assembly GCF_036114655.1. NCBI lineage: Bacteria > Bacillati > Actinomycetota > Actinomycetes > Pseudonocardiales > Pseudonocardiaceae > Amycolatopsis > Amycolatopsis sp. NBC_00348. Next base: position 398,651 of record NZ_CP107994.1, on the reverse strand, counting down.
AGCTGCGGCCGCACATGCTGCGCCGGCGCGTCGATCCCCACCGGGTGCGGTCCTACGCCGAACTCTACGACTGGCTCGAGCCCGAGCAGCTGCTGTCCGGACCCCCGCGGGACTGGGCGCAGGACTGGGCCGCGGCCGACCCCGACCACTTCACCATCTGACCCACCCCAGGAGAGCTCCGTGACCCGCACCGTCGCCCAGGTCGTCATCGACAGCCTCGTCCAGCTGAACGTCACCCACGTGTTCGGCGTCGTCGGAGACGCGCTCAACCCGCTGACCGACGCGATCCGCCGGGCCGACGGCATCGAGTGGGTCGGCTGCCGGCACGAGGAGGTGGCCGCGTTCGCCGCCGGCGCCCAGGCCCAGCTCGGCGCCACCATCGGCGTCTGCATGGGCACCGTCGGCCCCGGGTCGGTGCACCTGCTCAACGGCCTCTACGACGCCGCGAAGAGCCACGCGCCCGTGCTCGCCATCGCCGGGCAGGTCCCGCTCGCCGACGTCGGCACCGACATGTTCCAGGAGGTCGACAACGACCTGCTGTTCAAGGACGTCGCCGTCTTCCGCGCCACCGTGACCTCCGCCGAGCAGATCCCCGGCCTGCTGGAGATCGCCGTCCGCACGGCCGTCAGCCGCGGCGGCCCCGCCGTGCTCACCGTGCCCGGCGACATCGGCGACAAGAAGGTCGACGCCGACCGCGAGCCGCGGTTCTCCCTCGCCGAGCGCAGCACCCGCCCCGACGACCCGGCGCTGGACGCCGCCGCGCAGCTGCTCAACGCGGCGGAGAAGGTCACCCTGCTGGTCGGACGCGGCGCCCGCCAAGGCCGTGACGACGTGCTGGCGCTGGCCGATCGCCTCGGTGCCCCGATGGTCCTCACCCTCAAGGCCAAGGAGGGCTTCGAGGACGACAACCGGTTCCAGGTCGGGCAGACCGGCCTGATCGGCAACCCCGCCGCCGCGCAGGCGATGGACGACGCCGACCTGTTGCTGTTGCTGGGCACCGACTTCCCGTACCGGGCCTGGTACCCGACCGGCAAGAAGGTCATCCAGGTGGACGCCGTCGCCGAGCACATCGGCCGCCGCGTCCCGGTCGAGCTCGGCCTGGTCGGCGACGTCGCCCCCACCGTGGCCGCGTTGCTGCCGCGGCTGGCGCCGCAGGCGTCCCGGAAGCACCTCGACGACACCCGCGCGCACTTCGAGCGCTGGCACGCCGGGCAGGCGCGGCTGGCCGCCCCCGGGCACGACAAGAGCCTGGTGGGGAAGGTCCGTTCGGTCTTCGACAACCAGGACCACCAGATCCGCCCCGAGGCGCTGGCCGCGCTGATCGACGAGCACGCCGCGCCCGACGCCGTGTTCACCTCCGACACCGGGATGGCCACGGTGTGGCTCTCGCGGTTCGTCCACATGACCGGATCGCGCCGGCTGCTCGGCTCGTACAACCTCGGGTCGATGGCCAACGCGATGCCGCAGGCGATCGGCGCCCAGCTGCGGGACCGCGACCGCCAGGTGGTCGCGTTCTGCGGCGACGGCGGCCTCAGCATGCTGCTCGGCGACCTGATGACCATCCGCACCTACCGGCTCCCGGTGAAGCTGGTGGTCTTCGACAACCGGCGCCTGGGCATGGTGAAGCTCGAGCAGGAACAGGCCGGGCTGCCCGAGTTCGGCACCGAGCTGGACAACCCGGACTTCGCAGCCGTCGCCACCGCGCTGGGCATCACGGGGATCCGGGTCACCGACCCGGACGAGCTGGCCGAGGCCGTCCGGCGCGCGCTGAGCACCGAAGGCCCGGTCCTGCTGGACGTCCTGACCAACCCCGAGGAGATGTCCGTGCCGCCGAAGCCGACGGTGGACCAGGGCTGGGGCTTCGCGATCGCCAAGGTGAAGGAGCACCTCCGCAGCACGGGCGACAACAGCTGACCTGCCCGGGCCGGCGCGGCGGCCGGCGGGTCCGCAACCCGCGAGACGTGACCGGGACCGCCCGGCGGCCACGATGGGCTGGAGCGCCGGACGCTCGCCCGGTCACGCGCACGATCTCCGGCAGGGAGCGTCGATGTCCACTGTGGACAACTGGCAGCTGTGGGTGCGGCGGGCCGACCTGACGGTCACCGGCCCGCGGGCGGCGGCGCACCCCGCGCTCGCGCCGGGTGCCGTGCGGCTCGAGGTCGAGAAGTTCGCGCTGACCATGAACGTGGTCACCTACGCCCGGCTCGGCGACCAGACATTGCCGTACTGGAACGCTTTTCCGGCCCCGGCGGGGTACGGACGGGTGCCGGTGTGGGCGTTCGTGCGGGTGATCGACTCGCGCAACCCCGCCATCCCGGTCGGCGGCCGGTACTTCGGCTTCGTGCCGATCGGGACCCACCACACGGTCGAGGCGCTGCCGACGTCCCGCGGGTTCGAGGACGCCGCTCCGGACCGGGCGTTCATGCCGGCCTGGTACCGGACGTTCCAGCCGGCGGCCGAACCGGACGACCTGGACGACCAGCGGGCGGTGTTCCGGCCGATCTTCCCGGCGTCGTTCACCCTCGCCGCGTTCGTCGCCGGGCTGGCGGCCGACGGGATCAAGTCGGCGCTGATCACGAGCGCGTCCAGCCGGACCGCGATCGGGCTGGCCCACCTGCTGGCCCGGGACACCGGCCTGCCGACGGCCGGGCTCACCTCCGCCGCCAACCACGGCTTCGCCGCCGGGATCGGCTGTTACGGCTCCGTGGCCCGGTATGACGAGCCGGCCGCGGTCTCGGTGCTCGCGCCGGCGGTGCTGGTCGACCTGACCGGCTCCCACCGGGTGATCACCGACGTCCACGAGCGGTTCGCCGGCGCGCTGGGGCACGTCGCGCTGGTCGGCTTCACCCATCCGGACTCGCAGCAGCACGGACCCGCGTTGACCGACCCGAAGCCGCAGTTCTTCTTCGCCCCGTGGGCGGAGAAGCGGATGGTGGCGGACGAGGGCGAGAGCCGGTTCTACGCCCGCTACCACGAGGCCGAGCAGCGGTTCCTCGAGTCGGCGACCGCGTGGCTCACCATCCGCCGGCAGCAGGGCCCGGAGGCGATCGCGAAGGCGTTCGGCGCGCTGCTCGCCGGGACGGTGCCGGCCGGCGTCACGGACGTCCTCAGCCCGTGACAGCCGGCTCGCTCTCGAGCGCCCGGCGGATCACCAGGTCACGAGCAGCTCGCGAGGACCGCGGAACATCCCGCCCGCGCGCCACGGGACGTCGCCGGCCGCGACGGCGAGCTCGAGCCCGCCGAACCGCCGCACCAGCGTGCTGAGCAGTACTTCGAGTTCCATCCTGGCCAGCTGCGCCCCGACGCAGTGGTGCGGCCCGTGGCCGAACGCGAGGTGCGCACCCGATTCGCCGTCCAGGTCGAGCACCTCCGGATCGGCGAAGACGTCCGGGTCCCGGTTCGCCGCGTGCACCAGCAGCAGCACCGCGTCACCCGCGGGGATCGTGACACCGCTCAGTTCCACGTCCTCGGTGGCGATCCGCGGGAAGGCGGCGGCGACACCGAGCGGGATGAAGCGCAGCAGTTCCTCTATCCGCGCGGTCAGCCGGTCGGGTTCGCGCACGACCGCGGTCCAGCGGTCCGGCTCGCTCAGCAGCGTCCACACCATGTTGCCGATCTGGTTGATCGTCGCGTCGTACCCCGCGACGAGGACGACCCAGGCGAGCTGCACCAGTTCCGCTTCGGACAGCCGGTCGCGCTCGTCGCGGGCCGCCACCAGGGTGCCGAGCAGATCGTCGGCCGGTTCGCGACGGCGTCGGCCGACCAGTTCGACGAGGTAGTCGTTCAGGTCCGCGCGGTGCGCGCGGCGCTCTTCCGGGCTCATCGCCGACGTCGACAACGCGGCCGCGGCCCCGGCGTGAAATCGCGGCCGGCCCGCTTCGGGAATGCCGAACAATTCGCTGATCGTCGTCACGGCCAGCGGCACCGAAACGTGCCGCACGAAATCGGCGGGCCGCCCGGCCGCGCACATTTTGTCCAGCAAATCGTTCACCACGCGCTCCATGCGCGGGCGCAGGGTGTCCACCCGGCGTTTGGTGAAGGCGTTGGCCACCAGCCGCCGCAACCGGCCGTGCGCCGGCGGATCCAGGGAGAGCAACGACCCGGCCTGATCGGTCAGCTCCGGACGCACCCGGGGAATGTCAACGCCCACAACGGCTTCCCTGCTGAACCGGCTGTCGGCCAGCACGGTCCGCGTGTCGGCGTACCTGGTGACCAGCCAGCCGTCCCGCCCGTACGGCAGCCGAACCCGGGCCACCGGATCGGCCGCGCGAAGCCGCGCGTAAGTCGGATCGAGGTCGAGCGCGTGCGGCGGGCTGAACGGATAAGCCTGTGCCACGGGACAGGAATCGTTTCCCGAGTCGCCCTCTGCCATGACCCCTCCACCAGTTAGCTCTGCCGATCCCTCGCAGTGAGCGTGCGCCTACAGGTCGTATCGCAACATCTCCCGCCATGCGCTGTCAGCAAGCCGGCGAAAGGCGGGTGAATCATGATTGCCAAAGCCTCTTCAGCCACGATTTCGGGAGCGAGATCGGCACATGCCTGCATGAGTCCGGCGCACTGGTGATCGCGCCGACCCGTGGACGTCACGCCGGGTGGATGAGGCGGCTTTCGTAGGCGAAGATCACGGCCTGGATCCGGTCGCGGAGCTCGAGCTTGTGCAGGATCCGCCCCAGGTGGGACTTCACGGTCGCCTCCGCGAGGTGCAGCGTGGCGGCGATCTCGGCGTTGGACAGGCCGGAGGCGCGCAGCACGAACGCGTCGTACACGTCGGAATCACGGAAAGCATGGCGGTCACGGGCAACCTGGCCGGCACGGTGACCTGGTACGAGCTGCCGACGGCAGCCACCGCGACGGTCCGCACCCACCGCCGCGTGGAGGCTCTGGCGGTGACGCCCACGACGACGGTGTCCGGCCACGCCGACGGCACGGCGATGATCTGGCGACCCACCCTGCCGCACGCGGCCGCCACGACGAACCTCGACCACGCCGACCGCGTCGCCCTCCAGACCAGGGCACCCGAAGCAACGGGTGCCGAGCGGGCCTGGACCGACTTGGTCCTGGCTCTCGACAAGCAACGGCCCCGCTGACACGGGTTCGACCGGGGCGGCGGTGACCGTCGTTCTCGACAGGCCGCCCGGTTCAGGCCGAGAACTTCCCGGACAGAATCCTGGACGGCGTCGAAGGTGCGCAGAGTGGCACCCCATCGCCGACCGATTCCGCCGCTTGGCTACATGTTCTCGGCTCCCGCCTGGATCGCCTCCCGAATCCTGGCGTAGGTGCCGCACCGGCAGATGTTGCGGATCTCGTCGAGGTCGGCATCGGTGATCGCGTGCCCCGCGGCGGTCGCCTGCTTGACCTTCGCCACGGCGGCCATGATCTGGCCCGGCTGGCAGTAACCGCACTGGGCGACGTCCATTTGCAGCCACGCCTCCTGCATGGGGTGCAGGTCCTTGCCGACCGTCGCGGGCAGCCCTTCGATCGTGGTGATCTCGTCCGTGTCCTTGATGTCGGCGACCCGCACCGAGCAGGGGTTGAACGCTTTCCCGTTGATGTGGCTGGTGCAGGCCTTGCAGACGTCGAGGCCGCAGCCGTACTTGGGGCCGGTGATCCCGAGCAGGTCGCGCAGGACCCAGAGGAGCCGGAGGTCGTCGTCGGCGTCGACGGTGACCTGCCGTCCGTTGACCTTGAAGGTGTGTTGAGGCACGGCTGGCTCCTAGAAGGCGTGGTCGAGACCGTCGGTGGGCGAGGGCGGGGTGGACGGCTGCAGCGGCAGCGGCTCGAAGCTGAGCGTGCCGTGGTTGACCGGGAACGAGGTCGGCATCTTGCCGACGGCCCGGGCGTAGGCGCACGCCACCGCGGCGAACGACGGCGCCACCGCGAGCTCACCGGCGCCGCTCGGATTGGCCGAGGTGTTCGGCATGACGACGACCTGCGTCTCGGGCGGGGTGTTCCACTCCCGGGTGTAGAAGTAGTTGTCCCAGCTGCCTTCCAGCGGGATGCCGTCCTTGATGTGCACGCTCGAGGTCAGGCACATCGCGATGCCGTCGTTGAGGCCGCCGATCATCTGCGCCTCCAGGCCACGCGGGTTGATCGCGAAACCCGGGTCGACGACCACGAGCGCCTTCGTCACCCGCGGCCCGGTGACCGCGTCGGGGATCTCGCGGTCGACCGTCTCGGGCCGGCAGTCGATCTCCACCAGCACGGCGATCGCGCCGCGGTACTCGGCGTGCAACGCGATGCCCTGCGCCGTACCGGCCGGCATCGCGCGGCCCCAGTTGCCGACCTGCGCGGCCTTGTCGAGGACCGCGCGCAGCCGGTCGTCCTTGAGGAACTCGCGACGGAACGCGACGGGGTCCTTGCCGAACTTCTTCGCCAGCTGGTCGACGACCAGTTCCTCGGCGGTCACCACGTTCGGCGAGTAGATGTTGCGCATGCTGCCGGTGTTGAACTTCAGCGGGATCTCGTTGAGCAGCTGGGTGGTCACGCCGAAGTTGTAGGGCGAGGACTGGCTCAGCAGGAAGATCGACTCGGCGAAGCTCAGGTTCCCGGCGATCGGCAGCCGGGACGCGAACGCCGTCAGCATCTCCCCCAGCCCGTGGCTGAACTCGGTCTGCACACTGGTGTGCCGCTGCTCGAAGCTGAGCACGTTGCCCAGCAGGTACGTCGCGCGCACCCGCGTCACGCACATCGGGTGGATCCGGCCCTGGCGGAAGTCGTCGGTGCGCGACCACATCAGCTTGACCGGCTTGCCCATCTTCTGCGACGCCTCCGCCGCTTCGGCGGCCGCGTCGTGGAACAGGTGCCGGCCGAACGAGCCACCGCCCTGGGTCACGTGCACCTTGACCGCGTCCTGGGGCAGTCCCAGCTGCTTGGCGATGTCCTCCTGCGCGACGATCGGCACCTTCAGGCACGACCAGATCTCCGCGCGGTCCGGCCGGACGTCGGCGATCGCGGCGCCGGTCTCCAGCGGGCTGTTGCTGGCGGCGGCGAAGGTGAACTCCGCGTCGATGTACTGGTCGAGCAGACCGGGCACGGCCATCGGCAGCTGCGCGGCCTTGAGCTTCTTGAACACGGTCGCGTCGGATTCGCCGTCCACCGTGCCGGGTCCCCAGGTGACCTTCAGCGCGCGGATCGCGTCGACGCACTGACCGAAGGTCCGGCCGCGCACCGCGACGCCGTGCGCGATCGCGACGACGTCGGTGATCCCGGGCATCGCCTTGACCTGCGCGGCGTTGGCGATCGTCCGCGGCGTGCCGTTGATCGTCGGCGGCCGGGCCACCATGGTCGGCAGCGCGTTCGGGACGTCGATGTCGAGGGTGAACTGCTTGGTCCCGGTGACCGAGGCGTGGGCGTCGAGCCGGTTCTGCGGTGTGCCGAGGACCTTGAACTCCGAGCGCGCCTTCAAGGTGGCGACCACGCTGATCGTCGTCGCGGACGCCGCGGCCTTCGACAACGAGCCGTAGCTCGCCTGGCGGCCGCTGGAGTGCCGGACCGTCCCGGCCGCCGTGGTCAGCTGCGACACCGGGACGCCCCACTGCGCGGCCGCTGCGGCGAGCAGCCGCTGCCGGGCGATCGCCGCGGCCGTGCGGACCGGGGTGTAGATGCTGCGCATCGAGTTCGAGCCGCCGGTGAGCTGGTTCATCAGCAGCTCGGGCCGGGCGTCGGCGAGGGTGACGTCGATCCGGTCCAGTGGCAGGTCGAGCTCTTCGGCGATCATCATCGCGACCGCGGTGGTCATCCCTTGTCCGACCTCGGCCCGCGGGACGGCGAAGGACGCGCGCCCGTCGGTGCCGACACCGACGGTGATCAGGCCCGAGGTCGGGAGGGCGGCGACGTTCTGCAGGTCACCGAGGTCGAAGATGTCCTCGGGCTGCGGCAGCGACGGAATGGACGCTTCGGCCTGGCCCGGCGCGAGTTCGGCGACGCCGATCTGCGCGGCGACGGCGAGCGTCGGCGCGGCGAGCACGAAGCCGAGAAAGCGGCGGCGACCGAGGGTGCGCGGTTCGGGTTCGGGTGGCTGCTCGGCGGGGACGTGGTGGGCCATGAGCGGCTGGTTCCTCTCGAACGACGGTGTCGGAGAAGTGCGGGGCTGGACGCCGCCGAGCCGGAGTGTTGCATGGATCACGCCGCCAAAAGAATGCCCTGACTGCCTACGTTTGGCCTAGCGTCGTTGTGCACGGTGCACAGCCGGTGCTTGTCAGGGCACGCGCGGTGGCGGGAGGAACGGCAGTGCGCGGACCACGAGAGCCAGCTCCAAGGAAAGGTCGCCACCGGTCAGGCGTTGCTCGATCAGCCCTTCGATCCGGTGGATCCGGTTGAGCACCGTGTTGCGGTGGCAGTGCAGGATCTGTGCCGAGCGGGTCGCCGACCCGCCGGTACCCACCCAGGTCGAGAGGGTCTCCAGGAGCAGTTCGCGTTCGTCGCCGCCCAGGTCGAGCAGGCCTCGCAGCCAGTTCTGCTGCAGGGACTCGGTCAGTTCGGGCGAGCTGAGCAACAGCGCCTCGGGCAGCCTTTCGGCGAGGCAGACGACCTCGGACCGGCCCGGTGGCACGGTCCTCATCGCCAGTACCGCCTGGCGGTAGGCCGCGTGCACCGCGGCCAGGCCGTCGACGACCAGGGACACCCCGGCCGGTACGGCCAGCACCGAGCCGACGGCCGCGACCACGCCGGCGACGTCGCGACCGGGTAGCGCCACCAGGCCGACGAGGACGTCGGCACGCGACTGCCAGGCCGACGGTGACCCGAGATCCTCCAGCGCGCTTCCCAGGGGTTCGGCGAAGTCGGCATCGGCGTCGCCGGGTCCGGCCGCCGCGACGACCACGTAGCGCCCGGAGATCGGCAGGCGGAGGGTGCGGGCGGCCTCGTAGGCGAACCCGGTGTCGGCAGCCCGCCCTTGCAGCAGGCCCTCCCACAGGGAGGCGCGGCGTTGCTCGTCCGCACGGACCATGCCGCGCTCGGTGGCGTGATAGGCCTGGGCGACCTGGGCCGAGATCGCGTCGACGACCTCCCACACCCGGGTCGCGAGGTCGAGCATGGCCTCGTTGTTCACCTCTCCGGTGGCCCGGGCCTGATCGGTCAGGGCCTGCCAGACCAGGCGCCCGCCGAGCCGGAAGGAGCGCAGCACGTCGTCGAGCGGCAGCTGCTGCTCGGCGCGGCGACGCCCGGTGGCGCGGGCCGCGTCGTAGAAGTCTTCGGCGTCGCCGGCGTGACCGATGAGCTGGAGCACGCGCCGGAGGTTGTCGTGGCACGAGTGCCACAGGTCGTCCCGCGGCACGACGTCGACCAGGCGGTAGCCGGGGTTCTGGTCGCCGATCACGGAGACCAGGCCGTCGGTCAGCTCGTCGAGGCCGCCCAGCACGCTGGCCGCGAGCGACCGCGCCGTGTCGCCGTCGTCCGCCCGCACGTCAGTCATCCGCACCCACCGTCGTCGCCCCGCGCCCGGGGATTCGGAGCCGGTGGCCGCGCGGATCGGATGAGCGGATGTGTGGTGGTCGTGGTCAACCCGATCCGCGCCATCCCTCGCGCGGGACATCGCCGTGCCGAACCGGACGCCCGCGAGGGCAGTATCGGCCGCCCGATGCGAATCCGCCAACCGCGAACCAGCGCCTTGCCGGATTGCCGGACAATCTGACAACCTGTGCGGCAGACTGCGTCAAAAGAGGAGGTCGGCTGGTGCGAACCCTTGACGGCGGTGACGTCGGACCTTCGGTCAGCATGACCGAGGCGATAGCGTCGGTGTACGAGGATGCCCCGCGGGGAGGCTGGTGACCGTGGCGGATCCGAGCACCGGCCTGGGTGCGAGCATCCGGCGGCAGAGCACCACCGAGCAGGCCGCCGAAGCCGTCCGGCAGGCCATCCTCTCCGGCCGGCTGCCGCCAGGCACTCCCCTGCGCGAAGCCGCCCTCGCCACCGAACTCGGCGTCTCCCGCAGCACCCTCCGCGAAGCCGCGCGAACCCTCGAAAGCGAAGGCCTCGTCCGCTACCAGATGAACCGCGGCATCGTCGTCGCCGACGTCACCGGGCCGGACATCACCGACATCTACGCCGCCCGCGCCGCCGTGGAACTGGCCGCGGCCGACGCCCTCACCGGGCACCGCGACCCGGAGATCTACCAAACCCTGGCCGACCTGGTCGATCAGATCGAACGCGCCTTCGACCGCGGCGACACGGCCGCCGCGCTCGACGGTGACCGGCTCTTCCACGCCACCCTGGTCGCGGCCACCGGCAGCCCCCGGTTGCGCCGCATCCACGAACAGCTCCAGCAAGAACAGCGCCTCGCCCTGGCACTGGCCGAACGCTCCCGCCGTGAACTCGGCCGCACCACCGACGACCACCGGCGGCTACTGGAAGCCCTGCACGGCAGCCCCGGGCAAGCCAGAGCGGAACTCACCGCACACCTGCACGCCGGCGCCGCCGAGCTGCGACGGCTGCTCGACCTGCTCACCCACCGGAACGAAGAAGAGGCACCTCGTGGCTGACCACCGCACCGACGGCGCGTGGGACCTGATCGTCACGCCCTGGCACCTCGACGAGCACATCCCGGCCTTTCCGATTCCCGCCACCGCGACTCAGGTCGTCCGTCCGCCCCTCCCCACCGGGCCCGTCCCCGCCCGGATGAACCTGCTACACCGAGCCGCCTTCGACGCGGTGACACAGGCCGCCAAGCCTCTGGTGCTCTCCGGCGATTGCCCCACCTCCCGCGCGTCGGTGGCGGCGCTGCAGCGCCGCCACCCCGACCTGGCCGTGCTGTGGCTCGACGCCCACGGCGACTTCAACACCCCCGCCATCTCGACCAGCGGCTACGTCGGCGGCATGGCACTGGCCATGCTGACCGGCCGCACACCCGGCCTGTTCGACGACACACTCGGCCTGCGACCCGTCCCCGACGCCGGCATCGTGCTCGCCGACGCCCGCGACCTCGACCCCGCCGAGCGCGACGCCCTCACCACCAGCCAGGTCCACCGCGTGCCCGCCGACCCCGCCGCGATCACCGCAGCTCTAGGCCGGCTCGGCCCGGTCCCCGTCTACCTCCACCTCGACATCGACGTCATCGACAGCGCCGAACTGCCCGGCGCACGCTTTCCCTCCGGCCCCGGACCCTCCCTCGCCCGGATCGAGGAATGCCTCGCCGCCGCCTGCGCCACAACCGACGTCACCGCCGCCTACATCGCCTGCGCCTGGCTACCCGAGCACGCCAACGACGAGACCAGCCGCCAGACGATCACCCGCCTCACCACAGCACTCGGCGCCGACCTGACCTGGCACGAACCCGCCGGCAGCTGACCGTCCAGCCAGGCGCTCGGCCGCCCACGCGAGACGGCCATCAGGCCCCGGAAATCGTCGTCGTCCTGTGGTCAGCTTGCATGCACGCCTCGGCCTTCCTTGATGCTCAACGCAGCCGGCGGCGGGGTCTGGGCCGGGACAAAACGCCACGGGTGTGTGCCCGCAGAACCGACAGCAGTGTCCGTCCACGGCGGGAACCGGCAACCGATCGGGCTTGCCTGGTCCGGGCGACCCCGCCAGATCCGCGTCGGTGATTCCCGCAGGAGACCGGGGTCACACGATCGGGCCGTGACGATTCACTACGACCCGGGTCGTAGTGACGTGGAAGTGCGGCGAACCCCGCGAACTTCCGCTCCAGGCAACGAAACTCGATCCGAGGAGCAGCCATGACGAACCCCGCCGTCACCAAGACCCCCGCCCACTCGACCGTGATCGAGCCGGCCGCCACCGGAGCGCTGGTGTCGAAGCAGGGCGTCACCACCATCGCCGACACCGTCGTGGCCAAGGTCGCCGGTCTGGCCACCCGCGAGGTCTCCGGGGTGTTCGCCCTCGGCGGCGGCGCTGCCCGGGCGTTCAGCGCGATCCGCGAGCGCATCCCCGGCGCCTCGGCCTCGGTCGCGCAAGGTGTGTCGGTCGAGGTCGGGGAGCGCCAGGCCGCCGTCGACCTGCAGATCCTCGTCGAGTACGGCGTCTCCATCTCCGACGTCGCCCGCTCGGTCCGCCGCAACGTCATCACCGCGGTCGAGCAGACCACCGGCCTGGAGGTCGTCGAGGTCAACATCAACGTCTCCGACGTGCACATCCCCGGTGACGGCAACGAGGACGACACCACGGTCGTCACCGGCCGCGTCCAGTGAACGCCGGCGTCGAGATCGACGCCGACCGCATCGCCGTCGCCGTGACGGCCCTCCCGAGCGTGGCGGGCCTGCACAGCGGCCGGTTCGGCGAGATCGCCACCCTGCTGCCCGGCCGCCGGATCCCCGGCGTCCGGATCCGGCCCGACGAGATCACCGTCGGCGTCACCGGCCGCTACCCGGCCACCGTCACCCGGATCTCCCTCGACGTCCGCGGCGCCGTCGGGCCGGTCGACCGCCCGGTGCACGTCCGGATCGGCGACTTCGCCGCCCCCACGGCCATCGAGGTCACGCTCGAGAGCCCGGACGCCGTGTCCGCGCCACCGCTTTCCTGAGCCGCCCGGGCCGATCGCCACAGCAAGGAGAACAACCATGACCGCCACCCACCTCGGCCTGCTCACCGGCCTGGCCCTCGGTCTCGCCGCGGCGTTCGGCGGCTTCGGCGCCTTCGTGATCGTGCTGATCCTCGCAGCGCTCGGCCTGCTCGTCGGCCGTGTGCTGGACGGCAAGCTCGACCTGTCCCAGCTGACCGGCCGCGACCGGGGCTGAGCCGCCGTGACCACCGCAACCTGCCGAGCCTCCCGTCCCGGACCGCGCCGGCGGACCTGGACGAACGCGGCAGGCTCACGATCACCGGCCGGACGCTCGAGCGGATCGCCGCCCGCGCGGCCACCGAGGCAGCGCCGCCAGGAGAACGGCGCCGAACACCGACGTCAGCCACGGCCCGCGCAGGGGGCTGCGCCAAGCGAACCGTCACCTGCCATCAGGTGACCCTACGTCCGTGGCGGCACCAGCGACGTCGTCGGCGTTCCCCGGTGAGGAAACCCGCAAGGATCTCTTGTGGACGTTCACTCGTCCGGGGTGCCTGGCCATCGGCACGGGACTGCTGACCCGGATCGCGTCACGCCCGGCACTGCTCGGGGGCCTGCGGCTCGTCCCGGCCGGCCGGGTCACCGAGCTCGACCACGCACCGGCCGCTCGCTTCGGCGCGCGTCGGACGTTCCGGCCGAACACCGCGGGGCCGCAATCGTGCGGCCTGTTCCGCATCACGACTCCGTGCGCGGCGGAAACCGGTGCAGCCGACGAGAAACTCCCGTCGATGAGGGACATTGCCCTCTCCTGTCGTGAGCCTGGCCTTGCGTGCCCCTCGCGAGCGCACCCGTCGACAGCCGCGGATACCCCGTTGTCCGGGGCCCTGACCGTGTCGGGAAACAGGAGTCGCTCTCGCCTTGGTCCATCCACAATGGACTTCCGGCGGTCTTACGAGAACACGAAGTACCGCAGCCACAGGTACGGCGCCGCGATCAGCACCGTCAGCAGCGTGACTTGCGCGCCCTTGCGGGTGAACTCCCAGAACGAGATCGGGCTCCCCGACCGCGCCGCGATCCCCAGCATCACCACGTTGGCACTGGCGCCGATCGCGGTCATGTTGCCGCCGAAGTCCGCGCCCAGCGCCAGCGACCACCACAGCGCGCCGGCATGCCCGGGGTCCGGGATGTCCTGCGTCAGCGCGAGCACCAGCGGGCTCATCGTGGCCACGTAAGGGATGTTGTCGATGACGCCGGACAGCAGCGTGGACACGACGAGGATCAGCATCACCGCCACCAGCGCGTCGCCGCCGGTGGCATCCGCGGCGAGCTTCGCCAGGTCGCCGATCACCCCGGTCTTCACCAGGGCACCGATCATCACGAACAGCCCGGCGAAGAACAGCAGCGTCTCCCACTCCACCCCGGCGAGGTAGGCCGACGGCTCGGTGCGGGAGATCAGCACGAGCACCCCGGCACCCAGCAGCGCGACCACCGAGGGCTCGATGTGGAACAGCGAGTGGCCGACGAAGCCCGTGAACACCGCCAGCAGCACGACGCCGCACTTGATCAGCAGGCCGCGGTCGCGGATCGCCTCGCGTTCGTTGAGCCGCATCACGTCGGCCACCCGGGCCGGGTCGACGTCGAACGAGCCGCGGAACACCCAGCGCAGCGCCAGCGCGAACGCGACCACCTCGATCGCCACGATCGGCGTCAGGTTCAGCAGGAAGTCGTTGAACGACAGCCCGGCCCGGCTGCCGATGATGATGTTGGGCGGGTCGCCGATCAGCGTTGCGGCCCCGCCGATGTTCGACGCCAGCACCTCGGCGATCAGGAACGGCGTCGGCTTGATGTCCAGGCGGTCGCAGACCAGCAGGGTGACCGGGGCGATCAGCAGCACCGTCGTGACGTTGTCCAGGAATGCCGACGCGACCGCGGTGATCACCACCAGCAGCACCATGATCCGCAGCGGCGAGCCCTTGGCCCGCTTCGCCGCCCAGATCGCGATGTACTCGAACACGCCGGTGCGGCGCAGCACCCCGACGATGATCATCATGCCGAGCAGCAGGAAGATGACGTCCCAGTCGATCCCGGTGTCGTGCGAGTAGAACGCGTCCTCGGAGCCGGTCACCCCGAGGGCGAGCACCACGCCGGCGCCGGCCAGCGCGGCGACCATCTTCGGGATCTTCTCGGTGGCGATGAAGACGTAGGCGACGACGAACACCACGACGGCGAGCACGGTGCTCATCGCGCCGCTCCCGGGTTCAGTGGTGCGCGAGCGCCAGTTCCAGCAGCCGTGACGCCGAGATCACGCCGAGCAGCTTCTTCTCCTCCATGACCGCGACCAGCGGGCAGCGCAGGCGGGCCATGATCGCCGCGACCTCCACCATCGTGTCGTCGGCCTGCACCCGCGCCAGCTCCGCCGGCTTGTCCGGCAGCAGCGAGCGGACCGTCTTGCCGCTCAGCTTGCCCGCGACCCGGTCGGCCATCGACTCGTCGAGCACCCCGGCCAGCGACGGGTCGTCCCGGACGTAGCCGGGCACCAGGAACTGGACCACTTCGGACGCGGGCAGGATCGACCGCGGGCAGCCCGCGGCGTCGGTCACGACGAGGCCCGGCAAGCGGCGTTCCGCCAGCAGCCGGGCCGCGTCCAGTGCGTCGGAGTCCAGATCGACGACCGGGTACTCCTCGGCCATCTCCACGGCGTGCATCTGCCCAGCTTACGACCGTCCGGGACGGTTCGCGATGACGCTTCACCGGTACGAGCGCCATGAAAATCCGTCCTCGAGCCGCGACCTCCGCCCGCGCCGGGCGAAGGGCCGACCAGACTTCCCGGCACACCTGAGCGTAAAGATGCCGCAAAGACCACCGGCGAGCAACTCGGATCCGCCGCGGGTGAACAACGCCGAACGTCCACTGTAGAACATCCGGGTGACCGCGGTCCGGGCCGCGCGAACCGGGAGTATCGTCGACGCCGGTGTGCCGGGAAGCCTGGTCGGCGTGATTCCGCCGACCCCGGGAGAGCACACCATGACCCCAGCCATCGACGCCGAAGGCCTGACCAAGCGCTACGGCGACGTCACCGCGGTGGAAGACCTTTCACTCACCGTCGCACCGGGCGAAATCCACGCGTTGCTCGGCCTCAACGGCGCCGGGAAGACGACCACGATCCGCATGCTGCTCGGCATGGTCCGCCCCACCGCCGGCCGGGTGGCACTCCTGGGCACCCGGGTCCGGCCGGGCACCCGGGCGATCTGGGCCCGCGTCGGATACCTCGTGGAAACCCCGGCGGCCTACCCCGAGCTGACCGTCACCGAAAACCTCCTGGTCGCCGCCCGGCTGCGCGGCCTGACCGGCCCCGGACCGGTGTCCGACGTGATCGCCCGGCTCGACCTCGGTACTTACGCGCACGTCCGCGCCCGGACACTCTCCCTCGGCAACGCGCAACGGCTCGGGCTCGCCAAGGCACTGATCCACCGGCCTGCGTTGCTCGTACTGGATGAACCCGCCAACGGCCTCGACCCGGCCGGGGTCGCCGAGATCCGTACCCTGCTGAGCGAACTCGCCCACGACGGCGTCGCGGTGCTGCTGTCCAGCCATATCTTGACCGAAGTGGCCCGCACCGCGGACCGCATCTCGGTGCTCGCCGACGGCCGGCTCGTCTGGGCGGGCGACACCGGCGACCTCGTGGCCCAGGCCCGGCCACGGCTGAGCGTCGGCGCGCGCGACCTGGGCGCCGCGTCGACGGCGCTGCGGGCGGCCGGACACCCCGCCGAACCGGGCCACGGCACCTGCCTGGTGCTCACCGGTGACCACGCGATCGGGCATCCCGACGAAATCGCGACGCTGCTCGTGGCCGCCGGCTGCCCGCCCACGCGTCTCGCGGTCGAGCAGGACGACCTGGAGACGTGCTTCCTGCGCCTGGTCGGCACCCGATGAGCGCCACAACCGCCGCGATCGGAACCGAACTGCTGAAAGCGCGCCGATCCCGCCTGCCGTGGGTCACCGTGAGCGCGTTCACCATCGCCGCCGCGTTCGGCGGCCTGGTGATGTTCATCCTCCAGGACCTGCGGCGAGCCCGGTCCCTGGGCCTGCTCGGCACGAAGGCCGCGCTGACCGGCGGCACCGCCGACTGGCCCGCGTACTTCGCGCTGCTCGCCCAGACCGTCGCGGTGGGCGGCGCGCTCCTGTTCGGCCTGATCGTGGTGTGGCTGTTCGGCCGCGAATTCAGCCAAGGCACGGTGAAGGACCTGCTGGCCCTTCCCACCGCGCGCACCACGATCGTCGGCGCGAAATTCGCCGTCGCCGCCGTGTGGTCCCTGCTGCTGGCCTGCTACCTGTTCGCCCTCGGCCTGCTCGCCGGCGCCGTCATCGGCCTGCCCGGCTGGTCCCCCGCGATCGCCCTCCACGGGCTGGCCGAACTGCTGGTCACCACGGTCCTGACCGTATTGCTGGTGACGCCGTTCGCGCTGGCCGCCAGCACCGGCCGCGGTTACCTCGCCGGTGTCGCCGCGATGATCGGCGCGGTCTTCTCCGCGCAGGTCGTCACCTTGCTCGGCTACGGGCGGTACTTCCCGTGGTCGGTGCCCGCGCTGTACACCCGGCTCGCCGGTCCCGGCGGCGACCCGCCCGGCGCACTCGGCTTCACCTTGGTCTCGCTGGTGGGCGTTGCGGGCATCGCGGCCACGACGGCCTGGTGGCGCCAAGCCGACCACGACCGCTGAGCGGCCGTCACACGTTCTCGGCGGCCCGGCCGAGGCCATCCGGCCCCATACCAGCCGGGCCGCTCCCGTCGGCGCTCGTTACGCCTCGAACCCCGCGAGCGGACGAACCTCGATCGGCACCGTGATCGCGGCGGTCACCCGGGCCGCCCAGCCCAGCGCAGCGTCGAGGTCCCCGGCCTCGATGAGGTAAAAGCCGCCGAGGTGCTCCCGTCCTTCGGCGAACGGGCCGTCGGTGGTCAGCACCTCTCCCCCGGACTCCCGCACCACCCGCGCGGCACCCGGATCGCTCAACCGGGCACTGAACAGCCACGCCCCAGTCGCCTTGAGTTCCTTCTCCACCTCGCCGAGCAGCTGCTGCAACCGATGCATCTGCTCCGCGGTGGACTCTTCACGAACTTCACCGTCGACACCGTGTACAGACAACAAGAACTGGGTCATGACCACTCCTCTCGACGGGCGGTTCCCGCCGCTCACCCGTCATACGAACGAGTGTGGCCCGAATCGACAGACCCAGCTTTGTTAACACTTCTTCGGATGAAGCGACATCTCGTGGACGGACGCGCCGCCGCGGCGACGACGTGGTCGTTCGCGTCATCGTGTTCGAAGGAGGCGGCGCTCATGGGCATCGGCAAGCGGCTGGCACGCAAGGCGGTGCGTCGCACCGTTCCCCGCTCGGTCCGGCGCGCGGCGCATCCCGTTCGAACGGTGAAACGCGCCGTGACACCTCGACCGGTGCGGCAGGTCAGCCGCGCGATCCACACCGTCACCAATCCCCTCGGCGCGGCCGAGAACCTGCTCATCAACAGCGTCACCGGCTCACGAAAGCGTGGCCGGCGGACGACCGGCACTCGTTCCCGCACCGCACCGACGCGCACTCGTTCGGCTGCGCCCGCCGTCACCGCCACCGATGTGAGGGCCGCCGAAGGCGCAGCGTCCCACCATCACCTCGCCGAGCTCATGGCCGTCCAACGTGAACGCTTCAGCCCGGCGCAACGGCCGGTCATCCCACTCCCGGCCCCGGCCGATCCTGCGGCCTTCCAGCAGCAGGAGTGGGCGAAGATCAAGCACGACGCCCGGCCCTGGCAACGCGCGCGGCGCCGGGAGCTGCGTCAGGTCTCGGACGGCCGAGGCGCGCAGCTGGCCGCGGAGTTCACCGCACGAGCTCAGGCGCACCACCGGACCCAGCAGACCCAGGCCGACGCGTGGTGGGCAGCGTTGCAGCAAGGACGGCCTCAGGTGCTGCGCGCCGCCCTGGACGCGGCGTTCGCGGACAACCCCGCCCCGGTGCGGATCGTCAACGCGGAACGGCACAGCGCCGATCTGGTCGTCCTGCTCCCCGGGTTCGAGGTGCTGCCCGCCAAGAAGGCACACGTCACACCCACCGGGCGCTTGTCGAGCAAGGCGTGGACCAAGACCGAACTCAACAACGTCTACGCCGAACTGCTCGGTGCCCACCTGCTCGCCACCGTCCGGGAAACGTGGGCCACCGGTCCCTCGCTGACCCATCTGAAGGTGACCGGCCTCCGCCGGGGCCCCGGCGGCGCCGACGAGCACCTGTTCGCCGTCGAGGTCGACCGCGCGGGCGTGACCTGGCACGACGACGGTGCCGGAGCGGCCATTCTCGATGCGGCTCCGCACGGCCTCAACCGGGTGGGCAAGACACGCGAAGTACGACCTCGGTCCGCGAGCGCGAGCGTATAGGCACGGCGCTCGAACGGGACGTGCTCGACGCCGGCGTGCGAAAACGAGTCCCGATGGCCCAGGATCAGGCGGGCCATCGGCTTTTGCGATCACTGCCTGGCCGACCTGATCGCGAAGTGCGACGCGACAGCGATCGCGCTCGGAGACGGACCCCGTGCGCGGTTCCGCACCCGGCACAAACCCTGCGGCGCGATCGTCGACGTCTCGCTGGCGATGATCCGGCGAGGAGGCTGGGTCTGCCAGATGTGCAAGTGGATCGAGCACGGCGCGGAGAACCGCCGGCTCGGGTACCCCAACCTCGTCGGTGATTGGCCCGTCGAACGACAAGAGCAGCTCCTCGCCGCGGCGGGAATGAGGTCCCTGCATCCACTCGGCGACCAGGACGGCAACGATCCGCTCAACGTCGAATGCCTGGAATGTGGCGCCGCCCAGGCCGACACGCTCTTCGGCGTCTCCGAAGGAATCCGTCTGTCCTGGCTTCCCTGCGCCGAATGCAACGCGAAGGGGTCAAGCCGACGCAGGAGACCATCCGAACACGAATGGAGTCGCTGGCCTCCGCCTCGTCGGCGAGTTCACCGGGGATCCCGGGCTGCCGCTGTCTGCGGTGTGCACCCGCTGCTCGACGCCAAGGACCGTGTCTTGGACCGCGATCTGCGGCGGGAGCCCACCGTGCTTGCGCTGCGACGGGTCCAAACTCGACCCGGACGCACCGCATCGCGTCTACTTGATCGACTTCCCGCACCTCGGGGACCGCGGCGTCTACAAGGTCGGCATCACACACTGCGCGAACGGCAATCGCTTACGCAGCCATGAGAAAGCAGGAGGGACGGTACTGGCGACGATCGAGGTTGCGTGACCTGCTTCCGCACGGCGGCACCACCGAGTGCTGGTCACGCCACGCCGGCTACCCGGACCTTGCCGAAGCCGCGGCCCGCTGACCAGTACGGAGGGTGTCACCGCGTCCTCGGCGTCTGCCTTCCACGGTGTCCAGACGCAAGACCGAGCCTCAAACTTCGGCCCAAGTCATCCAGTCGTCGCCCTCACGTTGCACGCCCCACGCCACCGCCAGTTCCTCGACCATCAGGCGGCCCAGTGCGGCAGCAGCGATGGCCGGCTCGACCCGCAGCGGAGAGGCCGCCGGAGTGCAAACCACCTCGATGTGAGCTGCAGCCGGCATGTCGAACCGGCACAAGTGGACCTCACGCAACCGGCTGCCGTGCCGTTCGGCGTCCGTCACCAGCTCATCCACCATGATGAGGAGGTCGGTCAACCGGGCCGGCGACATGTCCGCGAACACCTCGGCGGCCACCCGGCGTGCTTCGGCACCGGCCGGGACACCAGTCAGCAGGCCACCAGACGACGCGCAGAGAGTGACAATGGCGGGCGGGAAATGGCCCACGGTCACCACTCCTCGCGGTTGAAAGCCCTCCCACCCGTCTACCCGGCATCTGTGACGCGTACACCTGAATCAAGGCGCCGTGAACGACCATCGTGTCCTCAGAACGGCGCCGACCAAGGTCTTCTGACCGCGGGACCCGTCCGTCAACGAACAGCCCGGACCCGCTGCGGCGCATTTGACGTCGCGCCGGTTCCCGATGAGCCAGGGTGCCGGACGCCCTTCGTACGTTGCCAGCGCAAGGGCTTGGACTCTGTAGCTGCCGGCAGCGGCGAGCTGCCGCGCCAGTGGGCACCGCAACTTTGCGCTGCCGCCGACGACTGCATCGGTCACCGATCATCACGCCGGAGCACTTCAGCGTGTCGCGCCGACGGCGGCCAGCGTGCCGATGCGACGCACGGTTACGGATTCGTGACGAGCTGGCCCGTCCTACGGTCACGTCAGCCGCAGCGTCAGCGGTCGACGGGCTGCCGTTGGACGATCGTCAAAGTGGAGAGTAAATGGCCTCTTGACTCAGGACACAAAGAAGCCCAGGCCTCTGGCCTGGGCTTTTGCTCCCCCGCTTGGACTCGAACCAAGAACCCTCCGGTTAACAGCCGAATGCTCTGCCAGTTGAGCTACAGGGGAATGTCGCTCTTTCCGGTGCCGCGCTCTCGCCCGACAAGAAGAACTTTAGACCATCCCCGCAACCCGGTTCGCACCACCCCCCACTTAGCGCAACCGCCCCCCGCGGCCGGTTTTCCTGGACAATGGACAGTCGGACGACCTATCGACGAGAGGCGTGGACACGGATGAAGAAGTTCCTGCTGGGTGCGGGCCTGGGCTACATACTGGGCGCCAAGGCAGGCCGGGGGCGGTACGAGCAGCTCGTGCGCACCTACCGCCGGGTCGTCGACCATCCGATGGTCCAGGGTGCCGCCGGGGTCGCCCAGGCCAAGATCAGCGAAAAGGCGGGGCGCCGGCGTTAGACCTGCGCGACCACGAACACGCGGCGGAACTCGAACCACGTCGTGCCGTCGGTGCGCGTGGGGTACGCCTTGTCGAGCCGGGGGGCCAGTTCGGCGCGGAACTGGTCCCACGCCTCATCCTGGAGGACCGCGCGGATCGGGCGCAACGCCGTTCCGGTGATCCACTCCAGCACCGCTCGCGACCCGCGCAGCGGCTGGACGTACGTCGTTTCCCAGGCGTCGACGCCGCAGCCGGCGTCGGCCAGGAGGTTCGCGTACTCCAGCGGGGTCGAGACCGCGTCGTCCTCGCGCAGGACGACGTCGGCCAGCTGTGACGACCAGGCCGGGGACGCCGCCAGCTCGCGGGTCAGCGCGTGCGACGGGGCGTCGAAGTTGCCCGGGACCTGCACCGCCAGCCACGCGCCCGACGGCAGTTGCCCGGCCCAGCGGCGCAGCAGGTCGCGGTGCTCGGGCACCCACTGCAGGACGGCGTTCGACACGACGACGTCGGTGTCCGGCGCCGGTGTCCAGTCGTTGACGTCGAGCACCGCGGCGTCCAGGCCGCGGGCACGTGCGGCTGCCACCATTTCGGGTGAACTGTCGCTGCACTCCAACGCGGCACCGGGCCAGCGTTTGCCCAGATCGACCGTCAGGTTTCCGGGGCCGCAGCCCAGATCGACCACCCGCCTGGGTGAAACCGCGCCGATCCGGGACGTCAGGTCGTAGAACGGCCGGGCCCGCAGGTCGGCGTAGTCGAGGTACTTCTCCGGATCCCACACAGGCGCCTCCCGAACAAACAGTACGACCGTACTGAGTACGAGCGTACTGCTATTCGACGGCGGTAGCCAGCTTCGCGGCGACCTGCTCGGCGATGGCCGCCACCAGGGTGACGTCCGTGCCCGGGTCCGGCCGGACCTGCAGCACGCTGCCGTCGCGGCCGGGGACCTTGCGCTGGACGAACCACGCGCCGCCGTCGCCGATGTCCTGGCGGTGCCTTGAGCGCACCGAGCCGTCAACGCGCAGCCGCACGTGGTGCGGCACCCGGCTCGGCTCCGGCAGATTGAACCGCACGGGCGCGAGGTCGCTCAGCACGACGGCCGACCCGGCGGTGCCGGACTCGGCCGACTCGGTCAGCGTGAAGACGCCGTCCTTCCAGGCCGCTTTGCCGATCAGGTGCCAGCCGACGCGCCGCGCGCCGCCGGCACCGTCCGGGATCCACAGCCCGAGCGGCGTGACGACCAGGTGCCCGCCGCCCTCGACCGGGGCGCTGTCCACGACGTCTTCGCCGGCGTCCAGCGAACCGGCGAAACCGTCGGGGGTGCGGTCGCCGAGCAACCGGCGCAGGAAACTCACGTCAGCTCCACGAGCTGGCGGACGCCTGCTCGCCCAGCGACTTCTTGTACTGCTCCAGCGCGACGAGGTCGCCGAAGAGGGCGCGGTAGTCGTCCGGCGCCTCGACCGGCGAGAGCCGCTGCAGCTTCCCCTTGATCTCCGAGATCTGCCGCCCGACGAGGCTCTCCTGCAGCCGGGCGAGGATCGAGGAGATGTAGCGGGAGTCGACTTCGTCCTTGGCCTGCAACGGTTCCACGGCCAGCTCGGAGAGCACCCGGCGGACCGTCCCCTCCGGGCAGTGCGCGGCCGCCGCGTCCAGCAGCGACGGGCCGGTGAGGCCCGAACCGGCCCCACCCGCCTTCAGCACGGCCTCGTGCACCGCGATGTACACCGGGTGCGTGAACGCCTCCAGCGGCAGCGCGTCGTACTCCGGCCCGGCGATCGCGGGCTGCTGCAGCGCGGCCTTCAGCGCCTCGCGCTGGATCGCGAACCGCGGGTCCTTCGGGGCGGGGCGGGCGACGTCGGACTCCGGGGCCTTCACTTCGGGAGCGCCGACGCGGGCCGGCTGCTTCAAGGGCGCGCCGCCGCGCTTGTCGGTCGCGCCCGCGCTGCCGCGCACGCGGTTGACGACCTGGGCGACGTCCTGCCAGCCCACCCACCAGGCGAGCTTCGACGCGTAGCCGTCACGCGCGGCGCGGTCCTTGATCGCCGCGATCATCGGCACGGTCTTCTGCAGCGCCGAGACCTGGCCGTCGACCGAGTCGAGGTCGAAGTTCTTCAGCGTGCTGCGGATGGCGAACTCGAACAGCGGGATCCGGCGCGCGACGAGGTCCTTGACCGCGCTGTCGCCCTTGGCCAGGCGCAGTTCGCACGGGTCCATGCCGTCCGGCGCGACCGCGATGTAGGTCTGGCCGGCGAACGTCTGGTCGCCTTCGAACGCCTTCAGCGCGGCCTTCTGGCCCGCTTCGTCACCGTCGAAGGTGAAGATCACTTCGCCGCGGAAGGCGTCGTCGTCCATCATCAGCCGGCGAAGCACCTTCATGTGGTCTTCGCCGAACGCCGTGCCCGAGGACGCCACGGCCGTCGGGACGCCCGCCGCGTGCATCGCCATCACGTCCGTGTAGCCCTCGACCACGACGACCTGGTGCCGCTTCGCGATCTCGCGCTTGGCCAGGTCGAGGCCGAACATGACCTGGGACTTCTTGTA
Source organism: Amycolatopsis sp. NBC_00348 (assembly GCF_036114655.1). Classification (NCBI taxonomy): domain Bacteria; kingdom Bacillati; phylum Actinomycetota; class Actinomycetes; order Pseudonocardiales; family Pseudonocardiaceae; genus Amycolatopsis; species Amycolatopsis sp. NBC_00348. The sequence goes on along the minus strand of NZ_CP107994.1, from coordinate 374,902 downwards.
GATCGGCGACTCGGCTGTGTTGAGGTACTTGGCCGAGATCCGGTCGTCGTCGAACAGCCGCCGCGCGCCGAAGCCGACGACCTCGTTGCCGACGTCGCGGATCGGCCAGACGAGCCGCCGGTGGAAGCGGTCCATCGGGCCGCGCTGGCCCTCCTTGGACAACCCCGCCGTCAGCAGCTCCTTGACCTCGAACCCGCGGGTGAGCAGGTGCTTGGTCAGCTTGTCCCAGCCGCCGGGGGCGTACCCGCAGCCGAACGTCTTCGCCGCGGCGGCGTCGAACCCGCGCTCGGACAGGAAGTCCCGCGCGGTGCGCGCCTCGTCGGTGACCAGCTGCTCGGCGTAGAACTCCTGCGCGGCGCGGTGCGCCTCGATCAGCCGGCTGCGGCTGCCGCGGTCGCGCTGGATGGTCGCGCCGCCGCCTTCGTAGGTGAGCCGGATGCCGACCCGGTCGGCCAGCCGCTCGACGGCCTCCACGAAGGTGATCAGGTCGATCTTCTGGACGAACTTGATCACATCGCCGCCCTCGCCACAGCCGAAGCAGTGGAAGGTGCCGTGCGTCGGGCGGACGTTGAACGACGGGGTCTTCTCGTTGTGGAACGGGCAGAGGCCCTTCAGGCTGCCCCCACCGGCGCGGCGCAGCGCCACGTACTCCCCGACGACCTCGTCGATCCGGCTCCGCTCGCGCACCTCCGCGATGTCGCTGTCCCGAATCCGTCCTGCCACGCCACCCACTCTATCCCCGCCGGTTGCGGCACACTCGGGGCATGGCCTCCACGCCCACCGCCCAGGACACCCTCGCCGCGCGGTTCGCCGAGCACCGCGGCCACCTGATCGGGGTGGCCTACCGGCTCACCGGCACCCGCGCCGACGCCGAGGACGCCGTCCAGGAGTCGTGGCTGCGGCTGGCCGGGCTCGACGACGCCGGGCAGGACGCGATCCGCGACCTGCGCGGCTGGCTGACCACGGTCGTCGGCCGGATCTGCCTCGACCGGCTGAAGTCGGCCGCGGCGCAGCGGGAGCGCTACGTCGGCCAGTGGCTGCCGGAACCGGTCGTGACGCCGTTCGGGCAGCCGGTCAGCGAGGACCCGCTCGACCTCGCCGTCCGCGACGACGGCCTGCGGATGGCCGCGCTGGTCGTGCTCGACAAGCTGACTCCGGAGCAGCGCGTCGCGTTCGTGCTGCACGACGCGTTCTCGCTGCCCTTCGCCGAGATCGCGGACATCCTCGGCTGCTCGGTGGACGCCGCGCGCCAGCACGGCTCCCGCGGCCGCCGCGCGCTGGCCGACGCGGACCCGGCGCCGCGCGCGCCGCTGGACGAGCAGGCGAAGATCCTCGAGAAGTTCGTCACCGCGCTGCTCGCCGGCGACATCGGCGCGGTCGTCGAGCTGCTGCACCCGGACGCGGTGCTCATCGGCGACTCGGACGGCAAGGGCCGCACCACGCGCCAGCTCATGGTCGGCGCCGACAAGCTCGCCCGCTTCTTCGTCGGGCTCATGCGCAAGTACGCCCCGGAGAGCGTCACCCGCGGCGCGCCGGTGCTGGTCAACGGCGACCTCGGGTTCTACCTGCCGCCGCTGCCGGGGCGCGAGGGTTTCCTGGCGCTCGACGAGCACGTCCAGGCGATGAGCGTCCGCGACGGGAAGATCGTGGCGATCTACGACGTCGTCAACCCGGACAAGCTGACCCGGATCACGCGTCCCGGCGCCGCGCCTTCGTGATCCCGGCCACCAGCACGAGCACGGCGAAGGCACCGAAGTAGGCCAACGCCCAGCCCGGGCTCAACGGCGAGTCGGACAGGGTCGCCGCGTTACCGCCGTCGCGACCGGCGTTCGCCGCGCCGGAGCCGCTGAGGAACTTCGTGACGGCGTTCAGCGGCAGCCACCGGTGGATCGCCTGCCCGGCCCGCGGGATCAGCGTGATGACGTTCTCCGCCATGAGCGGGTAGCCGACGAGCAGCGCGACCGCGCCGGCGGTGTGGCGCACGAGCAGGCCGACGCCGACCCCGCAGACCGCGGCGAGCGCGAACACCGGACCGGTGCCGGCGACGATCGTCCAGTCCGCGACGCTGTCGAGCGCCAGATCGGCGTCCGGGGCGAGGATCCGCGCGACCAGCCAGGCGAGGAAGGCCGCGGCTTCGCCGAGGAGGAACGCGTACCCGGCGACGACCGCGGCCTTCGCGACCAGCGCCGGCCACCGGCTCGGGACGCCCTGGAAGGTGCCGTGGATCGTGCCCGACTGGTACTCGCTCGTCACGGAGAGGGCCGCGAGCACCAGGACGGCGACCAGGCCGAGCTGGAAGCCGAACTGGGTGCTCGCGACCGTGGGCGGCAACCGGGATTCGGTGGCCGTGAGCGCGGTGAGCACGGCCGGCGCGACCAGGGCGACGACCGCGAAGAGGCCGCACGCCCACGGCGTGGCGATGCTGAAGAGCTTGATCCGTTCACTGGCGACGAGGTGCATGCCGGAACGGTCCCGCGGCGGGCACCCCGGGCGCGTCCCACCGGGGTCTGGTTCCCGGAGTCCTACGGGAGCGGGACCCGGCAGGCGTCGCCCGAGGTGAAGCCCTGCTCGACGATGCCGAGCGCGCTGTTCATCCGGGCGCGGGAGTTCTCCAGGCCGATCTGGTAGGTCAGCTCGATGACGCCGTCGCGGCCGAACGCGCGCACCAGCTCGGCGACCTGCTCGTCGGTCACCGTGACGTGCTCGGCGGACATCGCGTCGGCGTAGGCGATCGCGAGCCGCTCCCGGGGGCTGAACGCGGGCGACGTCGCGTAGCCGTCGATCCCCTTCAGGCGTTCGACGTCCAGGCCGTCGTGCTTCTGCAGCATGGTGCCGAAGTCGACGCACCACGAGCAGCCGATCCGGGTGGCGACGCGGTAGACGGCCAGCTCGCGCACGTTCGCCGGCAGCTTCTTCGACGCGCGTTGCACCATCAGCTCGTGCACCGCGTTCGCGCGCAGCAGCCCGGGGTGGTGCGCGGCGACGGCCATCGGCTCGGGCACGGCGCCGTACTTCCGGCCGGCGACGCGGTAGAAGAGCTTGAGCAGCGGGCCGGCTTCGGTGGTCTTCTTCGCGGCGATGCGGGGCATGTCCGTCTCCATTCGTCTCGGTCGGGAGAGGAACGAGACGGCGGCCGGGGACGTGACACCCGGCGGGGTGAGCCACGCCACCGGCCTGCTCTCGGCCGGTCAGCCCATCGCGTTCAGCGCTTCCCAGGCGTGCCAAGCCCTCGTGACGCCGAACTGCGCCAGGAACCGCAGCGCGGCGCGGACGTCTTCCGGCGTCGCGCCGCCCCGCTGCGCGCGGCCGACGTGGATGCGGAACGTGTCGGCGAGCGTCTGGTAGCAGACGTCGACGCTCATGCTGACCAGGCCGCGTTCCCGCTCGGTGAGCGTGCCGGGGCCGTGCCCGGTCCGCATCCGCGACTGCAGGTCGAAGTACGCGGCGAAGTGCGGGTCCAGCTCGCTCAGCCGGGCGCGCACCGCGTCCGGGAGCGGGCTCGGCGCGGCGTCCGGGCCGGTCGACACCAGCTCGGCGGCCAGGGTTTCGACGTCCGGATGTGGGAGGCCCAGCTCGGTCTCGAGCTCGGTGATCCGCTCGACGCCCGCGGTCGCGGCGGGGTAACCGCAGTCGTAGGAGACGAAGCGCAGCAGTTCCCGGATGTCCGAAGTGGACACTCCGGCGGCCAGGCCGGCCCGCACGTGCGCGGTGAACGCCAGGCCCAGGCTCCCCTGGCAGACGTCGGCCGTGACGCACAGGAAGGTCTTCTCGCGGTCGGTCAGCTCCGGGATCGCCCGGACGAACTTCGCGGTGGCGCCGGCCAGTTGCGCGAAGGCGGGGTCGAGCGCGGCGAGCCGCTCGAGGCTCGTGGGTGCGGCAGCGGTGGTCAAGATCGTGCTCCCTCAGTTGATGAACGATCGTAGCGCTACAGCTGTAGTGCGAATTACGCTACACCTGTAGCGCAATGGGTGTCCAGCTATAGTGGGACGACCATGACCGAGACCCGTCGCCGTCCCAACGCCCGCGGCAAGGGCGAGCTGCTGCGCGAAGAGATCGTCACGGCCGCCGTCGGGATGCTCGACGAGCTGGCCGACGACGAGGCGCTCTCGCTGCGGGCCGTCGCGCGCGCGGTGTCGATCGCGGCGACATCGGTCTACCTGCACTTCCCGGACCGCGACGCGCTGGTCCTGGCCGCCATGCAGCGCTGCCACGAGGAGCTGGTGCGGACCGGCGACGACGCCTACGCGGCGGCGCCGGACCCGGCGGCCGCGTTGCGCGCGCGGATCCTGACGCAGGCCGCGTGGGCGCGCGAGCACCCCGGGCTCTACAAGGTGCTGCACGAGAGCAAGGTCCACCGACGGCTCGGGATGCCGTTCAAGGAGGTCATGGTCGCCCGCACGGTCGACGGCGTGCGGGCGTGCATGGACGCCGGCCTGGCCCCCGCGGACGACCCGGTCACGGTCGCCATCGACCTGCGCACCGCCGTCAACGGCATGCTGGCGCAACGGATCAACGAGCCCGACCTGCCGTGGTCACCCGCGGTCGAGCAGGTCGACCGGTTCCTGGCGAAGCTGGTCGGCCTCCCTTGTGTTCCGTGACGAAACGGACTTGGGTGGGCCGGTATGAGCCAGGACTACCAGACGGTGACCCCGCGGATGGTGGTGCGCGATCTCGTCGCCGCCGTCGCGTTCCTGCGCACGGTGTTCGGCGCGACCGGTGAGCTGGAGAGCGGCCGCCCCGCCGACCTCCGCATCGGCGGCTCGCGCGTCCTGGTCTCCGCCGAGGGCGAGCGGGAGCTGTTCCCCGCGTTCTTGTACGTGTACGTGCCCGACGCGGACGCGACGTACCGCCGCGCCCTCGACTGCGGCGCGACAAGCCTGGAGGAACCGGCGAACACCCCGTACGGCGACCGCCGGGCGATGATCCGCGACCCGTTCGGCAACGTCTTCCAGATCGCGCACGCCCGCGACTGAGCGGCGCTGCTGCACGTCTTCGTGACTTGATCTCCACCGGATTCCGCGTGGTGAACGGGAATCCCGGCTCGACCGGGTCGTGGCGTTGAAAGTGCTCTCGCCGCCGATCAGGGGGTCTCGCGAACGCTTCCGCCGCGAAGCCCACTCGGCGGCCCACCTGAACCAGGCCCCGCCCCGCCAAGCCTGGTGCGCCCGGGCACGCCCGCGGCGCTCGACGGCGTGGTGGCGCGAGGCATGGCGAAGAGCCCGGACGACCGCTACCCCACTGCCGCGGCGCTCGCGGCGGGCGCGCGTGCCGCGCTGGGCGCACCTCGTGTTTCACCGTTCCACCCGCCGAAACCCGGACGTTCACCCGGGTCGAACCGGCGGCGGACACCACCGTGCCGACGGCTCAGGAGAGCCGGCCGTCGACTCGGATTCGGTGACCCGGAACCACTGACCTATTCGCCGGTGCTGCCGTCCACCGACTCGCGGATGAGGTCGGCGTGGCCGTTGTGGCGGCTGTACTCCTCCACCATGTGGACCAGGATCCAGCGCAGGTTCGGCTTGCGGCCGTCCGGCCAGCCGCGGACGGCCGGCTGCGCGAGGTCGCCGTTCTCCATCGCCTTCGCGACCAGCTCGCGCGAGCGGGCGACTGTCGACTCCCACATTTCGCGGAGCTGCTCCGGGGTGTCTTCCGCGGCGGAATCCCAGTCCCAGTCCGGGCTTGCGGTCCAGTCGACCGAGTTCCACGGTTCCGCCCGCTCGTTGCCGAACAGGATGCGGGAGAACCAGTGGTCCTCCACGTAGGACAGGTGCTTGAGCATCCCGCCGAGGGTCAGCGGGGACGGGCCGACGGTCGCGCGCAGGCCCGCCTCGCCCAGGCCCGCGCTCTTCCACGCCAGCGTCGCGCGGTGGTACTCGAGGAACCCCAGCAGGGTCCCGGCTTCGTCGGCGTCGACCGGCGGTTCGGCCCGGCCCTGCTCGTCCACGATGGTCATGAGCGGGCACTCTACCGATTTTGTCGGTGGGCTCCGCTAGGTTTCCAGGCATGGCTGAATTCGTACTCGTAGCAGGTGCTTGGCTCGGCTCGTGGGCGTGGAGCGAGGTGGTGCCGGAGCTCACGGCGGCCGGGCACGGCGCCCACCCCGTGACGCTGTCCGGCGTCGCCGAGAAGAGCGCGGTGCCCGCCGGGCAGGCGACCCACGTCCAGGACATCGTCGACGCCGTCGAGGGCGCGGACCTGCGTGAGGTCGTGGTGGTGGGGCACAGCTACTCGGGCATCCCGGTCGGGCAGGCCGCCGAGCGGATCGGCGACCGGCTGGCGCGCGCGGTGTTCGTCGACTCCAACGTGCCGGCCGATGGCGAGTCGTTCACGTCCGTCTGGTCCGAGGCCCAGGTGGCCGCCCTCACCGAACGCGGCTTCTGGCCGCCGCTGACCGCGGAAGACTATGCGGGACAAGGCCTTTCCGGCGCCGAGATCGCCCGCATCGTCGGCGGCTCGACCCCGCACCCGGCCGCGTCGCTCACCGAACCGGCCGTCCTGAGCCGGCCGCTCGGCGAGCTGCCGGCGACTTACATCAAGTGCCTGCTCGACGGCGACACACCGAGCCCGGACGTCGTCGAGCTGCTCGAGAGCGACCGGTGGAACCTCGTGGAACTGAACACGGGCCACTGGCCGATGTTCTCGCAACCGAAGGAGCTCGCGACGATCCTGCTCGACGCCGTGAAGGCCTGACCGCCGCCGGTGGGGCTTCCGGGAGCAGCCCCACCGTGGCCGGTCACGCCATCGGCAGTCCGACCTGGCTCGTGCGGCCGGCGCCTACGCCGTCAGCGCGCGGACGTCCCAGACCCAGACCCCGCCGACGAACTCCGCCGGCTTGCGCAGCAGCAGCTCCACAGTGGACTTGAGCGCTTCCTGGTTCTGCCGCGGGCCGACCACCAGCACGTCGGCGTTCCACTTGCGCAGGTCCACCAGGGCCTGCGTGCGGTCGGCTTCGGTGACCTCCGCCGTCTGACCCGTACGCTCGACCTCGGCGAACAGGTCCGACGTCGGGAGCGGGACGGCGCCGTAACGGCCGCTGCGGTCCTCCGCGGACGTCGGGCCGACGAAGTAGCCCTCGGGCATCGGGTAGCCGAGGCCCGCGTCCACCTGCCAGTGCAACGGTTCCGCTTCGCCGGTGCTCGGCAGCGGCACCGGCACGAGCGAGCCGCCGGGGGCGATGTACTGGCGCCAGATGCCGTCGGCGAAGAACGGCGGCGACAGCGGGCGCTCGTGCGTCACCAGCTCCGTCGGCGCGATCGGGAGCAGCACCGCCACCACCGCGCCGACCCAGACCAGGCGCAGGGGGAAGCGCTGCTTGCCGTCCAGGGGTTCGGGCTGCTCGGCCGCGGCCGTCCAGACGCGGTGCGTCGCGATCGCCAGCAGCCCGCCGACCACCGGGATGCAACCCATCGCGAGCCGGGATTCGAGCAGCGAGTCCAGCAACGGCAGCTGCCCCAGCCACTTCCACAGCCCGGGGATGCCGGTGTCCTGGTGCGCCACCGTGATCTCGACACCCAGCGAGAGGAACGCCAGCACGTACGTGGTGATCGCGAGCGCGCGCGCCACGACGTCGCGCCACAGCCAGATCGTCAGCACCACCACGAGCACGATCAGCGGCCAGCCGAAGAACGCGTTCTCCTCGGTGCGGTTCATCGAGACGTCCGCGGCCGACTCCGGCCAGCCGGCGATCGACTGCGTCGCGAACCGGGTGAACGCCGCGGTGTCGTTGCCCGCCGGGCCGTGCAGCAGCGAATGGAAGCTCTGCGGCCCGAAGAACTGCCAGTACAACGGGAAGCCCGCGATCAGCAGCGCCACGACGGCACCGATGCCGACGCCCTTGGCCAGCGGCGCGAGCATGCCGCGGATCTCGGCGCGGTGCGGGACCAGGTAGGCGATCACGAACACCAGGAACGTGAGCCCGAAGATCGCCAGCGGCTCCTCGCCGAGCAGGATCTGCCACGCGACGAGCAGGCCGAGCACGACGCCGTTGCGCACCGGCCGAACGTTGCGCGCGATCTGGAACGCCTTCAGCGCGATGAACGGCAGCACGAACAGCACGACGAAGTTCGGGTGCGCGTTGCCGTGCGAGATCATCGGCGGGGCGAACCCGCAGAACGCGGCGCCGATCGCGGCGGCCGTGCGGTTCGGCACCAGGTGCCGGGAAAACACCCAATACCAGCCGATCGCGGTGCCGGCGAGCCCGGCGGTCAGCACGATCGCCCAGGTGAGCGTGGCGCCGAAGGTCAGCGTGATCGGGGCGAGCGGGATGTTCAGGCCGAACATCGCCGCGTTCGCCGCCATGTTCACGCCGTACGGGTAGTTCTGCAGGTCCGTGGTGAACGGGTTCTGGAAGTGCAGGACGGACTTCGCGACGACCGTCGAGTACCACTCCCACTGGCTCTGGTCCGACGCGCCGTTCCACAGGTAGCCGCGCTTGAGGTCGAACCACAGGCCGTTGTAGAGCAGGATCGTGAAGAGCAGGAACCCGCCCATGATGGCGGAGTCCGGCCACTGCCAGCGTTTCGGGCCTTCGGGTGGGGCTTCGGGAGCGGGTGGGACGAGCTCGGGGACGGCTTCGGACTTCAAGCTCACGGCTCGACCACCCTGGCGAAGAAGTAGAGCGCGCCGGTGCCGGCGTGCCGGACCAGCAGCAGGAACGGCCGGTCCACCGTCACGGCGACCGGGTCGGACGTGATCATCGAGGTGAGGCGCATGGTCAACGCCGTCGCCGCGGCCCCCTCGAAGCCCTGTTCGTCGACGCGCAGCACGGCCTGGTGCACCACCTCGGACACCGCGAGCCGCGGGTCCGGGGAGAGCCCGCTCAGGTCGGCGCGGTCGGTGAACATCGTTTGCACGCCCAGGCCGTTCAGCACGCCGGTGAGCGAGCTGGGCACGTCGAGCGAGACCTTGGGGAGCGCCAGTTCCACGCGCGTCGAGCGGATCTTGCCGAGCAGGCCGGTGAGCGCCGCTTCGTCGAACGACGCCTCCGCCTCGGCGAGGTCGCCGTCGGGCAGCAGCACCACGGCCTGCAGGCCACCCGCCGCGACCAGCTGAACCGCCTGCCAGCCGCCGGTGTGCGCGTAGCCGACGTTCTCGCCGAGCCACATCGTCGGCACGTCCCGGGTGCCGGACGGCGCGTGGAACGGCGCGTCGGCGGTGTTGGCCTCGCGGAACGGCAGCTTCCAGGCGGCCTTCAGGTACAGCGCGTTGACGAGCACGGCCGCGATGCCGGTGTCGATCGAGCCCGGCGGCAGCAGCTGCGGGATGAGGCCGTGCGTGGTGCGGCCGACGTCCTCGTTGATCAGGGCGCGGGCGCGTTCGGGGTCCTCCCCGAACGGCGCGCTCTCGACGTTCGCCCCGGGCCACCCGGCGAGTTCGGCCTTGAAGCCGTCCTCGAGCGGGAGGCTGTCGGCGGCCCACAGCGTGTTGGCCACGGCGATCTCGGGCGGTTCGGCGCCCCGGCCCTCCTCGACGAGCTGCGTGGCCGCCCGCAGCAGCTCGGCCTGCGCGGCCGGCTCGCCGAGCAGGGCGACCAGCTCATCACGGGTGGCCCCCCGGGCGGCGAGCGCGGCCAGCGTCAGCGCGCTGGCCACCGAATACGGCGAGAAACAGGAGTTCCCGCCCTCGGCGCCGAGGGCCCCATGGACGGCAAGGGCGAACCGGAGGTGGCTGTCCGTGGCCATGCGGGCGAGACTACCGGAACCCCTCACCCAGCCGGGCGGCCACGCGGAACTCCCCCACCGGGTGCCGAACCCGGCGGCGACCACCCCACGCCGGAAACGCCGGCCCGCGTGATCGAAGGGTCAACACGCGTGATCCAGAGGTCGACACGCGTGATGGGGAGGTCAACACGCGTGATTCGAGGGTCGACACGGTGAGGAGCAGGCCCCCGCGTCGTGTCGACCCTTCAATCACGAGTGTCGCCCCTTCAATCACGCGTGTTGGCGCCTCAATCACGGGTGTTGGCGCTTCCATCACGCCGGACCCGAGCTAGTGGTGGCGGGTCACGTGCCAGGAGTGCCAGGCGTGGGCCTGGGCGTCGGTCAGGGAGGCCACCTGGTCGACGACCACGCGTAGCAGGCCCGCGTCGTCTTTCGCGGCCTTCCACGCCGGGAGGAACAGCGGGTCCAGTGACTCCGGGGCGCGCCTCGCCAAGGCGTGGACCAGTTCGCCCAGCAGCTCGCGCTGGCCTTCCTGCATCGCCAGCCGTCGTCGGTCGCTCATCACGTAGCGCAGGGCCAGGGCCTTGAGCAGGGCCACCTCGGCGGCGACCTGCTCGGGCACGGCCAGCCGGGCCCGGTAGCGGCCCAGCGGGCCCTCGCCGAAGCGGGCTCGCGTTCCGGTGACGGCGGCCGTCGCGAAGCGGCCGACCAGCTCGCTCGTCAGCCGCTTCAGCGCTACCTGCGCGCCGGGTGAGCCGTCCGGTGCCGCCTCGGCCAGGGCCGCGACCACCGGCAGCGCCAGCAGTTCGTCGGCCGCACTCTCCAAAGTGGACACCGACTGGCCGGAGAAGTGCTTGGCCGCGGCCTCGGCGACGGCGGCGCGCTCGTCCGAGTAGGCCAGCACCCGCAGCCGGATCCGGCCGGCGAGCACGCCGTCCTCGACGTCGTGCACCGAGTACGCGACGTCGTCGGCCCAGTCCATGATCTGGGCCTCCAGGCACGTTTCCGCCGCCGCCGCGCCGTCGCGGAACCAGGTGAAGACCTCGGCGTCGTCGGCGTAGACGCCGTACTTCCCCCGGCCGGGCTTGCGCGGCCAGGGGTACTTCGTGGTCGCGTCGAGGCAGGCGCGGGTCAGGTTGAGCCCGGCCGTGGCGCCGTTCTCGTCGACCAGTTTCGGTTCCAGCCGGGTCAGGATGCGCAACGTCTGCGCGTTGCCCTCGAACCCGCCGCACGCGGCGGCCACCTCGTCGAGCGCGCGTTCGCCGTTGTGCCCGAACGGCGGGTGCCCGATGTCGTGCGCCAGCCCGGCGGTGTCCACCAGGTCCGGGTCGGCCCCCAGCTCCTCGGCGATGCCGCGGCCGATCTGGGCGACCTCCAGGGAGTGCGTCAGCCGGGTGCGCGGCGCGCCGGTGATCTCGGCGCCCTCCCCCGGGCCGACCACCTGGGTCTTGCCGGCCAGCCGCCGCAGGGCCGCGGAGTGCAGCACGCGGGCGCGGTCGCGGGAGAACGCGCTGCGCCCGTCCGCGCGCGCCCCGGCCAGCGCCGCGCCCTTCGCCGGTTCCGGCCGGAGGCGGGCGGTGTCGTGCTCGCTGTAACCGTGGTCCACCCGCCCAGCTTAAGCGGGCGGACCGACAAAACGCTCAGCCCAGGAAAGTGGCGAAGAGGTCGTCGGCGGGGGTCTTCGTGAGGCGGTAGTACAGCAGTGCGCCGGTTTCACGGACGATGTAGCGGACCTGCGTGACGCGCTCCTGGACGATCGGCCCGCTGTGCGTCGGCGCGGTCCAGGCGTCCATGCCGAGGTCGTCGGCCATGGTGCGGGCGCGGAAGGAGTGCCACGGATCGCTGACCAGCACCGCCGTGTGCCAGTCGCGCGCCTCGACCTGCTGGGCGACCGCGCGCAGGCTGCGCAGCGTGTCGCTGCCCTCCCCGACGGCCAGCGTCGCCGCCGCCGGCACACCGCGGCGGGTCAGCCACAGCTGGCCGGCCCGCGCCTCGGTGAAGTTGTCCTCGGCCTTCTTGCCGCCCGCGGTGACGATCATCTTCGCGACGCCCGCGTCGTAGAGCTGCTTCGCCTTGATCAGCCGCGCGGCGTAGATGTCCGACGGCTTGCCGTTGTACTGGGCCGCGCCCAGCACCACGATGACGTCGGCCTGCGTGCGGTCGTTCTCGCGGGCGACCTGCCAGATCCGGAACGCCGTGCCGCCGACGAGGGCGAGCAGCATGAGGGCCGTGCCGAAGGCGATCCGGCGCGCCCAGCTCGCGTGCGACGGTTTGGTGCGTTCAGCGGTACCCACCCCGCCCATCTTGTCAGAAGGTCACCGGCCGCTCACAGCCAGCCGCGCTCCTCGGCGACGCGCACCGCTTCGGCGCGGGTCCGGGCGCCGGTCTTGCCGATCGCGGCGGACAGGTGGTTGCGGACGGTCCCCTCCGACAGGTGCAGCGCGCGGGCGACGTCGGCGACCGTGCTGCCGTCCCTGGCCTCCCGCAGCACGTCCCGCTCGCGCCCGGTGAGCGGGCTGGCGCCGGTGGCGAGCGACTCCGCGGCCAGCGCCGGGTCCACCACCCGGAGTCCACTGTGGACTCGCCGGACGGCTTCGACGAGCTGCTCGGGCGGCGCGTCCTTGACGACGAACCCGGCGGCCCCCGCGGCCATCGCGCGGGCCAGGTAGCCGGGCCTGCCGAACGTGGTGCAGATGATCACCCGGCACGACGGCAGCGCGGCCCGCAGGTCGCCCGCCGCCTCCAGGCCGTCCTTGCCCGGCATCTGCACGTCCAGCAGCGCGACGTCGGGCTTCAGCTCGCGGGCGGCGGCGACCACCTCGTCGCCGGAGCCGACCTGCCCGACCACCTCGATGTCGGATTCGAGGCCCAGCACGGTGGCCAGGGCCCCGCGCACCATGGCCTGGTCGTCGGCCAGCAGCACCCGGATCAAGCGAGACCTCCCGCGGGTTCGGCGCGCACGGCCGGGGCGGCCGCGCGCGGTTCGGGCAGCGGGATCTCCGCTCGCACCGTCAATCCTCCCCCGGGCCGGACCGACGCGCGCACCGTGCCCCCGACCGCGGCGAGCCGCTCGGTGAGCCCGCGCAGGCCGTTGCCCGGGACGACGTCGGCGGCGGTGCCGTCGTCCTCGATCTCCAGCCAGTTGCCGCCCAGCTTCACCTTCACCTGCTTGGCGCCGGAGTGCCGCAGCACGTTCGTGACGGCCTCGCGCAGCACGTACCCGAAGGGGTTCTGGAACTCGGGCCGGACGTTGTCGACCGCGTGCGGCAGGTCGGCGTCGATCTCCGCGGCCCGCAGCGCCGCGCGGGCGCCGACCAGCTCCGCCGAGAGCGACACCTCGCGGTACTCCGACACGGTCGCGCGGACGTCCGACAGCGCGCTGCGGGTGAGGCTCTCGACCTCGCGGATCTCCTCGACCGCGCGCGGGATGTCGCCCGCGCTCTCCAGCACCCGCCGGGCCAGCCCCGCCTTGACGGTGATCGTGGTGAGGCTGTGCCCGAGCAGGTCGTGCAGGTCGCGGGCGACGCGCTGGCGTTCGTTCGTCACGGCGAGCGTGGCGATCTCCTTGTTGGCCAGCTCCAGCCGCCGGATGGCGCGGATGAGGTTGGCCATGAAGAACATCGCCAGCGTCACCGAGCCGACGGTGATCAGGTCGCCGTAGCCGTCGTGGAACCGGCCGCTCACCAGCAGGATCAGCGCCCCGAGCAGCAGCGCGACGACGTCGACGATCACCGACCACGCGGCCGGGGCCAGGAACACCATCACCGCCGTGCCGTAGAGCAGGATGAACGGGCTCGCCTCGACCGCCGCCACCACGCCGAGCCCCAGCGCGACCATCACGATCCCGAAGCCCAGCTTCAGCGGGCGCGCCTGGCGGAAGAAGTACGGGAACAGCAGGTAACAGACGGCGTAGGCGTAGACCAGGATCCAGATGAGCACGAGCGGCACGGTCACGACGGTCTCGGCCAGGAGCGACTTCGTGATGGGGATGAGGAACGGCAACAGGAAGACCGCGCCCATGATCGGCCAGCGCACGCTGTCCGGCCCCTGGTTCTTCGGGTCGGGCAGCGGGTCGTCCCACCACCCTTCCCGGGTGTTGAGCCCGAACCGGCGGTTCGTGTCGTCGTTCGCCATCGCCGTTCCTTCTCCCGTCCCCGGCCCTCAGACCCGGGCGCTGTCCTTACGGTAACGCCTGATCACCAGGGCCCCCAGCACGACCGTCCACCCCGCGAGCACGGCCACCGCGTGCGGCAGCGACACCACCATGTCGGTGGTCACCGCGGGCCGCGCCAGCTGCAGCACCCAGTACGTCGGCATCAGCTGGGCGACGTCGTGCATCCAGCCCGGCATGCTTTCGATCGGGATCCACAGCCCGCCGAGGAAGCCCATGCCCAGCGTGACGATCATGTTGACCGGCTGCATCGAGTCGGGCGTGCCGAACTGGCCGAGCAGCAGCCCGAGCAGCACCAGCGGGATCGTGCCGAGCCAGACGCCGGCGAAGATGCGGACCCAGCCGGCCGCGTCGAGGTGCACACCCTCGACGGCCACGGCGAGCACCGGCACGAGGATCAGCGCGGGCAGCCCGACGAGCAGGCCGGAGATGCCCTTTCCGGCCAGGTAGCCGGTGCCGGTCAGCGGGGTCAGGCGCAGCTGCCGCTGCCAGCCCGCGGCCCGCTCGAGTGCGAGCCGGGCGCCGCTGTTCGTCGCGGCGGCGAACGCGCCGAACGTCATCATGTTGATCATGATCACAGCGGCGATCTGCGCGTGGTCCGGATCGGAGGACTTCGTGAAGACGTTGGCCTGCAACAGGAACATCAGCACCGGGAACGCGACGACGAAGATCAGGAACCGCGGCGCCCGGAAGTTCCGGCGTATCTCGGTGACCAGGTAGGTGGCGTTCATCGGACGGACTCCGCGGTTTCGTCGGCGGTCAGGGAAAGGAAGGCGCCTTCGAGGCCGACGGCGCTGATCTCGATGTCGTAGACCGAAGGCACCGCGGCCTTCAGGGCCCAGAGCGTCGCGTCGGAGTCGCCGGTGGAGATGGCGACGCGGTCGCCGCGCAGCTCGAACTCCTTGACGCCGGGCAGGGCCGCGATCGCGGCTTCGGTGGCGCCCGGGACGGCGGCGCGCAGGCTGCGGCCCCCGGCCAGCGCGCGGACCTCGGCGACCGAACCGTCGGCGACGATCCGGCCGCGGCGCATCAGCACCACCCGGTCGGCGAACTCCTCGGCCTCTTCGAGGTAGTGCGTGGCGAACACGACCGTGCGGCCGGACTCGGTGAACGAGTACATCGACTGCCAGAACTCCCGGCGCGTGCCGACGTCCATGGCCGCGGTCGGCTCGTCGAGGATCAGCAGGTCGGGGTGGCTGACCAGGGCGACGGCGAAGCGCACACGCTGCTTCTGCCCACCGGAAAGCTTGTTCGCGCGGCGCCCGGCCAGCTCTTCCACCCCGGCGGCCTGCAGCGCCTCGGCGACCGGCATCGGCTTGCGGTGCAGTGCCGCGACCATGCCGACGGTCTCGGCGACGGTCAGGTCGTCCATCAGCGCGCCGCCCTGCAGCATCGCGCCGATCAGGCCCGCGCGGACGGCGTCGATCGGCTTCCGGCCGAAGACCCGCACCTCACCGCTGTCCGGTGTGCTGAGGCCGAGGATCATGTCGACGGTGGTGGACTTGCCCGCGCCGTTGGGGCCGAGCAGGGCGACGACCTCGCCCGGGGCGATGGTCAGGTCGACGCCGTCGACCGCGTGGACGTCGCCGTAGTGCTTCCGCAGGCCGGTGAGGTGGATCGCGGCCCCCGCCGCCACCGCCTGGATGTCTGTGTCTCGCATGCCCCCAGGCTGCCGCCTCGCGGGCCGCCGTCCCCAGACCGTGCGTCACGACCTGGGGGTGACAGGTGTCAGGGGTGCCGGTCCCCCGAAAGCCGTGAAGGCCTCCTTACCGGCCATAAGAGCCGGTAAGGAGGCCTTCACGGACCTCGAAAAGCGGGTCAGCAGCCGATCAGGCGGCCGGCCAGGTAGGACTCCAGCTTGTCGATCGCGACGCGCTCCTGGGCCATGGTGTCGCGCTCGCGCACGGTCACGGCCTGGTCCTCGAGCGAGTCGAAGTCGACCGTCACGCAGTACGGCGTGCCGATCTCGTCCTGGCGCCGGTAGCGGCGGCCGATCGCCTGGGCGTCGTCGAAGTCGACGTTCCAGTGCTTGCGCAGCCGGGCGGCGACGTCCTTCGCCTTCGGGGTCAGGTCGGCGTTGCGCGACAGCGGCAGCACCGCGACCTTGAACGGCGAGAGCCGCGGGTCGAGCTTGAGCACGATCCGCTTCTCGACGCCGCCCTTGGCGGTCGGGGCCTCTTCCTCGTGGTAGGCGTCGACCAGGAACGCCATCATCGAGCGGCCGACACCCGCCGCGGGCTCGATCACGAACGGCCGGTAGCGCTGGCCGGACGTCTGGTCGAAGAACGACAGGTCCACGCCCGAGTGGTTCGAGTGCGTGGTCAGGTCGAAGTCGGTGCGGTTGGCGATGCCCTCGAGCTCGCCCCACTCCTGCCCGGCGTTGAACGCGAACCGGTACTCGATGTCGACCGTGCGCTTCGCGTAGTGCGAGAGCTTTTCCTTCGGGTGCTCGAAGTGGCGCAGGTTCTCGGGCTTGATGCCGAGGTCCTTGTACCACTCCGTGCGCTGGTCGATCCAGTACTGGTGCCAGGTCTCGTCCTCGCCCGGCTCGACGAAGAACTCCATCTCCATCTGCTCGAACTCGCGCGTCCGGAAGATGAAGTTGCCCGGCGTGATCTCGTTGCGGAAGGACTTGCCGATCTGGCCGATGCCGAACGGCGGCTTCTTCCGCGACGTCGTCTGCACGTTGAGGAAGTTGACGAAGATGCCCTGCGCCGTCTCCGGGCGGAGGTAGTGCAGGCCCTCTTCGGTCTCGACCGGGCCGAGGTGGGTCTTCAGCATCATGTTGAAGGCCCGCGGCTCGGTGTACTGGCCGCGCGTGCCGCAGTTCGGGCACGGGACGTCGGACAGGTCTTCCTCCGACGTCTCCTTGCCGCTGCGCGCGGTGTAGTCCTCGGCCAGCTGGTCTGCGCGGAAGCGCTTGTGGCACGAGAGGCACTCGACCAGCGGGTCGGTGAACACCTTGACGTGCCCGGACGCCTCCCACACCTGGCGCGGCAGGATCACCGAGGAGTCGAGGCCGACGACGTCGTCGCGGCTCTGGACCACGGTCTTCCACCACTGGCGCTTGATGTTGTCCTTGAGCTCGACCCCGAGCGGCCCGTAGTCCCACGCCGAGCGGGTACCGCCGTAGATCTCTCCGCTGGGGAAGACGAAACCACGGCGCTTGCACAGGCTGACTACGGTATCGATGGTGTTCGTGGGCACTCCACGCTCCGGAAGCATGCGGGGACGGTTATCGGACTAGAACGTCAAGGGTATCCGCCGGGCCCACCGGGTTTCCGCGCAGGTGAGCCTCGTCAGGGCCGGGAGACCAGCGACGCCGTCACCACCCGGTTGTCCTCGTAGCCCTCGGTGCCGCCGACGTACTCGCCGCCGCAGGTCACCAGGAGCAGCTTGTGCGGGCCGTCCGGGGAGAACAGCTGCTCCGACCGCCCGGCCAGCTCGGACTTGTGGATGGTCTCGGTCGCGTCGACCCGGTACACCCAGGCGCCGCCGGCGGCGTCGGTCAGCTTGACGTCCTGCCCCTGCTTGACCTGCCACAGCTCGTCGAACGGCCCCTTCTTCCCCTTCCAGTTCACGTGCCCGGACAGCAGCGCGACGCCGTGGTCGGCGCCCAGCTTCGCGCCCCACCACGCGGCTTCGCCGAGACCTTCGGGGATCTTGAGCGCGCCGTTCGCGTCGAGGTCCTCCTGGACGAGCTTCGCGGCGCCGCCACCGGGCAGCGACAGCTGCGCCGGCGCCTGCCCGGTGTCCGGCGGGGTGCCCTGCGCGGCCGTGGCGGGTGCCGTCGGAACGGGCGCGGTCGCGCCGTTCGCGCTGGCAGGTTCATCCTTTCCGGTGAACACGAGCAGGGACGCGACGATTGCCGCGATCACGAACGCGCCGGCCGCGCCGACGATCCACCAGCGGCCGGGGCCCTTCTCGCGCTCCGCCGTCACCGGGTGCTGGTCCTGCATGTGCCTGTGCTCCTTCGCTCCGTGGGCAGTGCACAGACACACATGCCGCGACGGGCGGCGGAGGTTGCATCGAACTCGGTCAGCCGGTGGGACGGGTCACCAGGGTCGCGGTCACCAGGCGGTTCTCGTCGTAGCCCTCGGTGCCGCCGACGTAGTCACCACCGCAGGTCACCAGCACCAGCCGGTGCGGGCCGTCCTGGCCGAACCAGCGGGCGGCCTGCGCGGGCAGCGTCTCCTTGGGCAGCGTGACGACGTCGTCGACGCGGTAGACCCAGCGGCCGCCGCGCGCGTCGACGACGCTGACGTCCTCGCCGTCGCGCATCCGCCACAGCTCGTCGAACGGGCCGCGGTCGCCCTCCCAGTTCACGTGCCCGGACAGCAGCGCGGCCCCGTGGTCGGCGCCCAGCTTCGCGCCCCACCACGCGGCGTCGCCGAGACCGCGCGGGATGGGCAGCACGCCGGTGTCGGTGAGCTCGGTGCGGACCAGCCGGGCGGTGGCGCCGTCGGGCAGCCGGACCGTGCCCGGGCGCTGCTGCTCGGTGGACGAGCTGTCGGCGGGCAGCACGGCCGGGGCCGCGTTCTCCCCCGGCAGCGAGCCGGGCGCGGGCGCGGCAATCGACGTGGGCTCGGGCGGCAGCCAGGTCAGCACGACGACCCCGGCCGCGAAGGCGGCGACGGCCAGCGCCCCCGAGACGGCGGCCAGCCCGGTGCGCAGCACCTAGTCCGTCCCGGACTTGCGCCGCCTGCCCAGCAGCAGGGCGACGCTCCCGAAGAACACGCCGCCGAAGAGCAGGCCGATGCCGAGCGGGATGCGCGAGAGGTCGCTGCCGGTGTCCGGCGCGGCCGCGCCGAGGTACCCGGCCGGAACCTGCGTCGGCACCGCGGGCTGAGTCGCGCTGGTGCCGCCGCCGGTGGTGCCGGAGGCTTTCGCGACGAAGCCCTTCGGAACCGAGCAGCTGACCCCGCCGAGCACGACGTTCGTCTGGACGTCCTGCAGCGCGGCCCCCGCCGCGTCCTTGACGTGGGTGGTGATCTCGACCCGCCAGCCGGCGACGGCGGTGAAGTCGCCCCCGCGCCAGCCGTCCTGGCGGATCAGCTGGTCGAACGCGGCGACGCGGGTGAGCTTGAGGTCCGAGAGCGTGGTGTCCTTGCTCGCGTTCGTGATGTCGCCGGGCGGGCCCAGGCGCAGGTTCTGCAGCTGCAGGCCTGCGTTGCCGCCGGGCATCGGGACGATGCCGAGCGCGCCGCCGGCCTGGCGCACCCACAGCCGGGCCACCGAGGAGGTGCCGGTGAGCTTCGCCGGGGCGGTGCAGTCGACCGCGGTCTTGGCGCCTTCGAGCACGAGCACGGTGTCGTCGACCGGCTTGGCGCCGCCCTGCCACGTGTCGCGCAGCGCGTAGTTGGTCTCGGCGACGGCCGTGGGCACGGTGCTCGCCTGCAGCGCGGCGACGACGTTGTGGTCCCGGCTCGCGATCCCCGCGGGGTACGGGTCCTGCGACCCGCTGTAGCGGCCGAGGTCGATCGCGTAGTGCCCGCCGAACGTCGCGCGCTCGCCGTCGTCCTTGGGCACGGCGACCCGGTCGGTGCCGAGCTTCGACTGGCCGGGCAGCAGGGGCGAGCGCTGGGTCTCGGTGATCAGCGAGCCGCCGTGCTGGCCCTCGCCACCGATCCGGACCGACGCCACGTTCGCGAACGAAACCGGGCCGGTCTTCTCGTCGACCGCCTGGCTCTGTGCCCCGGCCACACCCACTCCGACCAGCGGAAACAGGACGGCCGTCACGACGGCTGCCTTCGTTGCGAATCGGGTCATGTCTCCCCACTGCGTTCTGCTCGGGCGGGCGCCGTCGTACGAGAAGCGACGCAACGCTCCGCGACAACCTTGCACCGTCGGCCACGACATGCGAAGCCGAAGAGCCAATATCCCACGAACTCACCCGAACGGGGTAATGCGTCCTGCAGTACCCCTCAGGACGCGGTGACCGGACGGGGCCCGTCCGGGGGAACACTAGGATGGGCCGGGCCGTTATCGGAAATGACTACGGAATTCATGGTCTCAGGCGGCGACGACGTGGAGGCAGTGATGGCGACGGTGACGGGGAGCGGCGTCGCGGACGAGGCCGGACCGCACACCCACGAGCTCGAACGGGACCGGGTGGCCCCCTCCCGGCACCCGGCGAGCGCGGTGCTGGCCGACGCCGGCGACCTGCTGCGGGCGCTGGCCGCGCCGGTCCGGATCGCGATCGTGCTGCAGCTGCGCGAGGCCGACCGGTGCGTGCACGAGCTGGTGGACGCCCTCGACGTCGCGCAGCCGCTGATCAGCCAGCACCTGCGGGTGCTGAAGACCGCCGGGGTGGTGCAGGGCGAGCGGCGCGGCCGCGAGGTGGTCTACCGGCTCGCCGACGACCACCTGGCGCACATCGTCGTCGACGCCGTCGCCCACGTGCAGGAAGGAAAGCAGTGATGACTCCCGTCGCGCCACGCAGCCAGGCTCCGGTGCCCGGCCGCCGATCGACCAAGCAACGGGCCGCGGTCGTCGAGCTGCTGAGCGCCGTCGACGACTTCCGCTCCGCCCAGGACCTGCACGACGAGCTGCGCAAACGCGGCGACGGCATCGGCCTGACAACGGTGTACCGCACCCTGCAGTCCCTGTCGGAGGCCGGCGAGATCGACGTCCTGCGCACCGACTCGGGCGAGGCGATCTACCGCCGCTGCTCGGCGCACCACCACCATCACCTGGTGTGCCGCCTGTGCGGCCGCACGGTGGAGGTCGAGGGGCCGGCGGTCGAGCGCTGGGCCGAGAAGATCGCGGCGGAGCACGGCTTCTCGGAGATCTCCCACACCGTGGAGATCACCGGCACCTGCGGGCAGCATTAACTAGTACTCATAGGGATCCTTCGGGGTCGGGACCGTCGCGACCGAGGCCGCGGTGAAGTCCGGCGTGTAGCTGTTGGCCTGGGTCGCCGTGCCGGGGACGACCTGGCCCGTCACCTCGATCCACGCGTCGCTCGCGTACCGGGCGGCGTCGGTGCCGGTGAGGCGGACCGTCACCGGGAAGGCGTCCGCCGCGCAGCAGCTGATCACCAGGCGGGCCAGCAGGGTCCGGCCTTCGGTGTGCACCACGAACCCGGTCAGCGAGACGGTGCGGCCGTCGAGGGTGCCGGCCTTGTCCCACCCCGCGCGGCTGACGAACTCGTTGACCGACAACGGAACGACGTTCCCAGCAGGCAACGGCGGGAAGGCCGCCGCGTTGGCCGCGGCCGCGCTCGCCGGAACGCGCGCTTCGGTGCGGATCACCGAGTCGGCGCCCAGCGCGGGTGGCGCGACGAGGAAGACGGCCAGCACGGGGACCAGCAGCAGCCAGGCGGGCCGGGCCGAATGGGAATGGCCGTCATCGTGGTCATGGCCGTGGTCGTGCTCGGCCTTCTCGGCCGCTTTCGCCCGCGCGGCCAGCAGGTCCCGCACGACGGCGACCGCGCCGAGCAGCACCATGACGGCCCCGCCGGCGATGATCCACGGCTGCTGCGCCGGTTTGACGTAGCGCAGGTAGTCGCCGTTGACGGCGATCTTGACCAGCGCGCCGCCGAGCAGGATCAGCAGGATGTTCTGGGTCTCCCGTTTCACGCCAGCCCCACCACCAGTCCGGTCACCACGGCGCAGGCGGCCGCCACCACGAACGTCACCGGGGCGAACCGCACCGCGAACGCCCGGCCGAACGTGCCCGCCTGCAAGGCGAACAGCTTGACGTCGACCGCCGGGCCGACGACCAGGAACACCAGCTTCGGCAGCAGCGGCAACGCCGTCAGGGACGCCGCCACGAAGGCGTCCGCCTCACTGCACAGCGCCAGGACCACCGCGAGCACCGCCATCACCACGATGCCCAGCACGAGCTGATCCCCCAGCACGCCGAACCACTTCGCCGGGACCAGCACGTTCAGCGCCGACGAGATCAGCGCGCCCAGCACCAGGAACCCGCCGGCCTCGACCAGGTCCGTGCGGGCCGTCTCGGCGAACACGCGCCACCGTTGCCCGCCCGCGACGTCCGGCAGCCGGCGCAACGCGCGCTCGGTGATCCACTCGAGCTTGCCCCAGCGGGCCCACAGCCAGCCCATCACCATCGCCGTGGCCAGCGAGCCGACGAACCGGGCCAGCACCATCTCCGGCTTGCCCGGGAACGCGACCGCGGTGGCCACCAGCACCACCGGGTTCACCGCCGGCGCGGCCAGCAGGAACGTCAGCGCCGCGGCCGGGGCCACGCCCTGGCCCATCAGCCGCCGCGCCACCGGTACGGACGCGCACTCGCAGCCCGGCAGGGCGACCCCGGCGAGCCCGGCGACGCCGACCGCGGCACCGGCGCGGCGCGGCAGCACCTTCTCCAGCACGCGCGCGGGCACGAACGCCGCGATCGCGCCGCTGATCAGCACACCCAGCACGAGGAACGGCAGTGCCTGCACGCAGACGGCGACGAACACGGTCGAGCCGGTGCGCAGCGCGGGCACGTCGAACAGCCGCTGCAGCCAGCCCTGGCCGAGGATCGCGACCAGCAGGATCGCGCACAGCACTTCGACCGAGCTGACCCGGAACCGGCGGGAACGCCGGCCGGGCTCGGTGGAAGTTTCGGAAAGGGTGTCCACGACGGCGATGATGCCAGGACGCCGGGACATCGCGTGATCCGCACAGGCCGCGAACGGCCGGACACGGTCCGTTTCGGACCGGAAAACGCCGTTCGCGGCGAAATCGCTACTGCGCGGGCAGGATCCCCGGCAGTTCGGTGCGCAGTTGCGACGCCGTCGACACCACGAGCATCAGCAGCGTCCCCAGCGCCGCCGCGTCCAGGCCCACGGCCGGGAACGCGTACCGCAGCGTGACGTCGACGCCGTTGTCGGAGTGCCCGACGCCGAGGGTGCCGAACAGCCCCTGGCCGGCCCGCTCGGCGACCGCGATCGACAGCTCGGGCGCGTCCGCCAGGTCCCAGCCGACCACGCAGGTCAGGGTCAGCACGGTGAGGCCCTCGCCGAGGCGGGTCGCCTGGATGACGCACGGGACGTCGCCGTGGGAGAACGTCAGCGCGCCGTCGTCGTCGACGTGCACCTCGAGGTAGCGCTCGAGGGCGCCCTTGGCGCTGGTCAGCAGTTCCGCGGTCTCGGCCGCCTCGGTCGAGCTCACGACGTGGCCTCCGAAGCCTGATCGACGGCCGCCTGATCGGCAGCAGCCTGGTCGACGGCAGCGCCGAACCGGCGGTCCCGCTTGGCGAACTCCAGGCAGGCCCGCCACAGGTGGGTCCGGTCGAAGTCCGGGAAGAGCGTGTCCTGGTAGACCATCTCGGCGTAGGCCGACTGCCACAGGAGGAAGTTCGACGTCCGCTGCTCGCCCGAGGGCCGCAGGAACAGGTCCACGTCGGGCATGTCCGGCTGGTACAGGTACTTGCCGATGGTCTTCTCGGTGACCTTGTCCGGGCTCAGCTTGCCGTCGGCGACGTCCCGCGCGATCCGCTGCATGGCGTCGCCCAGCTCGGCGCGGCCGCCGTAGTTGACGCACATCGTCATGTTCAGCGCGGTGTTGTGCTTGGTCTTCTCTTCGGCCGCCTGCAGTTCCTTGATCACCGACGCCCACAGCTTGGGCCGGCGCCCGGCCCAGCGGATGCGGACGCCGATCGAGCCGAGGTAGTCGACCTGACGGCGGATGGTGTCGCGGTTGAAGCCCATCAGGAACCGCACCTCTTCGGGGCTGCGCTTCCAGTTCTCCGTCGAGAACGCGTACACCGAGAGCCACTTGACGCCGATTTCGACCGCACCGGCGGCGACGTCGATCATCACCGCTTCGCCGCGCTTGTGGCCTTCGATCCGCGGCAGGCCACGCTGGTTGGCCCAGCGGCCGTTGCCGTCCATGACCAGCGCGACGTGCTTCGGGACCAGCTCACGCGGGATCTCCGGCGGCACCGCACCGGTCGGGTGCGGCTCCGGGACCCGCAGCTCCGATCGCGACGCCTTGTTCTCGCGTCCCCTGCGCAGCACGGCGAGCCTCCCTGGATGGGTGAAATCGATTCAGGCCCGACCCTACTGCCCGCGCACTCCCTATCCTGCGGGGGTCCGGGTGGCGGAGCCTTCGGCCCGGGGCGAAGCCCCGGATTTCACCGTGGTCTCCCGCGCGCGTCGCTCGACCAGGGGAAGGGACCGGAGCTGACGCTCCAGGTGCCACTGCAGGTGCGCCGCGACCAGGCCACTCGCGTCACGGCGGGTGCCGGGCAGGGTCGACTCGGCCATCGGCCATTCGCCGTGCAGCAGGGCGGTGAGCAGGTCCAGGACCTCGGGCGCGGGGTGCACCGAACCGGGCACGCGGCAGTCCTGGCACATCGAGCCGCCGGCGGCGACGCTGAACGCGACGTGCGGGCCCGGCAGGCCGCAGCGGGCGCACTCGGTGAGCGCGGGCGCCCAGCCGGCGTAGGACATCGCGCGCAGGAAGAAGGCGTCGAGCACCAGGGAGGCGTCGCGCTCCCCCGCGGCGAGCGAGCGCAGCGCGCCGCAGACGAGGAGGTAGAGCTTGAGCACCGGCTCGCCCTCTTCGGCCGAGAGCCGGTCCGCGGTTTCGGCGATCGCGCTGGCCGCGGTGTAGCGCTGGTAGTCGGCGACCAGCGGCAGCGCGAACGCGTCCACGGTCTCGACCTGGGTGATGACGTCGAGCGTGCGGCCGGTGTAGAACTGCACGTCCACGTGGCCGAACGGCTCCAGCCGGGCCCCGAAGCGGGACGAGGTGCGCCGCACGCCCTTCGCCACGGCGCGGACCTTGCCGTGCCGCCGGGTCAGCAGGGTGATGATCCGGTCGGCCTCACCCAGCTTGTGCGTGCGCAACACCACCCCGGTGTCGCGGTAGAGGTTCACCACCCCGACATCGTCCCACTATCGGACGACGCCGGGGTGGACCGACCCGGGTTCAGCAGTAGTAGCCGCTGCAGTACGTGCTCACCGCGGTGGCCGCGACGATGATCCAGATGATCGCGAACGCGCAACCGAGACCGCCGATGATGGAGGCGATGAGGCAGAGCGTCTTGGTCGTCTTCGACGCCTGCTCCGCCATCATGTAGTTGCCCTGCATCTTGTACGTCTGGACCTCGTTGGACTTCATGATCGCGAAGATCGCGAGGATCCAGCAGAGGAAGATGCAGCCGATCGCCCAGCCCTTGTAGTCCTTGATCTGGTTGATGTCGCCACCACCGGGCATGCCGTACCCCGGGGCGCCGAAACCGCCGGAGGGCGGCTGGCCGTAGGGCGCGGGCTGGCCGTACGGAGCGGGCATGCCCCCGGACGGCGGGCCGTAACCCGGCTGCTGCGGGAAACCGCCGGACTGCGGCTGCTGGCCGTAAGGCGGCTGCTGCTGACCGTAGGGATTGGTCATGAACGTCTACCCCAATTACTCGTGAACTTCCGCCGGCAATCCCGGCGGTGGTGCGGAAGTCAGGTGCCGCGGCTACTGCTGCGGCGGCTGGCCGGGCTGCTGCGGCGGCTGCTGCCCGAACTGGCCCGGCTGGATCTTCTGGGTCGCCTCGGCCTCACCCTGGGCCTCGGGACGCAGCATCTGGGTGCGCTCCGCACCTTCGTCGAACGGCGAAGCGCCGCTGCCGCCCGAATCGGGACGCAGCATCTGGGTGCGCTCGGCGCCTTCGTCGAAGGCACCCTGGCCCGGGGGCGGCGCGAGCGGCTGGCCCTGCTGCTGGCCGAAGCCACCGGACTGGGGCTGCTGCGGGAAACCGCCGGCCTGCGGCGGCTGGCCGAAGCCGCCACCCTGCGCGGGCTGCTGCGGGAAACCACCGGACTGCGGCTGGTCGAACCCGCCGGATTGCGGCTGCTGCGGGAAACCACCCGACGGCGGCTGACCGAAGCCACCGGACTGCGGCTGGCCGAACTGGCCGGGCTGCTGCCCCGCCGGCGGGTAACCGCCGCCGAACTGCTGCGCACCGGGCTGGCCGTGCGGCGCGGCGTCGTCGGCGTTGATGACGACGGTGCCGATGATCTTGTCGGAGAGGGTCTGGCTCTTGTCGTCCCACAGCGGCCACAGGTAACCGACGTAGCAGATGATGCCGTCGACGAAGTGCGCGAGGTCGCGCAGGAACGCCATGCCGGCGCCGATCGGCTGCCCGGTGGACTCGCCGACGAGCTTGATCTTCGTGATCCGCTTGCCGAGCGACTGGCCGGTGGTGCCCTGCTGCATCCACCGGTTGTAGACCGACCAGCCGATGCCGGCGAGCGCGCCGAGCAGGTACAGCATGGAGCCGAGGGTGTAGCTGCCGGCGATCGTCACGATCAACCCCAGCAGGTCGATGACGATCAGCGGGGCGATGTCGATCAGCAGAGCGCCGGCGCGCAGCCCCCAGGGCGCGTAGTTCTGGGGCGGGCCGAACGGAGCACCCTGCTGGCCGAACGGCGCGGGCTGCCCGAACGGGGCCTGCTGACCGTACGGCGCCTGCTGCCCGTAGGGCGGCGGCGCCTGTCCCGGCTGCGGCTGTCCGAACGGCTGCTGGCCGCCGGGCTGTTGCCCGAACGGCTGCTGACCGTAGGGATCGGTCATGTGGGTCTCCCCCTCGCTGGTCACTCCACCGCACACCTCATGCGGAACCGGCCCGAATGTACGGCACGGTCCGCGGGAGCGTACTCGGTTCGCGTTCGCCTGCGTGTGTCAGGCGTCCACTGTCCGAGTGAACGTCGTGGAGGTCCGACGCGTTACACGGCGCGCCGGTTCCGCTCCGTTGTCATTCAGACGCGCAAACCGGTGAACGGCGCGAACGGGAGGTTGCGGATGGCGAACCAGGCGACGAACACGACGCCGACGGCGAGTGGCGTCCAGCGCCAGTGCAGCCAGCTGTTCACCCACCGGCCCCGCAGCCGCCCGACCGCCCAGGCGACGGTGCTCCAGACGAAGAGCAGCACGAAGACGAGCGAGACGGCGTTGTAGTGCAGGGCCGCGGGGAGGTCGCCGTGCATCAGGCTGTAGGCCATCCGCATGCCGCCGCAGCCCGGGCAGTCGATGCCGAGCAGTGCCTTGGTGGGGCAGACCGGGAGCCAGCCGCCGGGGGTGGTGGGGTCGCCGAGCCAGACGGCCACGCAGCACGCGCCGAGCCCGCCCACCACGGCCATCGGCGCGCTCAAGGCACGCAGCCGGGCCTTGGCCCCCTGGGCCGGGAATCCCGTGTAGACGGTCGTCACGACGCCAGCCCCCAGAACGAGACGCCGGCGATCGCGAACATCACGAAGACGAACAGCAGGTAGAGGCCGATCAGGGCACCGAAGGCGATCGCCGACCACATCGCCCACTTGCGGGCTTCGTCGGCGGCCCGGCGCGCCTCGACGTGGTAGCCCTGGAACCACAGGGTGTTGACCTGGTTCGCCTTCACGATGGCGACGATACCCAACGGCAGGCAGCACATCACCGTCGACAGGATCGCCCAGACCAGGTTGTTCTCCGGGGGCGGCCCGTAGTTCGGCTGCCAGCCGTACGGGGGTTGCTGCGGGTACGGCTGGGTCACCGGTATCGCCTCCTGCTGCCGACGGTCGTCAGTGGGACGCGGCGTCGTCGAGCAGCGTTCCCAGCAGCAGCACACCACCGACGACCAGGGCCACCCAGAACACCACCCCGACGACACCGCCGATGATCGCCCAGCGCCGGGCGGCGCCGGCCGCGCCCCGGGCGGCGTCCGGCTCGCCCTGGGCCCAGAGCCGCTCCACCTTGGCCGCCTGGAAGATCGAGACGATGCCGAAGGGCAGGCAGAGGATCGCGGCGACGATGCCCCAGGCCAGGTTGCTCGACGGCGGGGGCCCAGGGTTGTAGTCGGCGGGCGGGCGCGGGCGCTCGGTCACGTCAGAACCCGAGCCGGCGCAGCTGGCGGGGGTCGCGCTGCCACTCTTTGGCCACCTTGACGTGCAGGTCGAGGTAGACCTTCGAGCCGAGCAGCGCCTCGATGTTCTTGCGGGCGGTGGCGCCGACCTCGCGCAGCCGCTCGCCCTTGTGCCCGAGGATGATGCCCTTCTGGCTGGGCCGCTCCACGTAGAGGAACGCGTGCACGTCGATGAGGTCGTCGCGGCCTTCGCGGGGCAACATCTCCTCGACGGTGACGGCGATCGAGTGCGGCAGCTCGTCGCGGACGCCTTCCAGCGCCGACTCGCGGATGAGCTCGGCGACCAGCGTCTGCTCGGGCTCGTCGGTGAGCTCGCCGCCCGGGTAGAGCTGCGGGCCCTCGGGAAGCCTCGTGACGAGCAGATCCGCGAGCGCGCCGACCTGAAAGCCGTCCACAGCGGACACCGGGATCAGCTCGGCGAAGTCCATCACGTTCTGCAGCGCCAGCAGCTGCTCGGCGACCTGCTGCGGCTGGACCAGGTCGGTCTTGGTGACGATGCCGATGACCGGCGTGCGCTTGGCGATCTTCTCCAGCTCGGCGGCGATGAACTTGTCGCCGGGCCCGATCTTCTCGTTGGCCGGCACGCACAGGCCGACGACGTCCACTTCGGACCACGTCGTGTGCACGATGTCGTTGAGCCGCTGGCCGAGCAGCGTGCGCGGGCGGTGCAGGCCGGGGGTGTCGATGAGGAC
Organism: Amycolatopsis sp. NBC_00348; assembly: GCF_036114655.1. Lineage (NCBI taxonomy): Bacteria > Bacillati > Actinomycetota > Actinomycetes > Pseudonocardiales > Pseudonocardiaceae > Amycolatopsis > Amycolatopsis sp. NBC_00348. The sequence goes on along the minus strand of NZ_CP107994.1, from coordinate 346,538 downwards.
TAGCTGGGCGTCCTCGCGGTGCACGATGCCGCGGATCGCGTGGCGGGTGGTCTGCGGCTTGCTCGACGTGATCGCGACCTTGGTGCCCACGAGCGCGTTGGTCAGCGTCGACTTGCCCGCGTTGGGCCGGCCGACGAAGCAGGCGAAGCCGGAACGGTGTTCGGTCATCGCTTCAGCACCTCGATGACGTCGCCTGCCGGGTCGGCCAGGATGATCGGCGCGTACTTGGCGATGTCGCGGATCGCGTGCCGGGACGCCTCTTTGAGCAGGCCCTCCCCGGTGACGACGGCGGCGGCTTCGATGCCTTCGGCGCCGCTGGAGAGCGCGGCGGCCACGGCGGCCTGCAGCGCGGTGAGCTTGAAGGACGGCTGGTCGACCGTGCCCGCGGTGTACGTGCGGCCGTCGGTGTCGCGGACGGCCGCGCCTTCCGAGGCCTGGATCCGGGCGCGCGAGGACCGGGCGAGGGTGACCAGCTTCTGGTCCTCCGCCTCGAGGTCAGGCATGTTCGACGCTCCTGTCGCGTTCGTCGGGGTGGGGCAGGCGCGTGCGGCGCCGGGTGGTCCGGTCGGCCGGGTCGGTCATCGCGTCGGCGTCGGCCGGGTGCACCACCACCGAGGTGATGCGCATGCGGCCGCGTCGATCCTTGCCGCCTTCGGCGAACAGCCGGAGGCCGGCGACCTCGGCTTCGGCCCCCGGTAGCGGGACCCTACCCAGTCGTTCCGCGAGCAGCCCGCCCACGGTCTCCACGTCGTGGTCTTCGAGGTCGATGCCGAACAGCTCGCCGAGGTCGTCGATGCCCATCCGGGACGAGACGCGGACCGCGCCGTCGTCGAGCTCTTCGACCTCGGGGCGCTCGTCGGCGTCGGACTCGTCGGTGATCTCGCCGACGATCTCCTCGAGGACGTCCTCGATGGTGAGCAGGCCCGCGGTGCCGCCGTACTCGTCGACCGCGATGGCCATGTGGTTGTGCGAGCGCTGCATCTCCTTGAGCAGCTCGTCGAGCCGCTTGGAGTCGGGGACGAAGCCGGCCTCGTTCATCAGCGTGTCGACGACGGTGCTCGGGCCGTCCGGGTCCATGTACCCGGCCATGAGGTCCTTGATGTTGACGACGCCGACGATGTCGTCGACGGACTCGTCGATCACCGGGAGCCGGGTGAAGCCGGTGCGCAGGGCCAGTGCGAGGGCCTGGCGGATGGTCTTGGTGCGCTCGATCCAGACGATCTCGGTGCGCGGCACCATGACCTCGCGGGCGACGGTGTCGCCGAGCTCGAACACCGAGTGGATCATCTCGCGCTCGGAGTCCTCGACGACGCCGCGTTCCTGGGCGAGGTCGACGAGCTCGCGCAGCTCGACCTCGGAGCTGAACGGGCCTTCCCGGAAGCCCTGGCCGGGGGTGATGGCGTTGCCGACGAGGATCAGCAGCCGGGACAGCGGGCCGAGGACCGAGCCGAGGACGCGGACGGGCCCGGCGACGTAGCGGCCGATGCGGTACGGGTGCTGGCGGCCGAGGGTGCGCGGGCCGACGCCGATGAGGACGTAGCTCACGACGATCATGACGACCGCCGTGACCAGCACGGCGAGGCCGAGCGGCCGCAGCCGCGTGCCGACGAAGACGGTGACCAGCACGGTGGCCGTGAGCTCGCAGCCGAGGCGCAGCAGGAGCAGCAGGTTGATGTGCCGGCGCCGCTCGGCGATGACCGCGGCGAGGTGCCCGGCGCCGGGCACGCCCATCCGGGCGAGGCCGTCGGCCCGGGCTTGCGAGACGGTGCTGACGGCGGCGTCGGCCGCCGCGAACACGCCCGCGAGGAGCACGAGCGCGATCGCGAAGAGGAGCTGGACCATGGCTGGCGCCTAGGACGTTTCCCCGGCGGCTGGCCCGGCGTCCACGGCCGGCTCGGCGTCCGCGTCGAGTCCGGCGATGCCGAGGACGCGGTCGTCGGTGTTGCGCTGGGCGTTGCGTTTCTCCAGGGCGGCGACGGCGTCCTGGTACTCGCCGAGGATGCGCTTCTGGAGGGCGAACATCTCGCGTTCCTCCGCGGGCTCGGCGTGGTCGTAGCCGAGGAGGTGGAGGCAGCCGTGGACGGTGAGCAGGTGCAGCTCGTCGATCAGGCGGTGGCCCGCGGTCTTGGCCTGGTCCTTCGCGAACGCCGGGCAGAGCACGATGTCCCCGAGCAGCGCCGGCGACGCGTCGGGCGCGTCGGGCCGGCGGGAGGAGTCGAGCTCGTCCATCGGGAAGGCCATGACGTCGGTGGGGCCGGGCAGGTCCATCCAGCGTTCGTGGAGGTCTTCCATGACTTCGAGGGTGACCAGGAGGATGGACAGCTCGGCGAGCGGGCTGACCTCCATCTTGTCGAGGGCGTAGCGGGCCGCTGAGACGATGGACGTCTCGTCGACGTCGACGCCGGACTCGTTGGCGATTTCGATGCTCAACGCCGGGTGCCCTTCCAGCCGTTGCTCTGCTGGTCCTGGGCGTCCTGCACGGCTTGCCACTTCTCGTAGGCGTCGACGATGTCGCCGACGAGCTTGTGCCGGACGACGTCCTGGCTGGTCAGTTCGGCGAAGTGCAGGCCTTCGACGCCGCCGAGGATGTCGCGCACGACGCGGAGGCCGCTGCGCTGCCCGTTGGGCAGGTCGACCTGGGTGATGTCACCGGTGACGACGATCTTGGAGCCCTGCCCGAGCCGGGTGAGGAACATCTTCATCTGCTCGGGCGTGGTGTTCTGCGCCTCGTCGAGGATGATGAAGGCGTCGTTCAACGTCCGGCCGCGCATGTAGGCGAGCGGCGCGATCTCGATGGTGCCCGCCTGCATGAGCCGCGGGATCGACTCGGGCTCGACCATGTCGTGCAGCGCGTCGTAGAGCGGCCGCAGGTAGGGGTCGATCTTCTCGTTGAGGGTGCCGGGCAGGTAGCCGAGGCGCTCGCCGGCTTCGACGGCCGGGCGGGTGAGCACGATGCGGGTGACGTGCTTCGCCTGGAGGGCCTGGACGGCCTTCGCCATGGCGAGGTAGGTCTTGCCGGTGCCTGCCGGGCCGATGCCGAAGACGACGGTGTGCTTGTCGATGGCGTCGACGTAGCGCTTCTGGTTGAGCGTCTTGGGCCGGATGGTCTTGCCGCGGCGGGAGACGATGTTGAGGCTGAGCACCTCGGCCGGGGACGCGTCCCCGGTGCTCAGCATCCCGATCGTGCGCCGGACGGTGTCCGGCCCGACCTGCTGCCCGCCGGTGGCGAGGGTGACGAGCTCGGCGAAGACGCGTTCGGCGAAGGCGACGTCGGCGGGGGTGCCGGTCAGGGTGACCTCGTTGCCGCGCACGTGCACGTCGGCGGCGAGGAGCTCCTCGGCGACACGCAGGTTCTCGTCGCGGGAGCCGAGCAGGCTGAGGGCGGCGGCGTCGGGAATCGGGAACCGGGACTGGGCCGCCTGGGTGGCAGCGCTGTCGTCGGTCTTGGGGACGTCTCCGGGGACGTCGGGTCGGGCGGCTCCACCCGGTGCGGTTCCGGCCACGTGGCCTCGGCCCTGCTTTCTCGGTGAGGGACTACTGACCCCTCGATGCTACTGGCACCCACCGACAGAACGCAGACGGGTTTCCGCTAATCAGCCCGCATGAGCCCCGAAGAACCCCAGCGGCTCCCCACCAAGCACATGAGCATGCACGTGGAACACAGTCTGCCCAGCATCCCCATCAGTGTTGAAAACCACCCGATACCCACTGTCAAGGATGCCCTCAAGCTCAGCAACCTTACGAGCAGTAGCAACAACCTCACTCAGGAGAGACGGATCACCAGCAGCAAGCTCCCCAAGGTTCCGATACCGCTTCTTGGGCACCACAAGCACATGAACCCGAGCCTGAGGCCGAATATCCCGGAACGCAAAGGTCGTCTCGTCCTCATAGACAACATCGGCAGGGATCTCACCAGCAATGATCCGCTCGAAGAGCGTCTCGTCCTCACTCATAGAACAAACCCTAGCCACCAACCCCGGAAGCCGCCCACACAAGCCGACCACACGAGCGATGCGAGTGAAGCGAGCGAGCAAGCAACCCGACCACACGAGGCGAGGGCCGAAGGCCCGAGCAAGGAACGCGCCTTTTGAACGAGAGAAACACAAAAGCCGCGGGGGTCCGGGGCTTGCCCCGGCTGGGGGTCTGGGGGTTTGACCCCCAGAGGGCATCGCGAACGCAGAAGCGGCGTTGGAACGAGCGAAGCGAGAGGAAACGCCGCGGCGCGGTAGATCCTGGGGGTCGATCTACCGCGTCCGCGGCTCCGCCGGACCGAGGGGGGAGGTGCCCGGCGGGGTCTGTGTTTTCCCAGTAGCGCGCCGAAACACTGTGTGGCGCGTTAGTAAACGAGAGTAACGGGTCGGAGCGTGATCGCGCCATAACTGGGCGCAAAAACCAGCCTTTTTTTCGGGGGTGATCTTTTCACTGCCACCGGGTGGTGAGGGCGCCCAGCGCGCCGAGGGCGACGGCCGCGGCGGTGGAGGTGCGCAGGACGGTGGTGCCGAGGCGGACGGCCCGGGCGCCGGCTTCCCGGAGGGTGTGGAGTTCGTCGTCGGTGATGCCGCCTTCGGGGCCGACGACGAGGAGGATGTCGCCGGCGTCGGGCAGCGTCAGGTCGGTGAGGCGGTCGGGGACGTCGGACTCGAGGACGATGACCAGGGACATCGTCGCGGCGAGGCCGGCGAGCTCGCGGGTGCCGACGGGTTCGGTGACGTCGGGGACGTGCGCGCGGCGGGCCTGTTTCGCGGCGGCGCGGGCGGTGGTGCGCCAGCGGGCGAGGGCCTTGTCGCCGCGGCCGCCGTCGTCCCACTTGGCGACGCTGCGGGCGGCGCGCCAGGGGACGATGGCGTCGGCGCCGGCCTCGGTGGCGAGTTCGACGGCGAGTTCGCCGCGGTCGCCCTTGGCGAGGGCCTGTGCCACCACGACGCGCAGTGCGGGTGGTTCCTCGGTCCAGCGTTCCTCGATCGTGAGGGTCAGCAGCGCGTCGCGGCCGGGCTGGACAGCGTCGACGACGCAGCGGGCCAGGCCGCCCGCGCCGTCGGAGAGGATCAGCCGCTCCCCCACGCGCAGCCGGCGGACGGTCGCCGCGTGCCGGGCTTCCTCGCCGTCGAGCACGGTGCGCCCGGACGCGGGCACCGATTCGGCGAGGAAGACCGGCAGGGTGGTGTCAGGCACAGCGCAGCTCAGCGGTGGTTCTTGGCGCGCAGCTTGGAGAACAGGCCGCCGTGCTTGTTGCCGTTGGACGCCAGGGTCGGGACTTCCTCACCGCGCTGCGTGGCGAGGTCCATGAGCAGCTCGCGCTGGGCCTCGTCGAGCTTGGTCGGGACGACGACGTCGATGTGGACGTGGAGGTCGCCGCGGCCGTCGACGCGGCCCGAGGACCGCAGCCGGGGCATGCCCTTGCCGGTGAGGACCAGCTCGGCGTTGGGCTGGGTGCCCGGTTCGACGTCGAGCTCGTAGTCGCCGTCGACGAGGGTCGCTATGGGCACCGTGGCGCCGAGCGCGGCCGTCGTCATCGGGATGCGGAAGTTGCAGTGCAGGTCGTGGCCCTGGCGGACGAAGACCTCGTGCGGGGTCTCGTCGATCTCGACGTAGAGGTCGCCTGCCGGGCCGCCGCCGGGGCCGACCTCGCCCTGGCCGGACAGCCGGATGCGCATGCCGTCGCCGACGCCCGGCGGGATCTTCGCGGTGACGTTGCGGCGGGCGCGGATGCGGCCGTCGCCGCCGCACTGGCGGCAGGGGTCGGAGATGACCTCGCCGAAGCCGCGGCAGACCGGGCAGGGGCGGGCCGTGACGACCTGGCCGAGGAAGGACCGCTGGACGGACTGGACCTCGCCGGCGCCGCCGCAGGTGTCGCAGGTCTTGACGCCGGTGCCCTCGGTGGTGCCCGCGCCGCGGCAGAGGTCGCAGACGATCGCGGTGTCGACCGCGATCTCCTTGTCCACGCCGGTCGCGCAGTCCTCGAGGCTGAGGCCGAGCCGGATCAAGGCGTCCGAACCGGGCTGGACGCGGCTGCGCGGGCCACGCCCGCGACCGCCTCCGCCGCCGCCGGCCGCGCCGAAGAAGGCGTCCATGATGTCGCCGAGGCCGCCGAAGCCGGCGAACGGGTCGCCGCCCCCCGCGCCGCCGCGGCCGCCGCCGTCCATCGGGTCGCCGCCGAGATCGACGATCTTGCGCTTCTGCGGGTCGGACAGCACCTCGTAGGCGGTCGTCACCTCGCCGAACTTGTGCTGCGCGTCCTCCGACGGGTTGACGTCGGGGTGCAGCTCTCGGGCCAGCTTCCGGTACGCGCGCTTGATGTCCTGGTCGCTCGCGTTCTTCGCCACCCCGAGGATGCCGTAGTAGTCCCTCGCCACCGTCTCTGCTTCTCCTTCTGCTCTGCCCGGCTCAGCGGCCGGACAGGATCTGACCCACGTAGTTGGCGACCGCGCGCACCGCGGCGATCGTGCCGGGGTAGTCCATCCGGGTCGGGCCGACCACCCCCATGCCGCCGAGCACCATGTCCTGGCCGTATCCGATCGAGACGACCGAGGTGCTGCGCATCTGCTCGTCCTCATTTTCCTCACCGATGCGCACCGTGATCGCACCGGGGTTGCGGGTGGCGGCGAGGAGCTTGAGGACGACGACCTGCTCCTCGAGCGCTTCGAGGACCTGGCGCAGCGAGCCGGGGAAGTCCGCGACGTTGCGGGTGAGGTTCGCCGTACCGCCCAGGACCAGGCGTTCTTCGGGGTGTTCGGCCAGTGACTCGACCAGCACCGTGCACACGCGGATGAGCGCGTCGCGCAGCTCGCCGGGCGACTTGTCGGGCAGCTCGGCGACGCGCGCGGCGGCCTCGTTGAGCCGCCGGCCGGCCATCGCGGCGTTGAGCACCGTGCGCAACCGCGCGACGCCGTCCTCGGTGATGACGTCGCCGAGGTCGACGGTCCGCTGGTCGACGCGGCCGGAGTCGGTGATCAGCACCAGCATGAGCCGGGCCGGGGTCAGCGGCACCACTTCGAGGTGGCGCACCGCGGCGTTGGTCAGCATCGGGTACTGGACGACGGCGACCTGCCGGGTCAGCTGCGCGAGCAGCCGGACCGAGCGGCGCAGGACGTCGTCGAGGTCCGTGCCGCTGTCGAGGAACGTCGTGATCGCGCGGCGCTCGGCCGCGCTCAGCGGCTTGATCTCGGACAGCCGGTCGACGAAGAGCCGGTAGCCCTTGTCGGTGGGGATCCGCCCGGCGCTGGTGTGCGGCTGGGTGATGTAGCCCTCTTCTTCGAGGGTGGCCATGTCGTTGCGCACGGTCGCGCTGGACACGCCCAGGTTGTGCCGTTCGACGATCGTCTTCGAGCCGACCGGCTCCTGGTTGGAGACGTAGTCGGCGACGATCGCGCGCAGCACGTCGAAGCGGCGTTCGTCCGCGTTGGCCACCCGTTCCTCACCCACTTCGCTCGCTGCTCATGCCGAGTTTACGGAAGCCTGAGCCGGTCGCGCTCAACACCGCCCGTCTCGCCCCGGGTAAAGAACGGATAAATGAATTCCCATGCGTTGTTCTCGGAAAGATTTTCCGGGTTGTCGGCGGAACCGAAACGGGGTTTGCTGCCTCTGATCCGCATGCCCTCCCCCGACTTTCGAGGTCGCCGTGAACATCACTGAATCCGCTTCGGCCGGTATGCCCGAAATCGCCCGGCGCGCCGCGGAGGCCAAGGTCCGGCTCCAGCACATCTCGGCGACGGCCACGAGCGCCGACGGCGCCGTCACGGTGACCGTCAACACCAGCGGTGCGCTGCAGGAACTCACCTTCGGGCCACGTGCCGACGAGCTGCCGCGCGCCCGCCTCGCCGCCGCCGTCGTGGCCACCGCGAAACGCGCCCAGGTGCAGGCGGCCCAGCAGCTGACGAGCGTGATGGCACCGGTGATCGGCGCCGACAGCGACGCGATGAAATTCCTCCGGGAACAGATTCCGGAGCCCGAATTGCCCGAAGAGGAATCACCTCGGGATTTCCCCCGGAAACCGCCGCCGCGGCCGGGTGACGAAGAGGACTTCGGCGGCCCGATCCTGCGCCGGGGGCTGTGATGACGGCCATGAAGGTCGACTTCGACGTCCTCGGCGGCCACGAGGACGAGATCCGCGAGATCGCCGGCCGGGTGCAGCAGGCGCTCGACGCCGCGGGCACCGCCCAGGCGCTCGACTTCGACGCGTTCGGCATCGTCGGGCAGGTCTTCGCCGTCCCGATCCAGGGGTGGGTCGACCAGGCCGACGGCCTCCTCCAGGCCGCCGTCGACGCCGGGCACGACGTCGCGGACCGGGTGAAGACCGCGCACACGGCGTTCAGCGAGCACGAGCAGCACACGAAGAGCCTCATCGAAGGCATCGGCAAGGAGCTGCCGGCATGACCGAGACGCAGGAGAACCCCCTCGTCGCGACGAGCGAGTCGTCCGGCGGCTTCTGGAGCGGGATGGGCGACGGCTCGAAGGGCGAGCTGGACAACGTCAACGCCCAGACCGGCGGCGCCGGCATCTTCAGCGACGCCGCCTCGACGCTGACCGACGCCCGCAACGGCGACTGGGGCAACCTCGCCATGGACGTCGGCACCGACGCCCTCGACCTGCTCGGCGCGGCGATGGACCCGCTCGGCACGCTGGCCAGCGCGGGTGTCGGCTGGCTGATCGAGCACATCAGCTTCCTCAAGGACGGCCTCGACAAGCTCGCCGGCAAGCCCGAGGCCGTCACCGCCAAGGCCGTGACCTGGTCGAACATCTCGAAGCAGCTCACCGAGACGGCCGAGCAGTACGAGCAGAAGGCGGCGAACGTCGGGCAGTCGTTCAGCGACTGCGGCTCCGCGGAGGCCTACCAGCGGACGGCGGAGAGCTACGTCGGCGTCCTGCGCGGAGCGGCTTCGCACGCCGACAGCGCGTCGACGGCGATGAACGTCGGCGCCGCGCTGGTCGGCACCGAGCGCGGGCTGATCCGCGACCTGATCTCGTCGTTCGTCGGCGAGCTGATCGTCAAGGCGCTGGCCGCGCTCGCGGCGTCGTGGTGCACCTTCGGCGGCACGATCGCGGCGTTCATCGCCGACTCCGTCGTCGAGGGCGGGGTGCTCGCGGAGAAGATCAGCACGCGCATCACGAAGGTCGTCGAGAAGCTGGAAAGCCTGGCCAAGGGCGCCGGCAAGTCGAAGGCGGCCCTCGAAGGCGCGGCGAACGCGCTGAAGAAGGTCGGCAAGGGCGTCGACAAGCTGGTGGACAAGAGCGTCGACACGGCCGCGGGCATCGAGCGCAAGGCCAACGAGCTGAAGCAGGCCGGCAAGGAGGCGAAGACCGCCGAGGAGACGGCCAAGGGGTGGAGCGACGCCGCCAAGGAGCACGTGCCCGGCCGCGAGAAGCTCGAAGGTCCCGGCGAGAAGTACTCCGAGGAGGGCCGCAGCGTGCTGAACCAGCACAAGCTGCTCGACCCGAACGAGAAGGTGCACTGGAGCACGGCCGACACCGTCGGCGTCGTGACCGAGGGCCGCCGCCAGGAGAACGAGCAGATCGACCGGAACCACGAGGCCACGGAGGCCTACGAGAAGGAACACCCCGAAGGCGAGGGCGAGTGATCGAGCAGGCCGAGGTGGAGCTGGCCAACCGCAACGGGCAGCTCCACCCCGCCCAGCGCGGGAAGCTGCTCGACCTCAACTTCTGGGCCGCCGCGGTGGTGGCGGTCGCCGGGGTGGTGGTCGCGGTGCTCGTCGCGACGGTGGCCGACACCGCGGGCGAGGTGCTGGGCACCGTCGTCCCGATCCTGGCGCTGACCGCCTGGTTCGCCTACATCAGCTGGCGGCGGCTCGCCGACGCGACCGGTGGGCGGCTGCTCGCGGTCACCGGCTGGACGCACGACTTCGACACCGCGCGCCTCACCGACGAGTACCCGATCGGCCTGCACCACAGCCCGGCCGGGTTCAAGAGCATCGAGACGTTCAGCCTGCGCGCCGGCGGCCGGACCTACCCGCTGGAGCGCGAGCTCCGCGGGCGGATCCGGCCGGACCGGGTCAACACCGTGCTGATCACGCCGCGCAGCAAGCTGCTGATCAACGTGCTCCCCGCCTGACGCGGCACCGGAACCGCCGACCGGTTCCGGCGTGCGGTCTGCCGCGGCTGGTCGTGAGTGTTTAGGGCGGTTAGAACCGCCCTAAACACTCACGACCGGAGCCGAGCGCTAGGCGGCCGCCTCGGACAGGGCGTCGAACTCGGCGTCCGTCAGCTCGATGTCCGCCGCCGCGATGTTGTCCTCGACGTGCGCGACCGACGACGTGCCCGGGATCGGCAGCACCACCGGCGAGCGCTTGAGCAGCCAGGCCAGCGCGAGCTGCGACGGCGACGCGTCGTGCTCCTTGGCCAGGGTGCTCAGCGGGCTGTCCGGGCCGGCGAGGGCGCCGGTGGCCAGCGGGAACCACGGGATGAACGCGATGCCGTGCTCGGTGGCGTGCTCCAGCAGCGGCTCGGCGTCCCGCTTGACCAGGTTGAACATGTTCTGCACGGACACGATCTCCGCGGTCTTCTGCGCCTCCTGCAGGTCCGCGACGCCGACCTCGGACAGGCCGATGTGCCGGATCTTGCCCTCGTCCTGCAGCTTCTTCAGCTCCCCGATCTGCTCGGCGACCGGCACCTTCGGGTCGATCCGGTGCAGCTGCAGCAGGTCGATCCGCTCCAGGCCGAGGTGGCGCAGGCTCAGCTCGACCTGCTGGCGCAGGTACTCGGGCCGGCCGACCGGGATCCACTCGTTCGGGCCCTGCCGGGTGAAGCCGGCCTTGGTCGCGATGACGAGGTCGTCGGCGTACGGGTGCAGGGCCTTCTTCAGCAGCAGGTCGGCGACGAACGGGCCGTAGACGTCGGCGGTGTCGATCAGCGTGACACCCAGCTCGACGGCGCGCCGCAGCACGCGGACGGCCTCCTCCGGGTCCTTCGGGTCACCCCAGACGCCAGGCCCGGTGAGCTGCATCGTGCCGTACCCCAGCCGGGTCACCGGCAGGTCGCCACCGATCGTGAAGGTGCCTGAGTTCTTCGCACTCATCTTTCGTCCCATCGTCGTCCGGGGTGCTCCACCGGGTCTCAACCCGCGGAGCTCCCCGGACAATCCCGGATCACGTCAGGAATTGCGCGGGAACCCCAGGTTCACCCCGGCGTGCGACCGGTCGGGCCAGCGCGAGGTGACGACCTTGGTGCGCGTGAAGAAGTGGAAGCCCTCCGGCCCGTACGCGTGGCTGTCGCCGAACAGCGAGTCCTTCCAGCCGCCGAAGGAGTAGTAGCCGACCGGCACCGGGATCGGGACGTTGACGCCGACCATGCCGACCTCGACCTCGTTCTGGAACCGCCGTGCGGCCGCGCCGTCGCCGGTGAAGATGGCCGTGCCGTTGCCGTACGGGTTGGCGTTGACCAGGTCCAGGGCGTCGTCGTAGGACGCCGCGCGTGCCACCGACAGCACCGGGCCGAAGATCTCGTCGGTGTAGATCGACATCTCCGGGCGCACGTGGTCGAACAGCGTCGGGCCGAGCCAGAAGCCGTCGCCGGGCACCTCGACGCCGCGGCCGTCGACGACCAGCGCCGCGCCCGCCCCGACCCCGGCGTCCACATAGGACTCGACGCGCTCGTGGTGGGCGCGGGTGACCAGCGGGCCCATCTCGGACTCCGGGTCACGCCCGTCGCCGACCTTCAGGTTCCCGATCCGCTCGGCGATCTTCGCGACCAGCTCGTCGCCGACCGGGTCGACGGCCACCACGACCGACACGGCCATGCAGCGCTCCCCCGCCGAGCCGAACCCGGCGGACACCGCGGCGTCGGCGGCCAGGTCGAGGTCGGCGTCCGGCAGCACGATCATGTGGTTCTTCGCCCCGCCGAGGGCCTGGACGCGCTTGCCGTGCCGGGTGCCGGTCTCGTAGACGTACCGCGCGATCGGCGTCGACCCGACGAACGAGATCGCCTTGACGTCGCGGTGTTCCAGCAGGCCGTCGACCGCGACCTTGTCGCCGTGCAGCACGTTGAGCACGCCCGCGGGCAGCCCCGCCTCGGCGAACAGCTCGGCGAGGAACACCGCCGCCGAAGGGTCCTTCTCACTGGGCTTGAGCACGACGGTGTTGCCGCAGGCGAGCGCGTTCGGCACGAACCACAGCGGCACCATGGCCGGGAAGTTGAACGGCGAGATCACGCCGACGACGCCGAGCGGCTGGGCGATCGAGTAGACGTCGACGCCGGTGGAGGCGTTCTCGCTGAAGCCGCCCTTGAGCAGCTGCGCGGCCCCGCAGGCGTACTCGACGTTCTCGATCGCGCGGGCGATCTCGCCGGCCGCGTCGGACTCGACCTTGCCGTGCTCGCTCGTGACGATCTTCGCCAGCTCGTGCTTGCGCGCCGAGAGCAGCTCGCGGAAGGCGAACAGCACCCGCGTCCGGCCGGCCAGCGACGTCCCGCGCCAGCCCGGCAGCGCCGCGGACGCGGCCGCCACGGCCTGGTCGACCTCGGCCTGCCCGGCGAAGTCGACCTGCGCGCGGACCTGGCCGGTGGCGGGGTCGAAGACGTCGCCGGTGCGGGCCGGGGTCCCGGTGAACGGCTTGCCGTCGATCCAGTGGCTGATGCGGTCGGTCACGACGGGCACTCCTTCGCTCGGGGACGTCCCTGCGAGTGTCCGGGCGGGCGCCACGCGGACGCCATCGGCAACGTGTACGGACTCGCCGCCCCGGCCGTACAGTCTGTCCCCTGCCGATCATCGCAACCATCACCAGCGAGGTGCCGTGTACCCGACCGTGGCCGACGTGCTCGCGCTGCCGGTGCTGCGCCAGGGCCGGCCGCACGTCGTCGCGGGCGCCGCCGGGCTGGACGCGCCCGTGCGCTGGGCGCACGTGGCCGAGGTCGCCGACATCGCGCACCTGCTGCGCGGCGGCGAGCTGGTGCTGACGACCGGCGTCGCGCTGCCCGACGACGGCCCGTCGCTGGCCCGCTACGTCGCCGACCTGGCCGGCGTCGGCGCCGCCGGCGTGGTGATCGAGCTGGTCCGGCACTGGAGCGACAAGCTGCCCGCGGCCCTGGTCGAGGCCGCCGACGCGCACGGGTTTCCGCTGGTCACGCTGTCGCGTGAGACGCGGTTCGTGAGCGTCACCGAAGCCGTCAACGGCCAGATCGTCGACGCCCAGGTCGCCGAGCTGCGCGCGGCCGAGCGGGTGCACGAGACGTTCACCGCGCTGACCGTCGCGGGCGCCGAACCCGGCGTCGTGCTGGGCGAGGTCGCGCGGCTCACCGAGCAGCCGGTGGTGCTGGAGACGCTCTCGCACGAGGTGCTGGCCTACGACGCGGCCGGCACCGACCCGGCCGAGCTGCTCACCGGCTGGCCCGCGCGGTCCCGGGTGGTCCAGGTCGGCGAGCGCACCGGCTACCACGCGAACGCGGGCTGGCTGGTCACGATCGTCGGCGCGCGCGGCCACGACTGGGCGCGGCTGATCGTCGTGTGCGCCGACCAGCCGCCGCACCGCCACCGCGTGGTCGCCGAACGCGCCGCGTCCGCGCTCGCCGTGCACCGGCTGGTCGCCAAGGACTCCGACGGCCTGGAGCGCCAGGCCCACCGCGCGGTGCTCGCCGAGCTGCTGGCCTCGCCCGCGCCGTCGGCGGAGCTGCTGGCCCGGGCGTCCGCGCTGGCCGTGCCGCTGACCGGGCGGCAGCTGGTCGGGCTCGCGGTGCGGCCGCGGTTCACCGGCACCGGGCGGCCGGCGTTGTCGACGCCGCCGGTGCTGCGCGAGCTGGCCGAGGCGACGGCGCTGGCCGCGCGCCGCGCGAAGGTGTCGGCGCTGGTGGCGACCGACGACATCGGGGTGCGGGCGCTGATCGCGCTGTCCCCGGAGGCGAACGCCGACGCGGTGCTGCAGCGGCTCGCCACCGACGTCCACGAGGCGCGCAGCAGCGCCCCGGGGGTGCTCGCGGTCGGCACCACGGTGCTCTCGCCCGCCGAAGCGAGCCGGACGCTGCTGGAAGCCGGGCAGGTCGCGGCCGCCGCCCTGGGCGCCGGCGAGGAGCGGGTGCTGCACCGGCTGTCCGACGTCCGGCTGCGCGGCCTGCTGCACCTGCTCGCCGGGGACGAGCGGGTGACGGCGTTCGCGACCCGTGAGCTGGGGCCGTTGCTGCACCGCGACGCCGCGTCCGGCAGCCGGCTCGTGCAGGCGCTGCGGCACTACTGCGAGCAGGGCGGCAACAAGTCCGCGGCGGCCGCGGCCGCGCACACTTCGCGGACGGCGTACTACCAGCAGCTCGCCCGGATCGAGCAGGTCCTCGGCGTCCGGCTGGAGGAGCCGGAGTCGATGCTCTCGCTCTACGTCGCGCTGCTGGCGGTGGACCTCACCCGGCCGAGCGAAGAAGACTCACCCGGACGTGCAGCACAGTGATCACCTTCGGCCTGCCGATGAGACCGATATGGCCCTCCTCCCGTTCGCTGCCTGCCTGATGAGCCTGAGCTGTCTCGCGCCCGCGCAGCCGCCGGCGTCGACGTTGCAGCTGACCAGCCACGACACCGCCGACCGGATCGGCTCGGTCGTGCTGACCTGCGACCCGACCGGCGGCACGCACCCGAAGCGCGGGAAGGCGTGCGACGTCCTCGAAGGCGTGAACGGCGACTTCGCCCGCATCCGCGGCCGGCACCAGGCGTGCACGCTGATCTACGCCCCGGTCGACATCACGGTGGTCGGCACCTGGCGCGGCAAGCCGGTGTCGTTCCGCACGACCTACGCCAACCGGTGCGAGGCCGTCCGCGACTCCGACGACGTCTTCGCCTTCTGAGCGGGTTTCATCGGTTTTCATCGGGTTTCGCGCGCGGGAGCCGCCGGGCCGCCCCCACGACGGCCCGGTGGCTCCCGCTCGACCTCATGGACCACGCACGAACGCGCCGTTCGGTTCAGCCGCACCGGCCGAGGGTGACCTCGCGCGCCGTGGAGCGGCTGAGGTTCCAGGCGGGCCAGCCGTCCGGCGTGTCGTCGGCGAGGATCCGCCGCAGCACGCAGGTGCGCACCGGCTCGGGCAGCCGCGCCGAGACGACCGGGACGACGTCTGCGGAGAACTCCTCGAGATAGCTGTGGTCCAGGGGCTTTCCGGCGGCGGCGCGGTCGAGGTTGGCGTCGGCGATGAGCCGTTCCGGATCGAGGAGGGCGAGCGTCAGCAGCGCCGCGGCGGCGGTGCCGATGGCCGCGCGGGGCAGCCACGTCGAGCGCAGCTTGACCAGCGAAGCGATCACCAGCACGAAAACCGCGCCGAACCACAGCTCGCAGACTTCGACCAGCAGCCGCAACACCGTGAAGCCGTAGGCCTCCTGGTAGGTCCACATGCGACTCAACGCGGACCCGACGAGCACCAGGCTGAGCCCGCTGAGCGCCCCGAGCAGGACACGCTGGCGGAGCCGGTCGGCCCGGGTGACGTCCGGCGCCCAGCGCAGCGCGGCGGCGACGATGGCGAGCGTCAGCACCGTCACCGCGCAGAGCTGCCAGAAGCCGCCGCGGGCGTATTCGGCCGCGGTCAGGCCGCTGGTGCGCAGGACGTACTCGGTGCCACCGAAGAGCGTGACCAGCCGGACCGCGACGAAGACGCTGAAGAGCAGCACGAGAACAACGAGCGGGACTGTCCATTCCAGACCGTACTTGCTCCGGTGTGGACGGTCGACGGTCGCCCGAGGCGGTGGCGCGGCGAGGAAGTAGCAGGCCCCGGCGACGACCGACGCGGCGACGACGAAGACGAGACACCACCGCGCGACGGTCGCGACGCTGAGGTCGGGGATCATCGCGCGGACGAGCGCGGCGAAGGCGGCGTCGGCACTGGCGAGCAGCGGCACGAAGACGGCGACGAGCACCGCGGCGGCCAGCACGGCGAGCGCGATCCGCCGGGCCACACCGTCGCGGCGGGCGGTGAACTTCCCGATCCCGCGGCCGGCCCACGGAACCGCCCGCAGCGCTTCGAGCGGGACGGCGAGCACGTCGTAGAGAACGCTGTGGACGGTCCGCTTCCCCACCAGTGCCAACGATCCACTGACGACGGCCCCCAGCACGCAGAGGACGAACAGCCACCCGGACGCCCGGATCGCCCCCATGCTCAGCAACGCGAGGGAAAGTGCGGCCCACCCGGCGTTGCGCCAGGTGAAGGTCCCGTCTCGGCCGTCCCGAGCCCGCCGATCGGCGACGACGACGGCTCCGACGACGGCGATCCCGGTGAGCAGCCACCCGATCCCGGGCCGCCAAACGGGCAACACCAGCGCGGCGACGACCCCAGCCACCCCGGCGGCCGGCAACACGGCCGGAGGCAGTGGCACCACAACGGACTTGGGCGGCGGCAGCGGCCGCATCAACACCGGCGGCGCGGCCACGGCGACCCCACCACCCGCACCCGCCCCAGCGCTCATCCCTGGTTCCGGCCCCACGGCAGCACCAAATCCCGGCCCACCACCGGCCACTGCACCCGGCCGCGCGCCGCCACTCCCCGCAGCGCCTACGCCACCCGCCGCTCCCGCAGCCGACCCCGGCCCACTGCCCATCTCTGGCTCGCGCCCCACAGCCGCACCAAGTTCCGGCCCGCCACCGGCCGCTGCACCACCCCGCCGTGCGCCGCCCCTCCCCGCCGCGGTCGCGTCAACCCGCGCGGCCGAACCGGCCGAACCCTCCGGCGCCTCCGCCGTCCGAGGCCCGGCCGAGCGCTTACCCCTCGGCACACCGCCGCCACCGACACTGGACTTGGGCATCTCGCCTGCTTTCTCGCGTACTCGCGTTCACGTTCGCAAATGTCAAGTGCCGCTGTGCTCGCGTTCTCGTGAGTGGCAATGAGGGTTCTAACCCGCATTACCACTCACGACCCCCGGCACTCAGGCCGTCGGGAGGGTCACCCGGATCCGGCCGCCGGTTCCCGCCGATGGCTCCACCACGCCTATCGACCCGCCGTGCAGCTCCACCGCCCACCGGGCGATCGCCAGCCCCAGGCCCGTGCCGCCGCCGGTCGGGCGCTCGCCGCGCGTGAAGCGCTCGAAGACCCGCGTGCGGTCCGCCGGGGCGATGCCCGGGCCTTCGTCGCACACGTCGATGTGCACCTCGCCCACCCGCGTCTCCGCGAGGATCCGCACCACGCCGCCCGCGGGGCCGTGGCGGGCCGCGTTCTCCAGTAAGTTCGCGACCACCTGGAACAGCCGGCCGCGGTCCGCCGTCACCACCGCTTCCGGCGGCGTCACCGCCACCTCGAACCGCACCCCACGGCCCGCGAAGGCCGCTTCGCCGACGACGTCCGACAACAACCCGGCCAGCGGGAACGACGTCTTGTGCAGCGGGATCGCCCCCGCGTCCAGCCGCGACAGGTCCAGCAGCTCGTCGACCAGCGTCGCCAGCCGCTCGGTCTGCTGCAGCGCCGTCTTCAACGTCGCCGGGTCCGGGTCCTCGACGCCGTCGACGAGGTTCTCGAGCACCCCGCTCAACGCCGTGATCGGCGTCCGCAGCTCGTGGGACACGTTCGCCACCAGCTCGCGGCGCTGCCGGTCCGCGTCGCCGAGGTCGCCCGCCATCTGGCTGAACGCCTGCGCCAGCTCGCCCACCTCGTCGCGCGTGGTGGCGCGGATGCGACGCGTGTAGTCGCCCTTCGCCATCTCCCGCGCGGCCGCCGTCATCTCGCGCAGCGGCCGGGTCATCCCGTGCGCCAGCACCTGCGAGAGCACCAGGGCCAGCACCATCGCGGTGATCGTCGTCTTCGGCGGCAGCCAGCCGATCTGCCAGTTGAAGAACGCGAACGCGACCCCGCCGGACGCGAGCATCAGGATCGCCAGCTTCAGCTTGATCGACCGGACGCGGTCGAGCGGCCGCGGCAGCAGCTCGGCCACCGTCACGATGACGCGCTTCACGATCCCGCCTCCAGCGCGTAGCCGACGCCGTGCACGGTGCGGATCAGGTCCGCGCCGAGCTTCCGCCGGAGGGCCTTGATGTGGCTGTCCACCGCCCGCGTCCCCGCGGACGTGCCGTGCACGTCCCACGCCCACACCTCCGAGAGCAGCCGTTCCCGCGGCTGCACCACCCGCGGCCGCCGCGCGAAGTGCACCAGCAGGTCGAACTCGATCGGCGTCAGCTGCGCCGCCACCCCGGCCCGGGCGACGCGCCGCTGGTCGACGTCGATCTCGAGGTCGCCCAGCACGATCCGCGCACCGTGCGCGGACGAGGACCGCTCGACGCGTCGCAGCAGCGCGTGCACGCGGGCGGTCAGGACCCGCATCGAGAACGGCTTCGTGAGGTAGTCGTCGGCGCCGACGCCGAGCCCGACCAGCATGTCCGTCTCGTCGGCGCGCGCGGTCAGCATGAGCACCGGCACCGGCCGCCGCCCCTGGATCCGGCGGCAGACCTCCAGGCCGTCGAAGCCCGGGAGCATCACGTCCAGCACCACCAGGTCCGGCTCGAGCGACGCTTCGGCCTCGACGGCGGCCGGCCCGTCGTGGGCGACGTCCACGGTGAACCCTTCGGCCCGCAGCCGGGCCGCGATCGACGCGGCGATCGTGACGTCGTCCTCGACGACCAGCACGCGCCGTCCACCCAGTTCCATAGGGGCGACTTTAAGCACCGGAGGTGGAGACGGTCGGCGCGAACTGTGGAGATCTTGTGGAGACGCGAACCGGCAGGTCACGGGGCCTGCGTGTTGCGAGGAGGTTGCGTGAGGACTACGGCGTGATGTGTGACGTACGTCATGCATTGCCACGACGTGAACGCAATCGACAGTCTGCGTTCCGACGCGGCGAAGAGTGAACAGTCTGCCAATGCCACCCGCGCGCACCGGCGCGGAAGATTCCGCAATGGCGCCGACACCCGCAGACCAGCGCGTGCACGAGGACGGCCGGGTCGAGCTCGAACCCGGTGACGTCCGGTCTCTCGAAGGCAGCCGGTTCTTCAACGACGAACTGGCCCCCGTCCCCGTCGAAAAGCGAACCTGGACCACCTACAACTACTTCGCGCTCTGGATGGGGATGGCCCACAACATCCCCAGCTACGCACTGGCCGCGTCGCTGATCGCCCTCGGCATGAACTGGGTGCAGGCGCTCATCACCATCACCATCGGCAACCTGGTCGTGCTGGCGCCGATGCTGCTCAACAGCCACGCCGGCACGAAGTACGGCATCCCGTTCCCGGTGTTCGCCCGCGCCTTCTACGGCATGCGCGGCGCCAACCTGGCCGCGCTGCTGCGGGCGTTCATCGCGTGCGGCTGGTTCGGCATCCAGACCTGGGTCGGCGGCGAGGCCATCTACGTCATCCTCGGGCGCCTGCTCGGCTCGTGGTGGCGGGACGCGCCGGAGATCGCCGGGCAGCACTGGACGCTCTGGCTGTCCTTCGTGGTCTTCTGGATCGGCCAGATGCTGATCATCTGGCGCGGCATGGACGCGGTCCGCCGGTTCGAGAACTGGACGGCGCCGCTGGTGTCGGTCGGCTTCCTGATCATGCTCGGCTACGTGCTGGTCAAGGCGGGCGGGCTCGGCCCGATCCTGGCCGACGGCGGCAAGCTCGGCTGGGGCCCGGACTTCTGGAAGGTGTTCGCGCCGTCCCTGATGGCGATGATCGCGTTCTGGTCGACGCTCTCGCTGAACATGCCCGACTTCACGCGCTTCGGTGGCAGCCAGCGCAAGCAGGTCCGCGGCCAGATCCTCGGCCTGCCGACGACGATGACGTTCATCGCGATCGTCGCCATCCTGACCACGTCGGGCGGGCACGTGCTCTACGGCGAGGACATCTGGGACCCGGCGCAGCTGGCCGACAAGTTCACCAGCCCGGTCGTGGTCGTCGTCGCGCTGGTCGCGCTGGTGCTCGCGACGATCTCGGCGAACCTCGCGGCCAACGTCGTCAGCCCGTCCTACGACTTCTCCAACGCCTTCCCGAAGAAGATCACCTTCGCGATCGGCGGCGGGATCACCGGCGTCATCGGCATCCTGATCCAGCCGTGGCGCCTCTACTCCGACCCGAACATCTACATCTTCGCGTGGCTCGGCTTCTACGGCGGCCTGCTCGGCGCGGTCGCCGGCGTGCTGGTGGCCGGGTACTGGGTGATCGCCCGCACGAAGCTCAAGCTGAAGGACCTCTACACACCCGATGGGGTGTATTGGTTCAGCGGCGGCTGGAACTGGCGCGCACTGGTCGCGACGCTGGTCGGAGCCGTTCTTTCGGTCGGTGGTGCGTATGGCGGGCCGTTCCCCGACAGCGGGCTCATCCCGTTCCTCAAGCCGCTTTACGACTACAACTGGGTGGTCGGCTTCGTCTCGGCGTTTGTCGTCTTCGCCGCCCTGTCCGCATCATCGAACAAGGAGGAAGCCAGTGAGCGTGGTCCGAGCCGCATTGATCCAGCAGCGGTGGACGGGTGACAAGGAGTCCATGATCAAGGCGGCGGTGGACCACATCGCCTCCGCCGCCTCGCAGGGCGCCCAGGTCGTCTGCCTGCAGGAACTGTTCTACGGCCCCTACTTCTGCCAGGTGCAGGACACCGAGTTCTACTCCTACACCGAGGGCATCCCGGACGGGCCGACGACCAAGCTCATGCAGGAGGTCGCCGCGCGCCACGGCGTGGTGCTGATCGTGCCGATGTACGAGGTCGAGCAGCCCGGCGTGTACTACAACACCGCCGCGGTGATCGACGCCGACGGCACGTACCTCGGCAAGCACCGCAAGAACCACATCCCGCAGGTCAAGGGGTTCTGGGAGAAGTTCTACTTCCGGCCCGGCAACCTGGGCTACCCGGTGTTCGACACCGCCGTGGGCCGCATCGGCGTCTACATCTGCTACGAGCGGCACTTCCCGGAGGGCTGGCGCGCGCTGGGCCTGGCGGGCGCGAAGATCGTGTTCAACCCGTCGGCGACCAGCCGCGGCCTGTCGCAGTACCTGTGGAAGCTGGAGCAGCCGGCGGCCGCGGTGGCGAACGAGTACTTCGTCGGCGCGATCAACCGCGTCGGCGTGGAACCCCTGGGCGAGAACGACTTCTACGGCCAGACGTACTTCGCCGACCCGCGCGGCCAGCTGATCGGCGACGCCGCGTCCGACACCGACGACGAGGTCGTCATCCGCGACCTCGACATGACCCTGGTCGACGAGGTCCGGGACCTGTGGGCGTTCTACCGCGACCGCCGGCCGGACACCTACGGCCCCCTCACGGAGGCCTGATGACCACGCTCATCAAGGGCGGTCAGGTCGTCTCGCCGTCGGGCGCTCTGCCGGCGGACGTGCTGGTCGACGGCGAGACCATCGCCGCCGTCGGCGCGCCCGGCACGCTGTCCGGCGACGAGACGATCGACGCCACCGGCAAGTACGTGCTGCCCGGCGGGATCGACGCGCACACGCACATGGAGATGCCGTTCGGCGGCACGCACTCGGTCGACACGTTCGCCACCGGCACCACGGCGGCGGCCTGGGGCGGCACGACGACGATCATCGACTTCGCCGTGCAGGCCAAGGGCACGTCGCTGCTGTCCACGATGGACAAGTGGCACACCAAGGCCGACGGCAACTGCGCGATCGACTACGGCTTCCACATGATCGTCTCCGACGTCAACGACCAGTCGCTGAAGGAGATGGAAGCCTGCGTCGACGCCGGGGTCGGCAGCTTCAAGATGTTCATGGCCTACCCGGGCGTGTTCTACTCGACCGACGGCGAAATCCTGCTGGCCATGCAGAAAGCGCGTGAAATCGGCGCCACGATCATGATGCACGCCGAGAACGGCATCGCGATCGACCAGCTGGCCGCGCAGGCGGTGGCCGCCGGGAAGACCGACCCGGTGCAGCACGGCCTGACCCGGCCGCCGGAGCTGGAGGGCGAGGCGACGTCACGGGCGATCCAGCTCGCGAAGGTCACCGGCTCGCCGCTCTACATCGTGCACCTCTCGGCGTCGCAAGCGCTTGCGGCTGTGGCGGAAGCACGCAACGAGGGGCAGAACGTCTTCGCCGAGACGTGCCCGCAGTACCTCTACCTGTCCATCGAGGACCTGGCGAAGCCGGACTTCGAGGGCGCGAAGTACGTCGCTTCGCCGCCGCTGCGGGAGAAGTCGCACCAGGCCGACCTGTGGCGCGGGTTGCGGACGAACGACCTGTCCGTGGTGTCGACCGACCACTGCCCGTTCTGCTTCAAGGATCAGAAGGAGCTGGGCCGCGGCGACTTCCGGGCGATCCCGAACGGCATGCCCGGCGTCGAGCACCGGATGGACCTGCTGCACCAGGGCGTCGTCGCGGGTGAGCTGACGCTCGGGCGCTGGGTCGAGACGTGCTCGGCGACGCCGGCGCGGATGTTCGGGCTGTACCCGCGCAAGGGCGTGATCGCCGCGGGTTCGGACGCCGACATCGTCGTCTACGACCCGACGGCGACGCAGACGCTGTCGGCCGAGACGCACCACATGAACGTCGACTACTCGGCGTACGAAGGGTTCGAGCTGACCGGTCGTGTGCACACGGTGCTGTCCCGCGGGCGGGTTGTCGTGTCGCCGGACGGGTTCACCGGGTCGACGTCGCACGGCAAGTTCCTGTCCCGCTCGCTGAACCAGTACCTGAACTAGGAGCGGTCCATGGACTTCGGGATCGTGCTGCAGACGGACCCGCCCGCGCGGGACGTCGTGCGGCTGATGAAGGACGCCGAGGACGCCGGGTTCCGCTACGGCTGGACGTTCGACTCCTGCGTGCTGTGGCAGGAGCCGTTCGTCATCTACTCGGCGATCCTGGCCGCGACGTCGTCGCTGGTGGTCGGGCCGATGGTGACCAGCCCGGGCACCCGCGACTGGTCGGTGATGGCGTCGACGTTCGCCACGCTCAACGACATGTACGGCAACCGGACGGTCTGCGGCATCGGCCGCGGCGACTCCGCGCACCGGGTCGTCGGGAAGCCACCGTCCACTTTGGCCACCGTGCGCGACTGCATGCACGTGGTCAAGGAGCTCGCCGAAGGGCGGGCCGTCGAGATGAACGACACGACCGTGCAGATCCCGTGGATCCGCAACGGCCGGCTGGAAATGTGGATGGCCGGCTACGGGCCGAAGGCGCTGAAGACGGTCGGCGAGCACGCCGACGGCTTCATCCTGCAGTGCGCGGACCCGGCGATCGCGCGCTGGACGATCGGCGCGGTGCGGGACGCGGCGCGCGCCGCCGGGCGTGACCCGGGCGGCATCACGATCTGCGTCGCGGCCCCGGCGTACGTCGGCGACGACCTGGCGCACCAGCGCGAGCAGCTGCGCTGGTTCGGCGGGATGGTCGGCAACCACGTCGCCGATCTCGTCGCGCGCTACGGCTCGTCGGGTGCGGTGCCGAAGGAGCTGACCGACTACATCCGCGAGCGGGAGGGGTACGACTACAGCCACCACGGCAAGGCGGGCAACCCGTCGACGGAGTTCGTCCCGGACGAGATCGTCGACCGCTTCTGCCTGCTGGGCCCGCCTTCGGCGCACGTTTCCCGCCTGCAGGAGCTGGCGGAGCTGGGCGTCGACCAGTTCTCGCTGTACCTGATGCACGACGACCGCGAGTCGACCCTCGCGTCCTACGGGTCGCAGATCATCCCGAAGCTGACCGCCTGAAAGCCGTGAAGGCCTCCTTACCGGCTCTTATGGCCGCGAAGGAGGCCTTCACGGCTTTCGGCGTTCGTAGGGCTTGCCCCACCCCGGTTCCGGGGGTGCGCACCAGCGCGCCCCCGGTCCCGGCGGCGGGACGATCGGGCCCATGAAATCTCCGAAACTCCGTGCTGCGCTGGCTCTGGGGGCCGCCACGCTCGCGGTGGGCGCACTCGCGCCCGCGGCAGAGGCGAGCCCCGCCGGAATCGTCTGGGAAACCTGCCCCACCGGCTCGCCGGGCGGGTACGACTGCGGGCGCCTCGACGTCCCACTGTCCTATCAGGACCCTTCGGCCGGGACGGTGTCGGTGGCGATCGGCCGTCTGCCCGCCACCGACCAGGCCCACAAGCTGGGCACGATCTTCTACAACCCCGGCGGCCCCGGCTCGTCCGGCCGGTTCGCCCCGGCGTTGACGCCTTTCCTGCACACCCGCTACGACATCGTCGGGATCGACCCGCGCGGCGTCGGGGCGAGTGCGAAGATCCACTGCTTCACGGACCCGTCGCAGATCCAGGTGCTGCAACGCGCCCTCGGGACGTTCCCGTTGACGCCGGCCGCCGAGCAGCAGCAGATCGCGGACACCCGGACCGTGACCGACCTGTGCGAGCAGAACGCCGGGCCGCTGGCGAACCACCTGTCCACCGGCACGATCGCCCGCGACCTGGACCGGCTGCGCGCCGCGTTCGGCGAGCCGAAGCTGCGCTACTACGGGAAGTCGTACGGCACGTACATCGGCGAGACGTACGCGAACCTGTTCCCCGGCCGCGTCGGCACGCTGGCCCTGGACGCCGTCGACGACCCGTCGCGCTGGGCGACCGGCGCGGGCCCGATGAGCTACCGCCTGGCGGGCTACGTCGACGGCCCGCGGGCGCTCCAGTCCTTTTTGGACGCCTGCGCCGCGCGCTGCACCTTCGACTACCCCGCCATCCTCGACCGCTTGGCGACCGGCCCGATCACGGTGACGGACACCAACGGTCGCCAGGTCGCCGTCACGTACCAGAGCGCGATCGCCCAGATCCACAACTACCTGACGGACGCCCAGGCGGCCCCGCAGCTGGCGGCGTTCCTCACCGCGCTGGCAGACCCATCGTCGCTCGCCCCGGCGTCCGCCGGCGGCCCCCCGGACGTCGATTCGATGCTGGGCGGCGGCGCAACCCTGTGCTCGGACGCGGCGAACCCGCATGACCCGGCGGTCTGGGCGGGATACGCCCGCGCGGCCGACCGAGTCGGCCGCGGCTTCGGCCCGTACGACGTCTACAAGACCCTGCCGTGCGCGAGCTGGGAAGTCACGGATACAGGCCGCTACTCCGGCCCGTGGAACCGCCCGACGGCCCCGATCCTCCTGCTGGCCAACAAGCAGGGCGACCTGGAAACCCCGTACGACGGCGCCCAGCGCACGGAGAAGCTGCTGGCCAACGCCCGCTTGCTGACCCTGGACACGTACGGCCACGGTTCCCGCGGCAAGAGCGCGTGTGTCGACAAGTCGCTGGACACGTATTTCCTGACGGGCGCCGTCCCGGCGCGAGGCGCGGTCTGCGCCCCGGACCAAGGCCCGTTCGGCTGACGCCGGTCGTGAGTGAGAAACAGTGTTAGAACACTGTTTCTCACTCACGACCTGTAACAGACCGGATGGCCGCGGCGACTCTGGCGCTTGATCAGTTCCCGCAGAGATCGGCACCGGCATGGACATCGCGGAGCGCGCGCAAGCACTCGCCCTGAAGATCCGCAAGCACAAGGACGGCATCGAGACCGAAGAGGCGACCAAGAACGCCTTCGTGATGCCGTTCATCAGCACCGTGCTCGGCTACGACGTGTTCAACCCGGCCGAGGTGATCCCCGAGTTCACCGCCGACGTGGGCACCAAGCGGGGCGAGAAGATCGACTACGCGATCGTGCACAACGGGCAGGTGCAGGTCCTCGTCGAGGCGAAGAAGATCAACGACCCGCTCAAGATCGAGCACGCGTCACAGCTCTTCCGCTACTTCGCCGTCACGAACGCGCGGATCGCCGTGCTGACCAACGGGCAGGTCTACCAGTTCTACACCGACCTCGACGCGCCGAACCGGATGGACGCCAAGCCGTTCCTGGTGATGGACTTCTCGGACATCGACGAGACTCTCCTGCCCGAACTGGCGAAGCTCACGAAGGAGGACTTCGACCTTGACTCGGTCATCAGCGCGGCCGGCGAGCTGAAGTACATCGGGCAGCTCAAGCGCATCCTCGCGGCTCAGTTCAAGGAGCCGGAGGACGAGTGGGTGAAGTTCCTGACGACGCGGGTCTACGAAGGGGCGTTCACCCAGCGCGTGCGCGAGCAGTTCGGCCCGCTGGTGAGCAAGGCGACCCGCCAGTTCCTGAACGAGCAGGTCAACGACCGGCTGAAGAACGCCCTCGGCGGGCCCGACGCCTACGTCAGCGTCTCCACGGGAGCCGGCACCGACACCACCCCGCAACCCGAACCCGCGGTCGCCGAGAGCCCCGACCGGGAGGACGACCTCGTCACCACCGAGGAAGAGCTGGAGGGCTACCGGGTCGTCCGCGCCATCGTCTGCGGCGAGGTGCCGGCCGCGAGGATCGCCGCCCGCGACACCAAGACCTACTTCGGCGTGCTGCTCGACGACAACAACCGCAAGCCGATCGCGCGGCTGTGGTTCAACCGCTCGAAGAAGTACCTCGGCGTCTTCGACGAGAACAAGGCCGAGACCCGGATCCCGATCACGAGCGTCGAGGAGATCTACACCCACGCCGACCACCTGCGACGAACGGTGGCGCGGTACGTGGCCGCACCCCCGATCGCCGCCGACGTCGTCGAGGAACCTCAGTCCACGAGTGCTTGATAGACCAGCTGCCGCAGCTGGGGCCGTAGCCGGTAGGTGCTCGACGGCAGCAGCTGCGTGTAGAAGCCCACCGTGATGTCCGCGGCCGGGTCCACCCAGAACGCGGTGGAAGCCGCGCCGCCCCAGGCGAACTCGCCGGCCGACGAGATCGTCCGGGCCTTCACCGGGTCCTCCAGCACCGAGAACCCGAGGCCGAAACCGTGGCCGTCGAACGGCATTTCCGCGAACAACGGGCGACCGTACGCCTCCAGGTCCACGTGGCCGGGCAGGTGGTTGCTCGACATCAGCGACACCGTCCGCGGGGACAGCAACCGGACGTCGTCGAGAACTCCGCCACGCAGCAGCATTTCGGAGAAACGCCAGTAGTCCGGCGCCGACGACACCAGGCCGCCGCCGCCCGAGAGGCACGAGGGGCGGGACGTGCCCAGTGCTCCGAACGCGTCGTTCCGCAAGATCCCGCCAGAAGGGTCCGGCAGGTACATCGCCGCCAGGCGGTCGGTGTCGGTGGTGAAGAAACCCGTGTCCGTCATGCCCAGCGGGCCGAAGATGCGGGAGGCGAAGAACTCGTCCAGCGACTGACCGGACACCACCTCGACGACGCGGCCGAGGACGTCCGTCGCGATCGAGTAGTTCCACTCCGCGCCCGGCTGGAACAGCAGCGGCAGCTTCGCCCACTGCTCGGAACACGCGGCCAGGTCCAGACCCGGCGGGGTGCCCCACTCGAAGCCGGCCGCGCGGTAGATCGCGTCCACCGGGTGGCCGTGGTGGAAGCCGTACGTCAAGCCCGCCGTGTGCGTCAGCAGGTGCCACACCCGGATCGGGGCCGTGGCGGGCTCGGTCAGCGGCTTCAGCGCCGATCCCTTGACGAACACCCGCGGCGACGCGAACTCCGGCAGCCACTGCGAGATCGGGTCGTCAAGCTCCAGGAGACCCTCTTCGGCGAGGATCATCGCGGCGACCGACGTGATCGGCTTGGTCATCGAGAAGATCCGCCACAGCGTGTCCGGCTCGACCGGCAGCCCGGCCTCCACGTCACGATGGCCGCCGCTGCCGACGTGCACGACCTTGCCGTGCCTGCTCACCACCGCGAGCCAGCCGGGCAACCGTCCATTGTCGACATACCGGGCGAAGTGGTCGTCGATCCGCTTCAGCCGCACCGCGTCGAACCCGGCCTCGGCCGGGTCGACGTCTACCTTCAGCTCACCCATGCAGCGAGGTTACTTCTCCCGCGCGCGCTCGGCCGCTTTCTCTTCACGCCAGGCTTCGTCGTCCTTGCCGACGCGCCAGTAGCCGGAGATCGACAGCAGCTCGCGCCGCACGCCCCGCTCGTCGAGCAGGTACCGGCGCAAGTCGCGGACGAAACCCGCCTCACCGTGCACGAACGCCTGCACGACGCCCTCACGCCACGGCAGCGCCTTCACCGCCGCGGTGACGTCACCACCCGAAGCGCGGTGCAGCCAGGTGATCTGCGCGTCCGCCTTCGTGACCAGCGCCTGCTCTTCGCTCGCGTCCTCGACCAGGATGACGGCGTGCGCCGGGACGCCGGCCGGGAGCGCCTCGAGCGACGCCGCGATGGCCGGCAGCGCGCTCTCGTCGCCGGCCAGCAGGTGCCAGCCGGCGTCGGCGCCCGGCGCGTACGCGCCACCCGGGCCGGACAGCAGCAGCTCGTCACCGGGCTGCGCCGAGGCCGCCCACGGGCCGGCGATGCCTTCGTCACCGTGGTGCACGAAGTCGAAGACCAGCTCGCCGGCCTGCGGGTCGAACGCCCGGACCGTGTAGGACCGCATCCGCGGCCACTGCTCGCGCGGGAGCGTGGCCCGGATCTCCTGGACGTCGAACGGCTCCGGGTACACGACGCCGGGCACCTTGAACAGGACCTTCACGTAGGCGTCTGTGAAGGCGTTGGGCGCGAAGCCGGCGATGCCGTCCCCGCCCGCGACGATCCGGATCATGTGCGGGGTGAGCCGCTCGGTGCGCAGCACGCGCAGCTTCACCGCGGGCCGTCCGGACCGCCGGGGTGCTTCGGCCATCGGCCAACTCCTCGCTCAGGTACTAAGGCTTACCTAAGTCACCCTACGCGCCGGATCGCGCCCCCGGCTACTCCGGCCCGCCCAGCTCCCGCAGCAACCCGGCGAATCCGGCAGCCACCTTTTCGCGGTACCCCAGGAAGAACCGGTTGGCCAGCGGCACGCCCCACCGGCCCCACTCGGCCGCGTTGACCACCCGGTGCTCGACCCGGCTGCCGGCCGGATCGGCGGTCACGCGGTACTCGCCGCGGTACCACCAGCCCCCCTGCACGGCGACGAAACCGCGGTCCGCGTCGACGTCCATGCGCATCGGGTGACCGCCCGCGGTCAGCCACCCGCGCAGCCGCTCGAACACCTCGTCCGGCGGCCGCGGCACCACCCCGGCCGCCTCCGCAAGCATTTTCACCCGCGCGGATCCGAGACGCGGGTGTTCTGGAACGCCGTGATCAGCCATTCGCCGTCCTCCCGGACCAGCGCGAAACCGACGGTGGATTCGCGGCCGGCGTCGGCGGTCTCGCCGCCGGCGAGCGAGGAGCCGCCGCCCACCACGGCGATGGCGACGTCCGGGCGAATGAACCGCACCTTGGTCTCGGCGCCGAGGTTCCCGGTCAGCTTCGAGCCCTTCAACGGCCCTTCGAAGAGCGCGCGGTGCCCGCTCTCGATCGCGGCCCGGCCGGGCATGTTCAGCCCGAAGAAGGTGATGTAGTCCGCGTCTTCGGTGAAGAGCCGGCCGTACGCGGTGGCGTCGCCGTCGTTCCAGGCCTGCGTGAGCCGGTCGAGCACGGCGCGGACGTCGGCTTCGGCGGTGGTCGTGGTCATGAGAGATCCCCTTCGCGAACGCTGTTCGTGTTACGAACACCGTTCTACATACGAACGACGTTCGCGTCAAGTACAGTGTTCGTTACGTTCGTGAACCCCGGAGGTGCTCGTTGACCGTTCCCCCGCCGCCGTGGCGCCGCGCCCCGCGCCGCCGCGCCGCGAAACCCGCGCTCTCGCAGGAGCTCGTCGTCAAGACGGCGCTGGAGATCCTGGCGAAGGAGGGTTTCGACGCGGTGACGATGCGCCGGGTCGCGCAGGAGCTGGAGACGGGACCCGCGTCGCTCTACGCGCACGTGTCGAACAAGGACGAGCTGGCGGAGCTGATGCTCGACGCCGTCCTGGGCGACCTGCCGCTGCCGGAGCCCGACCCGGCCCGCTGGGACGAGCAGGTGAAGGAGCTGGTCGGGGCGCAGATCCGGGCGATGGTCGCGCACCCGGGCATCGCGCGGGTGGCGTGGAACATCGCCGTGCCGGTCAACCCCAGCTCACTGCACCAGGGCGAGGCGATGCTCGCGCTGCTGCGCGCGGGCGGGCTCGACCTCAAGCAGGCGAGCTTCGCGGGCGACGCGCTTTCGCTCTACGCCAAGGCGTACGCCTACGAAGCGAGCGGCTGGACGTGGGGCGAGATCGACGCCGACGACGTCTCCGAGCGCGGGAAGCAGATGCTCGCCTACATGCGGTCGCTGCCCGCCGAGGCGTTCCCGAACATGCTGCTCATGGGCGAGTTCTTCACCGAGGAGACCGCGGCCGAGCGGCTGGAGTTCGCGCTCGACGTGTTCCTGGCCGGCGTGAAGGTGGTCGCGGCCAGGAACACGTGAGCGTCAGGGGACCAGGACGATCTTGCCGCGCGTGTGGCGCTGCTCCAGCTCGAGGTAGGCGTGCTGCACCTCGTCGAGCGGGTACACGCTCGCGATCGGCACCTCCAGCAGGCCCTTGGCGATCAGCGTCGCCAGCTCGCGCAGGACGTCCGCCGACGACGCGGCGGCGCTGCCCTCGGCCTTCACGTTGTACTTCTCGGCCGCGGCGAAGTCGATGATCGTGTCGATCCGGCCCGCGTAGACGCCGAGGCGCAGCGCGAGGTCGACGTAGCCGGAGCCGTAGGTGTCGACGAACGCCTGGACGCCGTTCGGCGCCGCGGCCCTGATCCGGTCTTCGACGCCCTCGCCGTAGGCGACCGGGACGACGTCGAGCTTGCGCAGCCACGCGTGGTTCGCCTCGCTCGCGAGGCCGATCACCGTGGCTCCGGACAGCTTCGCGAGCTGGACGGCCAGCGAGCCGACCCCGCCCGCGGCCCCCGAGACGACGACCGTCTCGCCTTCGCGCGGGTACACCGCGCGCACCGCGGCGTACGCGGTGGCACCGGCGACGAACAGCGAACCGGCCGCTTCCCAGGACACGCCGTCGGGGCGCGGCGTCAGGTTCTCCGCCGGCGCCACGACGAACTCCGCCTGGCTGGACCGGGTCTCGACGAAGCCGATGACCTCGTCGCCGACCTCGATCTCCTCGACGCCTTCGCCGAGTTCGGCGACGACACCCGCGAAGTCGCTGCCCTGGCCCGAAGGGAAGGTCGCCGGCCAGCGGTCGTGCAGCAGACCGCGTCTGATCGAGCTCTCCCCGGGGTTGATCCCGGCGGCGCGGACCTCGACGAGCACCTGGCCCGGTCCGGGCGCGGGCCGCGGGACGTCTTCCACCCGCAGGACGTCCGCTTCGCCGTACTCGCCGAACCTGATCGCGCGCGCCATGGGCCCTCCTCGAACGTCGTTGCTTGATGCAAGTAACGACGTGCGCCGGAGATTTATGCCCGGGACGGCCTCATCCCGCAAGCCGGCGGACGACACCGTCGGCCAGCAGGCGGCCGCGGTCGGTCAGCACCGCGCGGCCGCGGGAGTCCAATGCGGACGGATCGAGCAGCCCTTCGGCCGCCGCCGCGCGGGCCTCCGCCAGGCCCGGCTCGTCCAGCACGTCCAGCGGCAGTCCTTCGGCGACGCGCAGCTCGAGCATGATCCGTTCGAGGTGCTGGTCGTCGTCGGTGAGCACCTCGCGCCCGCCCGCGGGCGAGTCGCCGGCGGCGAGCAGCGACGTGTAGCGCGCCGGGTGCTTGACGTTCCACCAGCGCACCCCGCCGACGTGGCTGTGCGCGCCCGGCCCGGCGCCCCACCAGTCGTCACCGCGCCAGTAGGCGAGGTTGTGGCGGCAGCGGGCGGCGTCGGTGGCCGCCCAGTTCGACACCTCGTACCAGCTCAGGCCGGCCGCCGACAGCGTCGCGTCGATCATCTCGTAGTCCGCGGCCAGCACGTCGTCGTCCGGGGCGGGCAGCTCACCGCGGCGGACGCGGCGGGCCAGCGCCGTGCCCTCCTCGACGATCAGCGCGTACGCCGAGACGTGGTCGACCCCGGCGGCCAGCACGGCCTCCAGCGTCGCCTGCAGGTCTTCGCGGCGCTCGCCCGGCGTGCCGTAGATCACGTCCAGGTTCACGTGCTCGAACCCGGCCGCGCGCGCTTCCGCGGCGGCCTTCCCCGGCCGGCCGGGCGTGTGCACGCGGTCGAGGATCTTGAGCACGTGCCGGGCCGCGGACTGCATGCCCAGCGACACCCGCGTGTACCCGGCCTCGCGGATCCCGGCGAAGAACTCCGGCGACGTCGACTCCGGGTTCGACTCGGTGGTGACCTCGGCGCCGGGCGCGAGGCCGAAGACGTCGCGGACGGCGTCGAGCACCGACCGCAGCCCGTCGGCGCCGAGCAGCGACGGCGTGCCGCCCCCGACGAAGACCGTCTCCGCGGCGGGCGGCACGACCAGCACCTTTGCGGCCAGCTCCAGCTCCCGGCGCAGCCCTTCCAGCCACGACTGCGGTGACGAGCCGGAGTCCAGCTCGCCCGCGGTGTAGGTGTTGAAGTCGCAGTAGCCGCAGCGGGTCGCGCAGAACGGGACGTGCACGTAGACGCCGAACGCTCTGCTGCCGAGACCCTTCAGCGCGCTTTCCGGCAGGGCCGGGTCGATCGGTGTGGCGGGGTCGGGACGCAGGTCAGGCACCCTCCGATTGTCCACCCCACCACGGCCTGGCCCCCGCCGAGGGCCCGTTCGGGTCAACACCGCTCACCGCGCCGAGCCGGACGAGAGCCACTGCGCTGTCCGGCCCCCATCGACCCGGCCGTCGAGCGGTTGACACCGGCCGCGGCGGGCCCGGCGCCTCCCAGGCGCAGGTCGGGGGTCCGCCGGGCGGCGCATTCTCGCTGGTTAGTGACCCTTCTCCCACCATCCGGACAGGCCTGGACCACATTGTGGACGCGTGGCACGCTGAGCGGGTGACTTCTGCCGGTGTTCTCCTCGTGGCACGCCGCCACGTCGACCTCCTGCGGGTCGCCAGTGCCCTCTGCGTGCCCGTTCGCTGACTGCGTCGCCACCACTGCCACGAAATCTGGACAGCGGCGCCGGAGGGAAGGTGTTTTCGCGTCCCCCGGTGCCACGAAAGCCTCTCGGAGGACGCCCCCATGGCCTCGCCAACGCGTGATACCCCCGCCCGCCCCGCGCGCGTCAAGCAGAAGCGCGGCGAAGGGCAGTGGGCGCTCGGTTACCGGGAGCCGCTGAACCCGAACGAGCGGTCCAAGAAGGACGACAACCCGCTCAACGTGCGCGCGCGGATCGAGAACATCTACGCCCACCGCGGGTTCGACGCCATCGACCCCGGCGACCTGCGCGGCCGGTTCCGCTGGTTCGGCCTCTACACCCAGCGCAAGCCCGGCATCGACGGCGGCCGCACCGCGACGCTGGAGCCGGAGGAGCTGGACGACCGCTACTTCATGCTGCGCGTCCGGCTCGACGGCGGCGCGCTGACCACCGAGCAGCTCGCCGTGCTCGGCGAGATCTCCCAGACCCACGCGCGCGGCACCGCCGACATCACCGACCGGCAGAACATCCAGTACCACTGGATCCGGATCGAAGACGTGCCGACGATCTGGGACAAGCTCGAGAAGTCCGGCATGACCACGATGGAGGCCTGCGGCGACAGCCCGCGCGTCATCCTCGGCTCCCCCGTCGCGGGCATCGCGGCGGACGAGGTCATCGACGGCACGCCGGCGATCGAGGAGATCAAGCGCCGCTACATCGGCGACCCGGCCTACTCGAACCTGCCGCGCAAGTTCAAGACCGCCATCTCCGGCCAGTCCGACGTCGCGCACGAGATCCACGACATCGCGTTCGTCGGCGTGAACCACCCCGAGCACGGCCCCGGCTTCGACCTCTGGGTCGGCGGCGGCCTGTCCACCAACCCGATGATCGGGCAGCGCCTCGGCGCCTGGGTGCCGCGCGACGAGATCCCGGACGTCTGGGAAGGCGTCATCTCGCTCTTCCGCGACTACGGCTACCGGCGGCTGCGCGCCCGTGCCCGGATCAAGTTCCTGGTCAAGGACTGGGGTGCCGGGAAGTTCCGCCAGGTGCTGCAGGACGAGTACCTCAAGCGTGAGCTGATCGACGGCCCGGCCCCGGAGACACCTGCGGCCCCGATCGACCACGTCGGGGTGCACCCGCAGGTCGACGGCAAGTTCTACGTGGGCGCGGCGCCGATCGCCGGGCGCGTCTCCGGTGACACGCTCGTCGCCGTCGCCGAGGCCGCCGAGCGGGCCGGGTCGAACCGGGTCCGGCTCACCCCGCAGCAGAAGCTCGTCGTGCTCGACGTCCCCGAGGCGCAGGTCCCGGCACTGCAGGCGGCGCTGGTGGAGCTGGGCCTCGACAGCAACCCGTCGCCGTGGCGGCGCGGGGTGATGGCCTGCACCGGGCTGGAGTTCTGCAAGCTCGCCATCGTCGAGACGAAGGCCCGGGCGCAGCAGCTGGTCACGGACCTGGAGAAGTCCCTCGCGGACATCCAGGCCGAGCTGGACACCCCGGTCAGCGTGCACCTCAACGGCTGCCCCAACTCCTGCGCGCGGATCCAGACCGCGGACATCGGCCTCAAGGGCCAGATCGTCACCGACGCCGACGGCAACCAGGTCGAGGGCTTCCAGGTGCACCTCGGCGGCGGCCTCGGCCTCGACGCCGGGTTCGGCCGGAAGCTGCGCGGGCACAAGGTGACCGCGGCGGAGCTGACCGGGTACGTCGAACGCGTCGTGCGCGCCTACGTCGCCGGGCGCGAACCCGGCGAGCGGTTCCCGCAGTGGGCGGCGCGGGCCGAAGAGAGCGTTTTGCAGTGACGAGCACCGAACGCGCGGCGCCGTACTACTGCCCGTACTGCGGCGACGAGGACCTGCGCCCGGAAGAGAACGGCGGCTGGCTGTGTTCCGGTTGTCGCCGGGTCTTCTCGGTGAAGTTCCTCGGACTGTCCCTCCCGGAGGTGTCCCGATGACCGCCACAGCCGACTACAAGACCCTCGCCGAACGCGCTTCGAAGGAGCTGGCGGACGCGACCGCGGACGAGGCGATCCGCTGGACCGTCGACACGTTCGGCGACGACTTCATCGTCGCGTCCAACATGCAGGACGCCGTGCTGATCGACCTCGCCACGAAGGCGAAGTCCGATGTGGACGTCCTGTTCCTGGAGACCGGGTACCACTTCGCCGAGACGATCGGCACCCGCGACGCGGTGCAGGCCGTCTACCCGAACGTCAAGATCGTCAACGCGCAGGCCGAGCAGAGCGTCGCCGAGCAGGACGCCGAGTACGGCGAGAAGCTGCACGACCGCGACCCGACGCAGTGCTGCAACCTGCGCAAGGTCGTGCCGCTGCGCAAGACCCTGGGCAACTACTCGGCGTGGATCACCGGCGTCCGCCGGGTCGACGCGCCGACCCGCGCGAACACCCCGATCGTCACCTGGGACGACCGCAACGGCCTGGTGAAGATCAACCCGATCGCCGCCTGGACCGACGACGAGTTCAACGGCTACATCGCCGAGCACGGGATCCTCGAGAACCCGCTGGTCTCGATCGGCTACCTCTCGATCGGCTGCGCGCCCTGCACGGCCAGGGTCGAGCCGGGCCAGGACGCCCGCAGCGGCCGGTGGGCGGGCCAGTCGAAGACCGAGTGCGGACTGCACGGTTGAGGAAAGGGACGCATGACGACTCTGGAGCCCGCTGTGAATTCTGGGGCCAAGCCCCAGACCCCAGCCGGGGGACGAGCCCCCCTGGACCCCCCAACCGCTGTTGATGCGGCACAGGACAATCTGGCCGCGCTCGAATCCGAAGCGATCCACATCTTCCGGGAGGTGGCCGGCGAGTTCGACCGCCCGGTGATCCTCTTCTCCGGCGGCAAGGACTCGACGCTGCTGCTGCACCTGGCGATCAAGGCGTTCTGGCCGGCGCCGGTGCCGTTCCCGCTGCTGCACGTCGACACCGGGCACAACTTCGACGAGGTCATCGAGTTCCGCGACCGCGTCGTCGAGCAGCACGGGCTGCGCCTGGTCGTCGCGAAGGTCCAGGACTGGATCGACGACGGGCGCCTGGAGGAACGCGCCGACGGGATGCGCAACCCGCTGCAGACCACGCCGTTGCTCGACACCATCTCGGCGAACAGGTTCGACGCCGTGTTCGGCGGCGGCCGCCGCGACGAGGAGCGCGCCCGGGCCAAGGAGCGGATCTTCAGCCTCCGCAACTCCTTCGGCCAGTGGGAGCCGCGGCGCCAGCGGCCCGAGCTGTGGAACCTGTACAACGGCCGGCACCGCCCGGGCGAGCAGGTCCGCGTCTTCCCGTTGTCCAACTGGACCGAGGCGGACGTCTGGAACTACATCGCCCGCGAGAAGGTCGAGCTGCCGTCGATCTACTACGCGCACCAGCGCGAGGTGTACCTGCGCGACGGCATGTGGCTCGCCGAAGGCCCGTGGGGCGGGCCGCGGCCGGGCGAAGAGGTCCGTGAGCGGACCGTGCGCTACCGGACCGTCGGCGACGGCTCCTGCACCGGCGCGATCGAGTCCACCGCGAGCACCGTCGAAGAGGTCATCGCCGAGGTGTCCGCCTCGCGGCTCACCGAGCGCGGCGCCACCCGCGCCGACGACCGGATGTCCGAGGCGGCCATGGAAGACCGCAAGCGTGAGGGGTACTTCTGATGTCCAGCCTGCTACGGCTCGCGACGGCCGGGAGCGTCGACGACGGGAAGTCCACGCTCGTCGGCCGGCTGCTCTACGACACGAAGTCCGTGCTGGCCGACCAGCTGGACGCCGTCACCCGCGCGTCCGTCGACAAGGGACTGTCCACACCGGACCTGTCCCTGCTCGTCGACGGCCTGCGCTCGGAACGCGAGCAGGGCATCACCATCGACGTCGCCTACCGCTACTTCGCGACGCCGAAGCGGTCGTTCGTGCTGGCCGACACGCCCGGGCACGTGCAGTACACGCGCAACACGGTGACCGGCGCGTCCACCGCGCAGCTGGCCGTGCTGCTGGTCGACGCGCGCAAGGGCGTCATCGAGCAGACCCGGCGGCACGCGGCCGTGCTCGCGCTGCTCGGCGTGCCCCAGCTGGTGCTCGCGGTGAACAAGATCGACCTCGTCGGCTACGACGAAGCGACGTTCGCGGTGATCGCCGAGGAGTTCGCCACGCACGCCGAATCCCTGGGCTACCAGCGTGGTTCGGTGCTCGCGGTCCCGGTGTCGGCGCTGGAGGGCGACAACGTCGCGTCGCGCTCGGACCGGACGCCGTGGTACTCCGGCCCGAGCCTGCTGGAGCACCTGGAAGAGGTGCCGGTGGCCCCCGACCCGCACGACTCGGCGCTGCGGTTCCCGGTGCAGTACGTCATCCGCCCGCGCACGCCCGAGTACCCGGACTACCGCGGGTACGCGGGCCAGATCGCCGCGGGCACGGTCCGCCCGGGTGACGAGATCGTCGTGCTGCCGCAAGGTATCCGCAGCCGCGTGGAGCGGATCGACACCGCCGACGGCCCGCTCGAAGAGGCCGGTTCCGGGACGTCGGTGACGCTGCTGCTGGCCGACGACATCGACATCTCCCGCGGCGACCTGATCGCGGCCGCGGACTCGCCGCCGGAGGTGACCGACGAGATCACCGGCACGCTGTGCTGGCTGTCGTCGAAGCCGCTCAAGCCGGGCGCGCGGGTGCTGGTCAAGCACGGCGCGCGCACGGTCCAGGCGCTGGTCGGCGAGCTGCACGCGCGGTTCGACGAGCAGAAGCTGGCCAGCGTGGCCGGACCGGCTTCGCTGGAGCTGAACGACATCGGCCTGGTCACCCTGACATTGGCCGAGGAGCTGAGCGTCGACGACTACGGCGTCAGCCCGCGCACCGGCGCGTTCCTGGTGATCGACCCGAAGGACGGCGACACCCTGGCCGCCGGGCTGGTGGGTGAGCGGTTCTCGTGACCCCGCCCCTGGTCGCCGTCGCGCACGGCAGCCGTGACCCCCGCTCGGCGTCGACCGTGCGGGCCCTGGTCGACGTCGTGCGCACGCGAGCACCGGGACTGTCGGTGCACGAGTCCTTTTTGGACCTGTCGGAGCCGCGGGTGACGGATGTCCTGCGGGAGCTGTACGCGGCCGGGCACCGGACGGCGGTCGTGGTGCCGCTGCTGCTGGGCAGCGCGTTCCACGCGCGAGTCGACCTGCCGGCGCTGGTGTCGTCGGTGACCGCCGAGTGCCCCGGTTTCCGCGTCCAGGTGTCGGACGTGCTCGGCGCGGACCCGGCGCTGGAAGCGGTAGCGCTGGACCGGCTTTCCGCGGCGCCGCGACGGCGTGGCACGGGTGTGCTGCTCAGCGCGGTCGGCTCGTCCAACGCTTCCGCCAATGCCGTCATCGCCGCGGTGGCCGCGCGCTGGGAGGAGCGGCTCGGGCTCCCGGCGAGCGAGGCGTTCGCTTCGGCGACCCAGCCGGACATCCCCACGGCCGCCGCACGCCTGCGGGACCGGGGCGTGAAGCACCTGATCGTGGCGTCGTGGTTCCTGGCGCCAGGCCTGCTGCCGGACCGGATCGCGCGTTTGGCCCGCGAAGCGGACCCGGGCGCGTTCCTCGCGTCGCCGCTGGCGGACGACCCGCGCGTCGCGGACGTCGTGATCGCCCGGTACGCCACCGCCGTCACCGAGCTGCTGCGCGCCGGAGCGTACGTCTAGACCACGCTGAGTGCGCCGGAACGATCACCCGCGAAGATCACCACCGCCAAAAGGCGAGTCTTATTCACATTTCTGTTACCCACCGTGCCTGGGAACGGTAAATCCTTGACGGGCTAGTTAACTTGCCGGTAACTATCTAAGCGCTGCGCAGCTCTCGTTCCTCCCCTCCAAAACCGCAGGTAGGTGGATACAGATGAAAGCGCTTCACTTTTCCCGGCTGGCCGCTCTGACCGCGGCCGCGGCCCTCCCGCTGGCCCTCGCCGCCCCGGCTTCGGCGGCCACCACCACCATCGCCTTCGACTGCCAGGCCGACGCCCCGATCATCGGGCCGCAGCAGGTCTCGCTGAACCAGGACGCCGACGTCACCGCGCCCGCCACCGTCGCGCCCGGTGCCGCCTTCGACGTCGTCATCGACCCGGCGCCGAACGAGGTGCCCGGCGAGGTCGCCGGGAACACCGTGAAGAACATCAACACCTTCGCGCTGAAGTTCCCGATCCCCGCGAACTCCACCTACGTCAGCGCCGACCTCGCCGGCGGCTCCGGCCTCGGTTCCACCGCGCCGGCGATCGCCGTCTCCGGCGGCGTCGCGACCCTGAGCTTCCCCGGCCCGATCGCCGGCGGCGCCACCTTCGAGCTGCCGACCATCACCGCGCACCTGACCGCGGGCGCGTCCGGCACCATCGAGACGAAGCTGTCCGGCACCAGCTACAGCGACCCCGGCCTGACCTTCAAGGCGGTGGCGGGCACCTTCATCGGCGACATCACCGCGCCCACCGCCTGCTTCCCCAACCCCAGCCCGGTCTTCACCACGACGACCATCGGCTGACCACCGCGTGAAAAGGCCACCCTGCGGACGGCGAACCGTCCGTAGGGTGGCCTCATGGGGTACGAACTCGCAGAAGTCAACATCGCCCGGATGAAAGCGCCGATCGACGACCCGTCCTTCAAGGATTTCGTCGACGCGCTCGAGCCCGTCAACGCCCTCGCCGACGCCGCACCGGGATTCGTCTGGCGGCTGCAGACCGAGGACGACAACGCGATCTCGATCCGCGCTTTCGAATGGGACGTGCGCGGCACGTCCGGTCTCCTGATCAACATGTCCTCCTGGACGTCGGTGGAGACCTTGGCCGCCTTCACGTATTCCCCGGGCCACCTGGCGATCCTCAAGCGCCGCCGCGAGTGGTTCCACCGGGTGAAGGACGTGATGACCGCGCTGTGGTGGGTGCCGGCCGGTTACCGGCCGACACCCGCCGACGCCGAAGAGAAGATCAAGCACCTGCGCGTCCACGGGCCGACGCCCGAGGCGTTCACGCTGAAGCAGCACTTCCCCGCCCCGGACGCGGCCGTCGTCGAGGCCCGCGAAGGCGACCCGGACTGGCTCTGCCCGGCCTGAGTCAGGGCAGCAGCAGTCCCCAGTAGAGAGCCCACGGCAGGAAGACGACACCGGCGGCCACCGGGAGTACCCGGCGGCCGGCCGGTTTCGCCACCGTGAAGCCGAACACCACCACCGTCGCGACGGCCAGGCCCTGCAACGCCAGCCACGGCAGCGGCCGGCCGAGCAGCACCGGCCCGAAGTCCTTCATCCCGGACGCCTGCGCCCAGCCGAGCAGGGCGAGGAACCCGGCGACGGTCACCAGCCCGAGCCCGCCCAGCCAGCGAGCGCGCCGGACCAGCGCGGCCACGAACCCGGCGAGCAGCACCAGCAGCACGATTCCCTGCGCCCACACCGATTCCCACCACGCCAGGGGCGCGAGCGCCTCGGTCGGGCGCTGGGTGAACGACGGCGTCTCGACGTGCACGCCGCGCCGGTCGGCCAGCCACGCCCCGACGGCCGCGGGGTAACCGGGCACGACGCGCGGCAGCCGGTCGAACCCGGCGTCGGTGGTCGCGTAGAGGTCGGGACCACCGTCGGCGACGAACCTGATGGTGTGGTCCGGATTCGCGCGCAGGGCGTCGGCGAAGATCCGCGAGCTCTCCACCGGCGCGTGGCTGACGTCGAAGTCGCCCCACAACGCCAGCATCGGCTGCTTCAGCCGTTCGAGCACCGGCACCGGGTCGTAGTACGCCTCGGGGAACAACCCGGCGCCGACGGCGAAGCGGGTGCCCTGCACCGGCAGCGTGCGCAGCAGCGAACCCGAGATCCCTTGGTGGCGCAGCACGTTGCCCCAGTACCACGACGTCTGGCGGCCGCCGCCCATCCCGGCCGAGCCCTCGGTGATCACGTAGGAGACGGCCGGCGAACGCGTGGCGGCCAGCGGCGCGACCCAGCCGCCTTCGCTGACGCCCCAGACGCCGACGTCCGCCGGGTCGACCCCCGGCTGGGTGCGCAGCGCGCCGACGGCCGCGATGAGGTCGTCGGCCAGCACGCCGTAGTCGCGGCTGGTCTTCGAGTACCCGGTCGTGCGGCGGTCGTAGACCAGGGTGGTGACGCCGAGGCGGGTGAACATCTCGACCTGCACGCGCAGGTCGTCGCGCACCTGCCAGTCCGAACCGCCCTGCAGGACGATCGCCGACTTCGGCGGGCCGGCCGGGCGGAACACCGTGGCGTGCAACGGGATCCCGCCGGCGCCGGTGAAGGTGAGGTCGTTCGGTGGCTGGGCGGACGCCGTCGACGGCGTGACCGCGCCCAGCAGGAGGACCACGGCAGCGAGCCGCGATTTGCCCCAGGGCAGCATGGAGTGTTCTCCTTGGTTCGGGAGATCGTGAGCGGTTTTCCGTTTCCTGGGTGCCGAGTGGCCGCTCGGCACCCAGGGCCTTCTTCGTCAGCCCAGGCCGGCCTCCTTCTCGGCGGGCGCGGGGAACGCGAGCAGCCGCGTCTCGACCCGGCGCGCGTCCGGCGGGGTTTCGCCCTCCGGGCGCTGGTAGCGCCGCAGGAGCGCGAGGTAGGCCTCGAAGAAGTCGGCGAGCTCTTCGAGGTTGACGCGGATCGCGCCGCGCGAGTACGGCACGGCGTCGGCCCACTCGCCCAGCTCCGGCCGTTCCCGCTCGAAGCGTTCGTACAGCTCGGTGTCCCCGGCGAGCCAGAGCCGGTGCAGCTCGCCGATCGCGGCCTTCGCCGGGTCCTCCTGGTCGCCGGGCGGCGGCAGGCGGATGTCGTGCTCGACCGCGCGCCACCAGCGTTCCCGGCCGTGCGCCCGCTCCGGGATCTCCGCCACGAAACCGTTGTCCGCCAGCACCCGAAGGTTGTAGCTCGTGCCGCCGCTGGTGACGCCGAGCTGCTGGGCGAGCGTCGTCGACGTCGCCGGGCCGCCGGCCGTGA
This sequence comes from Amycolatopsis sp. NBC_00348, assembly GCF_036114655.1. Lineage (NCBI taxonomy): Bacteria > Bacillati > Actinomycetota > Actinomycetes > Pseudonocardiales > Pseudonocardiaceae > Amycolatopsis > Amycolatopsis sp. NBC_00348. Next base: position 305,014 of record NZ_CP107994.1, on the reverse strand, counting down.
GCAGTTCGAGGATCCGCTGGCGCAGCGGGTTCGCGAGGGCCTTCAGCGCCTTGAGATCGGCGGTCCGCGGTTCGGGCATACCGCCACCGTAGCCCTGCACGAGTTTTCGTGCACGTATTTTCGTGCAAGTGCCCGGGCTCACACCGGCCGCACGGCCCGGGGTGTGTAAAGGTGTCGGTCATGGCTGACGAACTGGTGCACTACGACGTGGTGGGCGGCACCGCCACGATCACCTTGGACTCCCCGCACAACCGCAACGCGCTCTCGGCGCAGCTGCGCCGCGAACTCTCGGACTCGCTGGCGAAGGCCGCCGAGGACGACGCCGTGCGCGTGGTCGTGCTGACCCACACCGGGCCGGTGTTCTGCGCGGGGATGGACCTGAAGGAGGCCCGCGGCGCCGGCGCGGGCGACCAGGGCGTCAACGAGTTCCCGAAGATCCTCGAGCAGCTGTGGAGCAGCCCGAAGCCGGTCGTCGCGCGGCTGGCCGGGCCCGCGCGGGCCGGCGGCATCGGCATGGTCGCCGCGTGCGACATCGCCGTGGCCGTGCCGGAGGCGACGTTCGCCTTCTCCGAGGTGCGCATCGGCGTTGTCCCGGCGGTCATCTCGCTGACCGTGCTCCCCCGCCTGAACGCGCGCGCCGCGCACGAGCTGTTCCTCACCGGCGACACGTTCGACGCGCGCCGCGCGGTCGAGATCGGCCTGCTCAACTCCGCCGTCCCCGCCGACGAGCTGGACGGCGAGGTCGCCCGGTTCGTCAAGGCCTTGGCCCAGGGCGGCCCGAACGCGCTGGCCGCGACGAAGGCCCTGCTGAGCCGGCCCCGCCCGGCGACGCCGTCGGACGGTTTCGAGGACATGCTCGGCCTCTCGGCGAAGTTCTTCGCGAGCGAGGAAGGCCAGGAGGGCATCCTGGCCTTCGCCCAGAAGCGCAAGCCGAACTGGGTGCCGCAGGACTAGCCGGTACGGCGTTCGGTGCGGCCACCGCACCGAACGCCGGCCGCGCGAGCCGTCACCCGGCGAGGAACGCGGCGAGGTGCTCCGCCACCGCCCGCGGGGCACTCTCGTCGGGGGCGTTGTGATCCGCCCCGTCGAGCAGCTCGACCCGCGCTCGCGGGATCACGCGGCTCAGCGGCTCGAGCACCCCGAGCAGGTAGGCCGGGGTCTTGGTGCCGCCGAGCATCAGTGTCTTCGCCATGACCTCGGCGTACGTCGCGCCGTCGGAGTCGTACCGCGCGACCTCGGTCAGCTCCGGTGGCGTCGTGGGCATGAGATCCCGCATCTCGACGCCGCTCCGGCCACCCACCAGGAGAGCGGCGAGCGCGAGGAACACGACCCTCGGGGTCGAGCCGGGCAGCGGAGTCAGGCGGGTCCGGTGCAGGAACAGGGCCATGGCCCGGGTTCGCCGGCCGGCCGCGAGCAGCCGCTCGAAATCGGGCAGGAACGACAGGTCGAACGAGCCGTTCAACGACACCGCCGGCTCGTACACCACCAGCCGGTCGAGGGACCGGTCCGCGCGCGCCGACTGCAGGGCCACCAGGCCGCCGTAGCTGTGGCCGAAGACGAGGTGCGCGTCTTCGGCGCGCTGGACAGCGCGAAGATCCTCGATCTCACGCTCGAGGGTGTAGTCCGGGCCCTGCGGACCGCTGGCCCCGCGCCCCCGGCGGTCGATCACCGAGACGGCGAACCGATCGGCGAGTTCGCCGGCCAGCCGGTCGTAGTCGTGCGCCATCCGGTTGTTGCCGGGGACGATCACGAGCCCCGGCCCGGCACCGCGATGGGCGTAGCTGATCGCGGTGCCGTCGAGCGAGTCGATCGAGCGATATTCGGTCACGCGCAAGTATTCGCAGCCGGACCTGGTACGACGCTGGTACCGCGCTGTCAGGCACAGTCAGGCACAGTCAGGCACGGTCAGGCGCTGTCAGGCGTCCGGCAGCACGACCGTGAGCCGCCACGAGCCGGCGCTCGGGCCGCTCGGCCCGAGCGTGCGCTGCGCGTCCGAGAGCACGCTGCGGATCGCCAGGTAGGTCTTGGGTTCGGCCTTGCGCAGGGCCTCCGAGCCCGGCCAGATGAGCACGTGCTCGCCCGGCGGCAGCCACGACAGGTCGGTCAGGCAGTCGTAGAGCGCGTCGAGGTTGTGCCCGAAGTAGTCCGGAAAGGACAGTGCCTCGGCGAACGCGCTCAGCGTGCCGGCCTTGTCCACCGCGGCCCGCGCGTTCACCAGGTGCGGGTACGCGCCCCGCCCGAAGGCCTCTTCCGCGGCGGCCTTCGCCTGCTCCGCGGCGGTCATCGGGCCGGGTCCACGACGACGAACGACGAGTAGTGGTCGCCGGTGTAGAACAGCTCGTGCGCCCGGCCGGAGATCAGCCGGCGCGCGCCGCGGTCGGCACTGCCCGGCGTCTTCACGGTGTACTCGTGGTAGTAGCCGGATTGCTTGCCGGGCAAGCGCTTCTCCCGGTTCTCGAACACGACGTCGTCGTTGCGGGGGTAGGGGTACGGGCCGCCCGCCTTGATCAGCTTCCAGGTGTCGGCGGCCTGCGTCGGCAGCGTGGACAGCGCCTTGACCGGCAGGCCCGAGTCCGTGCCCGGCACCGCCGAGCCACCCTGGGCGGGCGCGGCGGAACCGGCGCTCGTGGTGGGCGCCGTCGAGGAGTTCGACGAGCCGCCGAGGTTGTCCTTGACCAGCCAGCCCCCCAGCACCAGCACGAGGAGGCCGATCAGCGCGGCGGTGATCCGCCTTCGGTTGAACATGGTTCGCGAGCCTATGCCGAGCGGTCGGGGCGGTCGTCGTCACGCCCCGGGGTGAGTCGTCTGGCGAAGAGGCCGACGACCTTGTCGAGTACCCAGGCGGCGGCCAGGCACAGCGGCACCACGACCACCATCACCAGCACGAACTGGACGGGGAACCACGCCTGGGCGAGCCACAGCTCGACCCCGTCCCACCAGTCGGCAAGCCCGTTGAACACGGTGTGAGCCTACGCGCGGTCTGCTGCCGCCGCGCCCGAGGGGCGGTACGTTGCCAAACATGTTCGCCGTCTACGCGCAAGAACCCAACGCCGAAAGCCCCTTGGACTCGCTCGTCGTCGGCGAGCGTCCCGAACCCGACGTGCCCGACGGCTGGGTCCGCGTGCACGTCAAGGCGGCCAGCCTCAACATGCACGACCTCTGGACGCTGCGCGGCGTCGGGATCAAGCCGGACCAGTTCCCGATGATCCTCGGCTGCGACGGCGCCGGCACCCTCGACGACGGCTCCGAGGTCGTCGTCCACTCGGTGATCAACGCGCCGGGCTGGCAGGGTGACGACACCCTCGACCCGAAGCGCACGCTGCTCACCGAGAAGCACCAGGGCACCTTCGCCGACCAGGTCGTCGTGCCCGCCCGCAACGTCGTCCCGAAGCCGGCCGGGCTGAACTTCGCCGAGGCCGCCACCATGGGCACGGCCTGGCTGACCGCCTACCGGATGCTGTTCGTGAAGTCCGGGCTCCGGCCGGGGCAGACGATGCTCGTGCAGGGCGCGTCCGGCGGCGTCGCGACGGCGCTCGTGCAGCTCGGCCGCGCGGCCGGGTTCCGGGTCTGGGTCACCGGCCGCACCGAGGAGAAGCGCGCGCTCGCCACGAGTCTCGGCGCGCACCAGGCGTTCGAGTCCGGCGCGCGGCTGCCCGAGCGCGTCGACGCGGTGTTCGAGACGGTCGGCAAGGCGACCTGGTCGCACTCGGTGAAGTCGCTCAAGCCGGGCGGGATCATCGTCGTCTCGGGTTCGACCAGCGGCCCCGACGCGAACGCGGAGCTGCAGCGCGTCTTCTTCCTGCAGCTGCGCGTCTCCGGATCGACCATGGGCACCCGTGACGAGCTCGCGGATCTGCTCGCGTACCTCGATCTGACCGGCGTGCGGCCGCAGATCGGCGCGGAACTTCCGTTCGCCGATGCGGCCAAGGGTTTCCAGGCGATGCTGGACGGCGACACCGCCGGGAAGATCGTCTTCACCCGCTGATCGCCGTGACCTGGGCGGATCCGCCGTGGATCCGCCCAGGTCACCGCTTGTACCGGCTACTTCGTGAATTGTCAACGGACTCTTATCGAGATCTGGTCGTTAGCACCGAAGGTCCACCGGAACTCCACTCCGGCCAGCTAATCTGGAGTCATGACCGCGACGAAGCGGCCCGTTCCGGCTGAACCGGGCGGCCGGCCCAGCAGCGACCCGGACCCCGTCCGGGTCTCCTTCCGGCGCTACGCCGGAGTCCGCACCCGCGTCCTCGAGGTCGGCGATCCCGTCCAGGACCCGGAGCAGTCCCCCGCGCGACGCTCGTTGCGCCGGCGGGCCGCCGCTCCGCACGTGCGGCCGTCCGCGCCGAGGCTGGTGCTGCTGCACGGTTACTGCGACAGCGCCGACACCTGGCGCCCCGCCCTGGAGCAGCTCGCGGCCGCCGGGATCCCGGCGATCGCCGTCGACCTCCCCGGGTTCGGGGACGCCCAGCCGTTGCGGCCCGGCCCGATGCTGCCGCAGCTCGACGCGTTCACCACCGCCGTCGTCCGCGAGCAGGCCGTGCTCGGGTCGGTCGTGCTGGCCGGGAACTCCCTCGGCGGCACCATGAGCCTGCGTGCCGCCCAGAACGCCCGGTTGCCGCTCTCCGGCGTCGTCTCGATCGCCGCACCGGGCTTCGTGGACTCGTGGCTGATCCGCACGATGGCCCGCTACCCGCTGCCGCTGCGGCTGTACTCGTCGCTGCCCGTCCCGGTGCCGGGCTTCCTGGTGCGCAAGGTGGCTGAGCAGCTCGTCCCGCGGTTCCTCTACGCCGACGCGCACGCGGCCGACGTCGCCCAGGTGCAGCGCTTCACCGCGCTCTTCCCCGACTACCGCGCGACCAAGAGCCGCCTGGAACAGGCCCGGCAGCTCGTCGCCGAGCTGGCCGACGCCTACCGGCTCGACTCCGTCACGGTGCCGCTGCTGGTCGTCGCGTGCGGCAAGGACAAGCTCGTCACCGCCGCGTCCGGGCGCCAGCTGCACACGCTGGTGCCGCACAGCAGGCTGCTGGTCCGCGAGGACTGGGGGCACTGCCCGCAGCTGGACGACCCGGCGGAGATCGCCGAGCTGCTCACGTTCTTCGCCGCGAGCGCGGTCCGGACCACGCAGGCGAAGCGCGCCGCGGCGAGTGCCGCCGACGGCGTGAGCGAGGACACCGCGGCGGGCTGATCGCTCGCGCTGTAGCCCGGCGGGGTTGCCGGTAGGTTCCCCCGTTGGGTCCGTGATCCGGGCCGTTCACCGACGTTCGGGAGACGATGATGTCCGCTCCAGGAGGCCTGGGCAGCAGCTCCGGCATCTTCCGGCGCAAGCCGATCGACCAGATCCCCGACACCTCCGAAGCCGCGGGCCTCAAACGCACCCTGGGCTTGTGGCAGCTGACCGCCATCGGCATCGGCGGCATCATCGGCGCGGGGATCTTCGCCCTCGCCGGCAGCGTCGCGCACGGCGACGACGCCGCGGGCATCCCCGGCGTCGGCCCGGCCGTGCTCATCTCGTTCCTCATCGCCGGTGTCGCCAGCGCGGCGGCCGCGTTCTCCTACGCCGAGTTCGCCGGCCTGATCCCGAAGGCCGGCTCGGCCTACACCTACGGCTACGCGGTGCTCGGCGAGGTCGTCGGCTGGTTCATCGGCTGGGACCTGCTGCTGGAGTACACGGCGATCGTGTCGGTGGTGGCGATCGGCATCTCCGGCTACTTCAGCTTCCTGCTCGGGCAGCTCGGGCTCGACCTGCCCGCGTGGATGCTGGGCGCGCCCGGCACCGGGCCCGGCCACAAGGTCGACCTGTTCGCCGCGCTGCTGTGCCTGCTGATCGCGTACCTGCTCAACCGCGGCATCCGCAGCGCGGCCCGGTTCGAGACGGTGATGGTCGGGATCAAGGTCCTGATCGTGCTGGTCGTCATCCTGGTGGGCTTCTTCTACGTCAAGACCGGCAACTACACGCCGTTCGCCCCGGCCGGCTTCGGCGGCGCGGTGACCGGCGCCGCGACGGTGTTCTTCGCGGTGTTCGGCTACGACGCGATGTCGACGGCGGCCGAGGAGTCCAAGGACGCGCAGCGGCACATGCCGAAGGCGATCATCTACTCGCTGGCCATCTCGATGGTGCTGTACGTGCTGGCCTGCCTGGTGCTGACCGGCATGCAGAAGTACACCGAGATCGACCCGAAGAGCGGCTTCTCGACGGCGTTCAAGTCGGTCGGCCTCGACGGGCTGGCCACCGTGATCGCGATCGGCGCGATCATCGGCATCCTCACCGTGCTGTTCACGTTCCTGATGGGTGCCACCCGCGTCGGCTACTCGATGAGCCGCGACGGCCTGCTCCCGCCGTGGTTCGGCAAGACGCACCCGAAAACGCAGGTGCCGAGCCGGATGACCTGGATCCTCGGCGGCGCGTCCGCGATCATCGCCGGGGTGCTGCCGATCGGTGAAGCCGCCGAGCTGACGAACATCGGCATCCTGCTCGCGTTCGTCGTCGTCTGCGTCGCGGTGATCGTGCTGCACTACAAGCGGCCGGACCTCAAGCGCACGTTCAAGACGCCGGGCATGCCGGTGGTGCCCGCGGTCGGCGTCGTGTTCTCGATCTGGCTGATCACGTTCCTGCAGCCGGCGACCTGGGTGCGGTTCGCCGTCTGGTTCCTGATCGGCATGGTGATCTACTTCGCCTACAGCAAGCGGCACTCCCTGATGAACCGCACGGGCGGCGAGGTCGAGAAGACGGACTAGCGGATCCGGTCGAGGCGTGCGGCGGCTTCGCGCGCCTCGACCTTGAGCCGCTCGACGATCACCGCCGCCGAGGCGTCGTAGCCGAGCGGGTAGGTCTGGCCCGCCCACAGCGAGATGGCCTCCGGGTCGCCGGCCGCCGCCGACGCCTTGCGCACCGGCCCGGCCATGCGGTTGATCTGCGGGTACGCGGCGGGCGCGCCGTCGGACAGCTCGTCCATGAACCGGTTGACCAGCCCGCGCGCCGGCCGTCCGCTGAAGGCGCGGGTGAACGCCGTCTCGCGCTCGGCGACGACCAGGGCCTTGCGGTGCGCCTCGGACGTGCCGGCCTCGTCGGCGCGCAGGAAGACCGTGCCCAGCTGGGCGGCCGCCGCACCGGCGGCGAGCACGGCCGCGACGTCGCCGCCGTGCACCAGGCCACCGGCCGCGACGAGCGGCACGTCCACGCGGGCGGCGACGAGCCGCAGCAGCGCGAGGACGCCGTACTCCGCGCCGCCGCCGGGCTGATCGGCGTCGTCGGTGAACAGCGATCGGTGCCCGCCCGCCTCGAACCCCTGCAGGACCAGGGCGTCGGCACCGAGGTCCGCGGCCCGGACGGCGGTTTCCGGCGTGGTGACGGTGACGAGCACCTTGCTGCCGGCCTCGTGCAACCGGACGACGTCCGACGGCGACGGCGTCCCGAAGGTGAACGACACCACCGGAACACGCTTCTCGAGCACGACGTCCAGCTTCGCCGGGTACGCGTCGTCGTCCCACTGCGCTTCGCCGAGCTCGACGTCGTATTCGCGGGCGACGGCGAGCAGCCGTTCGCGGTAGGCCGTGAGGTCGGCGCCGGTGTCCGGCTGCGGGACGAAGAGGTTGACGCCGAACGGGCCGCCGGTCAGCTCGGCGGTCCGGTCGATCTGCGCGGCCAGGGCCGCGGGCGTGAGCATGCCGGCCGAGAGGAAGCCGAAGCCACCGGCTTCGGTGACCGCGGCGACCAGCTCGGGAGTGGTCGGACCACCGGCCATCGGCGCGGCGATCACCGGGAACGTCAGCTCGTCGAACATGCTGCCGAGCGTAGTCCCGCGCACACCACCCAGATTGGTCTAGACCAGAAACTCTAGAAATGCGACGATCCGGGCAGGCGCGACGGCGATGTCGCGCCCTTCCCGCCAGGAGGACCGGTGAAGACAGCCCGCACGCGGCGCCTCGGCCGCGCACTCGCCGTAGTGACCCTGGTCGGCGCCAGTACGACGGCCGCCCAGCTCGCCCCGGCCGCGTCGGCCGCCACGCCCGCGCTGCAGTCGATCGTGCCGGTGCCGGTGTCGGTGACCGCGGCGGCCGGCGTCAGCTTCCCCCTGGTCTCGACGACGAAGATCGTCACCGAGGCCGGTTCGGCGCCGGCCAAGGACGTCGGCACCTACCTCGGCGGCGTCCTGCGGCCGTCGACCGGCTACGCGCTGCCGGTGTCCGACGCCCCGGCGTCCGTGCCGGCCGACAGCATCGCACTGCTGCTGAGCGGCGCGCCGTCCTCGGTCGGCACGCAGGGCTACCAGCTGGTGTCGACGGCGTCGTCGGTCACCGTGCGGGCCCAGACGGCGGACGGGCTCTTCGCCGGCGTCCAGACGTTGCGGCAGATGCTGCCCGGCAGCGTCGAGAGCGCGTCGGCCCAGCCGGGGCCGTGGAGCGTGCCGGGAGCGACGATCGTGGACTACCCGCGGTTCGGCTACCGCGGCGCGATGCTCGACGTCGCCCGGCACTTCCACCCGGTGGCGACGGTCAAGCGTTACATCGACCAGCTGGCCCAGTACAAGATCAACAACCTGCACCTGCACCTCGCCGACGACCAGGGCTGGCGCATCCAGATCGACAGCTGGCCACGCCTGACGACGTACGGCGGCAGCACCCAGGTCGGCGGCGGCGCGGGTGGTTACTACACGAAGGCGCAGTACACGGACATCGTGAACTACGCGCTCTCGCGGCACATCACGGTCATCCCCGAGATCGACATGCCGGGACACGTGAACGCGGCGCAGGCGTCGTACGCGGAGCTGAACTGCAACGGCGTCGCACCGGCGCTGCGGACGGACACGGCGGTCGGCTACAGCTCGTTGTGCATCTCGAAGGACATCACGTACACGTTCATCGCGGACGTCCTGCGCGAGCTGGCGGCCCTGACCCCGGGCCCGTACCTCCACATCGGCGGCGACGAGGCGTCATCGACGTCGGCGGCGGACTACGTGACGTTCGTGAACAAGGTGCTGCCGCTGGTGACGGCCACCGGCAAGTCGGCGATCGGCTGGCACGACATCGCGAAGGCTTCCTTGCCCGCGACCGCGACCCCGCAATTCTGGGGAACTTCCACCTCGGACGCGGGTGTCTCGACGGCGGTTTCCCGCGGCAGCAAGGTGATCCTGTCGCCGGCGAACAAGGCGTACCTGGACATGAAGTACAACAGCTCGACCCCGATCGGCCTGTCGTGGGCGGGCTACATCGAGGTCCAGGACGCGTACAACTGGAACCCGGGTGCGTACCTGTCGGGCGTGGGCGAATCGGCGGTCCGCGGAGTGGAATCCCCGCTGTGGGCGGAAACGGTGGTCACCCCGGCGGACATCGACTACCTGGCCTTCCCCCGCCTGGCAGCCCACGCGGAGCTGGGCTGGTCCCCGTGGTCGACGCACGACTGGACGACGTTCCGCACCCGCTTGGGCGCCCAGGCCCCACGCTGGACAGCGCAGTCGATCAACTTCTACCGCTCGTCGCAGGTGGCCTGGGACACGGGCGGCACGACAACCCCGGGCACGTGCACGGACCCGGCGTGGAGCGCATCGCAGGTGTACACGGGCAGCAACGCGGTCTCCCACAACGGCCACAAGTGGACGGCGAAGTGGTGGACACAAGGCGAGGAGCCGGGAACCACAGGCCAGTGGGGAGCATGGACCGACAACGGCCCCTGCTGAGCCGGCGGGGCGACGCCAGTCCGCCCGGCACGTCGCACGGCTGAGGGCGTACTTCACCCGGCCATGATCGTTGCGGCCAAGGCCGTTCGGTGGTCCTTCGTCCAGGGTGGGCCCAGTGCCGCGCGCGGGCCGTGGAGTACCTCGTCCGCCCGTGGGCCGAGGATGGCCGCCGCCTGGCGTTCTACGTCCTTGGCTTCGTAGAGGTGCACCTGCCAGCCGCGGGCGTGGGCCAGTTCCGCCAGGACCTGGCGGTACATGACCGAGTCGGCGCGGGCCTCGTACGGCACGCGGCGCTGGACCGTGATGTCCTCGGGGAAATCCGGCGGCCATGCCCTCAGCGACATCGACACGATCGGTGCGGGCAGCGCGGCCGCGAGGCGGTCCAGTTCGGCCGACGCCGCCCGGGTCGCCGACGCGCGGACCAGCGCCACGAGGGCCGCCGCGGCCGGGTCGTCGAGGTGTTTGCCGTCGTGGTGGATCGGGGCTGCCGCTACTCCGGGCTCGACCAGCTCGATCCGCCGGCGGTCCACGACCCGGTGGTCGGCCGACGCCGTGACAGCCACTGCCCACCCGAAGTGGTGGGCGATGCCCAGCCGCATGGAACGAGGCTTCCCCGGCCGGTGCGGACAGTCAAGGCCGCACTCCACCCCGTGAAACCGGAACACCCGGCGCCGCGACCGGGTTAGCTTGGTTCATGAGCGCTGATCTCGAGCAGGTTCGCACCTTGTCGCTGCAGGAAAACGGCCTCGCCACCATCTCCACGACGCGCGCCGACGGCACCGTTCACTCCTCCGTCGTCAACGCCGGGGTGTACGAGGACCCGGTGACCGGGGCACCCGGCGTCGCGTTCGTCGCCCTCGGCCGGGCGCACAAGCTCGCGCTGCTGCGGCTGGCCGGGCACGCCACGGTGACGTTCCGGCGCGGCTGGAACTGGCACTCCGTCACCGGCGCCACGCACCTGATCGGGCCGGACGACCCGGACCCGGCGTTCGACGCAGCCGGGCTGCCGAAGCTGCTTCGCGACGTCTTCATCGCCGCCACCGGCACCCACGACGACTGGGCCGAGTACGACCGCGTGATGGCCGAAGAGCGGCGGGTTGCGGTGTTCGTCACGGCGGACCGGATAATCGGCAACCGCTGAGCCCGTCCGGCCCCAGGAGCGTCCGTTGTCCGAGTCCCCGCCCCGCGTCACCATCCCGGCGAAGGTCCTCATCGGCCTGCTCGCCGTCATCGACGCGGGCTTCGGCGCGGCCCTCGCCCTGGGGCTGGTGCGCGGCCTGCCCGCCTGGCTGATCGCCGGCGCCTACGCGGCGACCGTGCTCGTCGCCGTGCTGATCTTCCGGGCGTCACGCGCCCGCGTGCTCAAGCGCGGCTTCGACGGCCTGCGTGACCTCACCCTCGGCGACGAGGGCATCCGCCTGCCCGCGGGCACGATGAGCACCCGGCTGGTGCCTTGGGCCGAGATCGCCGACGTCACCGCCCGCCGCTCGGCCCGCTTCGGCGACGGCTACCTGCGCGACGCGATCTGGCTCGACCTGGTCACCGGCGAGGGCGTCGAGAGCTCGGTGCAGTGCTTCGCGCCACGCAGCCGGCTCGAACCGGCACCGGCGCGAAGACGGCAGTTCGATCAGACCGCGATCCTCGACCCGGCCCTGTTCAACGCCGTGATCGACCGGCTCCGCCGCGAACTGCGCCACCGCCGGCTGCACGCCGACACCCGCGGCGAACCCCGCCTCCGGCGTCGCTGACGCTCAGGCATACTTCCGCCATGAGTGAATGGCAGCGCATCTCACCTCCCGAGGCGCACCGGCATCTCGCGAAGCGCAACGCCGTTGTCCTCGGCGCCATCGGACTCGCCCTGACCGGGGTGTCGATCTCCCTCGGTCACGTGCCTCAAGCCATCTTCCTCCTCGTGTTCATCGCCGTCGCCGGCGTTGTGATGGCGTTGAGCGCCCTCTCCGGGATCCAGGCCGGTCCGAGCGGTCTTCGCCTCCGGCGGTTGCTGACCGTCCGTGAGCTGCCGTGGTCCGAAGTCGCCGACGTCACGACCGCGCCCGCGCAGCACCTCGGCGCCGACACGTCCTACACCGCGCTCTGGATCGTCACCGCCGCCGACGAGCGGATCCAGACCCAGGTGGTGCGCTACGACCACCCGCAGCAGGGCGAGCGGGTGAGCACCCGGCGCTGGCTCAAGCTCGGGCCGACCGAGTTCACCGGCGTGGTCCAAGCGCTGCGCGACGTGCGCCAGGCCCAGGAACAGCCGGGCTCAGCCGAGCCGGCCCAGTAGCTCCCGCGGCACGATCCGCACCGGGAACGGCCGCTCGGCCTCGAAGACCTCGTCGCCCGCCGCCTTGGCCACCTGCTGGTAGTTGCCGTCCACGTCCAGCTCGAACACCGTCAACGCGGGCTCGGTAGGGTCGATCACCCAGTAACTGGGCGTGCCGAGCCGCTCGTAGACCGCTTTCTTGGTGTTGAGGTCGTGGATCGCGGTGCTCGGCGACAGCACCTCGACCGCCAGCACCGGTGGCGCCGCGAGATCCTTCTCCGTGAAGTCCTCGTCCCGGCCCACCAGGACGTCAGGCTGCAGCTCGATCTTGTCGCCGTGATGCACCGCGAAGGGCGCTCCGAGAACGTCGAACTCGAGCGGACACACAGCCTCCAGCACGCCGTAGAGCCGATAAGTGATCTTCTGGTGTCTGAGTCCTGGCGCCGGGGTCACGAGGAGCACCCCGTCGATGAGCTCGTATCTTCGCCCGTCATCCGGCATCCCCTCCAGGTCGCGCACCGTCATGGGGCCCGACCCGGCCGGATACTGGAAGTCCGTCATGGCAGTCATGGTGCCCTCCTTTCGCTCTTCGCACCAGAGCACACCAGAGGGCACCGACAGAAACGGCGTCGAACACGGGTTCGGCGCCTGTATTCACACGGAAGCGTGAATGCAGGCGCCGGTGTTCACATCAGCGGAACACTTACTTCTTGCTCTTGCCGGAGTCCTCAGTGGACAGTGCGGCGACGAAAGCCTCTTGCGGGACCTCGACCCGGCCGACGGTCTTCATCCGCTTCTTGCCTTCCTTCTGCTTCTCCAGCAGCTTGCGCTTACGCGAGATGTCACCGCCGTAGCACTTGGCCAGAACGTCCTTGCGGATCGCGCGAATCGTTTCGCGCGCGATGATCCGGGCGCCGATGGCCGCCTGGATGGGGACCTCGAAGTTCTGCCGCGGGATCAGCTCGCGCAGCCGGTTCACCATGCGGTTGCCGTAGTTGTAGGCGTCGTCCTTGTGCACGATCGCGGAGAACGCGTCCACACCCTCGCCCTGCAGCAGGATGTCCACCTTGACCAGGTCCGCCGCCTGCGTGCCGGCCTCTTCGTAGTCCAGCGACGCGTAGCCGCGCGTACGCGACTTCAGCGTGTCGAAGAAGTCGAAGATGATCTCGCCCAGCGGCATGTTGTACCGCAGCTCGACCCGGTCCTCGGACAGGTAGTCCATGCCGAGCAGCTGACCGCGCTTGTTCTGGCACAGCTCCATGATCGTGCCGATGAACTCCGACGGCGCCAGGACGCTGACCTTGCTGACCGGCTCCAGCACCTTGTCGATCTTGCTGCCGGTCGGCCAGTCCGACGGGTTGGTGACGTGGATTTCCTTGCCGTCGTCGAGCACCACGTCGTAGACGACGTTCGGTGCCGTGGAGATCAGGTCGAGGCCGAACTCGCGCTCGAGCCGGTCACGCGTGATCTCCAGGTGCAGCAGGCCGAGGAAGCCGCAGCGGAAGCCGAAGCCCAGCGCCACCGACGTCTCCGGCTCGTAGTCGAGCGCGGCGTCGTTCAGCTGGAGCTTGTCGAGGGCCTCGCGCAGCTCGGGGTAGTCCGAACCGTCCACCGGATACAGTCCGGAGTAGACCATCGGCTTCGGCTCGCGGTACCCGGCCAGCGCGTCCTTGGCGCCGTGGCGTTCGGACGTCACGGTGTCGCCGACCTTGGACTGGCGGACGTCCTTCACGCCGGTGATCAGGTAGCCGACCTCGCCGACGCCGAGTCCCTTGCTGGGCTTGGGTTCCGGCGAGATGATGCCGACTTCCAGCAGCTCGTGGGTGGCGCCGGTGGACATCATCTTGATGCGCTCGCGCGGGGTGATCTTGCCGTCGACCACCCGGATGTAGGTGACGACGCCGCGGTAGGTGTCGTACACCGAGTCGAAGATCATCGCGCGGGCCGGCGCGTCCGCGTCGCCCTGCGGCGCCGGGACCATCTTCACGACCTCGTCGAGCAGCGCGCCGACGCCGATGCCGGTCTTGGCCGAGACCCGCAGCACGTCGTCGGGCTCGCAGCCGATGATGTGGGCCAGCTCACCCGCGTACTTGTCGGGATCGGCCGAAGGCAGGTCGATCTTGTTGAGCACCGGGATGATCTGGAGGTTGTTCTCGAGCGCGAGGTAGAGGTTGGCCAGGGTCTGGGCCTCGATCCCCTGCGCGGCGTCGACCAGCAGGACCGCGCCCTCGCACGCCTCCAGCGCCCGGGAGACCTCGTAGGTGAAGTCGACGTGGCCCGGGGTGTCGATCATGTGCAGGACGTGGTCCTGCCCGTCGACCTGCCAGGGCAGCCGGACGTTCTGGGCCTTGATCGTGATCCCGCGCTCGCGCTCGATGTCCATCCGGTCGAGGTACTGCGCGCGCATGGCCCGCTCTTCCACGACGCCGGTGAGCTGCAGCATGCGGTCGGCCAGGGTGGACTTGCCGTGGTCGATGTGCGCGATGATGCAGAAGTTCCGGATGAGCTCCGGAGGCGTGAAGGTCGTGTCGGCGAACGTCGTCACTCGAATGAGTCCTCGGAAAGTCGGGGATGGCCACCTCTATGCTCCCATGGCGCTCCGGGTGCGAGTGGGGGTCATCCCCGATGCGAGCCCACGTGATCCGTGGTGCCCTCGAAGTATGAGCACATCGCACCAGCCCACACCACCTCCCCAGCCTGATCCGGACGGCCTCGCCCGGGTTCTCGACCGTGTCTTCGGTCACCCTTCGGGCCTGCTCGGCCGGCTCGGCGGCCGGCTCATGGCCCGGGGCAACTCCGCCACCGAACACCGCGTCGTCGACCTGGCGAAGCTCGAGCCGGACGAGACCGTCCTGGTCGTCGGCCCCGGCCCCGGCGTCGGCCTCCACGCCGCCGCACGGCTGGCCGGGCGCACGATCGGCGTCGACCCCTCCCCCGCGATGCTGGCCCTGTGCCACGAGCGCTGCGGCGACCGGGTCGAGCTCCGGGAGGGGTCGGCGGCGCACACCGGCGAGCCCGGCGAGTCCGTCGACGTCGTCCTCACCGTGAACAACGTCATGCTCTGGGACGACCGCGCGGCCGGCTTCGCCGAGCTGTTCCGCGTCCTGCGCCCGGGTGGCCGGCTGCTGCTGTCCGCGCACGAGAAGTGGCTGCCCGTGAGCAGGCACGTGCTGGCCGACGAAGCCGCCGAAGCGGGCTTCGCCGACCTGCAGACGTGGACCTGGGAACCGCCCGGCTTCACCGCGCTCGCCGCGCAGCTGCGGGCCGTCAAGCCCGCCTAGCGGGTGTCCGTGCGGATCGGGTGTCCTTCCGGCACCTCGACCAGCACGATGCGTGTGCCGTCCGGATCGGCGATCCAGGCCTCGTCCAGGCCCCAGGGCTCGCGCTTGGCGTCCCGCACCGGCGTCAGGCCCTTCGCCTTCAGCCCGGCCAGCTCGCCGGCCAGGTCGCGGACCTGCACCCAGAGCACCAGGTCGGGCGACGCGCCCGCCTCGCCCGAGCCGGACACCTCCAGGGAGCCGTGCCCCAGGAAGAACACGGTGCCACCGGGGAACTCACGCTCCACGGCCAGGCCGAGGGTGTCGCGGTAGAACGCGGTCGACGCCTCGGCGTCGCGCGGGCGGATCAGCAGCCTGCTCTTCAGGACTTCCATCCGACCATCCCTACCGGAGGTCCTCAGGCCGCCGCAATCGCGACGATGCCGGACAGCACGATCACGGACCCGGCGAGCCGCCGCACGGCGTCACGCTCGCCCAGCACCAGCCACGCGGCGAGACCGCCCAGCACGATGCTCAGCTCCCGGGCGGGCGCCACGAGGCTGACCGGCGCCATCGTCAGGGCGAACAGCACGAGGATGTAGGCGACGGGCGACAGCAGCCCGACGATCAGCACCTCGCGCCGCTGCTCGCGCCAGAGCCGCGTCACCTCGGACCGGCCCGCCCGCGCGCTCGGCAGGAGCATGGCGCTCTGGATCAGCGTGCCGAGGCCGAGGTACACGATCGGCGGCATGCCGATGCCGGTCACCGAGTGCTCGTCCCAGAGCGTGTAACCGGCGATGACGGCCCCGGTCAGGACGCCGTAGAAGATCCCGGCGCGCCGGGCCTTGGCGGCGGCCGGGTCGGCCGCCGCGGCGCCCCGGCGGCCGGTGCTGATCACGAGCACCCCGGTGATCACCAGGAACGCGCCGAGCAGCCCGAGCCAGCCGGGCCGTTCGCCGAGGACGAGGACGGCGGCCAGCACCGAAAGCAGCGGCCCGGTGCCCCGCGCGACGGGGTAGACGACGGAGAGGTCGCCGACGCGGTAGCCGCGCTGCAGGACGATGCCGTAGGCGACGTGCAGCACCGACGTGCCCGCCGCGGCCAGCAGCCAGCTCCACTGTGGACGTTGCGGCTCGACGGCCACCAGCACGACCGTCACCGGCAGCAGGGCGACGGCGGAAACCGTGTAGTAGAGCCAGACGAACTGGGTGCCGCCGGAGCGGACCCGCTTGGCGGCGAGGTTCCACGCGGCGTGCACGACGGCCGCGACGACGACGAAGGACAGTGCGGTGGTGTTCACAGGGACCCCTTACGGGTTTCGCGCGCGCGAAACCGGGTCCTCCAGGCTTTTGCCCCGTCAGATGAACGGCGGGACTTCCGGACCCGCCGACGGTGCCGCTCGGACCAGACCCACCGGTTCCTGGTTGTCCTGCTGGCTGGGGCGGACCGGTGACGGAACCCTAGGCACTACCGCCGTCCACCGTACTCCCGGTGATCCACGCCCGGCCGGACGCGCTCGCGGCGGGCCGGGGCCGGGCTGTTAAAGTTGTTGCTCGTTGCCGTGCGGCATTCCGTCATGGAGGAAACCCGCTTCAGCGGGGCCACACCAGCGCGGCGGCGAATCTCACCGAGTGAAAGCAGGAGCGCCTCATGGCCAACATCAAGTCGCAGATCAAGCGCATCACCACGAACGAGAAGGCGCGTCAGCGCAACCAGGCGATCCGGTCCTCGGTGAAGACCGCGATCCGCAAGGTCCGCGAAGCCGCTGACTCCGGTGACAAGGCCAAGGCCGTCGAGCTGCAGCGCGACGCCGCCCAGAAGCTGGACAAGGCCGTCTCGAAGGGCGTCATCCACGCCAACCAGGCCGCCAACAAGAAGTCGGCGCTCGCGAAGCGCGTCAACTCGCTCTGAGCGAGCTGATCTCTGGAGAAGCCCCGGCCCCGGCCGGGGCTTTCTTCATGTTCAGCGGTCGCCCTTGGCCGCCGCCACCTGCAGGACCGCGCGTTCCAGCGCGTAACCCGGGTCCGCCGCGACGCCCTTGACCTCGGCGTTCAGCCGGGCGACCACCCGCATCGCCGTGGCGAGGCCGTCCTGGTTCCAGCCGCGGGACTGGCCCTGGGCCTTGCGGACCTTCCACGGCGGCATGCCCAGCTCCCCGGCCAGCTGGTTCGGGTTGCCGCGGCCCGCGCCGGAGACGCGGGCGATCGTGCGGACCGCGTCGGCCAGCGCGTCGGCGACCAGGACGTACGGGACGCCGAGCTGCATCGCCCAGCGCAGCGACTCCAGGGCGGCCGCGCGGTCACCGCTCACCGCCTTCTCGGCCACCGCGAACCCGGTCACGTCGGCGCGGCCGCGGTGGTAGCGGTGGACCGCGTCCGCGTCGACCGCCCCGCCGGCGTCCGCGACGAGCTGCATCGCGGCCGAGGAGAGTTCCCGCAGGTCGGAGCCCACGGCGTCGATGAGCGCCGCGACCCCGGCCGGGTCGATCTTGCCGCCGGCCCGGCGCACCTCGTGGCGCACGAACTGCTCCCGCTCGGCGGGCTTGGTCAGCTTCGGGCACTCCGTCACCTCGGCGCCGGCCTTCTTCAGCACCGCCGGGAGCGTCTTGCCCGCCTTGCTGCGCCCGCCGCCGGTGTGCACGACGACGAGCACGATCCCGGCCGCCGGGTCCTTCAGGTACGACGTCACGGCGTCGGCCAGCTCCTGCGAGATGTCCTGCGCCGACTCGAGGACGATCACCCGGCCTTCGCTGAACAGCGACGGGCTGACGAGTTCGGCCAGCTCGGGAGCTGTGAGATCGGACACCCGGGCCCGCGTCAGCTCGGCCGTCGCGTCGATCGCGCGGGACGCGGCCAGCGTCTCGCGGACGGCCCGCTCGATCAGCAGTTCTTCCTCACCCAGGACCAGGTGGAGCGGGGCCGGGGCGGTGGCTTGCGCGGTCACCCGGGAATCTTCTCACTTGCTGCTTCGTGCGCCCGCTCCGGTGATGTCGAGCGGCCACCATGGCACGGCCCGAGTGCCATGTCGTACGGTGTCCTGGAGGCGGCGCGCTTTCTCGCGCGCTCCGACAACTGAATACCGCTCATCCAGAGGGGCAGAGGGAACGGCCCGACGAAGCCCCGGCAACCGGCGTACAGCCTGTCATCCCGCGATCGCGGGATAGCTGACGACCACGGTGCCAATTCCGGCCCGCTTCGGCGGGGCAGATGAGGAAGGAACCTCGCGATGACCGCAACCCTCGGCACGACCTCCACCACCAAGACCCCGGATCTCGGACCGGCCGTCGAACTGGTGTCGAAGGAAGAGGGCCACCGGCAGCCGCTCGCCCCCGAGTTCGTCTCCGCCGAAGACTTCTCGCCGCTCGAGGTCGCCTACGACTTCGGCCGCGTCCGCCGCGAAGACATCGAGGCCGGCCCCAAGAACATCTGGCGCTACAAGAAGCTCCTCCCGGTTCCGTCCAACATCGAAGAGATCCCGAACACCGAGCCCGGCTCGACGCGGCTGATCCGCGCCGACCGCCTGGCCAAGGAGCTCGGCCTCAAGCGCCTGTGGGTCAAGGACGACACCGGCAACCCGACGCACTCGTTCAAGGACCGCGTGGTCGCCGTCGCGCTGGCCGCGGCCCGCGAGTTCGGCTTCGAGGTGCTCGCCTGTCCCTCGACCGGCAACCTGGCCAACGCCGTCGCCGCCGCGGCGGCGCGCGCGGGCTGGAAGTCGGTCGTGCTGATCCCCAAGTCCCTCGAGCGCGCCAAGATCCTCACCACCGCGGTGTACGACGGTGACCTGATCGCCGTCGACGGCAACTACGACGACGTCAACCGGCTCGCCACCGAACTGGCCGGTGAGCACCCGAGCTGGGCCTTCGTGAACGTCAACGTCCGCCCGTACTACTCCGAAGGCTCGAAGACACTCGCCTTCGAGGTCGCCGAGCAGCTCGGCTGGCGGATCCCGCCGCAGATCGTCGTGCCGATCGCCTCCGGTTCACAGCTCACCAAGGTGGACAAGGGATTCCGCGAGCTGGGCCAGCTCGGCCTGGTGGACGCCAGCCCGTACAAGGTGTTCGGCGCCCAGGCCACCGGCTGCTCGCCGGTCTCGGCCGCGTTCCGCGCCGGCCAGGACGTCGTCCAGCCGGTGAAGCCGGACACCATCGCCCGCTCGCTGGCGATCGGCAACCCGGCCGACGGCCCGTACGTGCTCGACATCGTCAACCGCACCGGCGGCTCGATCGAGGACGTCACCGACGAAGAGGTCGTCGAAGGCATCCGGCTGCTGGCCCGCACCGAGGGCATCTTCACCGAGACGGCCGGCGGGGTCACCGTCGCCACGGCGAAGAAGCTCATCGAGACGGGCAAGCTGGACCCGGACGCCGAGACGGTGCTCCTCATCACCGGCGACGGCCTCAAGACCCTCGACGCCATCGAGAACCACGTCGGCCCCAAGGCGACCGTGCCGGCTTCGGCCGCGGCCGTGAACAAGGCCCTCGGCTACTGACGTCTCCCCGCCGGGGCTAGCCACGCGCGCCCCGGCGGGAACGCGTTGCCGGGCAACGGAAGTCAGCGGTGAGGCGGGCCGCGCGGTTCGCCCCGGCGGGCTATCGCCGGGCCTGACGGGTCCGGGACCACAGCTGTGTCGCCGTCGACGTCGGTCCGGGTCACCAAGGCGCCCAACGCCGTCAGAGTGTCCACTGTGGACTTGCTCGGGTGGCCGTAGGTGTTGCCCGCGCCGACGCTGATGAGCGCCGCGCGCGGCGCCACCGCGGCGAGGAAGGCCGGCAGCGAGTACCGCGAGCCGTGGTGGGGCACCTTGAGCACCTCCGCTTTCAGGTCTCCGACATCGGCCAGCAGGTCCGACTGGGCCGCCAGTTCGACGTCACCCGTCATCAGCACCCGGCCGGCGGCCGTTTCCGCCCGCAGGACGACCGAGCTGTTGTTGATCGTCGTGCCGTCCTGCTGGCCGGCCGACCGCGACGGCACGTACCGCGGCCCGAGCACGTCGAGCGCGAGTCCGGGCAGGTCGACCCGCTCGCCCGGGCTCAGTTCCACCAACGGCACGCCCCGGCGGGACGCCTCCGCGGCGACCTGCCGCCACGCCCACTCCGGCGTCCGCCCCGGCCCGACGGCGATCCCGCCGACCGACCGGCCGTCGAAGACCGACGCGAGCCCGCCGATGTGGTCGGCGTGCAGGTGGCTCAGCACCAGCAACGGGATCCGGTCGACCGACAGCCGGTGCAGGCACTCGTCGACCGGCCCCGGCTCGGGCCCGGTGTCCACCACCACGGCCCGCCCCGGCTCGGCCGTCGCCAGCACGACCGCGTCACCCTGGCCGACGTCGCACTCGACCATCGCCCAGTTCCGCGGCGGCCACGCGGGCGCGAGCACCCGCACCGGCACGAACACCAGCAACGCGCCGACGATCAGCACCGCCAGGAGCAGCCGGACCCGCCGGTACCGCGCGGCGAACACGAGCACCGCGAGGACGGCCGCCGCGAGCAGCGCGCCCGCCCAGCCGCCGGGCCAGGGAACGACCGCGCCCGGGGCTCGCGCGCCGTGCCGCGCCACGAAGATCAGCCACTCGGCCTCCGGGCCGGCCAGGTGCACCAGGAACGCCCCGCCGCCCGGCCACCACGGCCCGACGACCGTCGCCAGCACCCCGAGCACCGTCGCCGGGGCGACGACGGGCGCGGCGAGGACGTTGGTCACCACCGACACCAAGCTGACCGTGCCCGCCATCCCGGCCAGCACCGGCGCCGTCACCACGAAGGCGGCGAGCGGGATCGCCAGTCCTTCGGCGAAGCCCGGCGGGACGCCGCGACGGACCAGCACGCCCGCCCAGCGTGGAGCCAGCAGGACGAGCCCGGCGGTGGCGAAGACCGACAACGCGAACCCGAAGTCCGTGGCCATCGCCGGATCCGCCACGACCAGCACGCAGACCGCGAAGGCCAGCGCGGGCAGCGCCGAGCCCCGCCGTCCCAGTGCCAGGGCCAGCAACGCGACCGCCGCCATGACTCCGGCGCGCAACACGCTCGGCTCCGGACCGACCAGGACCAGGAACCCGGCCAGGCACAGGCCTGCCGCGACGGCCGACAACCGCGGGCCCAGCCGAAGCACTCGCAGCAGGAGCAGGACCGCGCCGCACGCCACGGCGAGGTTTCCCCCGCTGACCGCCGTCAGGTGCGCGAGCCCTGCAGTGACGAACTCCTGCTCGATCCGAGGGGACAGTCCGCTCGTGTCGCCCAGGACCAGGCCCGGCAACAGTCCCGCGGGTTCCTCCGGCAGGGTCTGGCTCAGGTCGTGCAGGCCGGACCGCAGTCCGGCCGCGGCCTTCTGCCACCACGGCGCCGGGCCCGGATCACCCGGCGGGCCGCGCACGGACAGCACCGCCACGGTCAGGTCCGCGCCACGCGGTGGCATCAGCAGGCCCGCCACCCGGACTTCCTGCCCCGGCAGCACGCCCGCCCAGTCCGCGACCGGCGCGAGCAGCAGGACCCGCCCGGACGAGACGACCGACTGTCCGTCGACGGACGCCGCGCGCACGTCGGCGGACAGGACCACGGACCGGGCGCCCGCCTGCCGATCGGCGTATCCCGCGCTCCGCACCGGCTTCGGCCGTTCCGCGACGACCACTGTGAGCGTCGCGGGCAGTCCTTGAGCCGCGGCCGCACGCAGGCCGTCTTGCTCGGCGTCGTGGATCCGCCAGGCGATCGGACCGGCGGCGACCAGGCCGAGCACCAGCAGCGCCGCCGCCGCGCCGAACACCCGGGGCCGGCCACGTGCCCGCCAGAGCAGCACCCCGGCGAGCACGGCCGCGGCGAGACCGACGGCGACCGCCGTCCACCAGCCGAGCAGCAGCCCGGCCAGGGCGGCGAGCCAGCACGCGAGCGCCGCCGGGACCAGCCGCATGTCCTGCCGGGTGTCGGTCGCGGGAATCGTGCTCATCCGACCGTCACCTGCTCGCGGAGCTTCTCGAACTTGCTTTCGCCGATGCCGTCGACGTCGCGCAGCTGCTCGACTTTCGTGAAGCCGCCGTGCTCCGCGCGCCACTGGACGATCCGCTTGGCCATCACCTCGCCGACGCCGGGCAGGGTGTCCAGCTGGTCCGGGCTCGCCGCGTTGAGGTCGACCTTCCCGCCGCCGCCTTCGGGAGCACCGGGCGGTGCCATGGGCGCCGGGATCCCGACCGCGAGCTGCTCGCCGTCGGTCACCTTGCGGGCGAGGTTCACGGCGCTGAGGTCCGCGCCGGGGTCGGTTCCCCCGGCGGCGCGCAGCACGTCGGCGACGCGGGATCCCTGGGGCACGGTGACCAGACCGGGCGACCGGACGCGGCCGATCACGCTGACGACGAGACCGGTCTTGGGTGCGGCCGGAGCTTCGGCCGCGGGTTTCGCGCTGGGCAGCGGAGGCGGTGGCTCGGGCGCCGGACGGCCGCCCAGCAGCGCGACCGAGCCGAGGACGAGCACCACGACGGCCACGAAGACACCGGCGAGCGCCCAGCGGCGCCGGCCCGCGCCGGTCGCTCCGCCCGGCAGCCAGCGCCGGACCAACCGGCCGCCGGGGCCAACCGTGCTCGCGTCGGGCGAGAGCTGGTCGGCCAGCCAGGCGAGCCGGTCGTTGACGGGGAGGCCCGGATCCCGGGCGGGCTGCTCGAACACACGATCGACGTTAGGGGCCGCGGGGAGGCGGGCGACAGGGGTGGCGCCGCGTCCTGTGGACAACTGGGGTGTTGTGGACGGATGCCGCCGGCCGGGCCCGGGAACGGCGGTTTTCGTCGTACCCGGATGAGATGCTGGAGGGTCAGGCGTCCGGCCGGGCCGGCACCGTGCGCTGCACGACCACGCCCAGCACGCCGGGCCCGGTGTGCGCGCCGATCACCGCGCCCAGCTCCGAGACGACGCAGCCCGCCGACCGCGGCACGGCTTCTTCCAGCCGGTTCGCCAGCTCGACCGCCCGGTCCGGCGACGCGAGGTGGTGGACGGCGAGCTCGACGTCGTCGTCGTCCGCCGCGCGGGCCGCCAGTTCGACCAGCCGCGCGATCGCCCGGTTCATGGTCCGGACCTTCTCCAGCGGCAGGATCCGGCCGTCGGACATGTGCAGCACCGGCTTCACCGCCAGCGCCGTCCCGAGCAGCGCCGCCGCCGGGCCGATCCGGCCGCCGCGGCGCAGGTACTCCAGGGTTTCCACGACGAACAACGTCGAGGAGCACTTGGCCGCGGTCATCGCCGCCGCTTCGACCGCCTTCGGATCCGCGCCGGCCGCGGCGGCGTCCGCGGCGTGCAGCGCGGCGAACCCGAGGCCCATCGCGGTCGTGCGCGAGTCGACGACGCGCACCCGGTCCGGCCCGACCTCCTGGGCCGCCAGCACCGCCGCTTCCCAGGTGCCCGACAGCTCGCGGGAAAGGTGGATGGAGACGATCGCGTCCGCGCCGTCGGCGAGCGCCGCGCGGAACTCCTTCGCGAACTCGGCCGGGGTCGGCCGCGACGTCGTGACGATCTTGCGCTGGCTCATCGCCTCGGCGACCGCCGCCGGGCCGGTTTCCACGCCGTCGAGCGACACCACGCCGTCGACCAGGACGTGCAGCGGCACCACCCGGACCTCGTGCCGTTCGGCGAACCCCTCCGGCAGGTGGGCGGTGGAATCCGTGACTACGGCGACCGACACGCCGTCAGCCTACGTGGCCGGGGGCCGCCACCGGGGCCAGCAACACGGACATCGCCTCGCCCACGGCGGCGTGCCCGGCCCAGCCCCAGTGCATGCCGTCCGGGTTGCCCGCGCCGCTCAGGACGTGCTCGCCGACGACCTCTTTCAGGTCCAGCAACGGGACGCCGGCGCGCTCGCCCCAGGCCCTCATCGCGGCCTCGGCGCCCGGCCGCGCGGTGTGCACACCGCCGTAGGCCGCGGCCCGGTGCACCGACGGCAGCATCCCGAAGATCGGCAGCTCGGGACGCAGGACGCGCAACGCTTCCACGGCGGTGTCGAGGTACTGCACGGTCAGCTTCACCGGCAGCACCCGCGGACGGCCGCGGAAGGCGACCGACAACCGCGGCTGCGCGGCGAGATAAGCCTTGCGCGCCACCCGTCGCACCGGATCGGGCCGCAGGTACTTCAGCCCGCCGCGCAGGTAGGTCGGCAACGGCGAGGGCAGCGTGTCCATGCTCCCGATCGCCAGCACGACGGCGTCGACGTGGTGCAGGTCGGCCCAAACGCGCGGGTCGCCGGTGAGCGACCACCAGACGTCGCGGGCGGTCCAGCCGATCCCGGCGACCAGGTCGGCGGTGCCGCCGAGGGCCGCCGCCGCGATGTTCGGCCACAGCCGCGGTTCGTCCGCGGCGCAGGGCCCCTCGGGGCCGTGAAAGCTCAGCGAATCGCCGAACACCAACAGGTGTGGGGCCATCGGCTAGCCGGTCATCCCCGCGTTGTAGGCGTGCAGCCGCCACTTGCCGTCGCGCAGGCCGAGCTCGACCCAGTGGCAGTTGGCGATCCCGCCGAGGGACGGCCAGATCTCGACCGGCAGCTTCAGCAGGCCAGCGGTGAGGGCGATGATCAGCCCGCCGTGCGCAGCCAGCAGCACGGTGTCGCCGACGTCGGAGTTGGCCTGCTGCAGATCGGACACGACCTCGCCGGCGCGCTCGGCGACGTCGAGCCGGTTCTCGCCACCCGGCGGGGCCCAGGTCGCGTCGGTGCGCCAGCGGGCGCGTTCACCGGGGTACTCGGCGTCGACCTCGGCGCCGGTCTTCCCCTGCCACTCGCCCAGGTGCGTCTCGCGCAGCCGCTTGTCGATGCGCAGCGGGACGCCGATGGCGTCGGTGAGCACGGTCGCCGTGTCGGTCGCGCGACGCAGGTCGGACGCGATCACGAGGTCCGGGGAGAACCGGGCCAGCGCGGGGACGGCGAAGCGAGCCTGGTTCCAGCCGACCGGGGTCAGCGCCGAATCCAGGTGACCCTGCATCCGCCCGGCGGCGTTGTAGTCCGTCTCGCCGTGACGCCAGAGCACCAGCCGCCGCGGGCTCACCGGGCGTCCGCGTCCTCATCGGCGGGCGGCTCCTCGAGACCGGCCACCTCGATCCGCGGGCAGTCCTTCCACAGCCGTTCGAGGCCGTAGAAGCTGCGCTCCTCGACGTGCTGGACGTGCACGACGACGTCGACGTAGTCGAGCAGGACCCAGCGGCCCTCGCGGGCGCCTTCGCGGCGGACCGGCTTGTGCCCGGCCACCCGCAGCTGCTCCTCGACGTTGTCGACGATCGCGCCGACCAGGCGCTCGTTGGGCGCGGAGGCGATGACGAAGGCGTCGGTGATGACGAGCTGCTCGGACACGTCCAGCACGACGACGTCGCTGGCCTTCTTGTCCGCCGCCGCGTGTGCGGCCGCTACGGCCAGCTCTCGTGCCTCGGACGTGGCTGTCACGGTGCTCCTTTTCCGGATCGGGTTCGCCCGAGAAGAGTACCCGCCGCGACCAGCGGTGCTTCAGTCGCTCTTCCGGTAGAGATCCTTCTTGGTGATGTAGCGGACGACGCCGTCGGGAACGAGGTACCAGACCGGCTCCCCGCGCTCGACGCGGTCGCGGCAGCCGGTCGACGAAATCGCCATCGCGGTGACCTCGACGAGACTCACCTTCCCGCTGGGCAGGTGGTGCGAGTTGAGCCGGTAGCCGGGCCGCGTGACGCCGATGAAGTGCGCGAAGTCGAACAGCTCGTCGGCCTTGTGCCAGGTGAGGATCTGCTCGAGCGCGTCGGCGCCGGTGATGAAGTAGAGCTGGTCGTCGGGGTACTCGGCGTGGAGGTCGCGCAGGGTGTCGACGGTGTAGGTCTGACCGGCGCGGTCGATGTCCACGCGGCTGACCGAGAAGACCGGGTTGGACGCGGTCGCGATGACCGTCATCAGGTAGCGGTCCTCGGCCTTGGTGACCTTGCGGTCGGTCTTCTGCCAGGGCTGCCCGGTGGGCACGAAGATCACTTCGTCGAGCCCGAACCGGGACTGGACCTCGCTCGCCGCGACGAGGTGGCCGTGGTGCACGGGGTCGAAAGTGCCGCCCATGACCCCGATCCGCCGTGGTGACATGGGACCCGAGCCTATACACCGGACCCGTGGGCCGTCCGGTCCAGCAGCACACCTCGCCCGACCGTGCAGGAAGTGTGATTCAGCTCACATTACGGCCGGTATTCGACACGAACGGTCCGTTCGCGCCGCCGCCGATTCCCGGTTCGTCGGTGCCATGGGGTAGACGTGGGGACGTGGACACCACCAGCACCACCCCAGCACTCCGCGACCGCGCCGAGACCCTCCTCCGGGCGCTCGCCGGCGACTCGGCGAAGCTGCGCGAAGACCAGTGGACGGCCATCGAGGCCTTGGTCGCGGAGCGGCGTCGCGCGCTCGTCGTGCAACGCACCGGGTGGGGCAAGTCGGCGGTCTACTTCCTGGCCACGGCGCTGCTGCGCGAACAGGGCAGCGGGCCGACGGTGATCGTCTCGCCGCTGCTGGCCCTGATGCGCAACCAGATCTCGGCGGCGGCGAAGGCCGGGATCCACGCGGCGACGATGAACTCCGCGAACCCGCAGGAGTGGGAGCACGTCCAGGCGTCGGTCGCGGCCGGCGAGATCGACGTCCTGCTGGTCAGCCCCGAGCGGCTGAACAACCCGGACTTCCGCGACAACGTGCTGCCGAAGCTGACCGCGAGCACCGGCCTGCTGGTGGTCGACGAAGCGCACTGCATCTCCGACTGGGGCCACGACTTCCGGCCGGACTACCGGCGGCTGCGCACGCTGCTGGGCGACCTGCCCGACGGCGTGCCGGTGCTGGCGACCACCGCGACGGCGAACGACCGCGTCGTCACCGACGTCGCCGAGCAGCTGGGCATGGGCAGCGGCGGCGACACCCTGGTGCTGCGCGGCAGCCTCGACCGGGAAAGCCTGCGGCTGTCGGTCTGCCGGCTGCCGACGTCGCAGGCGCGGCTCGCGTGGCTCGCGGAGCACCTGGCCGAGCTGCCGGGGTCGGGGATCATCTACACGCTGACGGTCGCGGCGGCGCACGACGTCGCTTCCCTGCTGAAGGACCGCGGCTACCCGGTGGCGGCCTACACCGGGAAGACCGACCCGGCCGACCGGCAGGCGGCCGAGGACGACCTGCTCGGCAACCGCGTCAAGGCGCTGGTCGCGACGTCCGCGCTGGGCATGGGGTTCGACAAGCCGGACCTCGGGTTCGTCGTGCACCTCGGGGCGCCGTCGTCGCCGATCGCGTACTACCAGCAGGTCGGCCGCGCCGGGCGTGGTGTGGAGCGCGCGGAGGTCGTCCTGCTGCCCGGCGAGGAGGACCGGGCGATCTGGGCGTACTTCGGGTCGCTGGCGTTCCCGGACGAGCTGCGGGTGACGCAGGTGCTGAACTCGCTCGCCTACGCCGACCGTCCACTTTCGACGGCCGCGCTCGAGCCGTCGGTGGAGCTTTCCCGCTCCCGCCTGGAAATGGTGCTCAAGGTGCTGGACGTCGACGGCGCGGTCCGGCGTGTGAAGGGCGGCTGGGAGAGCACGGGCGAAGACTGGCAGTACGACCGCAGCCGCTACCAGCGCGTCGCGGAAGCGCGGGACCGCGAGCAGGAAGCGATGCTCGGTTACCTGGCGACCGGCGACTGCCGGATGGAGTACCTGCGGCGTCAGCTCGACGACCCGGACGCGGCGCCGTGCGGGCGGTGCGACAACTGCACCGGGCAGCACTGGGACACGTCGGTGACCGACGAGGTCGTCAACGCGACACGGGAACGCCTGCAACGTCCGGGTGTCGAGGTCGCGCCGCGGAAGCAGTGGCCCACCGGGATGTCCTCTTTGGACGTTCCGGTCTCCGGCCGGATCGGCGCCGACGATCAGGCCGAGCCGGGGCAGGTCCTCGGGCGGCTGACGGACGTCGGCTGGGGCAACCGGCTGCGGGAGCTCGTCGGCCCGGCGGCGCAGGACGCGGACGTGCCGGACTCGGTGTTCAAGGCGTGCGTCCAGGTGCTGGCCGGGTGGCAGTGGTCGGAGCGGCCGGTGGCGGTGGTCGCGGTGCCGTCGTCGACGCGGCCGCGGCTGGT
The DNA here is from genome assembly GCF_036114655.1 of Amycolatopsis sp. NBC_00348. Classification (NCBI taxonomy): domain Bacteria; kingdom Bacillati; phylum Actinomycetota; class Actinomycetes; order Pseudonocardiales; family Pseudonocardiaceae; genus Amycolatopsis; species Amycolatopsis sp. NBC_00348. The sequence goes on along the minus strand of NZ_CP107994.1, from coordinate 276,767 downwards.
CTACAGCCTGGCGACGCGGCTGGCAGACATCGGCAAGCTCGACTTCCTCGGGGCGCTCGACGCGGACGGCCCGCCGCCGCGCCAAGCGAACAGCGCGCAACGGCTGGCCGACCTGTGGCGGCGGCTGAGCATGCCGGCCGACCTGGCCGCGGCGTTGCCCGCGGGGCCGATCCTGCTGGTCGACGACGTCATCGACACCGGCTGGACGATGACGCTGGCGACCCGGCTGCTGCGGCGGGCCGGGGCGCCCGCGGTGCTGCCGTTCGCGTTGGCCAGCACGGCCTGACCTCGGGGCCGCCCGACGGGTTCTGCCGCGGAGGCGCACCAGCGGGCGGGCCGACGCGCGTGCTTGAGCCCGATTTTCGCGTGACCGGCGGCGGAAATCGTGTGATTGAGCCCGGATCTCGCGTGATCAAGGGCGGGACTCGCGTGATTGCACGCGGATCTCGCGTGATCAGGCGAGCATCGCGTGTGATTGGGGAGTCATCACGCGTGATTTGAGGGGCATCACGCGTGATTGAAGGGACGACTCGCGTGCCTGGAGGGTCGGGTCGTGTGCCTGGAGGGTCGGGTCGCGTACCTGGAGGGTCGGGTAGCGGGGGTCGGGGGCGGTGCGGGTGATTTAGGTGACAGAACGATCTGTCTTGTCTTGGTTGACCGTGGGGGCTGGGGGCGGCATGCTGAGCGCCAGTTGAGACAGAACGTTCTGTATCAGGTGGAGGTTGTCGTGGGTGCTCGGACTGTGGTTCTGGTGCATGGGCTGTGGATGACGCCGTTGAGCTGGGAGGGGTGGGTCGAGCGGTACGAGGCCGCCGGGTTTCGGGTGCTGGCGCCGTCGTGGCCGGGGCTGGAAGGTGGGGTCGAGGCCTTGCGGAAGGACCCGAGTCCGCTCGCCGGGCTGGGGATCGGCGAGATCGTCGACCACTACGAGCGGATCGTCCGCGGGCTCGACGAGCCGCCGATCATCATGGGGCATTCCTTCGGCGGCACCTTCACGCAGCTGCTGCTGAACCGCGGGGTGGGCGCGGCGGGCGTCGCGATCGACTCGGGGCCCGTCAAGGGGGTGCTGGGGCTGCCGTTGTCGACGTTGCGGTCGGCGCGGCCCGTGCTCGGGAATCCGTTCAACCGCAACAAAGCCGTGCCGCTGACGCCGGAGCAGTTCCGCTACGCCTTCACCAACACGCTGACCGAGCAGCAGTCGCAGGAGGTCTACGACCGGTACCACGTCCCCGGCTCCGCCCGGGTGCTGTTCCAGGGCGCCTTCGCGAACTTCAACCCCCAGTCGCCGACCAAGGTGGACTTCGCCGCGAAGAAGACGCCGCTGCTGTTCATCGCCGGCGGTGCGGACCACATCGTGCCGCCGTCGCTGAACAAGGAGAACGTCCGGCGCTACCACCGGGCGCCGTCGGTCACCGACTACGCCGAGTTCCCGGGGCGGACGCACTACACCGTCGGGCAGGACGGCTGGGAAGAGGTGGCCGACAAGGCGCTGAGCTGGGCCGTCGAGCAGACGACGGGTTCCGCCGACTGAACCGGACGGTCGGGATCTTTCGTACCGCGGACGAATGTGGCAAAGTCGCGTTCCACCTTCGGGGGACGTGGAGGCTGCCATGACCGTCCGGGTCCAGCACCGGCTGCCGGTGCGCAAGCTGTTCGCGGCGAGCGCGGGCAACGCGCTGGAGTGGTTCGACTGGACGATCTACGCGACGTTCAGCATCTACTTCGCCGGCGCGTTCTTCCCGTCCGGCAACGACACCCTCGCCCTGATCAACACGTTCGCCACCTACGCGCTCGCGTTCTTCTTCCGCCCGCTCGGCGGGGTGCTGCTCGGGCGCTTCGCCGACACGCGCGGCCGCAAGCCCGCCATGATCCTCACCATCGTGCTCATGGCGGGCGGCTCGGTCGCGATCGGGGTACTGCCGACGTTCGCGCAGGTCGGCTGGCTCGCGCCGCTCCTGCTGCTGCTCGCCCGGATCGCGCAGGGGCTCTCGCTCGGTGGCGAGGTGTCGAACGCGTCGGCCTACCTGGGCGAGATCGCGCCGGCCGCGCGGCGGGGCCGGTACTCGGCGTTCTTCTACATCTCGACCGGCTCCGCGGTGCTCGTCGCGACCGTGCTCGGGTTCGTGCTGTCGCGGACGCTCGACAAGGCGCAGCTCGCGACCTGGGGCTGGCGGCTGCCGTTCCTGCTGGGCGGCGTCTTCGGCGTGGTCGGGCTGTGGCTGCGCCGCAGCCTCGCCGAGACCGAGCTGTTCGAGCAGACGAAGACCAAGGCGCGGAAGCTCGAACGGCCGCTGCTGACCACGCTGACGCACTACCCGAAGGCCGTCGGCCGGCTCGTCGGGTTCTCCATGCTCTCGACGCTCTGCTACTACACGTTCTTCAGCGCGCTCACGTCGTTCGCGGTGAAGAACCGGCACGCCGACGCCGGGGCCGTGTTCCTCGCGCTGTCCGTCGGCACGGTGCTGTTCATCGCGCTGCAGTACCCGATGGGCGCGCTCGCGGACCGGGTCGGGCGGAAGCCGCAGCTGCTCGTGTGGTCCGGGGCGACCGCCGTCGTGATCGTGCCACTGTCCACTTTGATCGGTCCGGACGTCGGCGGTCTGCTCGTCGTGTTCTGCGTCGGGCTCGGGCTGTACACGGCGATGACGTCGGTCGCGCCGGCGATCATGAGCGAGCTGTTCCCCACCGAGCTGCGCGGGCTGGGGATCGGCGCCTGGTACAACCTGACCGTCGCCGTCTTCGGCGGGACCGCTCCCCTGCTCATCACGGTGTTCGGCGCGATCTCGCCGACGCTCTACTTCTGGTACGTCGCCGCCGGTGCCGCGATCGCGTTCGCCGTGATCCTGACGCTGCCGGAGACGAAGGGCAGCGAGCTGGGGTAATCCCTTCGTCGCCGGCCGGTGCCGCTCGCTAGGCTGTGACATCCGGGGCTCCGCCCCGTGCCGGGGGCTTCGCCACCCTGACCCCCTCAAGCAGTTGAGGGCTTCACTGACCGAGCCGAAGGAGGGACACCGTGCACACCGCCGACGTTACCGAGGAGCTGGCGCGCCGCGTGGTGGCCGCCGCCGGCCGGGCCCTGGACGTGGACCTGACGCCGGAGCAGGCGCTGATCCAGGCGTCGCCGCGTGACGGCGTCGACTACCAGGCCAACCTCGCGATGAGCCTCGGCAAGAAGCTCGGCCGGCCGCCGCGCGAGGTCGCGACGCTGATCGCCGAAGCCGTGGAGCTGGACGGGATCGCGGACGCGCCCGAAATCGCCGGGCAGGGCTTCCTCAACTTCGTGCTGCGCAAGGCCTGGCTGGAATCCCGCACGGCCGCGGTGCTCGGCGACACGCGGCTCGGCGTGCCGAAGACGGCTGAGCCGCGCACGATCGCGCTCGACTACAGCAGCCCGAACGTCGCGAAGGAAATGCACGTCGGGCACCTGCGCTCGTCCGTGATCGGCGACGCCCTCGCGCGCCTGCTGCGCTTCGCGGGCCACGAAGTGTTGCCGCACAACCACCTCGGCGACTGGGGCACGCCGTTCGGCATGCTCATCGAGCACCTGCTCGACGTCCCGTCCGAGCAGCGCGCGATCGCCGACCTCGACGCCTTCTACCGCGAAGCGCGCCGGAAGTTCGACAGCGACGAAGCGTTCGCGACACGGGCGCGCACCCGCGTCGTGCTGCTGCAGAGCGGCGACGAAGACACCCTCGCCGTGTGGCGGACCCTCGTCGACGAGTCGACCCGGCACTTCGACGAGGTCTACGCCCTGCTCGGGATCTCCTTGACGGACAAGGACATCTACGGCGAGAGCTTCTACAACTCCTACCTCGCCGCGGTCGTCGACGATCTCGAAGCGGCCGGGCTGACCGAGCTCAGCGACGGCGCCGTCTGCGTGTTCCCGGAGGGGTTCCGCAACCGGGAAGGCGACCGGTTGCCGCTGATCGTCCGCAAGCGCGACGGCGGCTACGGCTACGCCGCCACGGACCTGGCCACCGTCCGGTACTGGACGACCGAGCGCGGCGCCACCGACCTGCTCTACGTCGTCGGGACGCCGCAGGCGCAGCACTTCGCCATGGTGTTCTCGGCCTGCCGCACGGCGGGCTGGCTGACCGGGCACGCCGAGCACGTCGGCTTCGGCACCGTGCTGGGCGCGGACGGCAAGACCATGCGGACGCGGGCCGGCGAGACGATCAAGCTGGTCGACCTGCTCACCGAAGCCGTGACGCAGGCCGCCGTGGTCGTCGCCGAACGCAGTGAGCTCGACGCGGCGGGGCAGGCCGAGGTCGCCCGCGCGGTGGGCATCGGCGCGGTCAAGTACGCCGACCTCTCCGGCGACCGCGAGCGCGACTACGTCTTCGCCTGGGAGCGCATGCTCGCCAAGGAGGGCAACACCTCGGTGTACCTCCAATACGCCCACGCGCGGACACGCTCGATCCTGCGCAAGGCGGGTGGCGAGCCCGAGGGCACGCGGATCCTGCTGGACGAACCGGCGGAACGGGCGCTCGCGCTGAAGCTGCTGCGGTTCGGCGAAGCCCTCCAGGCCGCGACGAGCGCCTACGCGCCGCACAAGCTCTGCACGTACCTTTACGAGACCGCCGTCGCGTTTTCCCGGTTCTACGACGATTGTCCGGTCCTGAAGGCGCCGACCCCCGAGCTGCGCGCGTCCCGGCTGCGGTTGACTACGCTGACGGCGCACACGCTCGCGCTCGGGCTTTCCCTGCTCGGCATCGACGCGCCCGACCAGCTCTAGCGGGAGACCACTGTGGAACTGCCCGGCGACCTGCTCGCGCTGCTGCGCGAGCCCAGCCTCTGCTTCCTGGCGACGTCGATGCCGGACGGCTCGCCGCAGCTCACCCAGACCTGGGTGGACACCGACGGCACGCACATCCTGGTGAACACCGTGCTGGGCCACCAGAAGCAACGCAACATCGAGCGTGACCCGCGGGTGGCGCTCAACGTCGCCGACCGCGAGCGGACGTCGCGCTACTACGCGATCCGCGGCCAGGTCGTCGGGATGACCGAAGACGGCGCCGTCGAGCACATCGAGAAGCTGGCGCAGCGGTACCTCGGCGGCCCGTACCCGTGGTGGGGCGGGCGCGACCAGACGCGGCTGCTGCTGACGATCAAGCCGGACCGGATCAGCGGGACGTAGGCGCCGGCAGTTCGTCGGCCGTCAGCTCCGGGGCTCGGACAGGACGAGGACCACCGTGCCGCTCGCGAACGTGCGGGTCTCGACCTTGCCGAACCGCCCTGTGACGCCCTCGCCGAAGAGCTGCTCGCCGGCGCCGCGCAGCACCGGGTGGATCCACAGCCGCAGCTCGTCGAGCAGCCCGTGCGTGACGAGCGTGCGGGCGACGGGACCGTAGCCGTACACCAGGATGTCCGCGCCCGGCGCCTGCTTCAGCTCCCGCACGGCGTCGGGCAGGTCGCCGGTCAGCACGGTCGTGTTGTTCCACTCCGGCGAGGTCAGGGTGGTCGAGGCGACGTACTTGGCCATCTTGTTCATGGTGTCGCTGAACTCGTCGCCGCTGCGGGCCGGCCACGCTCCGGCGAAGCTGTGGTAGGTGGCCCGGCCCATCAGCAGGGCGTCGCTGGCGCGCAGCTGGTCGAGCGCGAACGCGCCGGCGGCCTCGTCGAAGTAGTCCAGGGACCACAGGTGCGGCTCGGAGACGACGCCGTCGAGGGTCACGTAGGTCGAGTTGACGATCTTGCGCATCGGGGTCTCCCGGGTTCGGTGGCTGGGCCCCGAGGTTCGGCGGCGACGCTTCCGGTGGGCTATCGACGCGCTATCGGCCGCCGCTCGCGTGCTGCGCGACGTCGGCAAGGAGCAGCTCGGCCCGGCGAGCGTGCTCCGCGGCCGTCCCGGCGTCCCCGGCCAGCTCGCCGAGCCGCCGGTGCGCCCGCGCCTGCAGGTGCCGGTCGCCGGTCACGCCGGCCACGGTGACCGCCTCGGTGAACCGGGCGGTGGCGGTGGCGGCGTCTCCTGCCGCGACGGCGACCCGGCCCTGGCCGAACAACGCGTACCCGACGCCGATCCGGTCCCCCAGACCGGAAGCGATCTCGAGGACCCGGTCCACCGCCACTCCGGCGGCGGCCACGTGCCCGGCAGCCAGTTCGACGTCGGCGCTGCGGTAGCGGATCTGTGCTTCGGTGCGCGACGCGCCCGCCTCCCGCGCGAGGCGCAGCGCCTCGGCCACCTGGCCGGCGGCGTCACCGAGCGCGCGAGCGTCGAGGTCGAGGCGGGCGAGCTCGGACCGCGCGTGGGCTTCGCCGCTGCGGTCGCCGGCCGCGTGCAGCAGCGGCAACGCCTCGGTGGCGCAGGCCCGGGCCGCGGCGAGGTCGCCGTTCAGCCGCCGGACCGTGGCGAGCTGCCGGAGCGTCGCGCCGACGCCGTGGCCGATCCCGGCGGCGCGGAACCCGGCCAGCGCGGGTTCGAGGTGCCGGGCGGCGTCGCCGGGGCGGCCCTGGTGGACGAGCAGGGCGCCCAGCGAATAGCGGGCCGCGGCGGCACCGACCGGGTCGCCGGCGCGGTCCGCCGACGTGATCGCGAGCTGCGCGACCTCCCGCCAGTCGTCGAAGTAGCCGCGGATCTCGAACAGCGCCGCGGCCGTGACGGCCAGCTCCCAGCACAGGTCGTCCCACTCCGCGGCCGCCGCTTCCCGCACGGCCGTTACGAGCGCGAAGCGCTCTTCGTCGACCCACTGCAACGGCGCCCGGCGGACGGCGGCCGTCGCCGAGGGCGGCGGCTCCCGGCGGGGCGCGGTCCCGCGCAGGTCGAGGCGGTCACCGAACTCGGGGCGCTGGGCCTGTGCGGCGAGGCCGAGCCAGCCGGAGCCGAGGCGGCGCAGGGCGGCCGCGTGCTCGGCGACGCTGTCCTCGGCCGACGCGCGCTCGGTCGCGAAGACGCGCACGAGGTCGTGGAACCGCCAGCGCCGGGACAACGCCGAGGGCGGGGCGCCGTCGGCGATCAGGTTGGCTTCGAGCAGCTCCGCGAGCGCGTCCTCGGCCGTGACGTGCGGGAGGTCCAGCAGCGCGCCCGGCGCCCAGTGCGGCAGGTCGAGGTGCTGCGGCGTGGCCATCCGGCGGAACAGGGACCGGGCCGGCTCGCTCAAGCCGTGGTAGGACAACGCGATCGTCGACCGCAGCTGGACCCCGCGGAAGGACAGCTCGTCCAGCCGCCGTTTTTCGTCGGTCAGCCGGTCCAGCAGGTCGCCGAGCGCCCAGTGGTCGCGGGACGCGAGCTTCGCCCCGGCGATGCTCAGCGCGAGCGGCAGCCGGTCGCACGCGGCGACCAGCGCCTCGGCCGCCTCCGGTTCGGCGCGCAGCCGATCGTCGCCGACGAACGTCGCGAGCAGCCGCAGCGCGACGTCCTCCTCGAGCACGTCGAGCTGGACGCCGGCCGCGCCGGGCAGGCCGGTGAGCCGCGCCCGTGACGTCGTGAGGACCGCGCAGCCGGCCGAGCCGGGCAGCAGCGGCAGGACGTCCGCCTCCCGCCGGACGCCGTCGAGCACGACGAGGACCCGCCGGTCGGCCAGCCGCGTGCGGTACAGCTCGGCGCGTTCGCGCGGATCGCGGGGCAGCAGCTCCTCCGCCATGCCCAAGGCGCGCAGGAAACTGCCGAGCACCCGTGCCGACCAGGTCGTGCTGTCCTCGGCCGAGTCGTCGTGCAGGTCGGCGTAGAGCTGGCCGTCCGGGAACTGCGCGGCGAGTTCGTGTGCGGCCCGCACCGCCAGCGCCGACTTGCCGACGCCGCCGGCGCCGGAGATCCCGACGACCCGGACCGCGAACGGCGTCTGCGGGTCGGCGGGGCCGCACAGCCGCGCGCTGATGGCGCGCAACGCGGCGTCGCGGCCGGTGAAGTTGGTGGCGGGCGCGGGCAGCTGACGCGGGACGGGCGGCGCGACGACGTCCCGGACGGCCGGCCGCTCCCCGGCCAGGATCGCGGCCTGCAGGTCACGCAGCTCCGGGCCCGGTTCGACGCCGAGCTCGTCGACCAGGACGTCCCGCGCCCGCCGGAACGCGGTCAGCGCGTCGGCCCGGCGGCCGCCGCGGTGCAGCGCCCGCATGAGCAGCAGGTGCAGGTTCTCCCGCAGCGGGTGCTCGTCGACCAGGGCGGTGAGCTCGGGCAGGACGTCGTCGCCGCGCTCGAGCCGGGCCCGGACGCGCTGCTCGACCAGGTCCAGCCGGCGTTCCGCGAGCCGGGTGGCCGCGCGGGTCAGTGCCTCGCTGTCCAGGCCGGCGAACGCGGGACCGCGCCACAACGCGAGCGCCGCTTCGCAGGCGTCGTCGTCCGTCCGGGCCCGCACGGCCAGCTCCGCGAACCGCGTCAGGTCGAGGTCTCCGGCGGCGACGTCGAGCCGGTAGCCCGGCGCGCGGGTGGTGATCGTCGCGAACCCGCCGGCGTCCCGCAGCCGGCGGCGCAGCGCGGACACGCAGATCTGGACCTGCGACCGGGCCGTCGCCGGCGGCTGCTCGCCCCAGAGCGCGTCGACCAGCCGGTCGGCCCCGACCTCGCGGTTGGCGTCGAGCGCGAGGACGGCGAGCACGACGGACTCGCGCGGGCTGCCCACGGGCGTGGCCGGGGACCCGAGCTCGGCGGGCCCGAGCAGGCGGAGTCGCGGCGGCGTGACGGGCTCGGTCATCGTCACCAGTGTCGTCCATAGCGGATCGATAGCGGCCGGATGGGCCGCCCGGCGAAGGTGGTTCCAGTCACCGAAGAACCCGAGGAGTGGTCCGGATGTCCGAAATGGAAACTGTGGAAACGCCGCACGAGCTGGTGCTCACCGACACCTTCCCGGTGTCCCGCGACGAGGTGTGGGCGGCGTGGACCGACCCCGCGCGGTTCGCGGGCTGGTGGGTCGGCCCCGGCTTCCGCACCCACGACCTGGTCATGGAGGTCGAGCCGCGCGGCCGGTTCGCCGCGAAGCAGTCGTCCGAGGCCGGCGACTTCACCATGCCGTTCGCCGGGTTCTACGTCGACGTCGTCCCGGGTGAACGGCTGGTGCTCGGGCTCAGCGACGAGCCGTCGCCGGACGAGCCGATGCGCACCGAGATGACCGTGACGCTGACGGACGTCGACGGCGGCACCCGCCAGGAGTTCCGGCAGACCGGCGTGGTGACCGACGAGCACTTCGCGGCGCTGGAAGCCGGGACGCGGGTCTTCTTCGACCAGCTCGGCGCGCAGCTGACCGGCCGGGGCTGAGCGCGGTCTCACAGCCCGGCCAGCTCGCGCCGCTTGATCTTCCCCGACGGCGTCGCGGGCAGCCGCTCGACGAACCGGACCAGCCGCGGCCGCTTGTACGGGGCGAGGTGCGGGGTCGTGAACGCGATCAGCTCGTCGGCCGTGGCGGTCTCGCCGGGGCGCAGGACGACGTACGCGCAGGCCAGCTCCCCCTTGACGGCGTCGGGCACTGGCCCGGCGGCGACCATCGCGACGGCCGGGTGCCCGGCGAGCACCCGCTCGATCTCGGCCGGGTAGACGTTGTAGCCGCCGGTGATGATCAGGTCCTTCTTGCGGTCGACGACGAACAGGTGGCCGGTGGGATCGCGGTAGCCGAGGTCGCCGGTCCGCAGCCAGCCGTCCGCGTCGATCGTCTCGGCGGTGGCTTCGGGCCGGTCGTGGTACCCGAGCATCACGACCGGCCCGCGCACCAGCAGCTCGCCGCGGACGCCGTCCGGGACGTCGCGGGCCGGGTCGTCGAGGTCGGCGACGCGGATCTGCACGCCGGGGTAGGCGACGCCGATGGAGCCGAGGACCTCGGGCGCGTGCGGGCTGTGCGTGGTGGCGTGCCCGGACAGCTCGGTCATCCCCCAGACCTGCAGCAGCGGCGCGCCACTGCGTTCCTGCCAGGCCCGCATGGTCGTGACGGCGATCGTCTGGCCGCCGACCGTGCTGCGGGTCAGCGACGAGAGGTCCGCACGCGCGAGGGCCGGGTCGGCGAGCAGCATCGCGTACATCGCGGGCACGCCTTCGAAGATGGTCGCGCGGTGCTCTTCGATCGCGGCGAAGACGTCTCCGGGTGAGAACCGTTCGCGCAGCACGACCGTCCCGCCGACGCAGAACGTGCTGTGCACGGCGACGTTTCCGTAGACGTGCGGGAGCGGCAACGCGGTGACGACGACGTCGTCTTCGCGGCGGGCGTGCATCGTGGCGGTGAGCGCGCAGTTGACCAGGACGCCGTAGTGGCTCTGCACCGCGCCCTTCGGATGGCCGGTGGTGCCGGAGGTGTAGGCGATGGTGCACGGACCGTCCACATCGACCGGTTCCCGGGGTGCCGCTTCGAGCAGGTCCGCGAACGGGACGGCGTCCGCGCCGTTGTCGAGGTCCACGACGAGCGCGACGCCGGTGACCCGCTCGCGCAGCGCGCTGGTCGTGATCACGGCCGCGGCCCGGCAGTCCTGGGTGACGTAGCCGAGCTCTTCGGCGGTGAGCAGGGCGTTGGCCGGGTTGACGACCGCGCCGGCCCGCAGCGCACCGTGGTAGGCGGCCAGCCACTCCCAGCGGTTCGGCGCGTAGAGCGTCACGACGTCGCCCGGCGCGATGCCGCGGTCACGCAGGCCGCCGGCCACGGCCGCCGCGGCCGCGTCCAGCTCGCGGTAGGTCAGCGTGCGCGTCGCGGTGACGAGCGCGGTCCGGTCGGGGTGGCGCCGCGCGGCGGTGCGGAGGATGTCGGCGGGGCCGGTCATGCGCGGAGCCTAGGACGGGGCGTCCGGGACAGGTCCCCGATCAGCGGTTTTCAGCGGCGCAGCGGGACGAGGTCGTCGGCGTGGACGACCTCGCGTCGTTGCTCCGGCGGCAGTTCGGGGGTCGAGCGGCCGATCAGGTCCGGCAGCTCGGTCGCGTCGAACGCCACCACTCCGCGCGCGACCGCGCGGTCGTTCGTGTCGACCAGGTCGACGACGTCGCCGGCCTGGAAGTCGCCCTCGACGCCGATGATGCCGGCCGCCAGCAGGGACCTGCGGCGGCGGACCACCGCCGTCACCGCGCCGTCGTCGATGCGGAGCTTGCCCGTGGAGTCCGCCGCGTAGCCCAGCCAGAAGCGGCGGGCCGACAGGCGGGTGTCCGCCGGCGCGAACGCCGTGCCCGGCGACGCCGTCGTCAGGGCCGGGGACGCCTCCGACGCCGCCGCGAGCAGGACCGGGATGCCCGCCCCCGCCGCGGTGCGGGCCGCGGCCAGTTTGGACACCATGCCGCCCGTGCCCAGCCCGGAGCTGGACATGCCGACCGAGATACCGTCCACATCGGACTCCGAGAGCACCTCGGTGAGCTTGCGGGTGGCGCCCTCGCGCGGGTCGCCGTCGTACAGACCGTCCACATCGGACAGCAGGATCAGGGCGTCGGCGCCGATCAGGTGCGCCACCAGGGCGGCGAGCCGGTCGTTGTCGCCGAAGCGGATCTCCTCGGTGGCCACCGTGTCGTTCTCGTTGACCACCGGGACCGCGCCGAGCGCCAGCAGCCGCGAGAACGTCCGCTGCGCGTTGCGGTAGTGCGAACGGCGCACGACGTCGTCGGAGGTGAGCAGCACCTGCCCGACCGTGAGTGAATACCGCCCGAACGACTCGGCGTAGGCGTGCGCCAAGGCGAGCTGCCCGACGCTCGCCGCCGCCTGCTGGGTGGCGAGGTCCTTCGGCCGCTTGCCCAGCGAAAGCGGCGCCAGGCCGGCGCCGATCGCACCGGAAGAGACCAGCACGATCTGCGTGTCCCGGGCGACCCGGTGCGCGATCGCGTCGACCAGCGCGTCGAGCCGGGTCGCGTCGAGGCCGCTGCCCGCGGTGGTCAGCGCCGAGGAACCGACCTTGACCACCAGCCGCCGGGCGGCGGCGATCGCCTCCCGCGTGCCGCTCACGCGTCCAGGTCCCCGTCGGCGCCTTCCGGCTCGTCCGGGCCGTCACGCCGGATCCGGCGGGCTTCCTTGCGCTCGGACGCGCCGATCCGGTCGTGGTTCTCGAGCCGGACGTCGGTGCCGCGGCCGGACAGGTGCATCGCGACGCTCGGCGTCGACGGCTGCCACTCGAACTGGACGTCGCCGATCGTGACCGGGCTGCCCGGGCGCGCGCCGAGCTTCGCCAGCTTGTCCTCGACGCCGAGGCGGTTGAGGCGGTCGGCGAGGTAGCCGACGGCTTCGTCGTTGCCGAAGCTCGTCTGGCGGATCCACCGCTCCGGGCGCGAGCCGCGCACGATGAAGGCGCCCTCTTCTTCCGGATCGACGTCGACGGTGAACCCTTCGTCGTTGACGGCGAGGGGCCGCAGCACGATCGTCTCCGGCTCCAGCACCGGCTGCATCTCGCGGTACTGTTCGACCACCTTGGCGAGCGCGAAGGTCAGCTCGCGCAGGCCCTTGCGCGACGCCGTGGAGATCTCGAACACCTGCAGACCGCGGGCTTCGAACTCCGGCCGGACGAACTCGGCGAGCTCGGCGGCCTCCGGGACGTCGATCTTGTTGAGGACGACCACACGCGGGCGCTCTTCGAGCTTCCCGCCGAGGCCCGGCGTGTACTTCGAGAGCTCCAGCTCCAGCGCGTCCACATCGGACACCGGGTCGCGGCCGGGCTCCAGCGTCGCGCAGTCCACGACGTGCACCAGCACCGCGCAGCGCTCGATGTGGCGCAGGAAGTCGAGCCCGAGGCCCTTGCCTTCGGACGCGCCGGGGATCAGGCCGGGGACGTCGGCCATCGTGAAGACCGTGTCGCCACCGGTGATCACGCCGAGGTTCGGCACGAGCGTGGTGAACGGGTAGTCGGCGATCTTCGGCTTGGCCGCGGACAGCACCGAGATCAGCGACGACTTGCCGGCGGACGGGAAGCCGAGCAGGCCGACGTCGGCGACCGAACGCAGCTCCAGCACGAGGTTGCGGGCTTCACCCGGCTCGCCCAGCAGCGCGAACCCGGGCGCCTTGCGCGCCTTCGACGACAGCGCGCGGTTGCCGAGACCACCGCGGCCGCCCTGGGCCGCGACGAACGTGGTGCCCGGGCCGATGAGGTCGGCGACCATCTGGCCGTCTTCGGTGAACACGACGGTGCCGGACGGCACCTTCATCACCAGGGTCTCCCCCGCCGCGCCCGCGCGGTCGCCGCCCTGGCCCAGCTTGCCGCTGCCCGCCTTGGCGTGCGGGCGGAAGTGGAAGTCGAGCAGGGTGTGCACGTTCGGGTCGACGACCAGCAGGACGTCGCCGCCGTTGCCGCCGTTGCCGCCGTCCGGGCCGCCGAGGGGCTTGAACTTCTCGCGGTGCACCGAGGCGCAGCCGTTCCCACCGTCGCCGGCGGTCAGGTGGATCACCGCGCGGTCCACGAACCGGGACGCCATCACTTGCCTCTTCCTCTACAAACAAAAACGGCGCGGCCCACGCTGGGTCTGCCAGCGGCCGCACCGTGGGGGTCCGGGGGCTCGGGCCCCCGGGTCAACACATGGAACGGGCGACGTGGTCCGCGTATTCCGCGGACACACGTCGCCCCAAAGATCGCCCGTTACGCCTCGACTGGCACGACGATGTTGATCGTCTTGCGACCACGCTTCTCGCCGAACTGGACCGCACCGGCGGCCAGGGCGAACAGCGTGTCGTCGCCGCCACGGCCGACGTTCACGCCGGGGTGGAACTTGGTGCCCCGCTGGCGGATCAGGATCTCGCCGGCGTTGACTTCCTGGCCGCCGAAGCGCTTGACGCCGAGGCGCTGCGCGTTCGAGTCACGACCGTTGCGGGAGCTGGACGCACCCTTCTTGTGAGCCATAGCTCAGTCCTCTTTCAGTCTTGCGAAGATCCGGGAAAGTCCTCAGATGGAGATGGCGGTGACCTCGACGCGGGTCAGCTTCTGCCGGTGACCCTGACGCTTGTGGTAGCCCGTCTTGTTCTTGAACTTGTGGATCCGGATCTTCGGACCCTTGGTCTGCTCGACGACCTTGCCGGTGACCGAGACCTTCGCCAGCGCGTCCACGTCCGTGGTGACATCGCCACCGTCTACGTACAACACGGCGGGGAGAATGTGCTCGGTGCCCGGCTCGCCCTCGAGCTTCTCGACCTCGACCACGTCGCCGACGGCAACCTTGTACTGCTTGCCGCCGGTCTTGACGATCGCGTACGCCGACACGGAAGTCTCCTGCATTACTCGACAATGGGTGGGGGCCCCGCGCGATCGGCCCGCCTCCGGGAAGGCGGTCCTGCTCTCACGCAGGCGGCCTACTCTGGTGGTAGGCCGTACTACAGGTTACGTGGGGTGCCCCGGTGCGTTACCACCGGGGTCCCCCTGGTGTTCAGTTAGCGCTCTGCTCCGAGGCTTTCACCGGCGGACCGGCCGGGCGTGACGCCGCCCGGCGCGGACGGCGCCGGGTGGAGCGCACGGCCGGTTCGGGCACGCTGACCTCGGGTTCGGCGACCGGCTCAGCGGCCTCCGAAGACTCTGTGACGGGCTCTTCCGCCGGCTCGGGCGCCGACGAGCGCTCGACGGCCGGCAGCTCCTCGAGCGGCGCCGGCGTCTCGTCCGCCTCGGTGGTCACCGGGACGTCCGCGACCTCGGTCGCCGGCTCCGGGGCCACCACGGCCTCGGCCGGCGTCTCGGTGGCCTGACCGGCCTCCGCCGTGTCGGTCACCTCCGGGACGGGCCCGTTGCCGTTGAGGGCACCGTGCTCGTGCGGCTGCTCCTTGGCGACCTTGGACGCGTTGGCCATCGCCGCCACCGCGGACGCGATCGACTCGCGCTTCTCCGGCGGCGGGACGGCGTGCACCTCGGCCTTGGCGGCCTCGGCCTGCTCCTTGGCGGCTTCCTCGCCCTTGCCACCACGGCCGCGCGACCGGCGGGAGCTCTTCTCCCCGCCACCGCTGCCGCCGTTGCCGCCACCGCCACCGTTGCCGCCGTTGCCCCCGTTGCCGCTGGGAGAGTGGGCGGCGATGCCGCCGGCCGTGCGCTGCGGCTCGGTCGAGACGACCACGCCGCGGCCCTTGCAGTGCTCGCACGGCGTCGAGAACGCCTCGAGCAGCCCGGTGCCGATCTTCTTGCGGGTCATCTGCACCAGGCCGAGCGAGGTGACCTCGGCGACCTGGTGGCGGGTGCGGTCGCGGCCGAGGCACTCGGTGAGGCGGCGCAGCACCAGCTCGCGGTTGGACTCGAGCACCATGTCGATGAAGTCGATCACGATGATGCCGCCGATGTCCCGCAGCCGCAGCTGGCGGACGATCTCCTCCGCCGACTCCAGGTTGTTGCGGGTCACCGTCTCCTCGAGGTTGCCGCCCGAGCCGGTGAACTTGCCGGTGTTGACGTCGATGACCGTCATCGCCTCGGTGCGGTCGATGACCAGGTACCCGCCCGAGGGCAGCCAGACCTTGCGGTCGAGGGCCTTGGTGATCTGCTCGTCGATCCGGTGGTCGGCGAAGGCGTCGCCGGTGCCGGTGTAGCGCTTGAGGCGCTCGCCCAGCTCCGGCGCGACGTGCCGGACGTAGTCGTCGATGGTGTCCCAGGACCGGTTGCCCTGGATCTCCAGCTTGGTGAAGTCCTCGGTGAAGAGGTCACGCACGACCTTGACCAGCAGGTCCGGCTCTTCGTAGAGCATGGTCGGCGCGCCGCCCTTGCGGCCGGAGCCGGCGTCGGCCTTCTCCTTGATGATGTCCCACTGCGCCTTCAGGCGGTCGACGTCGCGGCCGAGCTCCTCCTCGCCGATGCCCTCGGAGGCGGTGCGGATGATCACACCCGCGTCCTCCGGGACGATCCGCTTGAGGATGTCCTTGAGCCGGCGGCGCTCGTTCTCCGGCAGCTTGCGGGAGATGCCGGTGGCGCCGCCCGCGGGGACGTACACCAGGAAGCGGCCGGGCAGCGAGATCTGCGTGGTCAGCCGGGCGCCCTTGTGCCCGACCGGGTCCTTGGTCACCTGGACCAGCACGGAGTCGCCGGTGGACAGCGCCTGCTCGATCTTGCGGGCCTTGCCCTCCAGGCCGGCGGCGTCCCAGTCGACCTCACCGGCGTAGAGCACGGCGTTGCGGCCGCGGCCGATGTCGATGAACGCGGCCTCCATGCTCGGCAGCACGTTCTGGACGCGGCCGAGGTAGACGTTGCCGACGATCGAGCCGGAGCCCGACTGCGTCACGAAGTGCTCGACCAGCACGCCGTCCTCGAGCACGGCGATCTGCGTGGAGTCGCCCTTCTCGAGGACGACCATCGTGCGCTCGACCGCCTCGCGGCGGGCGAGGAACTCGGCCTCGGACAGGATCGGGGCGCGGCGGCGGCCGGCCTCGCGGCCGTCACGGCGGCGCTGGCGCTTGGCCTCGAGCCGGGTCGAGCCGCGGACGCTGCGCACCTCGTCGCGTGCCGCCGGGCGCTCGCGCTCGGCGCGTTCGGCCTGCTCGGCCTTGGCCTGGCGGACGTGGGTGACCGTGTTGGGCGGGTCGTCGGTGCCGGTGTCCCCGGCGTCGTCGCCGTCCGAGCCCTTGCGGCGGCGACGGCGGCGACGGCGCTTGCTGCCGCCTTCACCGTCACTGTCGCCGTCGTTGTCGGCGTCGTCGCCCTCGGGCTCTTCCGCGACGTCCGACTCGTCCTTCGCGGGCTTTTCGTCCGTGTTGCCGTTGCGGGAGCGGCGGCGCGCGGGCGGCGGCTGCTCCTCTTCGGCTTGGGCGTCGTCGCCGTCGTTCTCGTCGCTGCCGTCGGCGCCCTTGCCCCGGCCACGGCCGCGGCGGCCACGGCGGCGGCGACGGCGGCTGTTGGCGTCGTCACCGTCGTCGTCGGCGTCGATGGCCGGCGTGGTGTCCTCGGCCTCTTCTTCCTCGACGATCTCCGGCTCGGGCTGCTGGCGCTTCTGCTTCACCGGGGCCGGAGCCGGCGGCTCCGCGAACGGGTCGGCCGGCTTGCGCGCCGGCTTGGTCGCGGCGGGCTCCGGCGGCAGGAAGACCGGCGACGGCGCGGCGAACACCGGCAGGTGCGCGCGGCTCTTCTGCCGCGGGCGCGGCTTCTCGGTCTCGACGGGCGCCGGCTCGGGTTCCGGCTTGCGCCGGGTCCGCCCGGTGGGCGCGACCTCGACGTCACCGCCCGAGGTGGGGGCCACCTCGACGTCGCCACCGGAAGCGGGCGCCGCTTCGACGTCACCGCCGGAAGCCGGCGCGACCTCGACGTCGCCGCCGGAAAACGCCTCGGCGACCTTGAGGGCCACTTCCCGGGTCACGCTCGACTGCGCGCTGCGGACGCTTTCGCCCAGTTCGCCCAGCTTCGCGAGGACGTCCCGGCTGTGCGACTCGAGCAGCTTGGCCAGCGCATGCACCCGGATCCGGGCGGGCAGGTCGGCCAGCGGGCCGGTCGTGGGTGTGGCGGGATTCCCGCCGGTGTGCTCGGCGGGTGTTTCCGCGTTCGACATGTGTCTCCTCCGCCCCCGGGCGCGTCTGCCGGTTCAACCCGGCAGGGACGCGGCCGCGCAGGGGCCCCTTTCTGTTCGTTCCGCCGTGGTGGTCACCAGCGGCGGGAATCCTTGCCCGACGACCGGGCGCCGCACCACCGACTCCCGATGGCGCGCAACCCGGTCAAAGGTCTGCTCGGCGGGTGCCTGCCCAAGCCTCGCGGCCCCCGGGCCGCCCGCCACGTCGTCCAGCCGCCCGGCCTGCGGGCGGCGACGCGCGTGGTGCTGGTTCATGCACTTCACCGGGCCACAATGCCGCAGGCAGCACCTCTCACGTGCGCCCCGCGGCCCAGTGGCCTCCCCGAGTATCCCACACCCGGTGACCGCACCGGTGTACTCGGTACCTCACGCAGGCCGCCCGGGCGTGCCGCGGGGCACCGGCCGGGCGAACTTGGCCGCAGAGCTTGTCCGCCGGGCGCGGGGTGGCTAGCGTGCGGCTCGGGGTGGCCGGGCGCACGCGCGCCGGCACCCGCGTTCCGGCGTCCGGTGGGAGGTCAAGTGTCCCTGCTGGCGCGGCCGCTGCGGGCGGCCGTGTGCACCGTGCTGGTGCTTTCGGGATGCGTCACCGCCGGTCCGGCGGCGGCCGACGAGCCGTCCTGCGCCCACGGGCGGACCCTGCGTTACGTCGTCACCTTCGACCGCGGCACGGCCGAATCCGCCGCGCGCGCTCAGATCGCCGGCGCCTGTGGCGCCACGACCGTGTACTACCCGCAGATCGCCGTCGCCGTGGCCACGTCCGGCGATCCGGGGTTCGGGCCGCGGATCGGCCTCGACCGGACGTTCAGCGCCCAGGGCGAGCGGCTGGCCGCGCAGCGCGCGACCGACCCGGTCAAGCCCCAGCCCCCGCGGGCGGCGCTGGCCGCGACCGACCCGGCCCGGGTGCCCGGCACGGACCTGAGCTCCCGGCAGTGGGACATGCAGGCGATCAACGCGGGCTGGGCGCACCGAGTGTCCGAGGGGAGCCGCGACGTCGTGGTCGGCGTGCTCGACTCGGGGATCGACCCGGCCCACCCGGACCTGACCGCGGCGCTGGACCGCGACGACTCCGCAGGCTGCCTCACCGGCGCCCCCGACCAGGACCGCGGCGCGTGGGCGCCGACGACGTCGGTGCACGGCACGCACGTGGCCGGCATCATCGCGGCGGCCGACGACGGCCACGGCGTCACCGGCGTGGCGCCCGGCGTGCGCGTCGCCTCGGTGAAGGTGATCGACGACCGCGGGTACGCCGACCCCGAGGCCGCGGTGTGCGGGCTGATGTGGGCGGCGTCGCGGCACATGCAGCTGACGAACAGCAGCTACTTCGTCAACCCGTGGTCGCTGTCGTGCATCCGCGGCGACGACCGCGGCGTCGTGCACGAGGTGCTGGCCAGAGCCGTGGAGTACAGCACGTCGGCGGGCACGCTGAACGTCGCGGCGGCGACCAACGAGGCCGTCGGGCTGACGCCGTCCGCGCGGTCGGGCGCGCCCGGCGCGGGCACCGGGTGCGAAGCCCTGCCGGCCGGGCTGCGGGACGTCGTCGCGGTGTCGGCGGTGGGAGCGGACCGGGTGAAGGCGGGCTACAGCTCGTACGGGCTGGGCGTGATCGACGTCACCGCGCCCGGCGGCGAGACGGGCCGGTGCGTGCTCTCGACGGTCCCGGGCGGGTACGCGCCGCTGTGCGGGACGTCGATGGCGGCGCCGCACGTCGCCGGGGTGCTCGCGCTGCTGGCGTCCCAGCACCCGGGCGCCGGGCCGCGTCAGCTGCGGCGGTCGCTGGACGAGCAGGCGACGCCGATGGCGTGCCCGGCCGACTACGACCTGACCGGCGACGGGATCCAGGACGCGTACTGCGCGGGGTACGAGGGGTTCAACGGCTTCTACGGCCACGGGATGGTGGACGCGATGGCGGCGGTGGCGCCGCGGACCGGGCGGCCGGACCCGGCCCGCTGAGCCACGTCACGTCACGTCACGTCACGTCACGTCACGTCACGTCACGTCACGTCAGCAGGAGTTTCGCAATGCGGCGGGTCGAGGCCCACAGGCCCACGCCGCCGAGGACCAGCAGGTAGGCGAGGTTGCCCAGCATCCCGGGCGACAGGATGCCCGTCGCGAGGCCGCGCATCAGCTCGATCGCGTGGTAGAGCGGGAAGCAGCGGACCACCCACTGCACCGGCTCCGGATACACCGACAGCGGGAAGAACGTCGTCGAGAACAGGAACATCGGGGTCAGCACCAGCTGGATGTAGTCGAACTGGGCCGTCGACTTCACGAACGTCACCAGCGCCATGCCGACCGCCGAGAACGCCAGGCCCACCAGCAGCGCCGCCGGGACCATCAGCAGGGCCCACCACGACGTCAGCAGGCCCATCGCCGCCGCGATGCCGAGGAACGCCACCGCGTAGAAGCCGCCGCGCAGGACCGCCCAGCCGATCTCGCCGAGCGCGACGTCCAGCGGGCCGATCGGGGTGGCCAGCATCGCGTCGTACAGCTTCGCGTAGCGCAGCTTGAAGAACAGGTTGTACGTCGACTCGAAGACGGCGCCGTTCATCGCCGACATCGCCAGCAGCGCCGGGGCGACGAAGGCGACGTAGCTCATCGGGCGCCCGTCCGGGCCCGCGACCTCGGTGACCAGCTTGCCGAAGCCCAGCTGGAACGCCATCAGGTAGAGGAACGGTTCGATCGCGCCGGACAGGAAGATCAGCCAGCTGTTCCGGTAGACCATGGCCGCGCGCTCGATCAGCGCGCTCGCCCGGCCGGCGTAGAGCCCGGGCGGGAGGATCCGCAGCAGCAGCCCGCCGCGGGCCGGCGGAGCCTGGACGCTCACCATCAGACCACCAGCCTCTTGTAGAAGGCCCGGTGCGCGAGCGCCCACCCGGCCGCGAACAACGCCGCGAGCACGGCGAAGTGGCCGAGCATCGCCCAGCCGCCGACCCCGCCGACGCTCACGCCGCGGGCCAGCTGGGTGCCGTGCCACAGCGGGGAGATCCAGGCCAGCCAGCGGATCGCGGCCGGCAGCTGGGCGATCGGGAAGAACGTGCCGGAGAACAACGTCATCGGCATCACGACGAACCGGAAGATCAGCCCGAAGCGCTGGCCCTCGTCGTGGGTGCTCGCCGCCAGCGCGGCCATCGGCGTGGTGCAGGCGAGGCCGGTGACGGTGCCGGCCAGGATCACCAGCAGGACGCCGGGGCCGGTCCAGGAGCCGAAGAACAACGCGACGAACGCGTAGATCGCGCCAGCCAGGGTCAGCCGCAGCGCCGACCAGATCAGGTGACCGCCGAACACCTGGCCGGGCGACACCGGCGTGGCGGTGACGGCCAGGTAGTCCTTCTGCCACTTGAACCCGGAGAGAACGGGGTAGCTCGACTCGCCGATCGCCTGCTGCGCGGCACCGGCCGCGAGCAGCGCGGGCGCGATGTACTGCAGGTAGGAGAGACCGCCGGTGACCGTGCCGGGCCGCACCTGCGACCCGAAGCCGAGACCCATCGCGGCGAGGAACAGCACCGGCTGCAGGCCGGTGGAGTACAAAGTGGACAGCCAGTGCCGCCGGTACCAGGTCCAGTGCCCTTCGACGCGCAGCCAGGCCCCGTGCCACCGGCCGACGACCCGGCCGGTGGATTCGACGGTGGTCATGGCCGATCCTTCTGGCGGAGGTGCGCTCGCCGGGTGTCCCGGCGGTGGTGCGCGTGTGGAGTCTCCCGGCAGAGGCACGATCGCCGGATCGCCCGGCAGGAGTGCGCGCGTGAGCTGCACCCCCGCGGGTCCCTCCGGCGATGGGCATCGGCCGGATCCCGGCGGAGTCGTAGCCGGGGCAGCCGGGCCAGGGCCACCGTCGCGACCGGAACGGCCGACTCGCCATCCCGAACGGCCAACCCGCCGACCGGAGCAGCCAACTCGCCACCCGGAGCGGCCGACTCTCCGGGAGGGCGGAGGGGCGCGGGACAGCCGTGTGTGCCAAGAGAACCTGAGCCCATCAGTCCACCAGCGTTCGGCCGGTCAGCCTGAGGAACACGTCCTCCAGGGAACTGCGGCGCACCAGGCTCGACAGCGGGCGGACGCCTCGGGCGTGGGTGCGTTCCAGGGCGTCCTCGCCGTCGTTGCTGTAGAGCAGGACCCGGTCCGGGAGCACCTCCACCCGCTCCGCCAGGCCCGCCACCTGCGCGGCCGCCGACTCCTGCTCCCCCGACGCGAACCGCAGCTCGACGACTTCGCGTGTCGAGTAGCGGCTGATCAGTTCGGCCGGTGAGCCTTCCGCGGCGATGCGGCCGTGGTCCATCACCACCAGCCTGTCGCACAGCTGCTCCGCCTCGTCCATGTAGTGCGTGGTCACGATCAGCGTGGTGCCCTGGGCCTTGAGCCGGAACAAGCGATCCCACAGCAGGTGCCGGGCCTGCGGGTCGAGGCCTGTCGTCGGTTCGTCGAGCAGCAGCAGTTCCGGGTCGTTGACCAGCGACCGCGCGATCGTCAAGCGCCGCTTCATGCCGCCCGACAGCGGGTCCACCTTGTCGTCCGCCCGGTCCGTCAGCTGGGCGAACTCCAGCAACTCTTCGGCCTTGCGGCGAGCCACCGCCCGCGACAGCCCGAAGTACCGGGCGTACACGATCAGGTTCTCGCGGACGGTCAGCTCGACGTCCAGGTTGTCCAGCTGCGGCACGACGCCGAGGCGCGCGCGGATCCGCGGGCCGGCCGCGTCCGGGTCCAGGCCGAGCACGCGCAGGTCGCCGTCGGTCCGCGGTGACACGCACGCGATCATCCGCATGGTCGACGACTTCCCGGCGCCGTTGGGGCCGAGGAAGCCGAACGCCTCCCCGCGCCGCACCTCGACGTCGATCCCGCGCACGGCTTCGAACTCGCCGAACCGCTTCACCAGTGCCTTGGCCTGCACCAGCGCCGGCTCTCGCTCCTCCGTTTGGTCCACACCCGAACCCTAGGACCCGCCACCGACAAAAACCGAACGGTTTAGCCGCGAACGGTCGACACCAGCGTTTTCGTCACCCCGTTGACCGTCACCGACAGCCGCGCGACGCCCGGGCGCAACGCCGTCAGCACCCCGGTCGACGGGTCGAACGACACGACGTCCCACGGCGCGGGCGGCCACCCGGCCGAAGCGATGTGCGTGCCCCACGCGCCGGTCCAGTCCGCGCTGACCGGGTACGACACCGGGACGTCGCGGATGCCCTGGCGCAGCGTCGCGCGCACGTCGGCGTGGGCACCCCGGGACAGCTCGGCGGGGCCCGTGACGACCAGCGAGTCGACGTTGGGGCGGGTCTCGAACCGCACCGGCTGGGCGCGGTCGGCCGGGTCGACGCGCAGCAGCGTCCAGCCGACGAACCCGCCGTCGCCCGGTGCGGCCGCGGGCGCCTTGCCGGAGTTGCCGTTGACCAGGTACGGCACACCGTCCACACGGGACAGTGAGAACACGCCGGCGTGCGAGGCGACGGCGGCCGCGGGCTTGCCGGACGTCTGCTCGAAACCGGTCAGCCAGCCGGTCAGCAGCGCCGCTTCCTTCGGGTCGGCGAGCTGGGAGTTCCCGGTCGGGCTCGGGTCCTTCACCGGGTGGTGCATCGCGACGACGACCCCGCGCACGTTCCGGTCGGCGGCCGCCGAGTCGAGCGCCGAGCGCAGCATCCGCACCTGGTCGAACCCGCCGGCCCGCAGCGAACCGCGCGAGGAGTCCAGCAGCACCAGCCGGATCCCGCGCAGGTCGACGACGCGGTGGGTGTCCCCGAAGACGGCCTGGAAGTTGGCGAGGCCGTTGCCGCCCTCGGCTTCGTGGTTGCCCGGCACGTAGTACCAGGGCGCCTTGCCGTCCAGTTCCTCGGAAATCACCTGCCGCGCCAGCGTGAAGTCGGGCGGGGTGCCGCGGTCGACGAAGTCGCCGTTGAGCAGCACCAGGTCCGGCTTCGCCGCGACGGCCTCGCGCAGCGCCCGCCGCGCCTGGGCGACCAGCGGGCCGGTGGGGTCGTCGGCGGTGAACTGCGCGTCGCTGACGACCGCGACGCGCAGGCCGCCGGCGAGCGTGCCGTCGGTGACCAGCGCCGGGTCGTGCGGCGCCGGGTCCGCGGGCACCGCTGCCGACGGTGCCACCTCGAACGTCAGGTCGTCGAACACCAGGTGACCTTCGTACTGCTGGTCCGGCACGTTTTCGACGGCGTAGAACCGCGCCAGCCGCTGGCCAGCGGGCAGTCCGGCCGGCACCGCGGCGGTGACGTAGCGCCAGCCCGTCCAGTCCACGCTCAGCGACGAATCCACAATGGACGCGACGTTCGCGGCGTCGCGCAGTTCGGCCCGCAGCCAGGCGCCCTTGCCGTCACCGTTGACCCACAGGCCGATCTTCTGCGTGCCCGTCGGTACCGGCAGCGACGCCGAAGGCGTGACGTACGCGGCGCGCGTCGCGGTCGTGCCGGTCAGCCGGTAGTCCAGCGCGAGACCGGCGCCACCGTCCTGCCCCGGTGCCGCGGACAGCGCCGCGCCGACGACCGCCGGGAACACCGTGGCGGTCCAGCCCGCCGGGCCGTCCAGCGGCGCCGCGACCTGCGCGGCCGTGCCCACGGACGCGGCCAGGTGCGTGGTCAGGCCGGCCGCCGTCGCGGTGATCGCGGACGCGCCCGACGCCGTCAGCGCCGTCACCGAGAAGCCGTCGCCCGCGGGGACGATCCGCACCACCGCGTGGTCGTAACCGAGCTTGACGTCGTCGGGTTCCAGCCAGGTGCCGTAGCCGTCGGCGTCGTAGCCGTACACCTTGAACGTGCTGGTCGCACCGGCCGCCGACAGCGCGACCTGCTCGGTGCTCGTGCCGAGCCGGACCGGCTTGCCCAGCACCGAAAGCGCCGTCTTCCCGGCCGCCCGGCCGGACTTCGCGACGACGTCGACCCCACCGGGACCGTGCCCGGTGACGACCCCGTGCGTCACGGAGGCCCGCCGGGGGTCGGACGTCGTCCAGCGCGGGTCGGCGGCGACCGCGGCGCCGGTCTCGTCGTGGCCGTCGGCGACCAGGTGCCGGGTCAGGCCGGTCAGGACGCGGGTCGCGTCGGCCGTCGCCACCGCGGGCGCCGGCGCGAACGCCGTCAGCCGGCCGCTGCCGGGCACTGTGCCGAAGCCGATCCCGTTGGGCACCAGGCGTTCCCCGCCGTCGGACGGCGCGTTGCGGATGCTCGGCGCGGCCTCGCCTTCGGTGCGCGCCAGCAGCGTCGACGAGCCGCCGCCGTCGAGGTTGATCGCGTCGTCCGCGCCGAGGCTCTTCATGTGCCGCGCCAGTTCCAGCTCGGTCATGCCGCGGCTGTCGGCCTGGCGTCCGTCCACAGTGGCCAGCCACAGTTTCGTGCCGTCGGCGGAGAAGCCGACCGCGGTCCGCGGGTGCATCGCCACGTTGTCGACGGGCTGCACGACGCCGTCGCGCAGCAGGACTTCGTTGCCGCCCACCGCGACCGCGATCTTCCCGGCGTCGGAGCGCGGCGCGTACGTGACGCCGACCGCGTCACCCGGCTTCAGCGCGGCGAGCGCGTCCGCCCCGGCCTCACGGGCCAGGAGCACGGTCGTGCCGGCCGCGATCGGGCCGTCCGCCGGCGCGGTGCGCACCTGGGTGACGACGCCGTCGCGCAGCTCCACCTCGAGGACCCGCGCGGCGCCGGCCACCGACGTCGCGCGGCCGGACGCGCCCCACAACGGCGTGTAGACGCCGATCGCGTCGCGGTCCAGGACCGGGCTGTTGAAGTTCGTGGCCTGCACGGCGCCGCCGGGCAGCGTGACCGTCGCTTCGAGGAAGACCGATGCGAGCCGGGCCTTGCCCTCGTCCGTGATCGCCGCGGTGAGGTTGTGGCCGGCCGCGGGCGCCGTCTGCAGCTGCCCGTGGTCGACGCCGACGCCGATCGGCGCGCCGGTGGCGTTGATGTCGAAGAAGTCGCCGTTCACGCCGGCGACCGCGCCGGTGCGCGCGACCTGCTGCGAGAGCGGTGTGCGCGCGGAAACCGTGCCCGGGCTGAGGTACGTCGGCCGGAGCACCTTGCTGCCCAGGTCGACGGCGAGGGTGTCGCCGCGGATCCAGCCCGCCGGGTCGTACCGGTCGAACTGGGTGAGGTCCAGGCCGGGCGCGACCTCGGTGGTCGCGCTGCCGGTGACGAGGCCGTCGTCGGGGTCCGCGGCGGCGGAGGTCGCCGGGCCTTCGTGGGCCGACGACGCGGCGGGCGCGCCCTCGATCGGCGGCGTCCCCAGCGGCGCCGCGAGCGGATCGGCGTGGGCCGGGACGACGAGACCGGACGTGAACAGCGCCAAGAGCGCGCCGGAGAGCACGAAGCGTGACTTCTTCACCGGGTACCCCAGTATCGAGTGAGAGTGAACCGGACCAGCACAGCGCAGCGGCACGGCCACGGGAAGGCTTCGCGGTGAACGCCGCCTGAATGGTCTAGAACAGCTGCGGCGTCAGGCCGTGAACGGCGCCTGGAGGAACTGTTCGGCGGTCCCGGTGTCGCCGGTGAGACGCGGCGCGGGGGCGGTGCGCTTCCACAGGTGCAGCAGGAGGTCCTGCGCCGTCGCCTCGGCGGTCGCGGCGGGTTCGGTGGCCGGGCCGAGTGCAGGCGGCTCACCCGGGTGCAGCGTCCAGGCGTCGCCGGTGTCGGTGGTGCGCAGCGCGAGTGGCGCGGCCAGCGGCGGCGGGGCGTGCCAGCGCGAGACGCGCGGGAGCCAGGCGGTGAGGACCTCGTCGACGCCGTCCGCGGCGACCGCCGGGTCGAGCGTGACCGCGGTGCCGGCCGCGGCGTGCGCGTCCGTGAGGTGGACGGCGGTTTCGTGGACCTGGCGGCGGAACCAGAAGGCCTTGACCTTCTCCGTGCCCGCGAAGTGCCAGCAGCGGTCCTCGGGGGTGGCGGCCTCGAGCGCGTCCAAGAGCTGCTTCGCGCTGTCGGCGTACCAGGACGCGAGGTCGGCGCCCGGGCCGTCGTCGAAGCTCTGCCGTTGCGATTCCCCGGAGATGACGACGGAGGTGGCCCAGCGGTGGACGTTGCCCAGGTGCGTGCCGAGGTCGCGCAGCGTCCAGCCGCCGCAGTCCGGCACGGCCGCGGCGGGGTCGGCGGTGCGCAGGACTTCGGCGAACCCGTCGGCCAGCTCCCCCAGCACGGGGAGGTAGTCGCGGGCCGGGAACGGCATCGTCGTCATCGGGTCTCCGGGTCGAGCCGGGGCCACCCGGAGGTGGCCCCGGTGCCGATCACAGGTCGGGGAACCAGAGCTTCAGCTCGCGCTCGGCCGACTCCGCGGAGTCCGAGCCGTGGACCAGGTTGTACTGGGTCTCCAGCGCGAAGTCGCCGCGGATGGTGCCCGGGGTGGCCTTCTCGACCGGGTCGGTGCCGCCGGCCAGCTGGCGGAACGCCGGGATCGCGCGCGGGCCTTCGACGGCGAGCGCGACCAGCGGGCCCGAGGTGATGAACTCCAGCAGCTCGCCGAAGAACGAACGCTCCTTGTGCTCGGCGTAGTGCTCCTCGGCCAGGGCCTGGGGGACGGTCCGCAGTTCGACGGCGACGAGCTTGAGGCCCTTGCGCTCGATCCGCGAGATGACCTCGCCGACGAGGCCGCGCGCGACGCCATCGGGCTTGACCAGGACCAGCGTGCGTTCAGTCACGACGGTGTTTCTCCTTGTTGCGGTTAAGTGTCGGTGCGCGGAGCCTAGCCGACGGTCTTCCGGGCCTTTGTAGTCGACGTCACGAACCGGCCTGAAAGCCGTGAAGGCCTCCTTCCCGGCTCTTATGGCCGGGAAGGAGGCCTTCACGGCTTTGGACTCACTTCAGCGGCCTTGCGGGTGCAGCTTCTTCGACCACAGCGACGCGCCCGTGGCGTCGCGCAGGTCCACCGTCAGGTCGCCACTGGCGCCGTCGATGTTCAGCTCGCCGAAGTGCTGGAAGCCGTCGATCGGGGCCGTGTTCGCGACCGGCGGGGCGTGGACGAACACCGCCTCCGGGCCGAACGTCGGGTCGAGCGTGTTCGGGCCGAACGCGCCCGCGTTCAACGGCCCGGACACGAACTCCCAGAACGGGTCGAAGTCCTGGAACGCCGCGCGGTCCGGCGAATAGTGGTGTGCCGCCGTGTAGTGGACGTCCGCCGTCAGCCAGACGACGTTGCGGACGCGGCGGCGCTGGATCTCGCGCAGCACCCAGGCCAGCTCCGTCTCGCGGCCGCCGGGCGCGCCGGGCAGGTTGTTCGCCACGGCCTCGATCGCAGTGCCGTCCGGGACGACCAGGCCCAGCGGCATGTCCGCCTGGACGATCTTCCACGTCGCCGTGCTGCGGCCGAGCGCGTCGGCCAGCCAGCGGGCCTGCCGGTCGCCGAGAATGTAACCCGGCTTGGTCTGGTCGGCCGTGTTGGCGTTGCGGTAGGTCCGCATGTCCAGCACGAAGATCTCGGCGCGCGAGCCGTACCGGAAGCTCCGGTAGACGCGGCCGTCGACGGCCTGACGCGAGTCGATCGGGTGCCACTCGTGGAACGCCTGGTAGGCCCGCGGCGCGAGGACGTCGACGCGCTTCTCGGTGTAGGCCGGGTTGTCGAGGATCTTGCCCGGGTACCAGTTGTTGAGGACCTCATGGTCCGCAGAGCGACATTAAACCCCGCACTCGCACGAAGACTGCCGATCGCAGCTTCGGTGTTCCCCGGAGCAGACGCAGTTGGGAGCGCGCTACACAGCCTTGCTCATGGTGCTCACGCCAGCACACGGCTACGATCACTTGCCTCGCCGTCGGACAAGATAGCCGGGTAGGCTGGGCCGGCGCAAGAAGCCAAAGGAAAGTGAAACCCACGGAAGGTAGCTGATGGCAAATCGGAGGCCGCTTTCCATCCTGCAGCGGCGACTAGCCCGTTACGCACTCGTATTATCAATTGGATTAGTAGTTGGCGGCGGCCTATTTCTCGTTGCCCAGGATTCATCGACCCCTTGGGCGACGATCCTTTCAGGACTGGGGATCAACTTGATTGCAAGCGGAATTTTCGCAGCATTCTTTGCATTCCTTAGCGATCGCGAGCATCGGAACCTTGTTGTCGAGGAGATACGAGAGAGCTTCAGTTCACACTCGGAGCAACTTTTAGGAGCGGTTCACGCCGAGCAGGCATACTTCTTGCCGAGGGCAAAATTTGCGGCAAGTAAGGACTACAACCCAGAATTTGACATTGAGTTATCCCGCGCCATGCTGGAGGCCTCGTTCTACGGATTTCGTGGCGCGACGGCAAAGTATGTAGCTAGACGATTGGCGCTTTTGAGCACCTGCCCAGCCACGGTCACTGTGATACTCGCGGACCCAAGGTCTGATTCACTGATGCGACGCCGGGTTGCCGACCGCACTACTAATCCAAAATACCGCGGATTGTCGCCGATCGAGATTGCCGATAGCCTCCGGCACGAGTTGGCCGAATCCCTTGTAGGACTGTTTGATCAGCGATTCAAATCTACTATAACCGTCGCATTCACGGATGAGACGTTCGTAACAAGGGTTGAGATCACGGATAAGACCGCCTTTTTGGCTTTACATATTTCACGCAGTTCACGAATCCAGGGATTCCCCGAGGAATTTCAATTCGACTCCGGCAGTCTACACTACGAAATTCAAAGAGCTGAGATCGAACGTCGAGTTGAACTTTCAACGCTAAAGACTACCTTCAGCTACTCTACAACCGAGGAGCAGCTGTCTACGTTTCTCGCAAGCGTAATGCAGGAGCCCGGTGGCTCCGTTGACCCGGGCCCCTTGCGGGTAGCCCATCACGCTCGAATGGAAGTTTTTGACCGACACCTGACGGCAATATTAGGGCACCTAAATGAGGATGTCTGAGTAATTCCGGAAGTGTCCCAGGACCTGGGCAGGTGCCAAGACTTGAGTTGGCCAGCGCAGCAACCCGCTGACTTCCTAAGGGCTACAGTGTGACGGCCCAATGTCAGACTCGCACAAGGCGTACGCGCAGTAACCCTGGACGAAGAGATTGCGGCTCGCTGCCATTAATTCGGCAACTCCTCGGAGTTGAATCAGCGGCAGGCCACGCCGAGGACTGTCGACGCAGTCCGTGGAAACTCAAGCGTGCGCAGGCACGTCCAACCCTGCGACGTTGGTCATTCGCGGATCGAGTTTGGGGAGGGCACCATCGCCAAGGCGTGCCCCGCCGGGCCCAAAGGGTCATCCTGAGTTGGTAGATACTCCGCCAGCGTCTCGGCGACCTTCGCCTTCTCCGCGGTGACGACGTTGCGCCAGGTGCGGCCGCCGGGCAGCGTGACCGTCTCGGTCAGCGGGCCGTCGGAGTAGACCGTGTCGCCGCTGTGCAGGAACAGGTCCGGGCGGCGGGCGGCCATCGCCGAGAAGATCGTCATGCCGCCCAGGTCCGGGTTGATGCCCCAGTTCTGGCCGACGACGTCGCCCGACCACAGGATCCGGGCGCTGCTGCGGCCGACCGGCGCCGTGGCGAACGTGCCGGTCAGCGGCTCGCTCGTGGCGCGGCCGTCCGGCGACTCCGCCGTGACGCGGTAGTGGAACTCCGTCCCCGGTGTCAGCCCGGCGACGCGCACCCGGCCGGTGCCGTCGCTGTCCGGGCCGACGGCGGGGCCGGTGATCCGGCGGGCGTGGCGGAACGACGGGTCCCGCGCGATCTCGACGACCAGGCGCGCCGGGCGGTCCGCGCGCGACCAGACGACGGCGGACCCGGTCGTGACGTCGCCGGACTGGACGCCGTGGGTGAGCACGGGCCGGTCGCGGCGCACGAGCGGCGTCGCGGCGAAAGCGGTCGACGGCAGCACGAGACTGGCGGCCGCGCCGGTCAGGCCGGCCTTGAACAGCGTGCGGCGGGAGTGGCAGGTCGGTTCGGTCATGCGCGGATCCAACCCCGCCCCGGCCAACGCCGGATGGCGTGCGGGTGAACGGATCCCGGGGGTTTCCCCGATGTCCGAGGCGGCTCGCCGTCGGTAACGTGGCGATCACGACAAGGGGGTCAGATGAGACCATTCAGGAAAACCCTGGCGGTGCTGACGGCGGCGCTCACCGTCACCACGCTGGGCACAAGCATCGCGGAAGCGGGACAGGACAGCGGCAAAGCCGTCCTCCGCTACACCGAACACGGCGTCCCGCACATCGTCGCGAAGGACTTCGCCGGGCTCGGTTACGGCTACGGCTTCGCGGCGGCGACCGACAACGTCTGCGAGCTCGCGAACATCTACCTGACGGTGAGCGCGCAGCGCTCGAAGTACTTCGGCCCGGACGGCGAGGGCTACCCGTCGCTGTCCGACGCCGGGAACAACCTGCACAGCGACCTGTTCTTCCAGCAGCTCAACGACTCCCACGTCGTCGACCGGCTGGTCGCGCAGCCCGCGCCGCTGGGACCGCGGCCCGAGGTCCGCGACATCGTCTCCGGCTACGTCAAGGGCTTCAACGCCTACCTCGCCCGCACCGGCCGTTCCGGGATCAGCGACCCGGCCTGCCGCGGCGCCGGCTGGGTCCGGCCGATCACCGAACAGGACTTCTACCGCCACTACTACGCCATCGCCATCACCGGCGGGCAGGGCGCCATCACCGACGGCCTGTTCACCGCGCCACCGACCGGCGCGACGTCGACCAAGACCGGCACCGCGGATCAGCTCGCGACGCGCGTGCGGGAGACGCTCGGCGGGGGCGGGCTCGGCAGCAACGGCATCGCGATCGGCGCCGACAGCACCGCGGCCGGCAAGGGCAGCGTGCTGCTCGGCAACCCGCACTACCCGTGGCAGGCCGGGCGCCGGTTCTGGCAGAGCCAGCTGACCATCCCGGGCCGGTTCGACGTGGCCGGCGCGAGCCTGCTCGGCATGCCGTTCGTCCAGATCGGGCACACCGCCGACGCGGCCTGGACGCACACGGTGTCCACGCCGATCACGTTCGGCCTGTTCGAAGTCCCGCTGAAGCCGGGCGACCCGACGACCTACCTGGTCGACGGCCAGGCCGAGAAGATGACCTCGCGCGACGTCTCGGTCCAGGTGCGCCAGGCCGACGGCTCGCTGAAGCCGGTCCGCCAGACGTTCTGGTCGACGCGGTACGGGCCGGTGATCGGGGACGTCGCCGGGATCCCGGTGCCGTGGACGGCGAAGTCGGCGTACGCGGTGCGCGACGCCAACGCCACCAACCTGCGCGGGCTCAACACCTGGTTCGAGCTCGACCAGGCGCACAGCACGGCCGACATCACCCGCGCGCTGAGCCGCACGCAGGGGGTGCCGTGGGTCAACACGATCGCCACCGACCGGGCGGGCCACGCGCTGTACTCCGACGTCCAGGTCGTCCCGCACGTCACGGACGAGCAGGCGAAGGCGTGCAGCACTCCGCTGGGGCAGCAGACGTTCCCGGCCGAAGGACTGTCCATCTTGGACGGTTCGAAGTCGGCGTGCAACTGGGGTTCCGACCCCGGCGCGGTGGAGCCGGGCATCTTCGCGCCGTCACGGCTGCCGCAGCAGCAGAGCCGGGACTACGAGCTGAACACGAACGACAGCGCGTGGCTCGCGAACGCGAAAACCCCGATCACGGGCTACCCGCGGATCGCCGGCGACATCGGCACCGAACGCTCACCGCGGACCCGGGAAGCGCTGCTGAGCGCCGAAAAGGGCGGGTTCACAACGGACTCGATGAAGCAGCTGCTCTTCGCCGACCACAGCCTGCTCGCCGACCTGACGGCGGCGGACCTGGCGAAGCTGTGCGCGTCGTTCCCCGGCGGGCAGGCGCCGTCGTCGTCCGGCCCGCAGCCGGTCGGGCCCGCGTGCACGACCCTGGCGAACTGGGACCACACGTACTCGCTCGACAGCCGTGGTTCGCTGCTGTTCCACCGGTTCACCGTCCGGCTCGGCGGCACGGCGCGCTTCGCGGTGCCGTTCGACCCGAAGGCGCCGCTGACCACGCCGAACACGCTCAACTCAGCGGATGCCGGCGTGCAGAAGGCGTTCGGCGACGCGCTGGCCGACCTGCGCAAGGCGGGGCTCGCGCCGGACGCGCCGCTGCGGGACGGCCAAGCCGTCACCCGTGACGGCGAGCGGATCCCGATCCACGGCGGACCGGGCCAGCTCGGCATCCTCAACGTGATGACGCCGCTGTGGGACCCGTCGCGCGGGGTCGTCGACATCCAGCACGGGTCGAGCTACATCCAGGTGGTCGGGTTCAGCGGGCACGCGTGCCCCGACTCCTCGACGTTGCTGACCTACTCGCAGTCGGCGAACCTGCAGTCGCCGTACTTCAGTGACCAGACGAAGCTCTACAGCCGGGGGCAGTGGGTGAAGGACCGCTTCTGCGAAGCCGACATCCTGCGCTCCCCCGCGCTGCGGGTCGTCGTCCTGCGGTGAGTCAGGGCTGGGGCTGCTGCTGGCTCGCGAGGGTGCCGGCCGCCATCCGGCGGGCGACGTCCTTGCGCAGCCACAGCAGCCACAGCCAGACCGCCAGGAAGATCACGCCCAGCACGGCGATCGCGGGCAGCCAGAACACCAGCGCGATCAGCACGACCTGCAGCGCGAGGAGCACTGGGACCGTCCACGGCCGCTTGACGAACCCGCAGAGCACGACGTGCAGCAGCGCGACGGCCAGCACGGTCCAGCCGGTACCGGTGCTGATCCCGCCGCCGAGCTTGTTCACCACCGGCAGCGCGAGGGCGACGGTGATGCCCTCCAGGATCAGCATCCCCGACATCACGCCGCGGAACCCCTTCATCGGGTCCTTCGGCTTCGGTGCGGTTTCCGTCGGTTCACTCACGCCGGCTCCTTCCCGAACAGCGTGCGCGCCTCGCCCGCGGTGACGACCGAGCCGGTGACCAGCACGCCGCCGCCCGCGAGGGGCTCTTCCGGGTCGTCACTGGTCTCCACCAGCGCGATCGCCGTCTCGGCGGCGGTCTCCAGGTCGGTCTCGGCGACGACCCGGTCCTCACCGAAGATCGAGATCGCCAG
Source organism: Amycolatopsis sp. NBC_00348 (assembly GCF_036114655.1). Classification (NCBI taxonomy): domain Bacteria; kingdom Bacillati; phylum Actinomycetota; class Actinomycetes; order Pseudonocardiales; family Pseudonocardiaceae; genus Amycolatopsis; species Amycolatopsis sp. NBC_00348. Next base: position 243,537 of record NZ_CP107994.1, on the reverse strand, counting down.
GTCGTTGAGCTCCTCCAGCGGCATCGACCGCGGCGACGAGTTGCGCGTGACGACGACGTCGGACAGCACCGGCTCCAGGGCCTCGAGGATGCCGCGGGCGTCCTTCTCGGCCATCACGCCGACGACGCCGACCAGGCGGCGGAACGCGAACTCCTCGGCCACGGTCGCGGCCAGCGCGCGGGCGCCGTGCGGGTTGTGCGCGGCGTCGAGCAGCACCGTCGGCGCCGCGCGGACGCGCTCGAGCCGGCCCGGGTTCTCGACCTCCGCGAACGCCTCGCGCACGGCCTCCATGACCAGCTGCTTGTCCTTGCCCGCCCCGAAGAACGCCTCGACGGCGGCCAGCGCGAGCGCGGCGTTCTGGGCCTGGTGGGCGCCGTGCAGCGGCAGGAAGATCTCGTCGTAGACCCCGCCGAGGCCCTGCAGCTTCAGCATCTGCCCGCCGACGGCGATCTCGCGCTCCAGCACGCCGAACTCGCTGCCGGCGCGCGCCACCGAGGCGTCCACCTCGACGGCGCGGTCCAGCAGCACCTTCTGCACCTCGGGGTCCTGCTCGGCGATCACCGCGACGGACCCGGGCTTGATGATCCCGGCCTTCTCCCTGGCCGCGCCGAGGATGTCGGGGCCGAGGTACTCGATGTGGTCGAGGCCGATCGGCGTGATGACGGCGACCTCGGCGTCCGCGACGTTCGTGGCGTCCCAGGCACCGCCCAGGCCCGCCTCGATCACGGCGGCCTCGACGGGCGCGTCGGCGAAGGCGGCGAACGCCATCCCGGTGAGGATCTCGAACTTGCTCATCGCCACGCCGTCCGCGGCGGCGCCGTCGACCATGGCCACGTACGGCGCCAGGTCGTGCCACAGCTCGGCGTAACGCGCGGCGGAGATCGGGTGTCCGTCCAGCGCGATCCGCTCGGTGACCAGCTGCAGGTGCGGGCTGGTGTAGCGGCCGACGCGCAGGCCCATCCGGGTCAGCAGCGCGTCGATCATCCGGGCCGTGGAGCCCTTGCCGTTGGTGCCGGCCACGTGTAGCACCGGGTAGCCGCGGTTGGGCTCGCCCAGCAGCTGGACCAGGGCGGAGATGCGGGTCAGCGACGGCTCGATCTTCGTCTCGGGCCAGCGCTGGTTCAGCTCGGCCTCGACGGCCATCAGCTCGCGCCGCGCCTCGGGGCCGTCCGGGTGGCCGTACGCCTCGGGTGCGCCCTGGTCGTCGAGCTCGTGCAGCTCGGCGTCCTCGGCGGTGATCATGTCTGGCACCGGGCCGGTGGCGAGGTTGTCACCCAGCTGGCCGACGCCGCCGATCCCGCCGCGCGAGCCGCCGCCCGCGTCGAACGCGGTGTCCCGGGCGTTCAGTTCGGGGTCGGTGTCGTCGTCGTCCTCGTACCCCTGGGCGCCCAGTTCGTCGACGCCCGCGAAGCTGTCCAGATCCGACAGGTCCGGCCTGCGACCTGTCTCATCCTGCGGCACTGAATCTCCTCCGGCCTGGGGTTTTCGGCTTGCCTTGCGAGTCTACGTGCGCCTCAGGTGGCACTCTCGACGCATGCCGTTCAACCACAACGACCACTACCACCCGCTGCTGCTGGACCAGCTGCCGCCGGGGCCGGGGATCGCGCTGGACGTCGGCTGCGGCACCGGCCGGTTCGCGCGGCGGCTGGCCGCGACCGGGATGGCGGTGGAGGCCCTCGACGTGTCGGCGGCCATGGTGGAGGCGGCGTCGGGGCTCGGGTCGCCGGGCCCGGGCAAGATCGTCTACCGGCAGGCGGACATCACCACCGACGACCTGCCGGAGCAGCACTACGACTACATCTCCTGCCTCGCGTCCCTGCACCACGTGCCGTTCGCGACGGTCACCAAGCTGCGCCGCGCCCTGGTGCCGGGCGGGGTGCTCGTGGTGCTGACGCCGGCCCGGCCGAGCGGCCCGCGCGACTGGCTGCGGGAGCTGGCGGCCGTGCCGGCGAACGCGCTGGCCCGGCTGGTCGTCCACGCCGGCGAGCGGCTCAACGGCGGCGGGGACGACGGGCCGCAGGCGCCCACGCTGTTCCGGTTCCCGGCGATGGCCGAGGTGCGGCGCGACGCCGCCCGGCTGCTGCCCGGGAGCACAGTCCGGCCGCTGCTGTTCTGGCGCACGCTGATCACTTACCGTGAGCCGGAAGACGATCACCCGTTGTGACACCACGGGCGGGTGAAGTCCGCCCCCGCACCACCCCGTGCTCGCTAGATGTGGAGGGAGTTCCGCAGAACAGAACGGGGTCTTCATGCGCATCGCCCGGCTGCTCGTCGCCGTCGTCTCGGCAGCCATCCTGCTTCCCGCGTCCGCCACCGCGGCGTCGGCGGCACTCCCGGTTTCCCGCATCCACCACTACGTCGCGCTCGGCGACTCCTACACCTCGGGGCCGTTCATCCCGGCCCAGCGGACCGACCCGCTCGGCTGCGGCCGGTCGACGGCGAACTACCCGTCGGTGCTGGCGGACGCGCTCCGCGTCGGCGACTTCGACGACGCCAGCTGCGCCGGCGCCGACACCACGAACATGACGCGGCCGCAGTCCGTGCCGTTCAGCGGCACCAACCCGCCCCAGCTGGGCGCCCTGCGGATCGACACCGACCTGGTCACCCTCGGCATCGGCGGCAACGACTTCGGCGTCTTCGGCGGCATCGTCGGGACGTGCCCGGGCCTGCGGAAGGCCGATCCGACCGGCAGCCCGTGCGAAGAGCACTTCACGACCAACGGCGTCAACACGGTGAAGACGGCCATCGGGAACACCGTGCCGCGGGTCGAGGCCGTGCTCGCCGCCATCCACCAGCGCTCGCCCGGCGCGCGGGTCCTGGTCGTCGGTTACCCGCGGATCGCGCCGCCGAGCGGCTACTGCCCGGACGTCCTGCCGTTCGCCGACGGCGACTACGCCTGGCTGAACGAGGTCGAGCAGGAGCTGAACCAGGCCCTGTCGGACGCCGTCGACGCGGATGGCAAGGCCACTTACGTGGACACGTTCGGCCCGTCCCGCGGGCACGACGCCTGCGCGCGCGGCGGCTCGGCGTGGATCAACGGCCAGAACCAGAACATCTTCGTCGCGGCGGCCTACCACCCGCTGAAGGCGGGCATGGCCGGGATCGCCGCGGTGGTGCTGAAGCAGGCTCGCTGACCCGTGCCGTGAGGGGCACCCTCAGGGACTCCGTGTCCCTCACGGCTCTGGGTCAGACCGAGACCGTCGCGGCCACGAAGTCCAGGACAAGCCGGGCGAACTCGGCCGGCAGCTCGGCCGGGGCGCCGTGGCCGGCGTCGATCGTGGCGGCGCGCGCGCCGGGAATCGCCGCGACCAGCTCGCGCTGCTGCTCGGCCGTGACGATCCGGTCGTGGGCGCTGCCGAGCACCAGCGTCGGCGCGGTGATGGCGCCGAGGACCGGCCGCAGGTCGACGTGGCGGTCGGCTTCCGTCTGGCGGTCCGTGCCCGGCTGGATCATCGTCGTCAGATCCGCGACGAGCTGGTCGTTGCCCGCCGCGGTCGCCGTGGACCAGTAGCGCGGGCCGAACGCCATCAGCGGCAGCATCCGGGCGAACGCCGCCGGGCCGTCGGCCAGCAGCTCGAGCCAGTGGCGGAACTCGGCGTCCTGGCGGACGTCGGTGACCGGCCAGGCCGCGTGCAGCACGGCCGAGCGCACCCGGCTCGGGTGGGTGCCGGCCAGGTGCGCGGCCACCACGGCGCCGAGCGAGTGCCCGACGACGTGCGCGGCCGCGACCCCGGCGTCGTCCAGCACCGCCAGCACCTCGGTGGCCAGGTCGGCGACGTCGATCGGCCCGCCGTGGTCGGTGGTCAGCCCCGAGCCGGAGAAGTCCGGGGCGAGCACGGTGAAGCGGTCGCGGGCGAGGGCCGTCAGCGGCGCCCACTGCTCGCGGGAAGCGGCGGTGCCGTGGAGCAGGAGCAGCGCGGGGCCGTGGCCGTCGACGTCGTAGTGCACGGCGGCTTTCCCGCCGGCGAGGGTCACGGGGACCGTGGGCATGGCTTTCCTTCCGGGTTCAGGCGGCGACCGGGACGACCGCGCGCAGGGCCGCGGTGAACGCGCGGGGGTTCTCCTGGTGCGGGATGTGCCCGCAGCCGGCGATGACGTGCACCCGGGCGCCGGGCGTCAGGGCCGCGCACGCCCGCGGGACTTCGAGGGGGATCTCGGTGTCGAGCTCGCCGTGCAGGTAGGTGATCGGGACGGCCAGCCGTGGCAGCCGCGGCCGCGGGTCGTAGCGCGTCACCTCGGTGAACATGTCGTCGAGGTAGACGCTCGAGTCGGCCAGCTGGCGCACGGTCCAGTCGACCAGCTGCGGCGAGACGCCCGGGGCGAACCAGTTCGGCACCCATTCCGCCAGGGTGCCGATGCGGTCGTCGAGCATCCGTTCGCGCAGGTCGAGGACCTTCTCCAGCATCGCCGCGGCCGGCCAGTAGGCCGGGCCGTCGACCGCGACGACCCCGCCGACGAGCTCGGGGCGGGCCAGGGCGAGCTCGGTGCCGAAGACCGCGCCGAACGACGAGCCGACGACGACGGCCTTCTCCAGTTCCAGCGCCTCGATCACCGCGGCGACGTCGGCCGTGACGCCGTCGATCGTGTTGCCCTCGGCCGGCTGGTCCGAGCGGCCGCACCCGCGCCAGTCGAGGGTGACGACGCGGTGGTCGCGCACCAGGTCGGGCAGGCACGACTGCCAGACGCGGCCGCTGGTCCCCCAGCCGTGCAGGAGCAGCAGGGCGGGGCCGCGGCCGGCGTCGTCGTAGTGGAGGCGGGTGCCGCGAACGTTCAGGGAGGGCATGTCGGGTTCCTTTCGCTCGGGTTCGAGCCAACCGCCCGGACGTGCGTTTTCCGATGAGCACTCCGCTCGTACACTCATCACGAACACTGATGAATGGGGGCGCGGTGGAGCTACGGCAGGTGCGGTACTTCGTCGCGGTCGCCGAGGAGCTGCACTTCGGGCGCGCGGCCGAGCGGCTGCACATCGTCCAGCCGGCGGTGAGCCAGCAGGTCCGACGGCTGGAGCGGGAACTGGGGGTCGCGTTGCTGAACCGAACCACCCGGAGCGTGTCGTTGACCGAGGCGGGCCGGCGGTTCCTGCCGCACGCGCGTGCGGTGCTCGCGGCGGCGGACCGGGCGGCGGACTCGGTCGCGGAGTTCCGCGCGCCCGGCACACTGGTCCGCCTGGGCACGAGTGAGGGCCTCGGCGACCGCTTGGACGTCCTGCTGAGCGCGTTCGCCCGGCTCGCGCCGTCGGCCGCGTTGGAACTGGTCCACGCCCCGACGACCCAACGGCTGCAACGCGTCCGCGACGGCTCCCTGGACGCCACCATCGTCCGCGGCTCGTGGCCGGGATCCGGGCTGGACTTCACTCCCCTGTGGACGGACGAGGTGATGGTCGCACTGCCCGCGTCGCACTCGCTGGCTTCTCGCGACGTCGTTTCCTTCGCCTCACTGGCTTCGCTCCCCGCACGCCTGAGCCCGCCTTCGCGGAACCAGCCGCTGTACGACCTGGTGCTCGCTTGCTGCCGTGAGGCGGGTTTCGAGCCGGTGCTGGGCAAGGACTTCACGACCGCGCAGGACACCTTGGGCACGCTTGGCTTCGGCCGTCCACACTGGACGGTCTTCTACCGGGCGCACGCGAACCTGCTGCCGGTGCCGGGGGTGGCGTTCCGGCCGTTGCGCGACCCGTCACCACGAATGCCGACGTACCTGGCGACACCGGCGGACCGCCGGGTCACGCCGGAACTGGTGGCACTGATCGAAGCCGCCCGGACGACCGAAGCCGGCTGAGCAGCCCCCGTTTTCCAACGTACCGAAGGGGTACGACAGTCCTGGCCTTCCCCAGCAACGCAAACGAGCGCTGTCCACAGGGGAACAGCGCCCGTTCGGGTCGGCCGGGAGGTGGCACTTTCACGTGAAAGTGCCGCCTTCGGCGTCAGGAAGCCGGGAGGCGGCGCGCAGGCGCATCATCTGGGCGCTTACTTGAGCAAGTGCCCGCGCGCGGCGAACCGCTGTGAAGCGCGCTGGTGGCGCCGGAGGACACCGGCTTGCCCGGCGGCGGGTACCAAGTTCACGCCCGGCGGCTGCGCTCGGTCGGCTCGGCCGTCGCACGACGAGGGCCGTCAGTTCCGGAGACCGGCTGAGCAGCCCCCCGTTTCCAACGTACCGAAGGGGTACGACAGTTCCAGCTCCTCCCGACAACGCGAACGGGCGCTGTCCACAAGGGAACAGCGCCCGTTCGGGTCGGCCGGGAGGCGGCACTTTCACGTGAAAGTGCCGCCGAACCGTGTCAGGAAGCCGGCAACGATGCCAGGCGCGCCGTGATGCGGTCGATGTCTGTGGCCGCCGTTTGCTTGCGGACCTTGATCTTGTCGATCACCGGGGCCGGGGCCTTGGCGATGAAAGCCTCGTTGCCCAGCTTGGCCTCCGTCTGGGTCAGTTCCTTCTGGGCTGCCGCGAGGTCCTTCTGCAGGCGCTTGCGCTCGGCCTCGACGTCGACCGTGCCCGACAGGTCCAGCTCCACCGTGACCACGCCGTCCGCCAGGGCGACCTCCAGTGACGCGCTCGCCGCGAAGTCGGCCGGCGGCTCGGTCAGGCGCACCAGGGACCGGACCGCCTCCTCGTGGCCGCCCGCGTAGCCGCCCAGGCGGGACGCGACCTTCTGGCCCGGCTTGAGGCCCTGATCCGCGCGGAAGCGGCGGATCTCCGTGACCAGCTTCTGGACGTCGGCGATGTGCGCGTCGGCGACCGGGTCCGCGTAGCCCGCGAAAGCGACCGGCCACGATGCGACCACCAGGGACTCGCCGCCCGTCAGCGCCTTCCACAGCTTCTCGGTGATGAACGGGATGAACGGGTGCAGCAAGCGCAGCACCGTGTCCAGGACGTGGCCCAGCACCGCTCGGGTGGCGGACACCCGGGAGGAGTCCCCTTGGTACAGCTGGACCTTCGCCAGCTCCAGGTACCAGTCGCACAGCTCGTTCCAGGTGAACTGGTAGAGCGCGCCCGCCACCTTGGCGAACTGGAAGTCCTCGAACAGACCATCCACTTCGGACACCAGAGCGCCCAGGCGGCCGAGGATCCAGCGGTCCGACTCCGTCAGATCCGAAGCAGCGGGCAGCGGCGCAGCGACCGACGCGCCGTTCATCATCGCGAACTTGGTGGCGTTCCACAGCTTCGTGCAGAAGTTGCGGGAACCCGCGGCCCACTCGTCGGCCAGCGCCATGTCCGCGCCCGGGTTGGCGCCGCGGGCCAGGGTGAACCTCGTGGCGTCGGCGCCGTAGGCGTCCATCCACTCCAGCGGGTCGATCACGTTGCCGCGCGACTTGGACATCTTCTTGCCCTGCGCGTCACGGATGAGACCGTGCAGGTAGACGTGGTCGAACGGCGGACGGCCGTCCATCTGGTGCACGCCGAACATCATCATCCGGACGACCCAGAAGAACAGGATGTCGTAGCCGGTCGACAGCACGCTGGTCGGATAGAACTTGGCCAGGTCGTCGGACGACGAGGGCCAGCCCAGCGTCGACATCGGCCACAGGCCCGAGGAGAACCAGGTGTCCAGGACGTCCGGGTCCTGCGTCCAGCCCTCGCCGGACGGCGGCTGCTCGTCCGGGCCGACGCAGACGACTTCGCCGTCCGGGCCGTAGAAGACCGGGATCCGGTGGCCCCACCACAGCTGGCGCGAGATCGTCCAGTCGTGCATGTTGTCGACCCAGTCGAAGTACCGCTTGCCCAGCTCCGGCGGGTGGATCTTCGTGCGGCCGTCGCGGACCGCGTCGCCGGCCAGCTTGGCCAGCTCCTCGACCTTGACCCACCACTGCAGCGACAGCCGCGGCTCGACGACCGTGTCGCAGCGCGAGCAGTGCCCGACCGCGTGCACGTACGGCCGCTTCTCCGCGACGATCCGGCCGAGCTCGCGCAGCGCCGCGACCACCGCGGGCCGCGCCTCGAAGCGGTCGAGCCCCTCGAACGGGCCCTTCACGGTGATCTCGGCGCGCTCGTTCATCACCGTGAGCATCGGCAGGTCGTGCCGGCGGCCGATCTCGAAGTCGTTCGGGTCGTGCGCCGGGGTCACCTTGACCGCGCCGGTGCCGAACTCCGGGTCGACGTGCTTGTCGGCCACGATCGGGATGCGGCGCCCGGTGAGCGGCAGCTCGACGGTCGTGCCGACCAGGTGCGCGTAGCGCTCGTCGTCCGGGTGGACGGCGACCGCGGTGTCGCCCAGCATCGTCTCGGCGCGGGTGGTGGCCACCACGATCGCGTCTTCGCCGTCGCCGTAGCGGATCGACACGAGCTCGCCGTCGTCGTCGTTGTGGTCGACCTCGATGTCCGACAGCGCGGTCTGGCAGCGCGGGCACCAGTTGATGATCCGCTCGGCGCGGTAGATCAGGCCCTCGTCGAAGAAGTTCTTGAACACGGTCTGGACGGCCTTCGACAGGTTCTCGTCCATGGTGAAGCGCTCGCGCGACCAGTCGACGCCGTCGCCGAGGCGCTTCATCTGGCCGAGGATCCGGCCGCCGTACTCGGCCTTCCACTCCCAGACGCGCTCGACGAACTTCTCGCGGCCCAGGTCGTGGCGCGAAAGGCCCTCACCGGCGAGCTGGCGCTCGACGACGTTCTGCGTCGCGATGCCGGCGTGGTCCATGCCCGGCAGCCACAGCACCTCGTAGCCCTGCATGCGACGGCGGCGGCTCATCGCGTCCATCAGGGTGTGGTTGAGCGCGTGGCCCATGTGCAGGGAACCGGTCACGTTCGGCGGCGGCAGTACGATCGAGAACGGCGGCTTCTCCGACGAGGCGTCGGCCGTGAAGTACCCGGCCGCTACCCAGCGGTCGTACATCGGTGCTTCCTCGGCGGCCGGGTCCCAGGCACCCGGAAGGTCGGTGGTCTGCTGCGGAGCGTTCTCGGTCACAATGGACAAGTCTACGAACCCGTCACGGCGGGTCACCCAGGGGGAAGGCACTCGGGATGGCACAGCCTCAGCAACCGCAGGATCCGGACGACCGGCGCCTCGAGACGCACCCGGACCTGATGAACCCCGACTGGCAGAAGTACGCCGAGCGGGACGCCTGGCTGGGCGCCAAGAAGGACCTGAGGAAACGCCGCAAGCGCGACCGCCGGACCGGCGGCACCCAGCGGCCCGGCAGCAGCCGGTGGCCGGGGCTGCTCGCCCTGCTGCTGGTCGTCGCGCTGGTCGCGGCGGCCGTCGTCGTGCACCAGGTCCAGGGCGTCGGCGTCAACGAGGACCCGTTCCTGTTCTTCGGCGCCTCGCTGCACACTTCCGCGTAACGAACCCGCGCTTCCGTCGATGATCAGTCATCGACTGTGGGGGAAGCACGTGGACGAGGACAACCTGCTCGAAACGCACCCGGACCTGATGGACCCGGAGTGGCGCAAGCACGCCCAGACCGACGCCTGGCTGGGGGCGAAGAGCGACCGGAAGAAGTTCCGCAAGCAGCAGAAGCGCGCCCGGCGGAACGCGCCGTCGCCGGGCCGGGGACGCCGGTGGGGCCTGATCGCGTTCGTGCTGATCCTGGCCGTGACGACGGCGGTGGTCGTCGCCCTCGGCCGGCGCACACCCACCAGCGAAGCGGGTACCCCGGACACGCCGGTGCCGACGACGGTCAACCCGACCTCGGTCGCCCAGTACGCGCCGGTGGACCTGAAGCACGCGTACGCGCGGACCCCGGCGGACGCCTGGCGCAAGGGCATCGACGGGATCACCGTCCCCGCGCCGGCCGCGCTGGGGTCGTTCACCGCACCGCAGGTCGGCGACGCCTACACGAAGGTGAAGCAGGCGATCACGGCGTCCCGGCTCGACCCCGCCGTGCTCGACCGGCACGACACCGCGGCCTACCTGGCGCTGTTCGCGAAGGACGCCGAGGGCGCCATCGCGAAGGAGCTGGGGACCAAGCCGGACTTCTCGGCCTACGTCACCGAGCTGGCCGACGGCTACCACCTGCTCGACCAGGGCCCGCGCACGTTCGGCTCGATGACCGCGAAGGCCGGCGCGAAGCCGGGCGAGCTGATGGTCGACGTCAAGTACGTCACCGCGTACGCCTTCGACAACGTCCACCCCGACGGGCTGCAGGGCCCGTGGGAGATCGTGAGCTTCGTGCGGTCGGACGAGAGCTACGTCGTCCGCCAGGGCAAGAACTTCGCGGCGGGCAGCCGCGGCCTGTGGCCCGGCGACGGCGGGGGGAGCTTCTACGACTCGATCGGCTGCGAGGCGCTCAAGCAGGGTTATCTCGCGCCCGCTTACGCCAACCCGGACCAGCCCGGGCTGCCCGGCGACGACCAGGACGTGCCGGGCGCCTACGACCCGAGCCTCCCCATGCCCGACGTCCACGGCTGCAAGGACTGACCCTCCCGCACTCCCGCCGAGGAGTGCGTCACAGCCAGATGCACAGGCTGGACTGTGCAGTCTAAGCTGTGGGTATGGGTGAAGTACCACCGCACGTCGCCGAGAACGCCGGCTGGATCCGCGGGGTCGTCGGGCAGCTGCACCGGCGGCTGCGCCAGGTCGACAACGCCGGGATCCTGACGCCGTCCCAGTCCGCCGTGCTCAACCGGCTCTACCGCAGGGGGCCCGCCACACAGGGCGAGCTGGCCGCCGCCGAGCACGTGCGGCAGCAGTCGATGGCCGCCACCCTCGGCGTCCTCGACGAACTGGGCTACCTCGCCCGCACCCCCGACCCGGGCGACCGGCGCCGCGTGGTGATCAGCCTGTCCGACGCCGGCACCGACACCGTGCGCGGCGTCTTCCAGCACCGCGAGGAATGGCTCGCCCAGGCGCTGGTGGACGAGCTGTCCCCCGCCGAGCTCGAGACCGTCGTGCGCGCCCTGCCGCTGCTGCAGCGCGTCGCCCAGCACTGACCCCGAAGGAGTCCTCACGACCACCCTCACCGCTCCCGCCCGGTTCGGCGCCCGCCTGGTCACCCCGCTGGTGGCCGGGGCGGTGCTCAACCCGATCAACTCCACGCTCATCGCCGTCGCGCTCGTGCCGATCGGGCACAGCTTCGGCGCCGGCCCCGGCCAGACGGCCTGGCTGATCTCCGCGCTCTACCTGGCTACCGCCGTCGGGCAGCCGGTGGTCGGGCTGCTGGTGGACCGCTACGGCGCCCGCCGGGTGCTGCTCGGCGGGGCGGTGCTGGTGATCGTCGCCGGGATCGCCGGCATGATCCCGCTCTCGGTCGGCTGGCTGACCGGCGTGCGCGTGGTCCTGGGCCTGGGCACCTGCGCCGGGTTCCCGGCCGCGATGGCTGTGTTGCGCCACCACGCCGAAGCGAGCGGCCAGGGCGTGCCCGCGCGGGTGCTGTCGCTGCTGTCGATGTCCGCGCAGACGGTGATGGTCATCGGCCCGACGCTCGGCGGGCTGCTCATCGGCCTGTTCGGCTGGCCCGCGATCTTCGCCGTGAACATCCCGCTCGCCGGGTTGTCGCTGGTGCTGGCCCTGCTGTGGGTGCCGAAGGACGACCGCGGCGCGCGCACGGCGGCGCCGATCGACGTCCTGGGCATCGCGCTGTTCTCCGCGACGCTGCTGGCGTTGCTGCTCTACCTGATGAACCCCGGCGCGGACCTGTGGCTGCTCGCCGTCGTCGCCGCCTTCGCGATCGCGTTCACGCTGGTCGAGCTGCACCGCGCCGCCCCGTTCCTGGACCTGCGGATGCTCGCGGCCAACGGCGCGATCCTGCGCACCTACCTGCGGCAGGCGCTGAGCTTCATGGCGATCTACGCGATCATGTTCGGCTACGTCCAGTGGCTCGAAACCGCGCGGCACCTCAGCGCGGAGACCGCCGGGCTGATGCTGCTCCCGATGTCGGGCACGGCGGTGTGCGCCGCCGCGTTCTCCGGCCGCGGCACCGGCATCAAGGCCCGGCTGGTCACGGTGGCCGTGGCGCTGCTCGGCGGCTCGGCGCTGCTGCTGGTCGTCCACGACGGCACGTGGATCGGCGCGCTGCTGGCCCTGGCCGCGCTGTTCGGCCTGGCGCAGGGCCTGACCAGCGTCGCGAACCAGACGACGCTGTACCAGGAGGCCCCGGCCGAGCAGATGGGCACGGCGAGCGGCCTGTTCCGCACGGCCCAGTACCTGGGCGCGATCGTGGCCTCGACGCTCATCGCGCTTTGTTATGGCCCGCACGCCGATTCGGCCGGCCTGCACCGGCTGGCGATCGCGCTGCTCGTCATCAGCGCCACCCTGCTCGTCGTCACCGTCGTCGACCGCGGACTGCGCGCCGCGCGGGTGTGACGAACCCCCTGCTCGCGTGAACGGTCATCGGGGCGCACCATGAACACATGACCCGTGAGGCGCCGGCACAGGACGTGGACGAGGACCAGCTCGAAGTGCACAAGCCGAAGGGCTGGGCGGCCGGCATACCCGGCGTGGCCGTGTCACTCCTGCGCAGCGTCGAGCAGATGGGCACCGGCCGGACGGTCAAGGCGCTGCGGCTGCTGAACCAGCGTCAGGGCTTCGACTGCCCGGGCTGCGCGTGGCCGGAGCCCCGCGAGGTCGACGGGGAACACCGCAAGCTGGCCGAGTTCTGTGAGAACGGGGCGAAGGCCGTCGCCGAGGAGGCGACGAAACGGCGGGTCGGCCGGGAGTTCTTCGCCGCGCACCCGATCGCCGAACTGCGTGGGAAGACCGACTACTGGCTGGGCCAGCAGGGCCGGATCACCGAACCGTTCGTGCTGCGCGAAGGCGCGTCGCACTACGAACCGATCTCCTGGGACGACGCCTTCGAGCTGGTCGCGGGCGAGCTGAAGGCCCTGACCGACCCGAACGAGGCGTTCTTCTACACCTCGGGCCGGACCAGCAACGAAGCCGCGTTCCTCTACCAGCTGATGGTGCGCTCGTTCGGCACCAACAACCTGCCGGACTGCTCGAACATGTGCCACGAGTCCTCGGGCGCGGCGCTGCAGGCGACCACCGGCATCGGCAAGGGCTCGGTGAGCCTGGCCGACATCCACAAGGCCGACCTGATCGTCGTCGTCGGGCAGAACCCGGGCACCAACCACCCGCGGATGCTCTCGGCGCTGGAGGAGGCCAAGGGCAACGGCGCGAAGATCATCGCGGTCAACCCGCTGCCCGAAGCCGGGCTGATGCGGTTCAAGAACCCGCAGAACGTCCGCGGCGTCGTCGGCAAGGGCACGCCGCTGGCCGACGAGTTCGCCCAGATCCGCCTCGGTGGCGACCTGGCGCTGTTCCAGGCCGTCGGGCACCTGCTGCTGACCTGGGACGAGCAGGCGCCGGGCACGATCGTCGACTGGGAGTTCGTCCAGCACTCGACCGAGTACTTCGACGACTACGCCAAGCACCTGCACCAGGTCGACTGGCCGGAGGTCGAGCGGGCCACCGGGCTGCCGCGGGAGCAGATCGAGCGCGTCGCGCGGATGATCGCGTCGTCGGAGCGGACGATCTACTGCTGGGCGATGGGCCTGACGCAGCACAAGCACGCCGTTCCGACGATCTCGGAGATCGCGAACCTGGCGCTGATGCGCGGGATGATCGGCAAGCCCGGCGCGGGCCTGTGCCCGGTGCGCGGGCACTCGAACGTCCAGGGCGACCGGACGATGGGCATCTGGGAGAAGATGCCGCAGTCCTTCATGGACGCCCTCGCCGGCGAGTTCGGCATCGACGTCCCCCGCGAGCACGGCCTCGACACCGTCGACTCGATCCACGCGATGCGCGACGGCCGCGGCAAGGTCTTCTTCGCCGTGGGCGGCAACTTCGCCTCGGCGACGCCGGACACGGAGGCGACCGAGAAGGCGCTCCAGTCGTGCTCGCTGACCGTGCACGTCTCGACGAAGCTGAACCGCTCGCACGTCGTCCACGGCCGCACGGCGCTGGTCCTGCCGACGCTCGGCCGCACCGAGCGCGACGTCCAGGCCGCGGGCGAGCAGTTCGTCACGGTCGAGGACTCGATGTCGCAGGTGCACGCCTCCCACGGGCGGCTGAAGCCGGCGAGCGAGCACCTGCTGTCCGAGGTCGCGATCGTCTGCCGGCTGGCGGAGAAGCTGCTCGGCGCCGGGCACGCAGTGCCGTGGCGGACGTTCGAGGGCGACTACGACCTGATCCGCGACCGGATCGCGCGGGTCGTGACCGGCTGCGCCGACTACAACCGCCGCGTCCGCGAGCCGGACGGGTTCGTGCTGCCGAACGCGCCGCGCGACTCCCGCGAGTTCAGCGGCACGGCCAACGGCAAGGCCAACTTCACGGTGTCCGGACTGGAGTACCCGAAGGTGCCCGAAGGGCGGCTGCTGCTGCAGACGATGCGCAGCCACGACCAGTACAACACCACGATCTACGGCCTGTCCGACCGCTACCGCGGCATCGAGAACGCCCGCCGCGTCGTGCTCGTCAACCCGGACGACCTGGCCGCGCTGGGGCTGGCGGACGCCGTGATGGTCGACCTCGTGTCGGAATGGCACGACGGCGACCGCCGCGCCCCGGCGTTCCGGGTGGTGTCCTACCCGACGGCCCGCGGTTGCGCGGCGGCGTACTTCCCCGAGGCGAACGCGCTCGTGCCGCTCGGCTCGGTGGCCGACAAGTCGAACACGCCGGTGTCCAAGGCGATCGTGGTGCGGCTGGAGCCGCAGCCCTGACCCTGAGTGAGCCTTGGTCGTCGGCGTTGGTCGTCAGCCTTGGTAGTCCCGGCGCAGGGTGCCGGTCATGTCGGTGACCATGGCCTGGACGTTGTCGAGCGTGGCCGGCGGGATCAGCGCGGCTTCGGTCCCGCCGTCGGCGATGGCCAGGCCGAGCACGACGTTGCCGGTGCGCACGGCCGCCCACTGCTCGGAGAACCCGGCCTCGTCGCCGACGCCGGTGGCGAGCCGCACGCCCGAGTGGTCGCCGAGGGCGTCGGTCATCAGCTGGGTGGCCTTGGCGGACGCTTCGGCGGCGTCGGACGCGGTGAACCGCACGACGGCGATCGTCACGATCCGGTAGTCCTGCAGGTTCGGCTTGCCGCCGCCGAGATCGCGGGCGAACAGGCGCTTGCAGCTGGTCAGCTCGTTGCCGGCGCTGGAACGGTCCTCGGGCACGACCCTGGTGTCGACCGTCTTGATCGAGCCGGCCGGGATCTCGACGGTCCCGGGCGCGAGCTGCTTGAGGATGTCCGGCCCGGGCAGCTTGCAGGCGTCCACGGCATCGGGGTAGTGCACCGTCCCGGACATCGACTGGCAGCCGGCGAGCAGAACGGCTGAAGCGATCATCGGAAGTGTCCACCACCATTGGCGGACGGAGCTTCTGCGCATTCGGTTTTCCTGAGGCGAAAACGGTGGAAATCGGTTTTCCTGATGATCGCCGATCCGGTGATCAGTTGCGGTGGAGCGGCGCCGAAACCGTTCGGCACCCGGGGTTTCACGGTTCGATGAACCCTGCCTCACCAGGACAGCAGCGTCAAGGACCACCATGGCAAGTGGTCCACTGTGGTCCGGTCCCCGCCAGGAGAAAACGACTTCGACGCGTTTCGGGAAAATGACCAGCGCGGCTCAGTATTTTGGTCAATCCCGCGCGGCCCAGTACCGGAAGACCCGTTGGACGTCGGCGTGCCACGGCTTGCCGGTGCCACGCCGGTCGGCTCCCGGTTCGCCGGTCTGCGCGTTGACCACCAGCGCGGTCAACGGCGGCTCGTCAGCGCCGTAACAGGATTCGGCCGGCACGCGCGGCATTGCGTTGCGCAGCGCGATCTCCTTCAGGCCGATCGCGTGGCCCAGCTCCTTGTAGGTGACGATCGACCGCCGCAACGCCGCCATGACCAAGGCCGCCCGCTTGCAGGACCAGCGCGGGTCAGTCCACGCAGACGACGCCGCCCGAGGTGATCGGTTCGTCGCCGCCCGGGGCGCCGCCGCCGCCCGCTATTCCGGGGCCCGAATACACCGTCCCCAGCACCACTTCGATGTGGCCCGCCGGGACCGAGGTCGCCTGCTGGGTCGTCAAGCCGCCCAGGAGCTTCGCCACCTCCGCGCCGCGGTCCGCCAGGTCCGGGCCGAAACGGACCAACGACGTCCGGCGCGAGGCCGTGTTGCCCGCCGTTCCCGGCGCGAATCCCTTGTCCCGCAGAAGATCCCCGACTCGTGCGGCCAGGCCCGAGCGCCCGCTCGCGTTGGCCACGTCGACGATCGGCGCGGGTGCGGCCGGGGCCGCGGCGCCGATCAGCCCCGCCACGAACGCCTTGACCTGAGCCGGATCCACCTGCACCGCGGTGGCGCGCGGGTTGGCCGGGTCGTACCGGTAGTCCACGTTGACCGTCGGGATCGTCGCGAACTGGATGCCACCGCCGGAAACCCCGCGCATCTGCGCCACGAAGTCGAGCAGGTTCCAGGAACCGTCGAGGACCACCGAGCGCTTCACCGCGTCGATGAGGTCCGACAGCTTGCCCGGGTCGCTCAGCGTCCCCGACGACAGCACCTGCTTCGCCAGCCCCGCCAGGAAGACCTGCTGCCGCCGGGCGCGACCCAGGTCGCCGCCCTTGACGTAGTCGCGCTGGCGGACGAAGGCCAGCGCGTCCGCGCCCGCGATCCGCTGCGGGCCCGCCTTGAAGTCGGCCCCCGAGTTCTTGTCTTTCGTGTCCGCCTTCAGGCAGACGTCGACGCCGCCGACCGCCTTGCTGATCTCGTAGAAGCTCAGCAGGTTGACCTCGGCGAAGTGGTCGATCGTGACGCCGGTGAGGTCCTCGACCGCCTGCCGCGTCGCGCGGCGGCCCGCGGTCAGCGCCTCCTGGTCGATCTTCTTCTTGTCCGTCTCCCCCGCCTCCCGGCGGTTCCGCGCCTCCCCGGCCTTGGCGCGCCCGAACGCGGCGTTGATCTTCCCCTTGCCACCCGGCATCGAGACGTAGCTGTCCCGCGGGATCGAGAACGCCTTGACCTCCTTGGTGCCGTTCGGGATCCGCAGCACGATCAGGGTGTCGGTCAGGTCGTCGCCGTTCGGGCCCACGCGCAGCTCGCGCAGCAGGTCCGCCGGCATCGGGTTGCCCTGCTGGTCGTCACGCGAGTCGCGGCCGACCAGCAGGATGTCGAGCGAGCCGTCGGCCGGCTGCTCGCCCGGTTTCGCCGCGGCGCCGATCACGTCGTCGCGGGTGACCTCGTCGAGCGAGCGCAGGTTCGCGTAGCCGTAGGCCGTACCGCAGAAGACGACCACGGCGACCCCGGCGACGACGACCTTCCCCAGTGGATGCACGCCCTCCTGACGCCGTCGCCGCCCGATCTGCTGCACGGGTGAGCCACGTCACATGCGCAGGTGGGACGCGCCGTTGAGGTCGAGGATCGCGCCCGACGCCCAGGTCGCGTCGGCGGACGCCAGGTACAGCACGGCCGCCGCGACCTCCTCGGGCGTCCCGACGCGGCCGAACGGGCTCTGCGCGCGCAAGGCGTCGTCGATGCGGTCCAGCTGGCGCTCCGTGGCGGTGAAGCCGGGCGCCACGGACGTCACCGCGATCCCGTGCGGCGCCAGCGAAACGGCGAGGGACTGGCCGAACGCGTGCAGGGCGGCCTTGCTCGCGCCGTACGCCGGGTTGTCGGGCTCGCCGCGGAACGCGCCGCGCGAGCCGACGTTGACGATCCGGCCGGGCACCCCGCGGGTCATCAGGTGCCGGGCGACGCAGTAGCTGAGGTTGGCCGCGCCCAGCAGGTTGACGTCGACCGTGTGCCGCCAGATCCGCTGCCAGTCCGCGTAGGACACCCCGGTGACGGGGTGGGCGGTCTCCGGCGTCGGCGCGACACCCGCGTTGTTCACCAGGATGTCGACGCCGCCGAGCCCGGCCTCGGCCGTGTCGGCGATCCGCTGGGCGGCAGCCGGGTCGGCGAGGTCACCGGTGACGAGCACGTGCCCGTCGCCGGGCAGGGCGGCGAGCGTCGCCTCGGCGTCCGCCCGCCGGGTGCCGTAGTGGACGGCGACGCGGTGGCCGTTCGCCGCGAAGGCGTTGGCGACCGCCCGCCCGATGCCGCGGGACGCCCCGGTGACGAGGACGCCGTTCCCGGGTCCGCTCACAGCGCGAACAACTGCGACTCGTCGCGGAACGCCTTGAACTCCAAGGCGTTCCCGGCCGGGTCGTGCAGGAACATCGTCCACTGCTCACCCGGCTCGCCGGCGAAGCGCTGGTAGGGCTCGATGACGAACTCGGTGCCCGCGTCGCGCAGCCGCTCGGCCAGGACGTGGAAGTCTTCGACGGTCAGCACGAGCCCGAAGTGCGGCACCGGAACGTCGTGGCCGTCGACGGGGTTGCGCCCGGCTTCGGCCCGCGCGCCGGCGACGACGTGGGTGACGACCTGGTGGCCGCGGAAGTCCCAGTCGACCCACTTGTCGGCGGAGCGGCCTTCGCTCAGGCCGAGCACGCCGCCGTAGAAGGCGCGGGCGCGGCCCAGGTCGTCGACGGGGATGGCGAGGTGGAAGGCGGGACGGGTCACAGCGGTCCTCCAACAGGGTCGGCTGGCACCAGCCTGGAGCGATAATGTCTTAATGTCAACATTGAGACATCAAAAGTGTGCCCGGGACCACCCGCGGTGGTCCCGGGCACGCCGGTCAGCCGAAGAGCTGCACCAGTTTCAGGAACAGCTCGTAGACGCCGTAGGCGAAGGGCAGCACGACCCACGCCCAGGCCAGCACGATCAGCGGGACGCGGTTCGGCCCGGTTTTCTGCTCGCTCATCACGCCTCGCTCTTCGCGGTCTCGCCCGCCGCGGCGGGTTCGTGGAACTTCGCCTTCACCGGCCGCACCAGTTCGTTGGCCACGAAGCCGACCACCAGCAGGCCGATCATGATGTAGAACGACGTCGCGTAGAGGTCGGGGCCGGACTTGCCGGCCGACTTCTCGCTGTCGGCGATGGCGTTGACGATCAGCGGGCCGAGCACGCCGGCCACCGACCACGCCGTGAGCAGCCGGCCGTGGATCGCGCCGACCTGGTAGGTGCCGAAGAGGTCCTTCAGGTACGCCGGGATCGTCGCGAACCCGCCGCCGTAGAACGACAGGATCACCATGGCGCACAGGATGAACACGAGTTTCGACGAATTCGACGTCAGCGCGATCACCAGGTAGAGCACCGCGCCGACGCCGAGGTAGGTGCGGTAGATGTTCTTGCGCCCGATGGCGTCCGATGTGGACGACCAGACGAACCGGCCGAGCATGTTGCACAGCGACAGCAGCGCGACGAACCCGGCCGCCGCGGCCGCGCCGACCGGCGTCGAGGTGCCCTTGAAGAAGTCCACGATCATCGGGGACGCCTTCTCCAGGATCCCGATGCCCGCGGTGACGTTGAAGCACAGCACCACCCACAGCAGCCAGAACTGCGGTGTCTTGATGGCGTTGGCCGCCGAGACGTTCGCGGTGGAGATCATCGCCGTGCCGTGGTCGGTCTTCGGCTCCCAGCCCGCAGGCTTCCAGCCGTCGGCAGGGACCCGCACGATCAGCCAGCCCAGCGACATGAACGCCGCGTAGACGACGCCGTGGATCAGGAACGCCGTCGCGATGCTGCCGGTGGTCGGCGTGGTGCCGATCATCGACGACGACCACGGCGACGCGATCAGCGCGCCGCCGCCGAAGCCCATGATGGCGATGCCGGTGGCCATGCCCGGCCGGTCCGGGAACCACTTGATCAGCGTCGAAACCGGGGAGATGTAGCCGATTCCGAGGCCGACACCGCCGATCGCGCCGTATCCGACGACCACGAGCCAGAACTGCCCGGTCGCGACACCGAGGGCCGAGACGAGGAATCCGGTGGCGAAGCAGCACATCGAGACGAACATGGCCCAGCGCGGGCCGTTCTTCTCGACGAGCGTGCCGCCGAACGCGGCGGACAGCCCGAGCATGACGATGCCGAGCTGGAACGGCAGCGAACTCTGCGTGCCGGTGAGGTGCATCGTCTTTTCGAGCGGGGTCTTGAAGACGCTCCACGCGTAGGCCTGCCCGATCGACAGGTGCACCGAGAGGGCCGCCGGGGGCACCAGCCAGCGCGTCCAGCCTGGGGGTGCGACGATCCGGGAACGGTCCAGGAAGCCGAGAGCCATCGGATCCCTCCGTAGAGTGGGGATGATGGAGGGAATGTATTACTAAATACCCGGTGTTGCACCATGCGAGTGTCAAACTTTCCGGCGGCGAAGGGTGCGAGCGATGGGCAGGGTGACCGTGCGGCGGCCGGTGCGGCGGATCACCGCGACCGGGGACCGGCGGCGTCCCGACTCGCTGGCCGCCGAAGAACCCCTCGAGCTGCGGGTCGGCGGCCGCGCCCTGTCGGTGACCATGCGCACCCCGGGCCACGACGTCGAACTGGCCCACGGCTTCCTGCTGTCCGAAGGCGTGATCGGCGTCCGCGAGGACATCGCGGTCGCCCGCTACTGCGACGGCGTCGACGACCAGGGCCGCAACACCTACAACGTCCTCGACATCGCGCTCGCGGCCGGTGTGCCACCGCCGGACGTCGGCGTCGAGCGCAACTTCTACACGACGTCCTCGTGCGGGGTCTGCGGCAAGGCCGCGCTCGACGCGGTCAAGCTCAAGACGCGCTACTCCCCCGCCGACGCCCCCTTCGCGGTGAAGAGCGAGACGCTCGCCACGCTGCCGGACGCGTTGCGCGCGCAGCAGAAGGTGTTCGCCAGCACCGGTGGGCTGCACGCGGCGGCCCTGTTCACCCCGGACGGCGAGATCGACGTCGTCCGCGAGGACGTCGGCCGGCACAACGCGGTCGACAAGGTGCTCGGCTGGGCCGTCATGGCGGACCGGATACCCGCGCCCGGACACGGCCTGCTGGTGTCCGGGCGGGTGTCGTTCGAGCTGGTGCAGAAAGCGGCGATGGCCGGGATCGGCTTGCTGGCCGCGGTGTCCGCGCCGTCGTCGCTGGCCGTGGAACTGGCCGAGGAGAACGGCATGACGCTCGTCGGCTTCCTGCGCGGCGAGTCGATGAACCTCTACACCGGCGACCACCGGGTCCTGACCTAGGAACACCGGCCGGCGCGATCCTCACGGCGTGGCCGGCACCCAGTTGCCGTGGAAGCCGTGGGGCACGCGGTCCGGCAGGTGGACCGCGGCCACCGTCTCCAGCGTCCCCGCGTCGAGCAGGGTCAGGTCGCTGCGCTGCGTCGCCGGGTCGAAGACGAAGCCGATCAGGACGCCGTCGTCCTCGGCCGCGTCGTCGTGGCACGGGACGAACACGAACTCGCCGGGCTGACGTCCGCCGCCGAACGCGCGTTCCTGCGCCGAACCGGTCCGGAAGTCGTGCTTGAACAGCGAGCCGGCCGGGGTCGCGCCGCCGTCCGTGGCGATCGCGTAGCCGTAGCGGTGGCGGCGGCCGACGAGCCGCTCGTCGACGCGCGGGAACTCCTGGCCGCGGTCGTCGAGGCGCTCCTCGATGACCTTCCCGGCGGCGAGGTCGACGGTCCAGCGGTCCAGCGTCGGGCCGCCCTCGTCCGGGCCGTGCAGCTCGCGGTCGAACATCCGCGGGTGGCGGACGACCTCCAGGACGATGTCGTCGCCGTCGTCGTAGGCGTTGAGCGGGTGGAAGACGTAGCAGGGCTCGACGTCGAACCAGCGGACGTCGCCGTTGCCGCCTTCACGCGGCATGACGCCGATCCGCGCCGGGTACTTCGGGTCCCAGCGGTAGGGCAGGCCGCCGTTCGCGCCGATCTTGCGGGCCATCATCGCGGAGACCGGGTCCGGCACGCGCACCTTGCCGACCATGGCCGAGAGCACCAGCTTCGCGGGCGTGCGCAGCGCGCTGGGCACGTTGGCGGCCACGGCCATCTCGGCGTTGAACGTCACGGGCAGGTCGTAGAACACGACGTACCGCTCGGTCAGGGAGAAGTCGTGCATCATCGGCGAGCCGGTGACCTCGACGTCGACCGTGCGGCGGGCGCGGCCGGCGGCGTCGATCACGGAGTACTGGACCTTGTTGCCCATGCCGAAGAAGTACGAGACGGCGTGCAGCTCGCCGGTGCGCGGGTCGCGCTTCGGGTGGGCGGTGTAGCCGCCCGGGAGCGTGCCGTCGAAGTCGCAGCGACCGGCGGTGTCGAGCTCGTCGGTCAGCTCCCAGATCGGCGCGCCCGCCTCGACCAGTGCGAGGGTCTTGCCGGCGTGGCCGATGACGTTGGTGTTGGCGCCGAGCGCGTCCAGCCCGCAGTAGCGGCTCGCGTCCTCGCCGGCCAGCGTCGCCGAGACGGCCGGGTTGCGCACCCAGCGGTTGCGGTACCACTCGGCCTTGCCGTCGCGCAGGCGGACGCCGTGGACCATGCCGTCGCCCATGAACCAGTGGTAGGCCGCCGGGTCCACTTCGGACAGCGGGTTCGGGCCGTTGCGCAGGTAGCGGCCGTCGAGGAAGTCCGGGATCGACCCCGTGACGGCCAGCTCGGTGATCGTGTGTTCCCGGCTGACCGGGGCGAAGTTGCCTTCGAGGAACTTGGTGCCCATGGCTGACCCCTCAGAACGTGCCATAACTCGGTTATAGCTTCATTTATAACAGGGTTATGGGATACTGGCAAGCATGAGCCCGAAACCGCGCGCGACCGAAGTCAAGGACCGGCTCGTCGACGCCGCCATCCGGCTGCTCGACGACGGCGGCCCCGAGGCGCTGCAGGCCCGCAAGCTGGCCGCGGAGGTCGGCGTCTCGACGATGGCCGTCTACACGCACTTCGGGGGCATGGCGGCGCTGGTCGACGAGGTGGCGCGGGTGGGGTTCCTGCGGCTGTCGGCGTGGCTGGGCGCGGTCACGGCGACCGACGACCCGGTGGCGGACATCTTTTCCCTGGCCCGGACCTACCGGCAGGCCGTCGCGGAGCAGCCGCAGCTGTTCGCGGTGACGTTCGGGCAGAGCGCGCCCGGCGGCAAGCGCGCGACGCTCTCCGACCTCACCACCGAGGAGGGTCGTGAAGCCGCGCAGGAGGGCCTGGAGGCGTTCGAGCACATCGTCCGGGCGACCGAACGGGCCATCGAGGCCGGACGGTTCCGGCCGGCCGACAAGTACCAGGCGGCGGCGCAGTTGTGGAGCGCACTGCACGGTTTCGTCACATTGGAGGCGTCCGGGCACTTCGGGCCCGGCGAACAGGGTATAGACCACATCTTGATACCCCTGGGCATCACCCTCGCGGTGGGGCTCGGGGACACTGTGGACCAGGCCGGACGCTCGTCCGAGGCCGCGAAAGCGGCTTGGCGCGCGCGGATCGGAAACGCCGGGCAAGGTGGGAACGACTAACCCGGCGGAGGACAGGACGCGGGGGAACGCGGAGCGGGTGCGCGGCGTCCTAGGAAGTGGCAAGCGGGGGACGGAGACAGGTGAACGAGGAAGACGGGGACCGGGGCGACGAGCAGCGGCCCGAGGCCGAGCCTCAGGCCGCGGGTGGTGTGCGGCCCGAAGCGGAGGTTTCCGGGGCCGGGGAGGGCTCTGGAACACCGCACGGCGACGGCGGCGACGTGGCCGCTTCGGCGGGGGTGGCCGAGGCGGGCTCCGAAGCGCCGCTCGGCGACGACGACCGCACGGTTGCCGGACTGGCAGGAGGTACCGGGGCCGAGGCGGGCTCTGAGACGCCCCTCGACGACGGCCTCCACAACCACGCGGCCGCCGCTTCGTCGCTCGGCGAAGATGACCGCACGCCTGCCGGGCCGGCCGGAGCCGACGAGGGCGTCGAGGCGCCGCCGACGCTGGGGAGCGCTGCGGTCCGGGATGCCCGGCGGTGGCTGAGCCGCCGTTCGGTGCTGATCGCGGGGGCGTCCGGGGTGGCCGTGGCCGGTCTCGCCGCGGGTACCGCCACCGGCAAGCTGCCCTTCAGCCAGGCCCTGCAGCGGGCGCTGGGTGTGGCGTCCTCGAACCCGACGACCCAGCTGGGCAGCACGCGCGTCGAGCGCGTCTACTCCGCGGCCCGCGGCCGGATGGTCGACCTGGTGTTCCTGCTGCCGTCGAAGACCCCGCCGCGCGGGCTGCCGATGTCGCTGATGCTGCACGGCCTGCACGGCAACGCCCGCAGCGCGGCCCCGACCGGCACGCTCAAGCAGCTCTCCAGCGACGTCGCCCGCAAGGCCGTCCCGGCGTACGGCTTCGTGGCCGTCGACGGCGGCGACAACTACTGGCACCAGGTGCACCCGAACGACGACCCGATGGCGATGCTGCTCGAAGAGGTCCCCCAGTGGCTCCGCGCGCGCGGCTTCGCGGGTGACACGGGCCAGCCGTTCGCCTGCACGGGCGTCTCGATGGGCGGATTCGGCGCGCTGCTGTACACCCGCCGCCGGGTGGAACGCCGCCAGCCGCCCGCGGCGGTCGCCACGCTGGCGCCGGCCCTCATCACAAACTGGCCGGAGATGGAGAAGCGTCACATCTTCACGGGCATGGAGGACTGGGTGTCCCTCGACCCGCTGCGCCACATCGCCGAGACGGCGAGCGTCCCGAACGCCATCTGGTGCGGCACGGAGGACTCGTTCATCACCGGCGTCCGCCGCTACGTCGACGCGGCCCACCCGGCGGTCGCCCACACGGCCCACGGCAAGCACGGGGACACGTTCAACAAGACGGTCGTGCCCAGCCTGGTCAGCTTCCTCGGCAAGCACGTCCCCCGCACCAGCGCCTGACCCCGCGTACTCAGAGCGTCCGGGACCTTCAGCAGCGGAAGTGGACCCGGGTTGTCGTGCGGCCCGGGACCCAGTACGTGCGGACCAGGTCGGCCAGGCGGTTGACCAGCAGCAACCCGCGGCCGCCGAGGGTCGCGGCCGGGGGTGGGACGCGGCCGGCCAGCGGCTCGGTGATCGTGCCGTCGTCGGTGACCTCCGCGACGACGTGCTCGTCCTCCGCCCACAGCCGCAGGATGCCGGTGCCGCCGCCGTAGAGCACGCTGTTCGTGGTCAGCTCGGCGATCGCCAGCGCGAAGTCGTCCCGGCGCGGGCGGCGCAGGCCGTGGCGGGCCGCCCAGATCTCCGTGAAGCCGCGCAACGTCGCCAGCTGGCCCACGTCGAACGCGCGCTCGACGGCGGCCGCCGGGGACTCGAGGGGCCGGGTGAGGTCGGCGCGGACGCGGTCGGGGTCGTAGTGCGGGCTGACCGACCGGCCCGTAGGCTTCCACAGCTCCGGGTGGGTGCGGCCGGCGTCGGCCAGGACGCCGGGGGCCAGCGCCGCCGTGTCGTACGGGCAGAGGACCGCGACGGCCCGCCCCGCGAACGCCGTGTTGATGAGCGCTTCGTGCAGCACGCACGCCGGGTACTCGGCGGCGGTCCGGCCGGGCCAGATCGGCTCGACCACGATCCGCACCGGGCCCACGTGCTCGCCCGCGAAGGCGAGCAGAACCGTCGGCAGGATCGCGCCGGGGTTGCGGCCCGCTTGGTGCAGGTCGATCAGCCGGACTTCGCCCGAACGGGGGCCGAGGGCCTTCTCCGCGAGCAGGAGGTTGCGGCCGGGAACGGCGACGGCGACCGGTTCGCCCCGGTCGAGGCCTTCGAGGAGGAACGGAACGACGCCGTCCAAGTACTCAGTGTCACCGCGGTAGAACAGTGCCGGATGCCGAAACGGGCTGAGGGCATCTACCACGGGAGGGTGCTACCCCGGCGCCGTGAACTTCAAACGGACCGGCCGGAGGAATCCGGTCACTCCACCCAGCGGCCGACGACGGCGATGAGCCAAAAGCCCACGATCGTGGCGAGGCCGAAGAGGAGGACCCAGCTGAACAGCTGACGCCGGTCCCGGACGCCGCGGGCCTGCCAGAGGCCGTAGCCGGCGACGAGGAACAGCGGCACCGGGATCAGGGGCAACGGCGACAGCCGGGCGACCACGGCCACCACGCAGGTGCCGGTGCAGACGGCCAGCACGCCCATCAGGACGCGGTTCAGCCACCGGTACCGCTCGAAGGCGGACGCGATCACGCGTTCGCTCAGCTCACGGAACCCGAGCGGCCTTCCGGCCGGAGCGTCCCCGGCGGGTACCGGGGACGGCTCCGGCGGAGGCGGTGCCTGCACGCCTCCGCCAGGGGCCGTACCCCCGGTACCCGGGAAAGAGTCAGCAGTCATTCAGCTTTCCTGTCGGGTCTCCGGGCCGGGTGCCCGGAGACGCCCGGGTCAGGCCGACTTCTCGCCGCGCTCGCTGCGAGCGCGCCGAGTCGGCTGCCGGGCGACGATCGTCGGGTTCACGTTCTCCCGGACGGTCTGCTCGGTGATGACGACCTTCGCCACGTCGTCGCGGCTCGGGATGTCGTACATCACCGGCTGGAGCACTTCTTCCATGATGGCGCGCAGCCCGCGGGCACCGGTCCCGCGCAGGACCGCCTGGTCGGCGATCGCTTCGAGCGCGGTCTTGGTGAACTCGAGCTCGACGTTGTCCATCTCGAAGAGCTTCTTGTACTGCTTCACCAGGGCGTTGCGCGGCTGGGTGAGGATGCTGACCAGCGAT
Organism: Amycolatopsis sp. NBC_00348; assembly: GCF_036114655.1. Lineage (NCBI taxonomy): Bacteria > Bacillati > Actinomycetota > Actinomycetes > Pseudonocardiales > Pseudonocardiaceae > Amycolatopsis > Amycolatopsis sp. NBC_00348. The sequence continues at coordinate 217,210 of NZ_CP107994.1, read as the reverse complement.
TCCTTGTCCAGGTGACTGACCGTCGCCACGACCGGGAGCCGGCCGATGAACTCCGGGATCAGCCCGAACTTGATCAGGTCCTCGGGCATGGTGTCCGAGAAGACGTCGCTCTCCTCGATCTCGGACTTGGTGCGGATCTCCGCGCCGAAGCCGAGGCCACGCTTGCCGACCCGCTCGTTGATGATCTTCTCCAGTCCGGCGAACGCACCGGCCACGATGAACAGCACGTTCGTCGTGTCGATCTGGATGAACTCCTGGTGCGGGTGCTTCCGGCCGCCCTGCGGCGGGACGGAGGCGGTGGTGCCTTCGAGGATCTTCAGCAGGGCCTGCTGCACACCCTCGCCGGAGACGTCCCGCGTGATCGAGGGGTTCTCCGACTTGCGGGCGATCTTGTCGACCTCGTCGATGTAGATGATCCCCGTCTCGGCCCGCTTGACGTCGTAGTCCGCCGCCTGGATGAGCTTGAGCAGGATGTTCTCGACGTCCTCGCCGACGTACCCGGCTTCGGTGAGCGCCGTGGCGTCCGCGATCGCGAACGGGACGTTCAGCATCTTCGCCAGGGTCTGGGCGAGGTAGGTCTTGCCGCACCCGGTGGGGCCGAGCATCAGGATGTTCGACTTGGCGAGCTCGACGGACTCCTCCTTGGAGTCCTTGGGGCCGGCCTTGTCGTCCGCCTGGATCCGCTTGTAGTGGTTGTAGACCGCTACCGCGAGGGTCCGCTTGGCGTCGTTCTGGCCGATGATGTACTGCTCGAGGAACTCGTGGATGTCGGCGGGCTTGGGCAGCTCGTCGAGTTTGACGTCGCCGGCCTCGGCCAGCTCCTCCTCGATGATCTCATTGCAGAGGTCGATGCACTCATCGCAGATGTAGACCCCGGGGCCGGCAATGAGCTTCTTCACCTGCTTTTGGCTCTTCCCGCAGAAAGAACACTTCAGCAGGTCTCCGCCGTCACCGATCCGTGCCATGGCCGTTGACCTCGTCCCCTCCGGCGCGGTTGTCCGCGCCTGACGTGTGTTGCGACGGTGCGACCCCCCGGCCGCGAGCGACCGGGCGGAGCCTCACGCATTGCCACTGACGGTACCCGTCCGATGCCGTGGGCGGGAACACCCACGGGCACCGGGAGCACGTCAGAAGGACGACCCTAAACCAGAGTGCCGGTGTATGTCGTCTTCCTGACACACACCGGCCTGGCGGATCTACAGAGCCGACGCCTTACGGTACGGCAACACTTCGTCGATGATGCCGTACGACTTGGCCTCTTCGGCGGTGAGGATCTTGTCCCGCTCGATGTCCTTGCGGATCTGATCCGGGTCCTTGCCGGTGTGCTTGCCGAGGATGACCTCCATCTGGCGCCGCACCCGCTGGATCTCGTTCGCCTGGATCTCCAGGTCGGAGACCTGGCCGTAGGTGCCCTCGGTGGCGGGCTGGTGGATCAGCACCCGCGAGTTGGGCAGCGCGTAGCGCTTGCCCGGGGTACCGGCCCCCAGCAGCACCGCGGCCGCGGAGGCGGCCTGGCCGAGGCAGTAGGTCTGGATGTCCGGGCGGACGAACTGCATCGTGTCGTAGATCGCCATCAGCGAGGTGAACGAGCCACCCGGCGAGTTGATGTAGATCAGGATGTCGCGGTCCGGGTCCTCGTGCTCGAGGTGCAGCAGCTGGGCCATCACGTCGTTGGCCGACGCGTCGTCCACCTGCACGCCGAGGAAGATGACGCGCTCCTCGTACAGCTTGTTGTACGGGTTCGACTCCTTGACGCCGTAGCTGGTGCGCTCGACGTACGACGGGAGGATGTACCGCGACTGGGGAACGGACGGAGCCCGGAAGTCACCCGGGAGCCTGAAGTTGCTCATGATCGACTCTCCTGTGTGTACTTCGCGCTCAGTTCGAGGCCGGACGGGCGATGTCGCGGGTGAGGACGTGGTCGACGAACCCGTAGTCCTTCGCCTCCTGCGCGGTGAACCAGCGGTCGCGGTCGCCGTCCGCGATGATCTGCTCGACCGTCTGCCCGGTCTGGTCCGCGGTGATCTGGGCCAGTTCGCGCTTCCACTTGTTGAACAGGTCGGCCTGGATCGCGATGTCCGAGGCCGTACCGCCGACGCCCGCCGACGGCTGGTGCATCAGGATCCGCGCGTGGGGCAGCGAGTACCGCTTGCCCGGCGTGCCCGAGGAGAGCAGGAACTGCCCCATCGAGGCCGCCATGCCCATCGCGTAGGTCGCGACGTCCGGGCGGATGAGCTGCATGGTGTCGTAGATCGCGAACCCGGCCGTGACCGAACCACCCGGCGAGTTGATGTAGAAGCGGATGTCGGACTCGGCGTCGTCCGCGTCGAGCAGCAACAGCTGCGCGGTGATCCGGTTGGCGATCTCGTCGTTCACCTCGGAACCGAGGACGACGATGCGCTCCTGGAGCAACCGCTCGAACACCGAGTCGGTGAGGGTGAGCCCTGCGGTTCCGGTCCGCGCCTCGGGCGTGTGCTGCGTCACGTCTGCCTGCCTTTTCGCCGACGGCGGTCTCGTGCTGACGACCGCCGCTGTCGTTTCAGATGCTTGAGATCTTGCAACCGACCCTAACGAACTTGGGCGGTGCAGAATGCCTGACACCGCCCAAGTTCGCTCACAGCTTCACTCCGCGGGAGTCTTCGCCGCCTCTTCGGTGGCCGGCGTCTCCTCGGTTGCGGCATCGGCGGCCGGTTCCTCGCCACCGAACAGCTCGGCGAGGTCGACCTCGGCACCCGAACCGTCGGTGACGGTCGCCTTCCGGACCACGGAGGCGAGCGCCTTGCCGCGGCGGACGTCGGCGTAGATCGCGGTCAGCTGGCCGGACTGCTGGGCGCGCTGGACGTACTCGTCCGGGCTGATCCCGAAGCGCTGGGCCTGGTAGATGATCCGCTCGGTCAGCTCGCCGTCGTTGACCGAGACCTCTTCCTTGTCGGCGATGGTGTCCAGCAGCAGCTGCGTGCGGACGGCCTTCTCCGACTCGGTGCGGGTCTCCGCGTCGAACTCTTCCAGCGTGCGGCCTTCGGCCTCGAGGGCCTGGGCGAACTGGGCCTCGTCGTGGTCGAACGGGTGGATGGCGTCGTGCTTGCGGTTCTCGATCTCGGCGTCGAGCACCTTCTCCGGGATCGGCACCTCGGTGCGCTCGAGGAGCTCGTCGAGCACCTTGTCGCGCGCCTGGACGCCCTGCTGCATCTTCTTGACGCGGGCGAGCCGCTCGCGAAGGTCGGTCTTCAGCTCGTCGATCGTGTCGAACTCGCTGGCCATCTGGGCGAACTCGTCGTCGGCCTCCGGCAGCTCGCGCTGCTTGACCGACTGGACGGTCACGGTCACCTCGGCCGCCTTGCCGGCGTGGTCGCCGGCGACGAGCTCGGTGGTGAACGACCGGGTCTCGCCGGCGTTCGCGCCGACGATCGCCTCGTCGATGCCGTCCACGAGCTGGCCGGAGCCGATCTCGTAGGAGAGCCCGCTGGTGGCGGCCTCCTCGACGGCTTCGCCTTCGACGGTCGCGGCCAGATCGATCGAGACGAAGTCGCCGGTCTCGGCCGGGCGCTCCACGCCGGTCAGCGTGCCGAAGCGGGCGCGCAGCTCGTCGAGCTGCTCGTCGACCTCCGCGTCGGTCAGCTCGACGTCGTCGACGGTGACCGCGAAGCCTTCGAGGTCGGGCAGCTCGATCTCCGGGCGCACGTCCACCTCGGCGGTGAACTCGAGGACGTCGCGGTCCTCGAGCTTCGTGACGTCGAACTCCGGGTTCCCGAGCGTGCGGACCTCGTTCTCGCGGACCGCCTCGATGTACTTCGCCGGGATGGCCTCGTTGACGACCTCGTCGAGCACCGGGCCACGCCCGATCCGGCTTTCCAGGACGCGAGCGGGCGCCTTGCCGGGCCGGAAGCCCGGGATGCGCACCTGCTGGGCGATCTTGCGGTAGGCGCGGTCGAAGTTCGGCTTGAGCTCGTCGAACGGCACCTCGACATTGATCTTGACTCGCGTCGGGCTCAGCTGCTCGACGGTGCTCTTCAAGGTCTTCTCCTCGAGCGGTAACGATTGTGGTGGACAATCCTGCGGAAATGCCCCCGGTCACCTGTCAGACCGGGACGTCCGAGTCTAGGCCAGTGGCCCGCGCCGCCCGGGCGGGGGCCACCTGCGGCGTCACGCGCCCAGCATGCGGCCGATCACCCAGCGCGTCTGGCCGCTCGCGTGCTCGACCGAGCCGCTGGGCTGCACCAGGTGGGAAAGCAGCAGCCGCACGAAGGCCTCGACCGCGACCGGCCACTCGGAAGCGGTCAGCGGGGCCTCGGGGTAGCGGCTCGAGAACAGCTCCGCCACGGCGTCGACGGCCCGGCCGAGCACGGCCTCGGGCCGGGAGGTCAGCAGCGGGAGAAAGTCGTCGCGGCCGCCGGGCCGGCCGCCGAGCGCGAGGGCGACCAGGGGGTTGCCGCGGGCGGTCTCGAGGGTCTCCCGGAAGGCGGCGGTGACGCCGTCGAGCGCCCGGCCGGGGTGCGCGTCGACGATCCTGGTGACGTGCTCGACGAACCGGTCGGTCTCGCGCGCCATCAGCGCCTCGGCGAGCTCGGCCTTGGACCCGAGTTCGTTGTAGACGGTCTGGCGGCTGACGCCGGCGTGCGCGGCCAGCTTGCCCATGGTGACGCCGGCCCAGCCGCCGGTGGTGGTGAGCTCGGCCGCCGCGGCCAGCAACCGCTCCCGGGTGCTGGCCGGCGCGGTGCGGGTGACGGCGTTCACAGGCCGATCTTAGCCAGCGGTTCCGGTGCCCAGGCCGGCACCTTTTTTCGAAGCGTGCCGCACCGTTTACAAAGTCCGGCGCGTTGTCTACGGTGACTCCCGCCTCACCAGGAGCTTCTCGACCGAGGAGACCGTGCGATGTCCGTCGTCGACACTCCGGCGCGCGGCTCCCTGGAGCCCGCGCGCGGGCGGGCGTCCCCGCGCGCGGTCCCCGCTCCCCGGCTCCCGCTGCCCACCGTCTCGGTGCCCGCGGTGCTGCTGTTCGCCGGCGCCCTCGCGGTCTGGGTGGCGTCGACGTGGCTGCTGCTGGCCGGGCTGGTGCCGGCCGTCGTGACCGTGGTGCTGAACACCGCCGTCACCTTCGCGATGTACACCGTGGTGCACGAATCGGCGCACCACTCGGCCGGGAAGCTCACCTGGGTCAACGAAACGCTCGGCCGGCTGGCCGTCCTGTTCGTCGCGGCGTACGCGTCGTTCCCGTCGCTGCGGTACGTCCACGGTGAACACCACCGCCACACGAACGCGTCGGTCCGCGCCGACCCGGACGCCTGGACGTCACGCGGCCCGGCCTGGCTGCTGCCGCTGCGCTGGCTGACCCTCGACGTCTCCTACGCGCGCTGCTACGTCTCGCGGCTGCGCGCCCGGCCGCCGCACGAGCTGGCCGAGACGCTGGTGGTGCTGTCGGTGGCCGTGTCCGCCGGGGTCGCGCTGGTCGCGGCCGGCCACGGCCCGGAGCTGGTGCTGGTCTACCTGCTGCCGCAACGGCTCGGGGTGGGCCTGCTCGCCTGGGCGTTCGGCTGGCTGCCGCACCACGGGCTGCCCGCCGCGGGACCGCGCGGCCGGTTCGGCACGACCCGCGTGCGCGTCGGCCTCGACCGGCTGCTCACGCCCGTGCTGCTGGCGCAGAACCTGCACCTGGTGCACCACCTGCACCCGGCCGTCCCGTTCCACCGGTACCGCCGGGTCTGGCTCGACAACCGCGAGGCCTACCTGGCCCGCGACGTCCCGATCAGCACGGTGTGGGGCCGGGACCTGACGACGGCGCAGTACCGGGCGGAGGCGGGCCTCACCGGCGGGCCGGACGACGCCGTCCCCGCGCCCGCGCCGCCGCCCCCGGGACCGAGCCGGTTCCACCGGCTGCGCGTCGCCGACGTGCGCCCGCTGACCGCCGACGCCGTCGCCGTGACCTTCGACGTCCCGCCGGACCTGGCCGCGGAGTACCGCTTCACGCCCGGGCAGCACGTCGCCGTGCGCGCGGTGCTGGACGGGCAGCCGGTGCGGCGGACGTACTCGATCTGCGCCCCGGCCGGCTCGGGCGACCTGCGGATCGTGGTGAAGAAACGCCCGGGCGGCGCGTTCTCCGGCTTCGCGACCACGTCGCTGACGGCCGGGCAGTTCCTCGACGTGCTCCCGCCTTCGGGCGGCTTCACGCTCATCCCGGACCCGGCGCGCAGCGCGCACTACGTCGCGCTCGCCGCGGGCAGCGGCATCACGCCGGTGCTGTCCATCGTGGTCAGCGCGTTGCGGGCGGAGCCGCACAGCCGGGCAACTCTGTTGTACGTCAACACTTCCGGCGCGACGACGCTCTTCGCCGCGGAGCTGACGACGCTCGCGGAGGGGTTCGGCGGGCGGCTGCACGTCGTCCACTACCGCACCGACGAGCGCGACCCGGACCTGCACACGCACCGGCCCGCCCGGCACTTCGACACGGTCGGCGAGGCGCTGGCCATCTCCCACGAGCGGTACCAGCGCGGCCGCCTCGACGGCACGCGGCTGCGCGCGCTGCTGCAGAACCGGCTCCACCCGGCGAAGGTCGACGAGTGGTTCCTGTGCGGCCCGCGCGGCCTGACCGACCTGGCGCGGCGGACGCTCGCCGACGCGGACGTCCCGGAGGAGGACGTCCACTTCGAACTCTTCCGCGGCGCGGCGCCCCTGCGCGACCCGGCGGGCTTCCCGGCCGAGGTGACCGTGACGCTGGGCGCCACGACGACGCGGATCGCCGCGCGGGCCGGGGAAACGGTGCTGGACGCGGCGTTGCGGGCCGGGTTCGAGGTGCCGTACTCGTGCACCGGCGGCGCGTGCGGCACCTGCCGGGCGACGCTCCTGCAGGGCCAGGTCGACATGGACGTCCGCTACGCCCTCACGGTGGACGACGTCGCGGTGGACCGGATCCTGACGTGCCGCGCCCGCGCGACGACCCCGGAGGTCGCGGTCGACTACGACCGCTGACCCCCGGGACGCGCGTCAGCCCGTGGGCGGCTGCCCCTGTTGTCCCTGGCCCTGCTGCCCTTGCCGGCCCTGTCCCGCGCCGGCGGTGCCTTCGGTCACCGCCGTCGCCGTCGCCGTGGTGCCCGACTCCGTGGCCACCACCGTGACCGTGTCGCCGGCCGCCACGCCCGTCGCCTGGGCCGAGGTGATCGTGTACGTCTTCGAGAAGCCGTCGTCGCTCTGGGCGGTCAGCGACGTCGCGCTCAGCGCCGTCACCTTGCCGGTCTGCATGATCTTCGTGACGTAACCACCGTTTCCGTCCGAAGCGACGTACTCGCCGTGCAGCGCCGAACCCAGCCCGCCCGCGCCGCCGGGGCCGCCCTGGGTCCCACCCGGGCCGCCTTGCATACCGCCCGGGCCGGCCGCGCTGTCGGTCGTGGCGGACGACGACGACGCGGCCCAGATCGCCGCTCCCCCGCCGGCCACGATCACGGCCGCGACGGCCCCCGCGGCGACCTTCTTGCCGGTGGACCAGGCCGGGCGCGCGGGGCCGGGCGCACCGCCCCAGCCGCCGTCCGGGGCGGCGGGCGCGGCACCCCACGCCGGGTCCGAAGTGGACGGTGTCTGCTGCGGGGCCTGCGGTGTGGTCATGGTGTTGCTCCTTCACGGGATGCGTTGCCGCAACCCACAGTCCGGCCCCACGCTGTGTGCGCACTGTGCTGACCGTCAGCCGTTCCTGTGACCGGAGGAACCGGACATCCCGCGCCGGGCCGATCACCGCACAGCCGCCTCACAGGCAGCACACAAGCCGCGCACACGGCCGCGGCGGACGCTGAAGCCATGGCCGCGCGTACCCTCACGCCCCGCCCCCACCGGTCCGGCCGGCCGGGGCGGCTTTCGCTGCGCACGAAGCTGACCGGCTCGATGGTCGTGCTGCTCACCGTGGTGTGCCTGATCGTCGGGGTCGTCAGCGAGTTCGCGCTCGACGTGTTCCTCACCCGCCAGGTCGACCAGCAGCTGACGGCCGCGGCCACCCGCTCGCAGGTCTTCGCGAGCAACGCCGGGCGGCAGAACGGCCTGCCGGGCCAGCCGCCGCCCCAGGACCAGGGCACCGGCGAGCACCCGCTCGGGCAGAACGTCGGCACGGTCAGCGGCACCTTCTCCGGGCAGTCGCTGGTGCACGACGACAGCATTTCCGAGCACGGGGACCGGCTGCACCTGTCCGCGGCCCAGCAGGGCGTGCTGCTGTCGGTGCCCGCGGACGGCAAGCCGCACACGGTCTCCTTCGACGACCTCGGCGAGTACCGGCTGATGGCGCTGCCGGTCACCGGGTCGGCCGACGTCGCGGTCACCGGCCTGCCGATGAAGCCGGTCAACGACACCCTGCTCACCGTCGGGCTCATCCTCTTCGGCGTCGCCGCCGCGGGCGTGCTGGGCGCGGCGTTCCTCGGCGCGTTCGCGGTCCGCCGCACGCTGCGGCCGCTCGAGCGCGTCGCGGCGACCGCCGGGCGCGTCACCGAGCTGCCGCTGGACCGCGGCCAGGTGGCGCTGTCCATCCGCGTCCCGGAGTCCGAAACCGACCCGCGGACCGAGGTCGGCCAGGTCGGCTCGGCGCTGAACCTGATGCTCGGGCACGTCGCGCAGGCCCTCGAAGCCCGCCACGACAGCGAACTGCGCGTCCGCCAGTTCGTCGCGGACGCCAGCCACGAGCTGCGCACCCCGCTGGCCGCGATCCGCGGGTACGCCGAGCTGGCGGCCCGCGGCAGCTCGCTGGTGCCCCCGGACGTCGCCCACTCGATGACCCGGATCCAGTCCGAGGCCGTCCGGATGACGACGCTCGTCGAGGACCTGCTGCTGCTCGCCCGGCTCGACGCCGGCCGGCCCCTGGACGTGCGCGAAGTCGACCTCACGCGGCTCGTCGCGGACACCGTCGGCGACGCGCGGGTCGCCGGGCGCGACCACCGGTGGCAGCTCGCGCTGCCGCCCGACCCGGTGCTCGTGCACGGCGACGTCCAGCGCCTGCACCAGGTGCTGGCGAACCTGCTGGCCAACGCCCGCACGCACACCCCGCCCGGCACCACGGTGACCACCGCGCTCGCCCGCTCCGCCGACGGCAGCGCCGTCGTGACGGTGACCGACGACGGCCCCGGCATCAACCCCGACCTGCTCCCGGACGTCTTCGACCGGTTCGCCCGCGGCGACACGTCGCGCTCGCGCCAGGCCGGCAGCACCGGTCTCGGGCTGGCGATCGCGTCCGCCGTCGTCGTCGCCCACCACGGCTCGATCGAGGTGCACAGCCGCCCCGGCCGGACGGAGTTCGCGATGCGCCTCCCGGTGGCCGTTCCTGCACAGCGCGTGCACAGCATCGGCACAACCCGGCCCCAGCTGGGCACCGGAAGCTGATCTCATGACCGCAGTGACATCCGGGGCTTCGCCCCGGGCCGGGGGCTCCGCCACCCGTAGCCCCCGAAACGAAGCCGGTGCCGCGTCGCGCGAACCCGCCGCACCCGCACGTCCCGCTTGGCAACGGCCCGCACTGGCCGGGCTGCTGCTGGCGACGGCGGTGCTCTACCTCTGGGGCCTCGGCGCGTCCGGCTGGGCCAACGCCTTCTACTCGGCGGCCGCGCAGGCGGGTTCGCAGAGCTGGAAGGCGCTGTTCTTCGGCTCGAGCGACGCGGCGAACGCGATCACCGTCGACAAGACCCCGGCCGCGCTGTGGGTGCTGGGGCTCTCGACGCGGGTGTTCGGCGTGAGCGCGTGGAGCGTGCTGGTGCCGCAGGCGCTGATGGGCGTCGGCTCGGTCTGGCTGCTGTACGCGACGGTGAAACGCACGTCCGGCCCGGCCGCGGGCCTGGTCGCCGGGCTGGTGCTGGCGCTGACCCCGGCGGCGGCGCTGATGTTCCGGTTCAACAACCCGGACGCGCTGCTCGTGCTGCTGCTCGTCGCGGCCGCGTACTGCGTCGTCCGCGCGCTCGAGAAGGCGGGCCCCGGCTGGCTGGCCCTGGCCGGTGTCGCGGTCGGTTTCGGGTTCCTGGCGAAGATGCTGCAGGCGTTCCTGGTGCTGCCCGCGTTCGCGGTGGCGTACCTGGTGGCCGCGCCGGTACCGCTCGGCAAGCGGCTGCTGCACCTGCTGGGCGCACTGGGCGCGACGGTCGTCGCCGCGGGCTGGTACCTGGTCGTCGTCGCGCTGTGGCCGGCGGCGGACCGCCCGTTCATCGGCGGCTCGCAGACGAACTCGCTGTGGGAGCTGGTCTTCGGCTACAACGGCTTCGGCCGCATCACGGGCGACGAAGTGGGCAGCGTCGGCGGCGGTGCCGGCCGCGGCTGGGGCTCGACCGGCCTGACCCGGTTGTTCGGCAGCGAGATGGCGGGCGGCATCGCCTGGCTGATCCCCGCCGCGCTGCTGGCGCTGGGCGCGGGCCTGTGGTTCACCCGCCGCGCACCGCGCACGGACCGCTCGCGGGCGGCCCTGATCGTCTGGGGCGGCTGGTTCCTGGTGACGGCCCTGGTGTTCAGCTACATGGGCGGCATCATCCACCCGTACTACACCGTGGCACTGGCCCCGGCGATCGCCGCGCTGGTCGGCACGGCGGCGGTGCAGCTGTGGCGCCTGCGCTCGCGGCCGTCGGCCTCGGGTCTGCTCAGCGGCGGCGTGGCGTTGACGGCGGTCACGACGTACTTGCTGCTGTCCGGCTCGACGTGGCAGCCCTGGCTGGCCCCGACGGTCCTGGTCGGTGGTCTCCTGGCGGCAGTGGGCCTGTTCTTCGCGGCCCACCTGACCCGCTGGGCGGCGTCCTCGGTCGCGGCCTTGGCCCTGGTGGTCCTGCTGGCCGGCACGGGCGCGTACACCTTGGCCACGGCGGCCACCACGCACAGCGGCGCGATCCCGTCGGCGGGACCCACGTCGGGCTTCGGCGGCCGCGGCGGCGGTTTCGGCGGCGGCCCGGGCGGCGCTCCCGGCGGCTTCGGCGGTGGTGGACGCGGCGGCGGCCCGGGCTCCCTGCTGACCACGACGCTGCCGGGCGCCCAGCTCACGGCGTTGCTGAAGCAGGACACCGCGAAGTACACCTGGACGGCGGCCACGGTGCTGTCGAACGCGGCCGCGGGCTACCAGCTGGCGAGCGGCGCCCCGGTGATGGCGGTGGGCGGCTTCAACGGCACGGACCCGTACCCGACGCTCGAGCAGTTCCAGCAGTACGTCGCGAGCGGCCGGATCCACTACTTCCTCGGCGAAGGCATGACGATGCAGGGCAGCAGCGGCTCGGACGCGGCCCAGCAGATCGCCGACTGGGTGGCGTCGACCTACCAGTCGTCCACTGTGGACGGAGTGACGGTCTACGACCTGACCGTCTGAGCAACCCGACGAAAGCAGGGTGTGACGCCGCGGCCGCGTCGGGCAACCTGGTCAGGGCGCCGGTGCCTCCGGCACACTGGTGGTGACCCGGGCGAACAGGAGTCCCAGCCGATGACCGAGCCTTGCGTACGGCCGGCTCGCTCCGCGGACCTGGAACCCTTCGCCGTAGCCCTCGGTGACCGCGAATTCCTCATCGACCGCTTCGACCGGCAGCGAAAAGGCCTCGGGATGCTGTTCGTGGCCTGGCTCCGCTACCGCCCGGCGGGCGAGGTCTACCTGTGGCTGGAGGAGGCCGAGGAGTACCCGATCCGCCGTCACCTGCCGGGCGTCGCCCTGCTCACCCACCTGCAGGTGCACCACGAGCTGCGCGACCGGGGCGTGGGCCGGACGCTGGTCGCCGCGGTGGAGGGACACCTGCGGGAGCACGGCCACGAGCGGGTGGCCCTGGCGGTCCGCACGGACAACCCGGCGGCGGCGCGCTTGTACCGCCGCCTCGGCTACGAGGACTGGGGCCACGGCGAGGTCGTCTGCTACGCGCGGACGACCCAGCCGGACGGCCGTGTTCTCCACGAACCGGAACGCTGTTGCGTGCTGGTCAAGGACCTCGTGCCGGTCACGCCCGCGCCAAGAACGGAGACGCGGATCGGCGCTTCACCCCGGCACTGATCCGCCCGTCGACGCCCGGCTGGACCAGGTGGCCGATCTGCAGGGCGGCGAGCGCGCCGTCGACGCCGATGCCGCGCGGGTACCGGCCGATGTGCTTGCGCCACCGGGCGCAATCCGTTTGCCAGGCCCGCAAGTACGCCACGCACAGCTCCGGCGTGATCAGGTGGCTGCGTCCGATCGCGGCCTTCAGCGCGGCGACCATCCGGGCCTTCTGCGCCGGCTCGATCGCCGACGCCAGCACCTGCTCGATGGTCGTGCTGATGATCCGCCGCCGGTCCGGCAGGAACTCACGCCAGTACTTCTCGTCGGCGTCCGCGAGGCCGAGACCGTTGTCCAGCAGGCCGTACACCCCTTCGGCGAGGGTGTCGCCCAGCTCCTCACCGCGGGCGCGGCGGGCGTCCCGGTACGGGTCGTAGGGGTGCTGGATCGCCGTTCCGGTGACGGCCGACGGCCGCAGCCGCAAGCCGTCCAGCAGGAAGAACCAGTCCTCGTTGTAGATGTTGGGGAAGAACGAGCCGAACGCCCGTTCGCCGACCACGAGCGCGCCGCCGCCGATGAACGTCTTCTGCGCGGCCCCGATATCGCGGAGCGCGTGGCACACCACGGAGTTGTCCGGCATCCCGGAGTTGGCCAGCCCGACGACCGCGTGCTCGCCGAGCAGCCCGGCCGCCGCGGAGACGTCCGCGGGGTCGGGCAGCACGATGTCGTCGTCGAGGAAGAGGATCCGCTGCCACCCGGCGAGGACCGCGATGAGCAGACCGAGGTTCCGCTTGCGGCTGGTGTCGACCCGCCGATCGAACTTGTGGAGGCGGAGCAGCTTGTCGGTGGCGAACTCCGGCACGACCCGGCGGGGCACGTCGTCGATGTCGATGGCCGCGACCCGGACGCCGGCCCGCTTCGCCTCCAAAGCCGCGCTGGAAGCGTCGCCGCGCATGCTGCTCAGCACGAGCAGGAGGACGTCGCGCTCCTGGGCCGCCGCGATGGCCTGCCGCAGGTAGGGAGCCGTCCGGCCGTTGGGCACGATGACCGCGTCCAGCGCCGCCCGGGGCGCGGCCGCGGCATCGACGTGGACCAGGAGGTCTTGGTGCGACTGGTGTTGCCGCGCGGTCACGCGGCTTCCGGCCACTCGTGCAGCCGGTTGTCCGCCACGGTCCAGTCCGGGGTCAGGCCCTTGCCGGCGACGACCTGCACCCGGCTGATGATGCTGAACGACTTCGCGCCGCCGAACCGGTCCCGCACGAAACCGCTGTTCCGGTCCCGGAACTTGACGTCGGTGAGGGCGCGAACCGCGCCGAGGGTGCCACGACCGTACATACCGTTGCACACGGTTACGGTGCGCTTTCGGTTGAACGGGCTCACCCCCCGGTAGAAATGTGCCACGTCTTCCAACAGGTGACCTTCGCTGTCCAACTGGGGCGGGAAGAGCTCCGACCCGCCATCTCGTCGCACTCGGAAGCCGCCAGGTTCGCTGGTCGGTGCCTCGTCGGCACGGACTACCTGCTCCACCGGGAGGTCGACGCGTTCGATGACGTCGCGGGTCACGGTGTTCCAGTCGACGCCACCGAGCAGGACCAGGTGGGTCGTGTAGTCGTCGGGGGTCAGCTCCGCCGTGGTGTGGAAGCTGACCTGGTGCTGCGGGTTGACCGACCGGATGTGCCCGAACAGCTCGATCAGGGCGTCCGGGTCGGCGTAGGTGTAGAGCGAGACGAAGTCCGCGCTGTCGGGGTCGGCGTAGGTCAGGTGCTGCCGGTACTCCGTCGGCAGCTGGGCGCAGACGATGGTGACGTCCTCGTTCTCCGGGAAGCTCCAGATGTCGGGCACCGGTTCGGCCGCGCGGTCACGCCCGTCGCGCAGCGACAGCAGCTCCCCGAGCAGCTCGTCGTGCCGGTCGCGCTCCTCGTCCGTCAGCTGGTCGAGTGGGAGCACCCGCACGGTTTCGCCGTTGACCGACCGCGGCGTGGCGAACAGCGTGGCGTAGGCGTCCAGCCGCCGGACCGGCGGGGCGATGGGCTTTTCGGCGTTCTCCCAGGAGGAGATGAGCGAAATGCTGAGCGGCCTGCTCCCACCGATCGCGTGGGCGATCTGCGCCTGAGTGATTCCCAGCTCGGGCCACTGCTCTTCCCGCAGCGCGCGCAGGCGCCGGGCGAGCGCAGGACGGCGCGACTCGGCTGGGGACACGACTCCGCCGCCCTTCAGTAAATTTCAGTGGCGTGAGCAGGGGCACAATTGTACCCACGAATGGCCCAGCGCCTGCCGCCGACCCGCCGCAGCCGGGACCGAAGCATGAGCAGCCGGGGCTTTACTGTGCAGCGAAGCGGTAACGTCCGATTCTCCTCCGTTGCTACAGTCAAATCCAGACCTTACAGTCGATTTTACTGAACTTCACTGAATAACTGGTCCAGCGCGGTCGGTCACCTTCCGGCGCCTGGGCGGACGTCGAGTTTCGCGAACGAATCCCGCCTTGTGAGTCAGCTGGCACACGAGCCGGGACGAGCCGGAGGTTTCCTGGATCCACCGCAGAGGAGGGCTTTTCATGGACCCCACCACCACGCCGCGCAGCCGCTGGCGCCGGGGCGTCTTCGCCGCCGGGCTCGTCATCCCCTTCACCGCTTCGCAGGTCTGGGCCTTGCTCGTCCTGCTCCGGCTGGCCCCGCTCGACGGGCTGGTGGGCCAGGCTTTCGTGCTGATCCTGCTGGGCTCCGTCGCCGCGATCTGGGCGGGCTGGCGCTGGACCTGGCTGCTCGGCCGCGACCGCGACTTGCGGCCCGAGCCCGCCGCGAAGACGCGGATTCCGACATGACCTCCGGGCCGGTGATCGTCACGGCACTCGTGCTGGTCATCGCCGCCGGACGTCTCGTGCGCCACCTCGGCGGCCTCCTCCGTCGCCGACCGACCGGAAGGAGCAAGGAAATGACGACACAGCAGGCACATTCGCCGTTCCCGATGCGCGTGTACCACTGGCGGTGGGAGCTGCTCGCCGTGACGCTCCTCCCCTACGGCCTGGTGATGTTCGGCCTCTGGGCCGGCCCGGCGTGGGCGTCGGGGACGCTGGCGGCCGTCCTGGCACTGGCCCTGCTGCGCCGCCGGCACGTGCGGACCCGGATCCGCGCGGTAGTGGTGCAGCACCGGCTGCGCGCGGCGTTCCCGTCGCTGCGGCTGCCCGGCGGCCACCGCCCGGCGATCCTGTGGACCCGCCCCCGCGCCGGCGACATCGTGGTCTCGCTCTACGGCCGTGAGGCGTTCGAGCACCTCCACCGGCACCGCCGGATCCTCGCGGCGGCCTGTGACGTCCCCGAGGTGTACGTCGACCGGCACCCGCGGTTCGCGAGCCTGGTGACGCTGACGATCAGCCCGACCGAAGCCCACCACGAGCCGGGACGCGCGGTGCTGCCGAGCAACGTGGTCCCGTTGCGGGCGCACAGCTGAGGTTCAGCGCGCCTTGAACATGTCGGTGATCACCGTGGCCGGCTCCCCGCCGTGCCACGAGCTGGCCGAGAACCGCTCCTGCGCGATCCCGCGCCAGGCAGCGGTCTCGGGCCCCAGCGTCAGCTTCTCGTCCGCTGTCAGGGTTCCGATCTCCTGAGCGGCGATGCCCTCTTCGCGCAGCGTCTTCGTGACGAGCCTGGCGTCCTCTTCGCGGACCACGACGACGAGTCCCCAGTCGCCCCAGGTCTGCGCGAGGTCGAAGGGGTCCAGTTTCGCCTGCGCGGCCACCTCGGCCACCAGGTCGTCCAGCCGGAAATCCGCACTGACGGCCGCGCCGACGCCGTTCGCCTCGCAGAGCGTGCGGACCGTGGCGAACAGGCCGTCGGAGACGTCCATCGCCGCCCGCGCGAAGCCGGTCGTGGCCAGCAGCTGCCCGGCCTTCAGCTGGGCCATGGGCTCGCACGCTCGTCGCCAGAGCTCGGCGGCCTCGGCCGCCGGGAGCGTCGCCTGTCCCGTCTTCAGCAGGGCCGCGGCCCACAGGTGACCGGGCGAACCGACCAGCAGCAGGCGATCCCCGGCTCGGGCGCCGGAGCGTCGCAGCCGGCTGCCCGGGTTACACCGGCCGATGGCCGTCGCCGTCAGCTGGACGACTTCGCCGTCCCGGATGTCGCCGCCCGCGACCTTCGTGCCGTGGGCGGCGCAGCAGTCGTCGACGCCGTCGAGCAGGCGCTCGAACTCCCGCACCGTCGTGGCCTTGGGCAGGGTGTAGTTGACGACGAGCCCGAGCGGCTCGGCGCCGGCGGCGGCCAGGTCCGACAGGTTGATCGTGGCCAGCAGCCAGCCCGAGTGGTAGAGATCGGGCTCGCCGAGGAGGTTGACCACGGGCGTCGGGCAGCTGTCGGTGGTCGCGACGAGCTCGCTCGGCGTCGTCACCGAGGCGAGCAGGGCGCTGTCGTCGCCGAAGCCCTCCGTGCCGGCGTACCGCGGTCGCAGGACTCGCTCCTGGATCCCCCGTTCGCCGAGGTCACCCAGGCACTCTTCAGTTGCGTCGGACATGGTCGGCCAATCGGGACGCGGCGACGGCGTGGTCGCTCGAGTAGTTGTGCGGCATGACGTCGTAGGGCTGCTCGCTGCCGGTCGAGGCGAACAGCATCAAGTTGCAGATCCGGGTCTCCGGGTACAACAGGACGGGGTGACGCAGGTGGTTGACGATCTCCAGGGTGATCACGGCGAGCTTGCCGCGGCCGAAGCCGGGGCTGACCTGACCGCACAGCACCACGCTGATGCCGAGCCGCGCGTAGTCGCTGGTGCCGTCGACGAGCCCGACCAGGTTCTCGGAGAGACCGATCTTCTCCAGCGTCGGCGCGAGGACGACCTCGCCGGGTTCGACGGCCAGCCGGCCCTGCGCGTCGAGCTCCTTGGGGACCAGCTCCGGGTACGTCGACCGGTCGGCGATGTCGACCGGACCGGTCGTGGCGAGGCTGAACGCCTCGTGCCCGAGCCGCAGGCTGAGCGCGGCGGGCCGGAGCATCGCCGGCTCGAACGGCTTCACGGTCAGTTCCCCGGCCGAGACGGCGCGTTTGATGGCCTTGTCGGTCAGCACCCCGCGACGCGCGCGCCGGACGGGCAACCGGCGCTTTCTGTCACGGAATCCCAGCTGCACCGGCATCATGATGCGGCCTCTGACTTGAAAGCCGCTAGTACGGCCGTCATGAGCCGGCGGAAGTCCGCTTCGGACAGCACGCCGTTCGGCTGGTCGTCGCTCTCGCCCGGCTCGCAGTAGACCACCGTGGCCGGCGTCCGGCGCGGTCCCTGGATCACGACGGTGGCGGTCAGTCCCGCGTCGATCGGACGCACCGTGTGCACCACGTCCATGTCGCACGAGTACACCTCGCCGCGCACGACGTGCGGGGACCTCTGGCGTTTCAACCGCACTTCGCCGTCGGTGACGAGCGCGGCCGGGTGCGCGGGATCGGCGCCGTAGCGGTAACGCCGGAACGGCTTGCCGCCGTCGGCGACCTCCGTGAACTCGACCATGTGCATGCCCGTGCCCACGAGGATGTGGGAAGCGAACTCCCACCGGTGGCTGTGCGGGTTCGACTCCCCCGGCGAAACGACGTCGGACTCGGGCCAGACGTGCAGCCGGATCCGGAACTCCGGCTCGGCCGAAGTGTGGAGGACCAGCTTCGCGAAACCGTTGGGGTGCCAGTACGAGCGTCCGGCGATCTCGGCGACCTTCGCGTCGTTCGTCAGGAGCCCGGCCAGCCAGCTGACGAACGGCCGCGGCTCGACGCGGATCTCCCACGCCGCCTTTTCGAGATTGGACAACGCGGCGCCGTCGCGACCCAGGGTTTCCGCGAGCCCGCGCGGAAACCGGTGATCGTCGAGGGCCGTCAGTGACGTGGTGCTCATCGTGCGACGCTCTATTCTGCGGCGTTCGGGGGGAGAAGGGCAGGTACTGCGAACGCGAGCGCGGCCGCGCGGAGGGCCGTGACGGCGTCGAGCGTCATCCAGATCGGCAGATCGCCGCTACCCCAGGCCCACAGGCCCAGGCTCGGCTCATGACGTTCCCAGAGGGAGCCGAGCGCGCGGCTCAGCCTGGCCGTCGGCACGTGGGGCGCCTCGGCCAGCACCTGAAGGACCCACGCGGCCGTGAAGTGCTTGATGTTCACCCGGACCGGCTGGCGGCCGCCGGGTTGGGGCAGCGCCAGTTCCTCGGAGACCCCGTCGTCCGGGTGGGCCCGCTCGATGAGCCACTGCGTAGCCGTCTCGACGGCGTCACGGACGTCGGAACGCTCCCCGCCGCCGCGCAGCAAAGCGCGAAGAGCCACGACGGCCCGCGCGGTGTGCGCGGCCGACGGCTCCGGCGCCACCAGCCGCGGCTCCTTCTTCTCGCCCCACAGGAGCAGGCCGTCGAAGTCGAGACGGGTGGCGAGCAGGTCGTCGGCGAGCTTGCGGGTCAACGGCGCGTCCGGCCGGAGCCGGACCGCCGAACGCAACGCCGTGGCCAGCAGGAACGGCCGGGTCCGGCTGTAGCCGTCCAGCGAGCGTTCGAGGTAGTGCAGACCTTCGTCGGCGGAGAGCAGGGTGCTCGCCTGGGAGAGGGCGTCCACCACCGCGGCGGTCACCTCCGGCCGGCGACCGCTCGAGCGTCCCTGCCACCCGAATTCGGACCGCTTCTCGTAGAGGTCCACGACGACGTTGTGTAGGCCGATGTAGGGCTCGCCTACCACGACCATCGCGGAGATCCCGTAGGCGGTGGCGAGCGTGGTCTGCTCACCCTGCTGCTGGAGGTTGTGCCGCCAGCCGACCGCCTGGCCGTCGTCGTCGCGGATCACGTGCCCGGCGAGGCTGTGCCCCGCCCGCCGGAGGACTTCGAGCAGCGAGCCACCGGTGGTGACGACCGACCCCGCCGACGCGGGCGACCTCGCGCCTTCCACCAGGTCGAACAGCATGTTCGCCGCCCGGAAGTGATCGTCGAGCAGCCGCGCGTTGTCCGTCGAGGGGAGGTAACGCCCGGTCTCCCACTGCGTCAGGTTCGCCCGGCTCACCCCGACGATCCGGGCCACGTCCGCCTGGGTTTCGTGGGCGGCCTTGCGCAGCCGGCGCAGCTCGTCGCCCACCTGTTCAGGCGTCGTTACCACATCAGTACCTATCGGCTGGGCCACAGTCGACTTATCATGTAGGTAAGTCCGGTTCACCGGACTTACCTACATAGGTAGGCGACCGTAGGGAGGTGACAATTTGTGGACACAGAGCGCACCTTATCCCATCGGCGGCTCCTCGCGGTTGCGAACCCTCAGCGACTCGCCCGAACGGGTTGTATCCGCAGCTCGCGGCCCTCCCGGCCGCGGATCGGTCGCGACCCCGCGCACCTGAGGCACTGCGGAAAGTGTCCGGCGGCCTCCCCGAGCCGCCCGCGGGCAACCCCTACGCCGAGCCGGCCGGGCTTGCCCTCCGAAGTTCGCGCGCAGTTTGGGGGTGTCCCGATGGAAGACCACAACCTACCTACGTCCCGCCGGCGTGGCCGGTTCGATCGAGTACTCGCTGTCCTCGGCGAATGGCTCTTCGCCGCCGACGAGGACGCCCGGGCCGAGGCCCGCGGCTGGCAGGTGCACCGCGCCGCGAACGGCCGGACCCGCACCTACCGCGATCCCCGCTGGGACACCGTCAGCGCCTGCCGATCCTGCGGCGGCCACGGGCTCAGCCCCACCGACGGCGCCGCCTGCCCGGCCTGCGCCGGTACCGGAGTCATTCGCTCGGCACCCGAGACCGCGGTCCCGGTCGCCGACGGCTGGAGAGGAGCACGGTCATGACCCGCAAGCACACTCCCGAGCACGTCACCGAGCTGGCCCGGCAGCTCACCCCGGTGAAACGGCCCAACCCGTTCCTGTGGGCCTACCACTGGCGCTACGAGGTCGCGGCGGTCACCTTGCTGCCCTACTCGCTCGTGGTGCTCTTCCAGTGGCTCGGCCCGCTCTGGTTCGCGGTGGCCCTGGCCGGCGCGTTCCACTGGGTCTTCTACTGGCGCGCCGGCCGCCGCTACCTGCGGGGCCGGCTGCGCGCGATCGTCGTGCAGCACCGCCTCCGGGCGACGTTCGCCAGGGCCCGCGTCTGCACCCTGGACGGCCGCCGGCCGGCGATCCTGTGGACGCGGGAACGGGACGGCGAAATCCTCGTCACCGTGTTCTGCCCGGCCGGCCTGGAGTTCCGGCAGATCCGCGACGCTCGCGCGCTGATCGCTTCGGCGTGCTTCGCGACGGAGGTCTATGTCGACCGCCATCCGCGGTTCGCGAGCCTGGTGACGGTGGCCGTCTGCACGGCGCCGCCGCGGTGGGTGCCCGCGCAACGCGGCAACCCGCAGGAGATCGTCCCGCTGCGGGTGCACAGCTGAGCCGCGCCGCCCCCGGCGTCCACCCGTCCGGGGGCGGCGCACAGCAACCGCACAGGGCGATCACACGGTCACCAAAGCGGGACCCACGACCGTAGTCGTCATGACAGCCACCGCCTCCGCTTCACGGCCCGGGACCGTCCCGGTCGACCTGGCCGGCCCGCAGCCGGTTCTCGACGTCGTCATCCCGGTCCACAACGAAGAGGCCGACCTCGAACCGTGCATCCGCCGGCTGCACGCGCACCTGGCCGAACACGTCTCCTACCCGTACCGGATCACCGTCGCCGACAACGCGAGCACCGACGCGACGCTGCCGGTCGCGGAGCGGCTGGCCCGGGAGTTCCCCGAGGTCGAGGTCCACCACCTGGACGAGAAGGGCCGCGGCCGCGCGCTCAACGCCGTCTGGCGGGCCTCGGACGCCGCTGTCCTCGCCTACATGGACGTCGATCTCTCGACCGACCTGGCCGCGCTGGCGCCGCTCGTCGCGCCGCTGCTGTCCGGGCACTCCGATCTCGCCATCGGCAGCAGGCTCGCCCGGGGCGCGCGCGTCGTGCGGGGGCCGAAGCGCGAGTTCATTTCCCGGTGTTACAACCTGATCCTCCGCTCGACGCTCGCCGCGAAGTTCAGCGACGCGCAGTGCGGGTTCAAGGCCATCCGCGCCGACGTCGCCCGGGAACTGCTGCCGCACGTCGAGGACACCGGCTGGTTCTTCGACACCGAACTGCTCGTCCTCGCGCAACGCGCCGGGCTGCGGATCCACGAGGTGCCCGTCGACTGGGTCGACGACCCGGACTCGTCGGTCAACATCGTCAAGACGGCCACCGCGGACCTCAAGGGCATCGCCCGCGTCACGAAAGCGACGTTCACCGGCGAGATCCCGATCAGCCGGCTGCGCGAGCAGCTCGGCCGGCAGCCGATCGGGGTCGAGGCACCCGGGGTGCCGCCGCGGCTGGTGACGCAGCTCGTGCGGTTCGCCGCGATCGGCGTCAGCAGCACGCTCGCGTACCTCGTCTTGTTCCTGCTGCTGCGCTCGGCCGTCGGCGCGCAGCCGGCGAACTTCGCCGCGCTGCTGGTGACGGCGATCGCGAACACCGCGCTCAACCGCCGGCTCACGTTCGGCATCCGGGGCCGCGGCGGCGCGGGACGTCACCAGTTCGAAGGGCTGATCGTGTTCGGCCTCGGCCTGGCGCTGACCAGCGGCGCGCTCGCCCTGCTCCACGGCTCCACCACCCCCGGCCTGGTCCTGGAGATCACCGTGCTCGTGCTGGCGAACCTCGCCGCCACGGTCCTCCGGTTCCTGCTCCTGCGCGGCTGGGTGTTCAACCCGCGCCGCCAGGGCGCCACCCAGAAGGAGTACTGATGACCGCCGTCCTGTCCGACCCCGTGACGCAGGAACCGCGCCACCGCAAGGACTCCGCGGCGCCCGCACCCCCGCGCTGGGTCCGCCCGTCGGTGTTCGGGCTGCTGGCCGCGACCGCGGTGCTCTACTTCTGGAACCTGACCGCGTCCGGCTTCGGCAACTCGTTCTACGCCGCCGCCGTGCAGTCCGGGACGCAGAGCTGGAAGGCGTGGCTGTTCGGCTCGCTCGACTCCGGCAACGTCCTGACCGTCGACAAGCCGCCGGCCGCACTGTGGGTCGGGACGGCGTTCGCGCGGATCTTCGGCTTCTCCAGCTTCACCGTGCTGGCACCGCAAGCGCTGATGGGCGTCGCGTCCGTCGGCTTCCTCTACCTGGCGGTGAAGCGGACGTCCGGCCCGGTCGCCGGGCTGATGGCGGGCGCGTTGCTCGCGGTGACGCCGGTAGCGGCGCTGATGTTCCGGTTCAACAACCCGGACGCGCTGCTCGTGCTGCTGATGGTCGCGGGCGCCTACTTCGTCGTGCGCGCCACGGAAAAGGCGTCGCCCGGCTGGCTCGCGCTGGCCGGTGCGGCGATCGGGTTCGGCTTCCTGACCAAGATGATGCAGGCGTTCCTGGTGCTGCCGGCGTTCGGCCTGGTGTACCTGATCGCGGCGCCGACGTCGCTCGGCAAGCGCTTGCTGCACCTGGGCGGCGCGGTGGTGGCGCTGGTCGTCTCGGCGGGCTGGTTCATCGCGCTGGTCGACCTGTGGCCGACGGCGTCCCGGCCCTACATCGGCGGGTCCGAAGGGGACAGTCTGCTCGAACTCGCCTTGGGCTACAACGGTTTGTCCCGCATCTTCGGCGGTGGCGAGGGCGGCGGCCCCGGCGGCGGCGGTGGTATGGGCGGCAACACCGGCTTCGGCGGGACGTCCGGGCTGTTCCGGATGTTCGGCGCCAGCTTCGGCGTCGAGATCTCGTGGCTGCTGCCGGCCGCGTTGATCGGCCTGGTCGCCGGCCTGTGGTTCACCCGCCGCGCGCCGCGCACCGACCGGACGCGCCTGGCGCTGGTGCTGTGGGGCGGCTGGCTGGTCGTGACGGCGCTGGTGTTCAGCTACATGAGCGGCATCGTCCACCCGTACTACTCGGTCGCGCTGGCGCCGGCGATCGCCGCGATGGTCGCGATTTCGGGCCGCGCGCTGTGGCAGGGCCGGGTGAACCTGGCGCCGCGGGCGGTGCTGGCCGGCATGGTCGTGGCGACGGCGGTGTGGTCGTTCATCCTGCTGGACCGCACGCCGGACTGGTTCCCGGCGCTGCGCTGGATCATCGCGGTGCTCGGCGTGCTGGCCGCCACGGTGCTGGTGATGGGCGTGCCACCGGTGCGCCGGGTGGTGGCGGTGGTGGCCGCGGCGGTGGTGCTTTCGCTGGGCGCCTCGACCGTCGCCTACGGCGTCGAGACGGCGTCGGTGGCCCACAGCGGATCGATCCCGACGTCCGGCCCGACGTCGAGCGCGATGGGCGGCTTCGGCGGCGGCGAAGACTCGGCGTCCAGCGCGGTCGGCAAGCTGCTGGCGTCGACGACGACCGAGTGGGCGGCGGCGGCGACGGGTTCGCAGAGCGCGGCATCGCTGGAACTGGCGAGCGGCAAGGCGGTCATCGGCATCGGCGGCTGGAGCGGCTCGGACCCGGCCCCGACACTGGCCGAGTTCAAGGCGTACGTCGCGGCGGGCGAGGTGAAGTACTTCATCGACGGCGGCCGCGGCGGCGGCCCGGGCGGCGGATCGAGCGAAATCACCGAGTGGGTGACGGCGAACTTCACAGCCACGACAGTGGACGGCTCCACGGTCTACGACCTGCAGAAGTGAGCGCGGCCTAGGGGTCGTGAGTGGTAATCAGGGTTCTAACCCGCATTACCACTCACGACCTCTTTGTACGCAGGTGGTGGCTGACGTCGCCGACCAGGTCGACCGTGGCCCGGCGTTCCGTGAACTGCCACTCGCCCGCGGAGCGGGTGAACGTGTCCCGGTAACTGCCCGCCGCGATCGTTTGCAGTGGGAAGCCCGGGACCGCCTGCAACACCGTGAAGTACGCCCGCGACTCAGCCGTCTCCCCGGTGACCGAGATCGACACGTTCGTTGTCACGTGCTTCGTGCGTGGCGTCCCGTCGTCGTATCGGATCACCGTCGACTGCAGCATTCCCGCGACTTCCGGAGCGCCGCGCGCCACGCCGCCGCTGCCGGCGAACGCGCCCGATGCGAACAGCTCGCCGACGGCGGCGAAGTCGCCCGCGTCCACCAGGGACGCGTACCGGTAGATCAGGTTCTCGATCGCCCGGGTGTCATCCACGAAAATGATCGTACAGAAAAAGTATAGAAACCCTCCGTACGGTGGCGGCGAGGGCGGCGGGGGTCGCCCACAGGGGGTAGACATGGATCGCCGGAGCCTGCTCAAAATCACCGCCGGGGCCGCCGTCGCCACGGCCGGGTCCGTCCTGCTGAGCGGGACAGCGGAAGCAGACACGAACGTATTGCCGCCCGTGCCCGGGATGCTGGGTGATCGGCGGGCCAACGAAGTCTGGTACCAGCTCGACGAAATCGCGTTGTACCACCCGTCGCCGGAAACCAGTGCCGCCTACACCGCGTTGTTCGGGTACCTCGGCCAGGAAAGCATCGCCAGCAGGTGGCTCGCCTTCAGCAAAGAGCCCACGTACCCGCGGAACTACCTCGAGTTCGTCAAGCCCGTCGAAGCGCCGCTGCGGACGCTGTCGAAGCTTCAGCTCGGGAACTTCGACCGCTTCTACCGCGGGGACGAAGCGGGCCTCGTCAGAGCGTTCGTCGACTTCGGGCAGGGGGTTCTCTTCGATCCTCGACGCGAACCCGTCGAGTCCGAGGTGCACACCATGGACGGGAACCCGCCCTCCAGCTACCACTTCTGGCACGCGATCCAGCGCGCGCAGATGCTGCTCGGCATCGACCGTCAGCGGTGGGCGCGCATCGATCCCGTGCTCGGCTTCGCCTGGGCCTTGCAGTCCGTCGCGAAACCCGACCACCGGCACGTCAACCCCGGGCTGCCCGCGGGGCAGGTCCGCGCCTTCGCCCGCTACTGGCTGCCGCGGGAGCCCGCGCAGCTCGACCGTGACTTCCAGTCCTCGCCCTATCCCTCCGGACTGGGCTGAAGCACCCGCTCGTAAGCCGCTCGCAACGCCGGGCCCGGCGTGATCCCCAGCTTCTCGTCGAGGACGCGCCGGCCCCGGTGGTACACCTCCACCGCGTCCGCCGACCGCCCGCTCGCGCACAGCGCGGCCATCAGCAGCGCGAGCGCGCGCTCGCGCAGCGGGTGTTCGAGGACGAGTCCCGTCGCGTCGGGAACGGCTCGCAGGTGGTCGCCCACCGCGATGTCGGCTTCGATACGGCCTTCCAGCGCGGCCAGCCGGAGTTCCTCGAACCGCGCCGCCGAGCCCGCGCGAAGCGGTTCGGCGACGTCGGCGAGGACCGGACCGCGCCACAGGTCCAGCGCGGCGCGGAACAACCCGGCCGCACGGGAAGCCGAGCCCGCCCGGAACGCCGCCGCACCGGCCGACGCGAGCCGTTCGAACTCCTGCGCGTCGAGCGTGCCGCTCGGCTCCAGCAGGTAACCGCCACCCGTGCGGACGAGCCGGGCCGGTAACGCCCGCCGCAGCCGGGACGCGTACGTGCACAGCTGCGCGTCGACCGTCGAGGGCCGGACGCCGTCCCACACCAGGGAAATCAGCCGCTCGTCGGGCACCACCCGGCCGCGGGCCAGCAGCAACGCCGCCAGCAGCGTCCGCGGCTTGCGCCCGCCGAGCACGGCCGGGCGGCCGTCGGCGCGGCACACCGCCAGCGGGCCCAGAATCCGGAACTCCATCCCCCCACCCCGTTCCCACCGTACCGGGACTGACACCGCGGGCACAGGAAAGTCTCAGACCGCCCACAGGAACGGCGCGGATCATGGAGGTCAGAGGATGAGGGATGAGGGATGAGGGATGAGGAGGCCGCGATGATCACCACCCGTCCGGGCTACCCGCGCTGGCACACCGCGAGTGCGCAGGGCCCCCGTTCGCACAACGCCGACGCCGTCGGTGCCTACGCCGCGGCCGGCGCGCCCGGCATCGTCTTCGCCCTCGCCGACGGCGTCGGGGACGACCCGGCCGCCGCCCAGGCCGCGCGCGTCGCCGCCGCGGCCGCCGCGCGCACACCCGTCCACAAAGGACCGGTCGAGGCCGTTCTCGCCGCACAGCAGGCCGTCCGGGAACGCAGCTACGGCGACGCCGTGCTCGTCGTCGCCGTGCCGGTCGCCGGCGGCTACCGCATCGCCTGGGTCGGCGACGCCCGCGCGTACGCCTGGGACGGGACGGCGCTACGCCGCCTGACCACCGACCACACGCTCGCCGAGTACTTCCGCGCCCGCCGCCAGCCGGTGACGCCGCGGATGGAACACGTGGTCACCACCAGCGTCCGCACGACGAAACCGCACGAGATCGGCACGGCCGAGGTGACCGGCGGCGGGCTGCTGCTGACCAGTGACGGCGTCCACAAACCGCTCACCGGGACCGAGATCCGCGCCATCCTCGCGGATCCGGCGCACGGGGCCGCGGAACTCGTCGAGGCCGCGATCGCCCACGGCGGATCCGACAACGCGACCGCGCTCTACGTCGAGGCAGTGGAGGCCGAGAGCACCACGGTGCGATTTCCCGTTGCCGCGTGACCCTAGCTAGCTCGTTCGCGTTTCAGCTGCCGGTATTCGCGTAGTACCAACACGATGATGATGACGTCCAAGGCGGCGAAGAACGGCAGCGCGATCGAGTGGGTGTGGATCGCGCGCCAGACCTCGTAGACGACGAACGCGGCGAGGATCACCGCGGCGATCGGGTAGGCGGGGACGATCTTGCGCGCCAGCGCCCAGACCAGGCCGAGCTTGATGAGGCCGTGGGCCAGCAGGTAGGCGACGGCGAACGTCTTGGTGTCGCCGTGCAGGAAGTTCTCGGTCGCCGATTCGAGGTGCCGCGCGAGCGTGCCCGACGGGTCGCCGAGCAGGTCGCGGGTGATCACCGCGTGGGTGAACCCGCTGACGGTCGACGCCGGGATGAACGCGAGGATCAGCGCCCCGACGACCTGCAGGGCGCCGTCGAGGCCCTTGATCGCGATCGCGATCCGGAAGAACCGCTCGGTCGCCGTCGGCTTGGTTTCCGCCATGCCCCCACCTCAGCACGAACGGTGGATCCGCGCACGTGGGGGCGGTTTTCACGCCTTTCGTGCCGAGCTGTCCGGCCGGTCCGGTCCGTCCGGTGCCACTCGATCAGCCGCCCGATCAGCCGGCCGTTTCCGAGCGCACCACGTCTTCCGCGAACGCGACCGCCGTCTTCATTCCCTCTTCGCCGAAGATCGGGCCGTTCGTGTACAAGCCGTCGATGATGAACATGACCCGGTCGGCCAGGCGGTCCGGCTCGGCCGCCGGCGTCGAGCGGGCCAGCTCCCGCAGCTGCGTCCGGACCCGCACGAAGTGGTCCAGCGACACCTGGTGCGCCGGGTGCTCGCGCTCGGGGAACTCGGCGAAGGTGTTGCGCAGCGGGCAGCCGCGCGTGCCCGGGACGTTGACGCGGACCCCGACCTCGCGCACCAGCTCGACCAGCTGGCCCTCCGGGCCGTCGGCGGCCGCTTTCGCGTCCGCGACGATGTGCTCCCAGTCCCCGCTGCAGCGCCGCAGGTAGGCCACGACCAGCTCGTCCTTGCTCGCGAACTGGCTGTAGAGCAGGTTCTTGCCGCAGCTGCACTCGTCGATGATCTGTTGCATCCCGACCGCGTGCACCCCCTGCTGGTTGAACAGCCGGGTGGCGGTTTCGAGGATGCGCTCTCGGGCGTCCGGCGTGGGCTTGCGCGGCATGCGCCCCATCGTACCGGACCGAATGGTCCACATCGTGGAATCCCTGGTTGACACCGTGTCCGCGGCGCCGTCATGATTCGGACCGTTCGGTCCCGGACCGATCGGTCCATCTCACTTGGGGGTTCCCTTGACCGTCTCCACGTCTCCGGCCGCGGTCCACGACCGCATGACGCCCCGCGCCCGCGGCCTGCTCCTCGTCCTCTGCGGCGCGATGTTCCTCGACGCGCTCGACGTCTCGATGAAGGGCGTCGCGCTGCCGTCGATCGGCGCCGAGCTCGGTTTGACCACCGCCTCGCTGCAGTGGGTGGTCAGCGGTTACGTCCTCGGCTTCGGCGGTTTCCTGCTGCTCGGCGGGCGCGCCGCCGACCTGCTCGGGCGCCGGCGGATGCTGATCGGCTCGCTGGTGGTGTTCGCCGTCGCGACCGCGCTCGGCGGCTTCGCCACCGACGGCCCGCTCCTCATCGCCGCGCGGTTCGTCACCGGTGTGAGCGCCGCGTTCAGCGCCCCGGCCGGCTTCTCGATCATCACGACGAGCTTCACCGAGGGCCCGGTCCGCAACAAGGCGCTCTCGATCTACAGCGCGACCGGCGCGGCCGGCTTCTCGCTCGGGCTCGTCGCGGGCGGGCTGCTCACCGAGGTCAGCTGGCGGTGGGTGTTCCACGCGCCGGTGGTCGTCGCGCTCGCGACCCTGGCCGGCGCGCTGGCCGTGGTGCCGCGCACACCGCGTCCTGCCCGGACCGGCGGCTTCGACGTCGCCGGCTCCGCGACCATCACGGCGGCGATGCTGCTCCTGGTGTTCACGCTGGTCGAGGCGCCGAACGCGGGCTGGGCGTCGGTGCGCACGCTCGGTTCGCTGGCGGCGGTCGTGGTGCTGCTGGCCGCGTTCGCCGTGATCGAACGGCGGGTTTCGGCGCCCCTGGTCCGGCTGGGCGTGCTGCGGTCGGGCGCGCTGGTGCGGGCCACCGTCGGGGCGCTGTCGCTGCTGGGCGGCTGGGTGAGCGCGCTGTTCATCGTCACGCTCTACCTGCAGGATTTCCGCGGCTGGTCGGCGCTGGAGACCGGGCTCGCGGTGGCACCGAGCGGCCTGGTCGTGGCGCTGCTCGCGCCGCGGATCGCCGCGCCGCTGGTCGGCCGGTTCGGCTCGGGGCGCGTCGCGCTGGCCGGGCTCACCTCGTCGGTGGCGGCGTACGCGCTCCTGCGGTTCCTCGACGCCACCAGCGGGTACGTGACGCTGATGCTGCCCGCGTTCCTGCTGGTCGGGCTGGCCTTCACGCTCACCTACGGCCCGCTGACGATGGCCGCGGCCGACAGCGTCCCGGCCGCGGACCAGGGCTTGGCGGGCGGGCTGGTGAACACGTCGTTCCAGGTCGGGCCGGCGGTGGCGCTGGGCGTGGTGTCGGCGGTGAGCACCACCGGCGCCGACCTCCTGAGCGGCCTGCAGGCCGCCCTGGTGGTCCCGCTGATCGTGGCCGCACTCGGCGTCGCCGCGATGCTCCCCTCCCTGCGCCGCGCCTGAAAGCCGTGAAGGCCTCCTTACCGGCTATAAGAGCCGGTAAGGAGGCCTTCACGGCTTTTGGATCACATCGCGGGCGGGGCGGACTTCGTGCCCCACGCCGTCGGCGTGTCGCTCAGGGTGAAGCGGATCGTGCCCGCGCGGAGCAGGTCCTCGTGCGAGATCCAGCTGCGGTCGTAGCCGCGGTGTCCGATGTGGACGTCCGTTGTGTACTGGAGTTTCGACGCGCTCGCGCCGGGCGCCTCGATCTCCAGCTTGCGGCCGTGTTCCGGGTGGATCTCGACCTTCTCGAACATCGGCGTGCTGAGCAGGTACGTCCCGGAACCGGGCTGGGCCTCGAAGACGCCCGTCATGCCGAAGACCAGCCACGACGAGATGGTGCCGAGGTCGTCGTTGCCCGGCATGCCGTACGGCGTGTCGGTGAAGAGCGTCCGCGCCGCGCGCAGGACGGCCGACGTCTTCCACGGCGCGCCCGTCCAGCTGTACATCCAGGGCGCGTGCAGGTCGGGTTCGTTGTTGGGGTTGAAGGCGAAGTTGTTGTGGTAGTCGTACGCGCCGTGGACCCAGGAGTCCTTGGCGGCCTTCGCCGGGTCGGTGAGCAGCAGCGGCGTGTCGAAGAACGTGTCGAGCCGCTTCTCGGCCTGCCCCGCGCCGCCCATCAGGCCGAACAGCTTCGCGGTGTCCTGCTGGGCGAGCCACTGGTACTGCCACGGCGTGCCCTCGTGGAACCCGGTCGACTGGGCCGGGTCGGGGTCGCCGACGCCGGTGCCGTCCGCCGCGCGGGTGCGCGGGAAGCCGGTGAAGCCGTGGGACTCGACGCTGGTGTCCCAGAGCTTCGAGAAGTTGCCGCAGCGCGCGGACAGCGTCTTGGCCTTGTCGCGGTAGCCCAGCCCGGACGCCATTGTGGACAGTGCGCAGTCGGCGAGGGCGTACTCGAGCGTCGCGGAGCCGGCCTGGCGGGTGTCGCCGAAGGTGTAACCGGGGACGTCCTGGTAGCCGATCCAGCCGTTCTCGACGTAGTTCGGGTTGCCGTCGCGGCCGCGGAAGATCGACTGGTCCGCCGGGACTTCGGTGGCGTTGCGCCACAACGCGTCGAACAGCTGCCGCGCGGTGCGGTCGTCGAGGAGGCCGCGGCGGTAGTTGTCGACCACCCACGGCGTCACCGGGTCGCCGCTCATCACGTTCGTCTCGCCGCCGGCCAGCGCCCAGCGCGGCACCCAGCCGCCGTCCTGGTAGATCTTGAGGACGGACTTGGTCATGTCCGCGGCCTTGTCCGGGTGCAGCAGCGCGACGAGCTGGTTCTGCGAGCGGTAGGTGTCCCACAGCGAGAACATCTGGTAGTAGGTGTCCCGGCCGCGGTGCACGGCGTCGTCGAAGCCGCGGTAGGAACCGTCCACATCGGACCCGACGGACGGGTGCAGCAGCGACCGGTAGAGCGCGCTGTAGTAGGTGCGCTGGTCGGCGAGGGTCCCGCCGGCGACGCGCATCCGGTTCAGCTCGTCCGCCCACGTGTCGTGCGCGGTCTTGCGCGCCTTGTCGAACGACTTGGGCTGCTCGGTCTTCCGGTTCAGCCGGGCGCCGTCGACCGAGGTGTAGGAGACGCCAACGGACGCGCCGACCTGGTTCTTGTCCGCGCCGAAGCTCAGCCACGCGCCGGCGCGCTGGCTGCCGAGGCTTGCGTCGCGCTGGTTCGGCGTGAGCTTGTTGTCGGTCCAGGTCCCGAAACCGGTGAACTTGCGGTCGAACTTGGCGCTGAAGAAGACCTTGTAGCGCTCTTTCTGCGTCTCCCAGCAGAAGTTGCCGCCCTGCAGCCAGCCTTCGACGGTGTCGTCGCCGACGACGTGGACGTCACCGGCGTAGGTGTAGCCGTTGCTCTCGCCGACCTCGATGAGGACGTTCTCGCTGGTGGCCCCGGCCGGGTAGGTGTAGCGGTGCTGGCCGGTGCGCTGGGTCGCGGACAGCTCGGCGTCGATGCCGTTGTCGAGCTTGACGCCGTAGTAGCCCGGCTGCCGGGTTTCGTTGGCGTGGCTGAACTTCGCGCCGTACTGCGCGGGGTCGCTGCTGGTGACGGCGCCGGTGGTCGGCATGAAGCGGAAGTTGCCCATGGTCTGGCAGCCGACGCCCGAGAGGTGGGTGTGGCTGAAGCCGAGGGTGGTGTCCTGCGCGTAGTCGTAGGACGCGTACTTCTTGAGCTGGGTGTCCGGGCTGAGCTGGACCATGCCGAACGGCGTCGTCGCGCCCGGGAAGGTGGTGCCGTCACCGTTGTTGCCGATCGAGGTGTCGACGAGGGTGGTCGGGTCGTCGGCGAACTTCGGCCCGTGTGGTGCCGCCTGCGCGGGGGTCGCGAGGGCGACGGCGGTCACGCCGGCGAGCGTGACGGCCAGGACGCGCTTGCGCGCTCTCATCCGGTTCCTCCTGTGACAACGTTGTCAGACTGTGGGTGAATCCTTGACGTTGTCCACCGGACAGGTCAAGACCCACGAGCGAGGTTTCGCCGGATATGCGAAGGCTCACCCGCGGCGGCGGAGCGCTCCGAACCACTGGTTGGCGGCCAGTTCGCGGGCGACCTTCACGTCCCGCTCGGGCGGACCGGACAGCGCCTGCTGGGTGATCACCCGGACGCCGCCGTGCACGATGACTTGGCCGGCGGCGGCGACGGTGACGACCTCCGCGGCCACCGCCTGGCCGACGCCGCCGGCCACCTCGTGCGGCTGACCGAGTCCCGCGACCTGACCGACGTGGTACTGGTCGGGCGCAGCTGGGCCGGCTACCCGATCACCGGCGCGGCCGGGCGGCTGACCGGCCGGCTCGCCGGGATCGTCTGCTACGCAGCGCTGCCGCACCCCGGCGCAACGTTCGCCGGACGCCTCGGCGTGCCGCCGGTCGCCGTGCCCGGCATCCACCCCGGCGAGATCGCCAAGGCCGTCCTCGCCGCAGGCTGAACGACCGTCCACAAGGGACTACGACCGCAGCGCGAGGATCTGCCGGGTGTGGACCGGGACGTGGTCCTCGGCGAGACCGTCGATGAGCGCCGCCAGCGGGATCGGCTGGTCCAGCACGAGCGTGTCGCCGGACACGAGGAACGCCGGCACCTGCACCGAAGCCGCCTGCTCGTCGAGGGAATCGGCGATGTCGCAGAGGATGGCGGCCTGACTCCGGACGTGGCGGGTGAGCTCGGCCCGGCCGGCGTACCCGGCGATGATCCGGCCGAGGTGCGCGGGGTCGAGGGCGACGCGGTTATCGAACGCGGGCCGCGAGCCCGCGACCACGCCCATCGCGACCGCGGCGACGGCGGCGTCGACACTGAGGACGTGGGCGAGGACCTGGTCGGCGTTCCAGCCGCCGTCGGCGGCGGCCCCGAGGCCCGGCGTCGCCGCCGCTTCGAACAACTTCTCGTAAGCACTGCGCAGCGCGGTCGTGTCCATGGCCGGGCACCTTTCGAAGCGGTTGATGTGCAACTCAATAGTTGCACAACAGCCACTCACTACGCAACCCATGGGTTGCACATCACGCGTCAGGACTGGTGCGTGACGTGGCCGCCCAGGATCGTCGCCGTCACCGGGAGGCGGCGAAGGTCCTGCGGTGACAGGGAAGCCGGGTCCGCCGCCGTCACCATCAGGTCCGCGACGTCGCCCACCGCGACGCCGCGGCGGCCGCCCGAGGCCGCCGCCAGCGCGTCGGCGAACGGGATCGACTGCTCCGGGTGCCACGGCGGGCGGTCGTCGTCGGTGCGGGAGATCGCCGACGCGATGCCGTCCCACGGGTCCAGCGGCGCGACCGGCGCGTCGGAGCCCAGTTCCAGGCGGGCGCCCGTTTCCAGCAGGGAGCGGTAGGGGAACGCGCGCGCCGTCCGGCCGGTCCAGTGGCGATCCGCGACGTCGCGGTCGTCCGGCTGGTGGGCCGGCTGGACCGCCGCGACGACGCCGAGGGCCGCGAACCGCGGGACGTCCGCGGGCGAGAGCAGCTGGGCGTGCTCGATCCGGCCCGGGCAGCCGACCTCCTCGAACGCGTCCAGGGCGATCTTGTTGGCCTGGTCGCCGATCGCGTGGACCGCCGGGAGCAAGCCGTGATCGGACGCGCGGCGCATCAGCGGCACCAGCTCGGCCGGCGGGAGTTCCAGCAGCCCCAGCGAATCCCCGCCCGGGTACGGGTCGTGGCAGTAGGCCGTGCGGGTGTTGAGCGAGCCGTCGACGAAGAGCTTGAACGGGCCGACCGTGAGGAGCCCGCCGGAGCCCGGGAGGACGTCGTCCGTGCGGTGGCCGCGTTCGATGGCCTGGTCCAGCAGGTACCGGGCGATGACGCAGGAGACCCGCGCCGCCGGGGTGCCGCGTTCCAGCCGGCGCAGCCAGTCCGTGACGGTGTCGGCGTACTCGTAGTCGACGATCTGCGTCACCCCGCGCGCGGCCGCCGCGCGCACGGCTTCGGCCACCCACTGGTCCTGGACGTCGACGGCGGCCGTGGGCAGCTCGGCCGTCGCGCTCATGCAGTCGTTCTCCAGCAGCACGCCCGTCGGGTGCTCGCGCCCGATCAGCTTCAGCGCCGCCGGGCTCAGCCACAGCGTGTGCAGGTCCGCGCTGAACAACGCCACCGCGCGCCCGGGCAGCGCGCGCTGCAGCAGCTCCTTGTGCGGCTTGTCCGGCCAGAGCGCGTCGCGGAAGCCCGCGCCCACGACCAGTTCCGCCGGCTGCGACGGCGTCGCCAGCAGGTGCGCCAGCAGCAGCTCGACCGTCTCCCCCGCCGACCGCGCGGCTTCCAGCGGGATGCGGCGGCGGGACGTGGCCCACTGCACGACGTGGACGTGCGCGTCGACCAGTCCCGGCAGCAGCGTGCCGCCGTGGCCGTCGACGATCCGGGCCGCGAAACCGGCCGACCCGGGCTCGGTGATCGAGGCGACGCGGCCGTCGGTCACGCGCACGTCCGCGAGCTCGCCGCCGAGTCCCGGGCGCACGCGGCGCAGCAGAAGATCGTCCATGGCCCTACCTTGCCAGGCGGGTCACGTCCGGGTGAAGCACAGCGTGAGATGGGAAATTTCTGGGTATTAGCTACCGTTGAAAGAGATGGCAGCCGTCGCCCGCCGAAGGGTCAGGGCCGGTCCATGGGCGCCGCCTTCACAAGCCGCGCAGGGTTCGACTCCCTCGGTTGCCGCCGAAGTCCGTGAATGCCACATCGAGGGACCTAGTGTCTCTCAATGTGGCATTCACGGCGTTCAGCCCACCGGCATGTCGCGGCGGCGCAGTGCGGCCAGGCCGGCGGTGCCCGCCGCGGCGGCGATCAGCACCAGCCAGAGCAGCGGGGTCACCGAGAAGGTGCCGCCGGGCAGCCGTGGCAGGTGCTGGAACGGTGAGATGCCGAGCACGACGTCGTTCCACCGCAACGCCGAGCCGACCAGCGACAGCAGCAGGAACGCGCCCAGCAGCCCCCACGCCGCCGCCGCGAAGCGCGGCAGGAAGCCGGTCAACGCCGCCGCGAGCCCGGCCAGGACCCACACCGCGGGCAGCTGCGCCAGGGCCGCGGGGATCAGCCGCGCGCCGTCGCCGGAGGCCAGCCCGGTCGCCAGCCCCGTCACCGCCAGCACGAACGCCGGCCCCAGCAGCGCGAACACCAGGTGCGCCGCCGCCCAGCCGAGCCGGCCGACGGCCGTGGCCAGCACCGGTTCCGCCCGGCCGGCCGCTTCCTCGGCGCGCAGCTTCAGCGTCGCCTGCACCGCGTAGCCCGCCGCCGCGAGGCCGAACAACGTCATCGTCCCGGCCAGGTAGGCGTCCATCACCGCGCCCCCGCCGCCGAGCCGCGCGAAGACGTCGGCGACGGCTTTGTTGTCCCGCACCATGTCCGAGACGTTCTGCGCGACGCCGCCCATCAGCAGCCCGACCAGCGCGAGGCACACGGTCCAGACCAGCAGCGTCCCGCGTTGCAGCCGCCAGGCCAGTGCCAGTGGCGAGCGCAACGACGCCTTCGCCGCGGGACGCCCGAGCCGCGCGGGCAGCAGCGCCGCGCCGAGGTCCCGGCGGGCCGACAGCCCGGCCGCGGCGACCACCAGCAGGCCCGTGGAGACCAGGCCCAGCAGCAGCACCCACCACCGCTCCCCCGCGAACGGGCGCAGCCGGTGCGCCCAGCCGATCGGCGACAGCCACGCGAGCCAGCCCGCCGAGCCGCCGGTCGTCTCGCTGCTGTCCCCGGCGGCACGCAGCAGGAACGCCAGCACCAGCACGCCGATCCCGATGCCCCGGGCGCCGCTCGCGCCCCAGGTGAGCTGCGCGACGACCGCGCCGACGGCGGCGAAGACCCAGCCCGTCATGGTGAAGCCGAGCCCCAGCGCCAACGCTCCGGCCACCGGCACGCCCTGCGCGGACAGGCCGAGCGCGACCAGCAGGCCGTAGACCAGGCCCGCGCCGCAGGCGGCGAGCACGGCGGCGACGAGCCCGGCGTGCCGGCCGACGACGGTCGCGCCGGTCAGCTCCCGGCGTCCCGCTTCCTCTTCGGTCCGGGTGTGCCGGACGACGGTGAGCAGCGCGATCAGCCCGACGACGACCGGGATGAACCCGCACTGCCAGGCCAGCAACTCCCCGGCTGAAGGGCCGTACAACGGGCCGTTGCGGACGGCGAACGTCGCGCTGCCGACGTTCAGGTCGTAGAAGTGCTGCCGCGCCGCGGCGTCCGGGTACGCGGCCTCGATCGACGACAGGTAGCCCAGCGGCGCGACCGTCAGCACGACGATCCACAGCGGCATCAGGAACCGGTCGCGGCGCAGCACCAGCCGCAGCAGCGACCAGGTGCCGGTCATCGCGCCGCTCCGACCGGCTCGTCGTGCTGGTAGTGGCGCAGGAACAGCTCCTCGAGCGTCGGCGGGCGGCTCACCAGGTTGCGCAGCCCGGCGTCGGCCAG
Organism: Amycolatopsis sp. NBC_00348; assembly: GCF_036114655.1. Lineage (NCBI taxonomy): Bacteria > Bacillati > Actinomycetota > Actinomycetes > Pseudonocardiales > Pseudonocardiaceae > Amycolatopsis > Amycolatopsis sp. NBC_00348. The sequence goes on along the minus strand of NZ_CP107994.1, from coordinate 181,299 downwards.
GTGCCGCATCACACCGTCCAAAGCGGACTGGTCGACCGACAGGTGGACGTGCGAGCCGTAGGTGCTCAGGTCGTGGATCCCGGGCAGCGAAGCCAGCTCCGGCGGGACGCGCACGAGCGAGGCGTCGATGGTGATCCGGCCCAGGTGCCGCAGCTCGTCGAGCGTGCCGGACTCGACGGTCCGGCCGGCGCGGATGATCGTGACGCGGTCGCACAGCGCCTCGACCTCCGAGAGGATGTGCGAGGACAGCAGCACGGTCCGGTCGCCGCGGTCGCGCTCTTCCTCGATCACCTGGCGGAAGACCTCTTCCATGAGCGGGTCGAGCCCGGACGTCGGCTCGTCGAGCACCAGCAGCTCGACGTCGGACGCCAGCGCGGCGACCAGCGCGACCTTCTGCCGGTTGCCCTTGGAGTACGTCCGGCCCTTCTTGCGCGGGTCGAGGTCGAAGCGCTCGACGAGCGCGTCCCGGCGCCCGGCGTCGAGCCCGCCGCGCAGCCGGCCCAGCAGGTCGATGACCTCGCCGCCGGTGAGGTTGGGCCAGAGCGTGACGTCGCCCGGCACGTACGCGAGGCGCCGGTGCAGCTCGGTGGCGTCGCGCCAGGGGTCGCCGCCGAGCAGGGTGGCCCGGCCGCCGTCGGCCCGCATCAGCCCCAGCAGCACGCGGATCGTGGTGGTCTTGCCGGCGCCGTTGGGTCCGAGGAACCCGTGCACCTCGCCGGTGTGGACGGTCAGGTCGAGCCCGTCGAGGGCCTTCGCCGCGCCGAACGCCTTGGTGAGGCCGGCGGCGGTGATCGCTTCGGCCATGGTCATTCCTTCCGGGAGTTCTTGGCCAGCGCTTCGCGGGCCTTCTCGAGCAGTTCGGGGGTGGCGAGCGGATGGGTGAAGATGTGCCCGGCGGCGGCCATCATGCGGAGCATCGCCTCGGGGGTGCCGGGCTCCTCGCCGAGCGCCCGCGCGATGTGGTCCTGCAGGATCATCAGCCCGCCGGTCATGGCGGTGAGCGCGGCCGCGGCCGCCCGCGGATCGGGCACGTCGAGCCCGGAGTCGACGAAGTACTGCTCGGTACCGTCGACGATCTCGCGGAACTGCTCGGCGGCCGCGTCGGAGCCGTCGATCATGCCGCGGCCCACGTAACGGCGGTAGAGCAGCTGACGGGCGTCGAACGTCGGGATGAACCCCGGGTTCGCGTGGCCCTTCTCCAGCGCCTCCTCCTTGAACCGCATCAGCTCGGCGAAGACGTGGGTGTCGCAGGCCTTGCGCAGCCCGTCCTTCGAGCCGAAGTGGTGCCTGATCAACCCGCCGGAAACGCCCGCGGCCTGGGCGATGTCGAGGATCGACGTCTTCTCGGCGCCTTGCTCGGTGAACAGCCTGATGGCGGCGTCGCGGATGCGGGCGCGCGCGGTGAGGTCCTCGAAGGCGGGACCACTCTCGGTCATGGAACGGCCTATCTCTCGACGCAGCTTGCTACACGTGAATGTAGCCCCCTATACGTACATATAGCAAGGTGGGCACATCACGCCGCGACGTCGCATCCGGTTGCCTCCTAACCGGTGATCCCGTTAGGCCATTCGGCCCGCAACCAATTGCGGGTAATGGGCTAAGTGTCTTATTGCTGCGGATCATCCCGCGATGTGTACTGCTCGCAAGCATCTCTTCACGAAGGGCTCACGCAGTGACACAGCTCAGATCCAGCTGGAGACGGCGGGCCGGGATCACCGTCCTCGCCACCGCTCTCGGCGCCTCCGTCCTCGGCATCGCCGTCCCGGTGGCGTCCGCCCAGCAGGCCCCGCTCACCGCCGGGGCCGCCGACGGCAGCAAGGCCCTCGACGAGCACGACCGCACGCTCGTCGCCGAAGCCGAGAAGGCCGGCAAGCCCGACGTGACCCTGCTGGTCGCGGCCGAAAAGGGCCAGACCGGCGCCGCCGTCAACGAGCTCAAGGCCCTCGGCGGGGTCGTCCAGTCCACCGACAGCAAGCTCGACTACGTCAAGGTGAGCATCCCGACCGGCAACGCCGGCAAGGCCGCGAAGCTGAAGTCGGTCAGCGCCGTCGACGTCGACGGGCTCATCGTGCGCGACGACCCGAAGCCCGACGGCACCGTGAACCCGCTGCCGCAGCCGGCGCCGGGGAAGAACACGCCGCGCGTGAACCCCTACCTCCCGACCGGTGACACCTACGCCGCGCAGTTCGGCCAGGTCCTGCCCAACTGGGACGGCAAGGACACCACGGTCGCGGTGCTGGACTCCGGCGTCGACCTCGACACCCCCGCGCTGGCGAAGACCAGCCACGGCGAGCGCAAGATCGTCGACTGGTACAACGCAAACGCCACCAACTCCGGTGACGGCACCTGGGTCGCGCAGTCGACCCAGACCTACACCGGCACGTTCACCGCGAACGGCAAGAGCTGGACGGCCCCGGCCACCGGCGGCCCGTACACGTTCGGCTCGTTCAGCGAGACCGCGGGCGACCTCGGTGCCGCCGACAGCGAGACCGGCGGTGACATCAACCGCGACGGCGACCGCGCCGACTCCTGGGGCGTGCTGCTCGACCCGGCGACCAAGCAGGTCCGCGTCGACCTCAACGGCAACGGTGACTTCACCGACGAGAAGCCGATGACCGACTACAAGACCAACTACGACGTCGGCTTCTTCGGCACCGACAACCCGGCGACCGACATCGCCGAGCGGATGGCCTTCGTCGTCCAGACCGACAAGCCGGGCTTCGTCGGCATCGGCATCGCCGGCGCGGAGCACGGCTCGCACGTCGCGGGCATCGCCACCGGCAACGACCTGTTCGGCGGCAAGATGGACGGCGCGGCCCCGGGCGCGAAGGTCCTGGCCGTTAAGGTCTGCCTCACCGGCGCGGCCTGCACCTCCAGCGGCCTGATCGACGGCGTCGTCTACGCGGCCAGCCACGGCGCGGACGTCATCAACATCTCGATCGGCGGCCTGCCCTCGCTCAACGACGGCAACAACGCCCGCGCGGAGCTCTACAACCGCACGATCGCCGAGTACAACGTCCAGATCTTCATCTCGGCCGGCAACAGCGGCGCCGGGGCGAACACCGTCGGCGACCCGTCGGTGGCCACGGACGCGATCTCGGTCGGCTCGTACATCACCAAGGAGACCTGGCTCGCGGACTACGGTTCGAAGACCCAGGCGCCCGAGTCGATGCACCCGTTCTCCTCGCGCGGCCCGCGTGAAGACGGCGGCTTCAAGCCGGACATCGTCGCGCCCGGCGCGGCGATCTCGACCACCCCGCGCTGGGAGGCGCCGGGCCCGGTGGCCGGCACCTACAGCCTGCCCGCCGGTTACGCGATGCTGCAGGGCACGTCGATGGCGTCGCCGCAGGCGACCGGTGCGGCCGCACTGCTGGTGAGCGCGTACAAGGCCACGCACAACGGCCAGCGGCCGCCGGTCGCGCAGCTGCGCTCGGCGATCAAGTCGACCGCCCGGTTCGTGCCGGGCATCGACGCCTACGCCCAGGGCGCGGGCCTGTTCAACGTCCCGGCCGCGTTCGTCGCGCTGTCGCTGAACCCGAAGCCGGACGCCGTCGCGACGTCGGTCGAGGTCCACACGGTGCAGTCGAACCTGCTGGCGACGCCGAACACCGGCGTCGGCATCCACGACCGCGAGGGCGTGACCACCGGCAAGGCCTACACCCGCACGTACACGCTCACGCGGACGTCTGGCTCGGCCAACCCGGCGCTCTACTTCGCGCGGTGGGTCGGCAACGACGGCACGTTCTCCTCGGCGGGCACCGTCGCGGTGCCGCTGAACAAGCCGGTGACCTTCCAGGTCAAGGTGAACCCGAAGAACGCCGGGGCGCACTCGGCGCTGCTCTACCTGGACAACCCGCTGACCATCGGCGTCGACGTGCAGACCCTCAACACGGTCTTCGCGCCGCAGGAGTTCACCGCCGCCAAGGGTTACCAGGTCGACGTCGCCGGCAAGATCGCCCGCAACCAGGCGACCAGCTACTTCGTGAAGGTGCCCCAGGGCGCCAGCGCGCTGAAGGTGGACCTGGACGCCGGTGCCGGCGCCCCGGGCAAGGGCCAGGTGCGGTTCCTGCGCTACGACCCGACCGGCGTGCCGGCCGAGGCGAGCACGTCCACGACGTACTGCTACCTGCCCGACGCGGGTGCGGGCTGCCCCGGCGGCACGCCGACCAGCCGGACGTTCGCCAACCCGCAGCCGGGGGTCTGGGAGATCGTCGTCGAGGCGCGCCGGACGTCCGATGTGGACAACGCGGCGTTCAAGCTGAGCGCGTCGGTGCTCGGCACGACGATCACGCCGAACCCGGACACGATCGCGGCCGCCACGCTGAACACGCCGATCGCGCGGTCCTACACCGTGACGAACACCCTCGGCGCGTTCACCGGGCACCTGCTCGGCGCCACGCTGGGCAGCGCGAAGGTGGCGCGGCCGACGATCGCCGAAGGCGCGCAGGCGCAGTACCAGATCGCGGTGACGCCGGGCTCGACGTCGCTGACGGCCACGATCGGGAAGACGTCCGACGTGGGCGCCGACCTGGATCTGGTGCTGTACAACTGCACCACCGGCACCTGCGTGGTGGCGGGCCAGAGCGCCGACGGTGACTCCGAGGAGTCGGTGACCATCGCCAACCCGGCGGCGGGCACCTGGGTCGCGCTGGTCGACGGTTACGCGGTGCCGGCCGGCACCACCGAGTACGACTACGTCGACGTGTTCACCAACCCGGCGTTCGGTTCGGTCGCCCTGACCGACCCGGTCGCGGCGCACGCCTCGGGCAGCACGTGGACGGTGCCGGCGACGGTCACCGCCACCGCCGCCCCGGCGCCCGGGCGCGTCCTGCGCGGTCAGCTGACCGTGCAGACCGACACCGGTGTCACGGTCGGCAGCTCGCTGGTGCAGATCAACGCCGTGAGCTAGTTCCGTCCCGCTGAACGGAAACCGCCCCGGGTTCGCCCGGGGCGGTTTTCGCTTTCCGAGCAGCGTTCCGGGTGGTTCCGGGTGGGTTTCCGACGCAAGTTTGCGTATGTCGGTGGAAGTGTTGCGGGATTTCGCGTGGCGTCCGTATGGTCTGGAACACCCCGAATCCCCCGAGAGGGTCCCCATGCGACGGATTTCGACGCTGTTCGCCGCACTTCTCCTGCTGGCGGCCACTTTGCCGGGAGCCGCGCACGCCGCGGCGCTCTCCACCCGGACCCACTTGTTCTACTACCCCTGGTACGGCAACAGCGGCGGCGTGTACCGCCACTGGGACCAGGGCGGGCACACGCCGCCCGCCGACATCGGCGCGAACTTCTACCCGTCGCTCGGCCCGTACGACTCCGGTGACTTCACCGGCGCGGTCGAGCAGCACATGCGGTGGATCGAGCAGTCCGGCGCCGGGGTGATCGTCTACAGCTGGTGGGGCCAGGGGTCCTATGAGGACGGTCTGGCCGCCGGCGTGCTGGCCGCCGCGGCCAGGCACGGGATCAAGGTCGCCTGGCACCTCGAGCCCTACAGCGGCCGGACGGCTTCGTCGACTGTCGCCGACATCGGGTATCTGACCAGCCGCTACGGCTCGAGCCCGGCGTTCTACCGCGACGCCGAGCACGGGAACCGGCCGGCGTTCTACGTCTTCGAGAGCCTGCGGATCACCGACTGGACGGCGCTGGACCAGGTGCGCTCGTCGGCGATCGTGCTGGCGCAGACGACGGACACGAGCAAGGTCGCGCACTTCGGCGGGATGTACACCTACGACGCCATCGCCGGGGCGACCGCGCCGGGCTGGCGCGACGCCGGCGCGTTCTGCGCGGCGAACGGCCTGGTCTGGGCGCCGTCGGTCGGGCCGGGCTACAACGACGACCGCGCGGTGCCGGGCAACACGACCCCGACGCTGGCGCGGGACAACGGCGCCACGTACGACCGCGAGTGGCAGAACGCGCTTTCCCCGGCGGTGGGCGGAAATCCGGACTGGGTCTCGGTGACGTCGTTCAACGAATGGCACGAGGGCTCGATCATCGAACCGGCGCGGTCTTCACCGCCGTCATCGGCGTACGAGACGTTCGCGGGCGCTTACGGGACGTCGGGCGCGGCGTCGGAAACCGCTTACCTGGACCGGACGCGCTACTGGGCATCGCAACTCGGCGGTCCCCCGCCGGCTTCGCCCAACCTCGCGTTCGGCAAGGCCGTCTCGGCGACTGGTTCGCAGGGCGGGTTCCCGCCGGGCAACGCGGTGGACGGAAACGCGTCGAGCTACTGGGAAAGTACGAACAACGCGTTCCCGCAGACGGTGACCGTGGACCTGGGCTCGGCCGTCACCGTGGGGCGGGTGGTGCTGAAGCTGCCGCCGTCGTGGGGTTCCCGGACCCAGACGATCGCGGTGAACGGCGGCGCCCCGGCCGGGTACGTCTTCGATCCGGCTCAGGCCAACTCCGTGACGATCACCGTTCCGCCGACGTCGCAGCGGTACCTGAAGCTCACCTTCACCGGCAACACCGGCTGGCCCGCGGGCCAAGCGTCCGAAGTGGAGGCTTACGCTTCCTGAACCCGCACCAGGAACGGCGCCGGGTCGGCCAGCACGCGGTGCACGACCCGGCCCGCCGCACCGAGTGTTGCGGCGTCGCCGCCCAGGCGTGAGGCCGTGAGCACCGGTGGTGCGCCGCGGAGGCCGCCCAGCCGGGTGGCCAGGACCTCGGCCACCGGCTCGGCCAGCCACGGGTACAGCTGCGTAAAGACGCCGCCCAGCACGATGCGGTCCAAGTCCAGCAGGTTCACCGCCGACGTCAGTGCGACGCCGAGGGCGCGGCCGGCGGCGTCGCACGCGGCCAGGGCGACCGCGTCGCCGCGGTCGAGGGCGGCCAGGAGTGCGGCCACCGTCGGGGTGTTTCCGGCCGTCAGCAACGCTTCCTGGCCGGCGTAGGTCTCCAGGCAGCCGTTGCCGCCGCAGCGGCAAGCCGGGCCGCCCGGCGTCACGACCACGTGGCCCAGCTCGCCGGCCAGCCCCCGGGAGCCGGCGAACAGCTCGCCGTTCACCACCAGGCCCGCGCCGATGCCGACCTCGCCGGAGACGTAGAGGAAGTCGCGCTCGCCGTCGCCGTACCAGAGCTCGCCGAGCGCGGCGAGGTTCGCTTCGTTGTCCAGCTCGACCGGGACGGGCAGGCGCAGCAGGTCGGCCGCGCGGACGTCCTGCCAGCCGAGGTTGGGGGCGCTGAACAGCACGCCGGCGCCGACCGGGCCGGACACCGCGAGCACCGCGCCCGCGAGGTCGAGCCCGAGGCGGCGCGCGTCGGTGATCGCCTCCCCGGCGAGCGCCTGCAGCTCGGCCAGCACCTTCTTGGGCCGGGAGCCGCGGTTGTCGCGGTCGCGGCGGGCGGCGAACCGGACCGCGCCGGTGAGATCGAGCACACGCACGGCGAGGTAGTCGACGTTGATCTCCAGGCCGAGGGACGCGATCCGGGCGCCGCTGAGGACGACGTCCACACCCGGCCGGCCCCGCTCACCCGCGCGGGCGGGTCCGGTTTCAGCCAGCAAACCGGCGTCCACCAGGTCGCCGACGAGCTTCGAGACCGTGGACTTCGTCAGCCCGGTCAGCTCGGCGAGGGCGGCCCTGGTCAGCGGACCGCCGCGGCTGGCCGCGCCCAGCACGACCTCGAGGTTGCGGGCGCGCATCGAGTCGTGCCGCACGGCCTGGGTCATCGTGTCCCTCCTGCCGAGCACTCTATCCGGGCTCTTGACGCCCGGGACCGCCGCGGCGCATATTTAGTCTACAACGTGAACTAAATGAAGGGACAGTCATGGACGACTACGCCCCCCAGGCGGCCGACAAGTTCACCTTCGGCCTCTGGACCGTGGGCTGGCCGGCGAACGACCCGTTCGGGGTCGCCACACGGCCTGCGCTGGACCCGGTGGAGAGCGTGCACCGGCTGGCGGAGCTGGGCGCCTACGGGGTGACGTTCCACGACGACGACCTGCTGGCCACCGAACCCGACCGCGACAAGGCGATCGAGCGGTTCCGCAAGGCGCTCGCCGAGACCGGGCTCAAGGTGCCGATGGCCACGACGAACCTGTTCACCCACCCGGTGTTCAAGGATGGCGGCCTGACCAGCAACGACCGCGACGTCCGTCGTTACGCGCTGCGCAAGGTGCGGCGCAACATCGACCTGGCGGCCGAGCTGGGCGCGCAGACCTACGTCGTCTGGGGCGGCCGCGAGGGCGCCGAGTCCGACGGCGCGAAGGACGTCCGCGCGGCGCTGGACCGGTACAAGGAGGGCCTCGACGCGCTCGCGGAGTACGTCGTCGAGAAGGGCTATTCGCTGCGGTTCGCGCTGGAGCCCAAGCCCAACGAGCCGCGCGGCGACATCCTGCTGCCGACGATCGGGCACGCGCTCGGCTTCATCTCGCAGCTGGAGCGCTCGGAGATGTTCGGGCTCAACCCGGAGGTCGGGCACGAGCAGATGGCCGGGCTGAACTTCGTGCACGGCATCTCGCAGGCGCTGTGGCAGGGCAAGCTGTTCCACATCGACCTCAACGGCCAGCACGGCCCGAAGTTCGACCAGGACCTGATCTTCGGCCACGGCGACGTGAAGAGCGCGTTCTTCCTCGTCGACCTGCTGGAGAACGGCGGCTACGACGGCCCGCGCCACTTCGACTACAAGCCGCTGCGCACCGAGGACACCGAGGACGTCTGGGTCTCGGCGGCGGCCAACATGCGGACGTACCTGATCCTTCGCGAGAAGTCCCGCAAGTTCCGCGCGGACCCCGAGGTCGTGGAGGCGCTGGCGGCGTCCCGCGTCCCAGAGCTGTCGACCCCGACGCTGGCCCCGGGCGAGTCCCTGGACGACCTGCAGAAGGACGACTTCGACGTCGAGGCGGCCGCGGCCCGCGGCTACCACTTCACGCACCTGAACCAGCTGGCGCTGGAGCACCTGCTCGGCGTGCGCTGAAAGCCGTGAAGGCCTCCTTCCCGGCTCTTATGGCCGGTAAGGAGGCCTTCACGGACCTCCGTTCGGCGGACCCGCGGGGCCGGGCGGCTGCTTACGATCACCGCATGACAGTCGCCTTGGTCACCAACGTGACGCAGTACGCGGGCCCCGCCGGTGCGACGGCGCTCGCCGCCGACGGGTTCACCGTGGTCTGCCACGACGAGACGTTCTCCGATTCCGAAGTACGCGGCAAGTTCGTTGCCGAGAACCCGGAGCTGACGCCGATCGCCGAGCAGGAGCCCGAGGCGATCCTCGCCGCCGCGCGAGAGCACGGCCGCGTCGACGTCGTGCTGAGCAACGACTACGTGCCGCCCTCCGCCGTCCAGAAGCCCTTCGACGGCGCACCTCTCGGCGACCTCGAGTTCCTGATGCGGGAGCTGGTGTACCGGCCATTCGAGCTGATCCAGGCCGCCACCCCGGCGATGAAGGAAGCGCGCACCGGCCGGATCATCCTGGTGACGTCGGCGGCCGCTGTCCGGCCACTCGCCACCGCGGTCCTCTACAGCGCGGCGCGTGCCGCGGCCACCACGCTGGTGACCGGGGCCGCCAAGGCGCTGGGCGAGTACAACATCCAGTTCAACGCCATCGGCCCGAACTGGTTCGAGAACCCGACCTACTTCCCGCCCGGGCTCTGGGAGTCCGACGCCGAGCTGCGCGCGACCGTCGCCAAGGAGGTCCCGCTCCAGCGCCTCGGCCAGCAGGAGGAGATGGGCGCGCTGATCGCGTTCCTCGCCTCGGGCAAGGCCACCCCGGTGACGGGCCAGTTCTTCGGCTTCACCGGCGGCTGGCTTCCCTGACCCCAAGTCCGTGAATGCCACATTGAGAGACATAGTGTCCCTCAATGTGGCATTCACGGACTTTCCTAGGACACCGTCAGGGTGTCGATGTCGAACAGGGAACCCGCGCCGCCCCGGAAGACCAGGTGGAGCGGACCCGTGCCGGACGACACCGTGGTGGTGACCGTCTGGAACGTCTCCCAGCTGCCCGTGTTCGGCACCGAGACCGTGCCCAGCAGGGCGCCGGTCGCCGAACCCGCGCGGATCTCGATCGTGCCGCCGGCGCCCGCCGACGAGACGACCGCGCTGAACCGCGTGATCCCGGCCGTGCTCACCGAAGCGAACCCGGCCCAGTCACCGTTCTCGATGTAGCCCAGCGTCTGGCCGCCGCTGGCCGGCGCGTGCAACGCGATCTGCACACCCGAACCCGACGTGAACGACTCACCCTCCACTGTGGACCCGGCGCGGACACCGCAGTCCGCCGAGACGACACCGGCCGCGTAGCGGATCCCGCCGACCAGCTCGGCGCGGAACGCACTGTCCGAATAGGACTCGATCGTGTGGCCCAGGCCGGTGTAGAACGCCCGGCCGCTGCCCTGCGGGTGGCACCACGTGATCGGGTGGTCGGCGCCCATCTCGCCGCCCGTGTAGCTCGACTCGTCCAGCGTCTGCAGGACGTGCACCTGACCGCGCGGGTTCGTGCGGTAGTTGTACAGCTCGTCCGTGCGGTTCCAGACGGCCGGCAGGTGCGCGGTCGCCGGGTTCGTGCGGTCCTCGGTGACGAAGTTCGCCGCCTGGATCGCCGGGTGGCTCTTGAACCACGCCCCGACGAGCTGCCCGTACCACGGCCAGTCGTACTCGGTGTCGGCCGCGGCGTGGATGCCGAGGTAGCCGCCGCCACCGTTCACATAGGACTCGAACGCCGCCTGCTGCGTCGCGTCCAGGACGTCACCGGTGGTCGAGAGGAACACGACCGCCTTGTACGCGGCCAGCGAAGACGCCGTGAACACGGACGCGTCTTCGGTCGCCGTGACGCCGAAGCCGTTGGCCGTGCCCAGTTCGCGGATCGCCTGGATCCCTGCGGGGATCGAGTCGTGCCGGAACCCGGCGGTCTTCGAGAACACCAGCACGTTGTACGCGGGATCCACCTGGGTCGGCATGCTGCTCAGGCTAAACGAATCCACGTCGAACAGGGAACCGGAACCGCCGTGGAACACCAGGAACAACGGCCCGGAGCCGCTAGTCACCGACGTCGTGACGTTCTGGAAGACCTCCCAGTCCCCCGTCGAAGGCACCGAAACCGTGCCCAGCAGTGTCCCCGTCGCCGAACCCGAGCGGATCTCGATCGTGCCGCCCGGACCGGCCGACGACACCCGCGCGGTGAACGTCCGCGCGCCCGACGTGCTCACCGACGCGTACCCGGCCCAGTCGCCGTTGTCGATGTAGCCCAGGGTGTTCCCGCCGCTCGCCGCCGCGTGCGCCGCGGCCTGGACGCCGGACCCGGACGTGAACGACTCACCCTCGATCGACCCCGCCTGCGTGCCGGTGGCGAAGGTGAACGAGTCCAGGTCGAACAGGTTGCCCTGCCCGGTGACGCCCTTGAACACGAGGTACAGCGACGTCGACCCGGACGGCCGGTTGGCCAGGGCCGTCGTCACGTCCTGGAACGTCTCCCAGCCACCGGTGTTCGCCACGGTCATCGTGCCGAGCAGGGTGCCGGTCGGCGAACCCGCGCGGACCTCCAGCGTGCCGCCGGGGCCGCCCGAGGAGACGTGCGCACTGATCGACGTCGCGTTGCCCAGCGCGTACGGCGCGAAGGAGATCCAGTCGCCGTTGTCGGTGTAGCCGACCGTGCGACCGCCTTCCGCAGATCCGTGGTCGGCGAGCTGGACCCCGGACTGCGCCGAGAAGTGCTCGCCCTGGCGGTGCCGCGGTTGCAGCTTGTGGACGCTGTGCGAGACGAGGCCGCCGTTGTCGGTGTACTGCGCGTCGAAGACGCCGAAGATGTTCGCCGCGGCGTCGTGCTCACCGTCGACCGGGACGGCGATCGAGCCGCTGCACCCGGTCGCCTGGGTGATCTGGTGCTGGTGGCTGTCGTGGCCCAGGAGGTAGGTCACCTTGACCTTCGAACAGTCCAGCGCCCCGTCCTCCGGGTCGCTGCCGGTCACCTGGAACGGCACGGTGTCGCCGAAGGAGAACAGCTGCCCGTCGGCCGGCGTGGTCAGGTTCACCGTCGGCGCGGTGTTCCCGACCGTGACGACCAGGCTCGCGGTGCCGGTGAGGCCGGCCGGGTCGGTCACCGTGAGGCTCGGTGAGTACGTCCCGTTGGTGGTGTAGGTGTGCGTCGGGTTCGCCGCCGTCGACGTCTGGCCGTCGCCGAAGTTCCAGCGGTAGGTCAGGGCGCCGCCTTCGGGATCGCTGCTGCCCGCGGACGAGAAGGTCACGGTGAGCGGGTTCGGCCCCGACGTCTTGTCGGCCGCGGCTTTCGCGACCGGGTTACGGTTGGTGCCCGCGAGGTACTCGACCCGGTACAGCGCCTGGTTGTCGCTGCCGGTGCCGTAGTCGAGGACGTACAGCGCGCCGTCCGGGCCGAAGGCCATGTCCATGACCTGCGTGCCGGTCCACGGGAAGTTGTCGATCGTGCCGCGGCTGCCGTCGGCGTTGACGGTCACCGCCTTGATCCACTTGCGCCCGTACTCCCCGGCGAAGAACTTGCCGTCGAGGGACTGCGGGAACTTCACCGTGGACGTCGAAGCGGCGTCGTACCGGTAGACCGGCCCGCCCATCGGCGACTCCGAGCCGCTGCCGAACTCCGGCGGCGACCCTTCGTCACCCGCGTACTTGATCCACGCGGCCTTCGGCACCGGCAGCTTGGCGACGCCGGTGTTGCGCGGCGAGGAGTTCGTCGGCCCGCCGGCGCAGTCGTACTTCGCGCCGGACGGCCCGCTCGGGAAGGTGTAGTGGTTGTACGACTCGGTCGTCGTGTTCGAGCCGGTGCAGTAGGGCCAGCCGAAGTTGCCCGCGCTGGTGATCCGGTCGAACTCGACCTGGCCCTGCGGGCCGCGGTTGGCGTCGGTGACACCGGCGTCCGGGCCGTAGTCGCCCAGGTAGACGACGCCGGTCGCCTTGTCGACACTCATCCGGAACGGGTTGCGGAAGCCCATGCCGTAGATCTCCGGCCGGGTGTTCGCGGTGCCCGGCGCGAACAGGTTGCCCGACGGGATCGTGTACGTCCCGTCGGCCTGCGGGTGGATCCGCAGGAGCTTGCCGCGCAGGTCGTTCGTGTTGCCGGCCGAGCGCTGCGCGTCGAACTGCGGGTTGCGCGTGGTGCGTTCGTCGATCGGCGAGTAGCTGTCGGAGGAGAACGGGTTCGTGTCGTCGCCGGTGGTCAGGTAGAGGTTGCCGGCGGCGTCGAAGTCGATGTCACCCCCGACGTGACAGCACTGGCCGCGGTCGTTCTGCACGGCCATGACGACCTTCTCGCTGGCCAGGTCGAGGGTGTTGTCCGTCTTGAGGACGAACCTCGACAGGTGCAGCTCGCCCTTGAACGGCGCGAAGTCGGCGGCGGTGCCGTCGGTCGGCGCGTCACCGTCCGGTGTGGACAGTCGAGGCGAGAAGTAGAGCCAGACGTAGCGGTTGGTGGCGAAGCCGGGGTCGGCGGCGACGCCCTGGAGGCCTTCCTCGTCGTGGGTGTAGACGTTCAGCTTGGCCGCGACGGACGTCGCGCCGGCCGCGGTGGTGACGCGGACGGTGCCGTCGCGGGAGGTGTGCACGACCGAGCGGTCGGGCAGCACGGCGAGCGACATCGCCTCGCCGAGCTCGGCCGCGCCGGTGGCGAGGGCGACCTGCTGGTAGTCCGCGGCGGGGATGTCCGCGCGGGCCGGGGTGTCGAGGGTGAGCAGGAGGCCGGCGCTCAGTGTCGCGGCGCCGAACAGCCTCGCCCACTTCGGTGGGGACGGAGACATGCTGGTTCCTTCCTGAATTTGAGCGTGCTTCGCCCCGGATTGGCGCGAAGCCGGTTTCGATCACCTTCCGACGGGGCTGGCGGCCACCCGTGCACAGAAGTCTCGGGCGCGTGCCGGTCCTCCCGGCGCGCGTGCTCGGCGGGTCGGCCGGCGTACCTGGACGGTCGGCCGGCGTACCCGGAGGGTCGGCTCGCGTGCCGGACCGGCCGGCACGCGTACTCCGATGGACGACACACGTGCCTGGACGGACGACACGCGTGATCAGGGGGTCGACACGCGTGATTCGCGCGCCGGCACGGCTACTTCGAGGAGAACGCGGCGTCGAACGCCGCGGTGGGTGGGGTGAAGTTGAGCTTGCGGACGAACTCCAGGGCCTCGGGCGCGCCGGTCAGGCGGTCCATGCCGGCGTCCTCCCACTCGATCGAGATGGGACCGGCGTAGCCGATGGCGTTGAGCATGCGGAAGACGTCCTCCCACGGGACGTCGCCGTGGCCGGTGGAGACGAAGTCCCAGCCGCGGCGGGGGTCGGCCCACGGGAGGTGGGAGCCGAGCCGGCCGTTGCGGCCGTTGAGCTGCTTGCGCGCCTCCTTGCAGTCGACGTGGTAGATGCGGTCCTTGAAGTCCCACAGGAACCCGACCGGGTCGAGGTCCTGCCAGACGAAGTGCGACGGGTCGAAGTTCAGCCCGAACGCCGCCCGGTGCCCGATCGCCTCCAGCGTCCGGACGGTGCTCCAGTAGTCGTAGGCGATCTCGCTCGGGTGCACCTCGTGGGCGAACCGGACGCCGACCTCGTCGAAGACGTCGAGGATCGGGTTCCACCGCGTGGCGAAGTCCGCGTACCCGCGTTCGATCATCGACGGCGGCACCGGCGGGAACATCGCCACCGTGTGCCAGATCGACGAGCCGGTGAAACCGACCACAGTGGACACTCCGAGCTTCGCCGCGGCGCGGGCGGTGGCCTTCATCTCCTCCGCCGCCCGCTGCCGGACGCCCTCGGCCTCGCCGTCGCCCCAGATCCGCGCCGGCAGGATGGCTTCGTGCCGTTCGTCGATCGGGTGGTCGCAGACGGCCTGGCCCACCAGGTGGTTCGAGATGGTCCACACCTTGAGGTCGTACTTGGCCAGCGTGTCCAGCTTCGCCTGGACGTAGCCGTCTTCGGCGAGCGCCCGGTCCACCTCGAAGTGGTCGCCCCAGCAGGCGATCTCGAGGCCTTCGTAGCCCCAGCCGCTCGCCAGCTCGCACACCTCCTCGAACGGAAGATCGGCCCACTGTCCGGTGAACAGCGTCAACGGTCGTGCCATGTCTGACCTCCTGGTGAGTCCTATTCGGTACGGATAGCCGCGAGCAGCAGATCCTTGACTTCGGTGGCGTGGACCTTGTCGCGCGCGAGCACGGGGTCCGAGCACAGCAGCACCGGCCCGTCCTCGGCCGAGTCGGGCAGCCGGCCGTGGCTGCCGCGCACCGGCGCGGGGTCGAGCGGGACGACCTGCATCGAGTACCGCAGGCCGAGCTTCTTGCGGGCCAGCGCGGACGCGGCCTTGAGCTTGACCATCGGGTCGTCGGGGTCGAAGAACAGCTCGGCCGGGTCGTAACCGGGCTTGCGGTGGATCTCGACGGTCTTCGCGAAGTCCGGCGCGCGGTCGTCGCTGAGCCAGTAGTAGTACGTGAACCAGGCGTCCGGCTCGGCGATCGCGACCAGCTCGCCGGCGCGTTCGTGGTTGATCCCGATGCCCGCCTGCGCCGCGCGATCCAGCACGACGTCCACTCCGGACAGTCCGGCGACGAGGTCCCGCACCCGCGGGATGTCCGCCGGGTCGGCGACGTAGACGTGCGCGACCTGGTGGTCGGCCACCGCGAACGCCCGCGACGTCCACGGGTCGAGGTACTCCATGCCCGCCTGGACGTACACGTTGAGCAGGCCCTCACGGCGCAGCGCGCGGTTGATGTCCACCGGCCGGCTCGCGTTCGTGATGCCGTACTCCGACAGCGCGACGACGGTGTGCCCGCCCGCGGCCGCGAAGTCCAGCAACGGCTTCAGCGCGGTGTCGATCTCCCGCGCGGCCGCCGCGGCCTGGGGCGCGTCCGGGCCGAAGCGCTGCAGGTCGTAGTCGAGGTGCGGGAGGTAGACCAGCGTGGTGTCCGGCTGGTCCTCGGTCATGATCTTCTGCGCCGCGGCGATGATCCATTTCGACGACGTGATCGCGGCCGTCGGGCCCCAGTAGGTGAACAGCGGGAACTCGCCGAGCGCGCCGACCAGGCGGTCGTGCAGCTGCGGCGGGTGGGTGTAGGCGTCCGGGGACTTCTTGCCGTCGGCGTGGTAGATCGGCCGCGGGGTCACGGTGAGGTCGACGTCCATGCCCATCGCGTACCACCAGCACACGTTGGCGACCTTGTGCCCGGCCTGCGCGCGGCGAGCCGCGGCCCAGAACTTGTCGCCCTGGACCAGGTTGTTGTGCTGGCGCCAGAAGAACACCTCGCCGAGGTCGCGGAAGTACCAGCCGTTGCCGACGATGCCGTGCTCGGCCGGCTGCAGGCCGGTGAGGAACGTGGACTGCACCGAGCACGTCACGGCGGGGAACACGGTGTCGAGCTGCGCGGTGAAGCCGGGTTCGGCCATCTTGCGCAGGTTCGGCATGTGCGGGAGCAGCCGGGGCGTCAGGCCCACGACGTCGAGAACCAGCAAACTCATCAGTGAACCTCTTCCAAGCCCAGTTCGATCAGGGAACGCCGGGTCCAGTCCAGCTCGGCGGTGATGCCCGCGACGAGCCCGGCGTCGTCGGCGGGTGCGTCCGGGAGCACCTGCCAGGTGTAGGTCTCGACCTCGATGTGGTCGGTGCGCGCGGTGGCGCCGCCGAACAGCTCGGCCAGCGTCCCGGCCAGCACGGGCCGGGTGGACGTCAGCGGCGGCGCCGGGTCGGCGTGCAGCGGCACGTGGAAGTGCACCCGCCACGGCGCCTCCCCCGGCAGGCCACCGGCCAGGGCCGCGTCGAGGTCGTCGGCGCCCGGTGGGGCACCTTCGTTGCTCTGGTGCAGGAATCGCGGCTCCACAAAGGACTCCAACGCCTTGCGCGTCGCCGGATCCGCCGGGTTCGCGGCTTCGAGGGCAGCGGACGCCTGGAGCTTGACGACGTCGAGCCCGGCCGCCTCCAGCCGGCCCAGCGCGGCCGCCGGGTCCTCGAAGCCGACCGCGAGGTGGCACGTGTCGAGGCAGACGCCGAGCCACTCCTTGTCCACTTCGGACAGCAGGGCCGCCGCCTGCGCCGTCGTCTCGATGACGCAGCCGGGCTCCGGCTCGAACGCCACCCGCACCGGACGGTCCTGCTTCGCCAGGCCCTCGGCCAGCAGTTCGAGCTGACCGGCGTCGTCCCGCCACTCGGTGCGCCAGCCCAGCGGCAACGTCGAGACGCTGCCGCGGACCGCGTCCTCGGGCAGCAGCTCGCCCAGCAGCCGCGCGAGGTCGAGGGTGTACCGCGTCCGCTCGGGCGTCGACCAGTCCGGCCGGTACACCTTGTGCTTGACGACCGGGTCGTGGAAGCCCTGGTACGGGAACCCGTTGAGCGTGACGACCTCGAGGCCGCGCGTGGCCAGTTCACCGCGCAGCCGCGCCACCGCCGCCGGGTTGCCGGCCAGCTCGGTCGCCACCGGGCGGGCCAGCCACAGGCCGAGGCCGAGCCGGTCCACGCCCAGGCGTTCCCGCACCGGCTCGCCGAAGCGCGCCAGCTGGGTGAGCACGCCGTCGAGGTCCTCGGCCTGGTGCACGTTGGTGCAGTAGGCGAGGTGGACGAGCGTGCCGTCGGGGTGCCGGAACCTCACTTGCGCGCCCCTCGCAGGATCGAGTTGCCCGCGAACTCGGCGTCCGGCGCGTCGCCCTCCAGCGAGAGGCGCCCGCTCTGCCCGTAGAACTCGACCGGGTTGCGCCACAACACGAGGTCGACGTCGTCCTCGCTGAACCCGGCGGCCAGCATCGCGTCGCCGGTGCGCCGGGTCTTGAGCGGATCGCTCTTGCCCCAGTCGGCCGCGGAGTTCACCAGCACGCGTTCGGTCCCGTACTCCCGGAGGATCGCGACCATCCGCTCTTCGTCCATCTTCGTGTCCGGGTAGATCGAGAACCCCATCCAGGAGCCGGAGTCCTTGACCATCGCGACGGTCACCTCGTTGAGGTGGTCGAGCACCACGCGCTCCGGCGCGATGCCGGACTCGCGGACGACGGCGATGCTGCGCTCGGTGCCGGCCGCCTTGTCGCGGTGCGGGGTGTGCACCATCGCGGGCAGCTCGTGGTCGATGGCCAGGGCCAGCTGCGCGGCGAACGCCTTGTCCTCCTCCGCGGTCATCGAGTCGTAGCCGATCTCGCCGACCGCGACCACGCCGTCCTTCTCCAGGTACCGCGGCAGCAGGTCGAGCACGGGCGCGCAGCGGGGGTCGTTGGCCTCCTTGGGGTTCAGCGCGATCGTGCAGTGGTGGGCGATGCCGAACTGGCTCGCGCGGAACGGTTCCCAGCCGACCAGCGCGTCGAAGTAGTCGGTGAAGCTGCCGACGCTCGTGCGTGGCTGGCCCAGCCAGAACGCCGGCTCGACGAGCGCGCGGACGCCGGCGGCGTGCATCGCCGCGTAGTCGTCGGTGGTCCGGGAGCTCATGTGGATGTGCGGGTCGAAGATGCGCATCAGACGTCCTGTTCGGTCAGCAGGGGGAGGAGGTCGGCGGGCACGTCGCGGCCCGCCGCGGTGCGCTCGGCGGCGAACGACCGCATCATCCGCAGCAGCTCCTCGTCGGTCCGGCGGTCCAGCCCGGCGATGTCCGCCAGGGGGATGCCCATGAAGACGCACTTGAGCACGCCGTGGCGGTAGGCGGAGTCGTCCAGGCGCGCGGCGCCGTACTCCCCCATCGCGGCGGTGACGAGCCGGGTGTCGTTGGTGCGCAACGCGTCCGCGACCAGCTCCAGCCCGGCGTCACCGGTGTCCACAACGGACAGTCCACGAAGGACGGCCCGTTTCTCGGCGGCGTCGCCGTAGCGGTAGAGATCGGGCATCTCGGCGGCGGCCCCGGGAGCCGCTTTGAGCAGCTCCACCCGGGCGACGTCGTCGACCGTCCACCCCGGGACGTCCGACGGCCCCCGGCCGACCCGGCGGCCGACGCCGGGGAACAGCGTGCGCAACGCCGTCGCGTCGGACGCGACCTTCGTCAAGGCTTCGTCGAGCCACGCGGTCACGCGGTCACCGCCCGGCGCAGGAACTCCAGGGACTCGCGGGCGATCCGCGGGGCCGCGTGGCTGTCACGCGGCAGCTCCACCGCGACAAGCCCGGGGTACGGCGACAGCGCTTCGAGCACGGGCGGGAAGTCGATCTCTCCCCGGCCGAACTCGAGGTGCTCGTGGGTGCCCCGGCGCATGTCGTCGATCTGGACGTTCACCAGCCGCGGCAGGGCGCGGCGGACGCAGTCGGGCACGGACGCCGTCTCGTTGCACCGGCAGTGCCCGATGTCCAGCGTCAGCCCGAACCGCTCCGGATCACCGAGCCTGCTCGCGAGGTCGAAGTAGCCGTCGAGGTCTTCGACGAGCATCCCCGGCTCCGGCTCGAACCCGAGCTTGACGTCGTGGTCGTCGGCGGCCTTGAGGACGTCCGAACAGCCCGCGACCAGGTGATCCCAGGCGTCCTCAGTGGACAGATCCACGGGCTTGTTGCCGCTCCAGAACGAGACGGCCTCGGCCCCGAGGTCCGCGGCGATCTCGACGGCCCGGGTCAGGAAGTCCACGCGCAAGGAACGGTCCGGGTCGAGGAACGTCGGCGCGTGCTTGCGCCACGGGTCCAGCAGGAACCGCGCGCCCGTCTCGATCACGACGGCCAGCCCGAGCCGGTCCAGGTCGTCGGCCAGCGAAGCGACGCGCCGCGCGAGGTCCGGGCCGAACGGGTCGAGGTGCTGGTGGTCGAGCGTCAGCGCGACGCCGTCGTAGCCGAGGTCGGCCAGGACGCGCAGCGCGTCGCCGAGGCGGTGGTTGGCGAAACCGTTGGTGCCGTACCCGAACCTCATGTCGGTGACACCTTCCGGCTCAGCGCCCGCGCGAGCGGGAACGCGGCGGCCACGGCCAGCGCCGAGCGCCACGCGCCGGTGCGCGCGATCAGCCCGGCCTGCAGCGGGATCATCCCGTGGATCCCGGCGCCGACCGCGCGCCGGATCACCGGTGCCTTCGGGTCGCGGACGGCGTCGTACTGCGCTCGTCCGGTCGTCACCGCGTACGTCCCGAGCAGCGCCGAGGCCAGCGGCCCGACACGGCCGGCGGCGACGCGCACCCCGGCCGTCGCGACCAACGTGGCGGCCGGAAGGGCGGGGGTGGCACCGTCCACTTCGGACCGGGACAGCGTCGTCACGGCCATGGTGTGCGCGCCGACCGTCAGCGCGGCGGGCAGGGCCGCCCGGGCGCCACCCGCCCCGAGCAGGACGTCCAGGGTCCGGGCCGCGGCCATCGCGACCGGCCCGAACGGCGTCGACTTGAGCAGGAAGTCGTACGCCCACACGGTCGCGGCCAGCGGCACGGCGACGCGCAGCGCGCGCGCTTGCCCCCGGCGACCGCCGCGATGCCGAGACCACCCGCGGTCAGCCCGGTCGCGACCCCCAGCGCCGTGCCCGGCGTGATGCGGCCCGACGGAATCGGCCGCTCGGGCCGTTCCACCGCGTCGAGGTCGCGGTCGGCGTAGTCGTTGAGCGCCATGCCCGCCCAGTAGATGCAGACGGACGCGCCGGTCAGCGCGAGCGTCCGGCGGCCGAAGGGCCAGCCCGACGCGGCCGCGCCGGCGACGGCGTCCCCGGGCACGGTCAGCGCGGCGGGCGCGCGGACGAGCTCGATCAGCGCCTTCACCGGTTCGCCCACTCACGCAGGGCCGCGTACTGCGACGCGAGGTCGTGCGGGCCGTCGCCGGCGGGATCCTTGAAGAAGAACCCGAACTCGGCCACCGGCCCGGCGACGCCGTCGCGGCACGCCTTGGCGGTGAGCCGGGCGAGGTCGAGCACCAGCGGCGCGGCGAGCGCGGAGTCGCAGCCCTGCCAGGTGAGCTGCAACGTCATGCGGGCGCCGAGGAACCCCTCGAACAGCACGTGGTCCCACGCGGTCTTCCAGTCGCCGAGCGCGGGGACGTAGTCGATGTGCACCTCGCCGTCGACGTCCCGGCCGAGGTTCTGCGAGAGCACCTGCTGCTTGGACGCGTTCTTGCTCGACGCCGCCCCGGGATCGGCGAGGGTCGCGCCGTCGCCGCCGCCGAGCAGGTTGGTGCCCGACCACGACAGCACGTTCAGCGCGCGCTGGGCGAACATCGGCGCGAGCACCGACCGCAGCAGCGTCTCGCCGGTCTTGCCGTCGCGGCCCGCGTACGGCAGGCCGGCCGTGCGGGCGAGTTCGTCCAGCGCCGGCAGCCGGGCGCCGGTGGACGGTGTGAAGTCGACAAAGCCACACCCCGCGCGGAACGCGGCGTAGGCGTACAACGCGCTGGGCGGCACCACGTCCGGGCCCGCGTCCAGCGCGTCTTCCAACGCGGCCAGGGAGACGTGCGCCGGGTGCGGCGCACAGGGCGGTTCGGTGGAGGAGACGTTGAGCACGACGACGTGGTCCAGACCCTCGCCGAACGCGGTCAGGTCCGCGACGATCCGGTCGGCAGCCTCACGTCCGTGGCCGGACGGCGCCGGGCGCAGCCGCGCCTCGGCCGCCTCCAGGTCGGCCGTGACCGGCCCCGGCAGCGTCGCGGGCAGCACGCCCGCCGCCACCAGGTGCTCGGCCCGCTTGACCAGTGGTGTGTCGACGACGTCGTGGCCCCCGAAGACCAGGTCCCCCAAGCCGGGCAGATCCGCCCCGGCGAAGTCCGGCAGCTCGGTCACGCACCCCGTGCGCGCGGTCAGCCCCGCGCGCATCGCGGCGGCCCCGGCGATGGCCGTGGTGGCCACCGATCCCCGGGCCCCGATCAGCCAGACACCGATCTTCCCCATGATTCCCTCCCTGTTGTTTCAGCCCGCGCCCGGCACTCCGGTTTCGACGCGGGTCCAGACACTGCGCGCCGCGGCGCTTTCCTCGACCGCCGCGAGCACCCGCTGCACCTGCAGCCCGTCCGCGAAGGACGGTGAAGGGTCCTCGCCCGCGGCCAGCGCGACGAGCAGATCACGCACCTCGTGGGTGAACGTGTGTTCGTAGCCGAGCCCGTGCCCCGGCGGCCACCAGGCGCCGACGTACGGGTGCCCGGGCTCGGTGACCTGGATCCGGCGGAAGCCGCCGAGCTCCGGGTCTTCGGTGTGGTCGTGGAAGGCCAGCTCGTTCATCGCCTCGAAGTCGAACGCGAGGCTGCCCGCTGAGCCGTTGATCTCCAGGCGCAGCGCGTTCTTCCGGCCGCTCGCGAACCGCGTCGCCTCGAAGGTGCCGACGGCGCCGCCTGCGAACCGCGCCAGGAACAACGCGGTGTCGTCGACCGTGACGGCGCCGCGCTCGGCCGATCCGGGCAGCGGCCGTTCGCCGACGAACGTCTCGGTCAGCCCGCTGACGCCGGTGACGAGCGAGCCGGCGACGAACTGGGCGAGGTCGATCGCGTGCGCCCCGATGTCCCCGAGGGCACCGGACCCGGCCTTGTCCTTCCGCAGCCGCCAGACGAGCGGGAACTCCGGGTCGACGATCCAGTCCTGGAGGTACTGGGCGCGAACGTGACGTATCTCGCCCAGCCGGCCCTCGGCGACGAGCCGCCGCGCCAGCGCCACGGCCGGCACCCGCCGGTAGTTGAAGCCCACCATGGACCGCACCCCGCGGGTGGCCGCCTCAGCGGCCGCCGCGGCCATCGCCTCGGCTTCGGCGACCGTGTTGGCCAGCGGTTTCTCGCACAGCACGTGCTTGCCCGCGGCGAGCGCGGCCAGCGCGATCTCCGCGTGCGTGTCGCCGGGCGTGCAGATGTCCACCAGATCTACATCGCCGGATTCGATCAAGCGTTTCCACTCGGTCTCGACGGACGCCCAGCCGAGCTTCGCCGCGGCCGCCTCCGTGGCCGGTTTGTCCCGGCCGCAGAGCACCGCCATCCGCGGCGCGCGCGGGACGTCGAAGGCCCGGTGCACGGTCCGCCACGCCTGCGAGTGGGCCGCGCCCATGAAGGCGTAGCCGACCATCCCCACGCCGATGGTGCCGCCGCTCATTCGAACGACCCCGGCAGGTACTTGTCCACGTTCTCCTTGGTGACGACGGCCGAGAACAGCGTCACGGTCGCCGGCACCTCCTGTTCGGCCAGGTCACCCAGCCCCTTCGCCTGCCCGAGCAACCGCGCCAGCCGGACCGCCGAGGCGGCCATCGTCGGCGGGTAGAGGACCGTCGCCTTCAGCACCGACGAGTCCGCCTTGATCTGCTCCATCGCCGCCTTCGAGCCGGCGCCGCCGACCATCAGGAAGTCCGACCGGCCGACCTGCTTCACCGCCTGCAGCGCGCCGACGCCCTGGTCGTCGTCGTGGTTCCAGATCGCGTCGAACTTCGGGTGCGCCTGCAGCAGCTCGGCCATCCGGGCCTGGCCGGTCGGCACGGTGAACTCCGCGGCGGCCCGGCCGATCTTCTGGATGCCGGGGAAGTTGGCCAGCGCGTCGTCGAAGCCCTGCGAGCGCTGCCGCGTCAGCTCCAGGGTGTCGATCCCGGCCAGCTCCAGGACCGTGCCCTTCCCGCCGAGCTTCTGCCCGATGTAGTTGCCCGCGTTGACGCCCATCCGGTAGTTGTCGCCGCCGATCCAGGTGCGGTAGCTCTGCGGCGAGTCGAAGATGCGGTCGAGGTTGATCACCGGGATCCCGGCGTCCATCGCCTTGCGCCCGGCCGGGGTGAGCTGCTTGCCGTCGGCCGGCAGCACGACCAGGACGTCGACCTTGCGGTTGATCAGCGTCTCGACCTGCGCGGACTGGGTGGCGGCGTCGTTCGAGCCCTCGGCGACGACCAGTTCGACGTCCGGGTGGCGCGAGGCCTCCGCGCGGGCGTTGACGGTGATGGCGTTGAGCCAGCCGTGGTCGGCCTGCGGCCCGGCGAACCCGACGGTCACCTTCTTGCCCGGGGTGTCGGCCGCGCCCTGGGTGACGGTCGCGGCGGCGGGCTCGTCGCTGTTGCTCGTGCACGCGGCGAGCGCGCCGACGCCGACAGCGGACGCGCCGGCGAGGAACGCGCGTCTGCGGAGGGGGTTGTTCATGAGGATTTCCTCTCGGTCGAATACCGGCGCTGGACGAGGACGGCGAGCACGATGAGCACGCCCTTGGCGAGCTGCTGCACCGCCGTGGGCAGGTTGTTGAGGGTGAACAGGACGCTGATCGTGGTGAACACGAGCACGCCGAGGACGGACCCGGCGAGCGTGCCGCGCCCGCCCGAAAGCAGGGTGCCGCCGATGATCACCGCGGCGATGGCGTCGAGCTCGTAGAGGTTCCCGTTCCCGCTGGTGCCGGAACTGGTCAGGATGATCAGCATCACGCTCGCGATGCCGCAGCAGAGCCCGGAAAGCACGTACAGCAGGCAGGTGTGCAGCCGGACGTTGATGCCGGCCAGCCGCGCGGCTTCGAGGTTGCCGCCGATCGCGTAGGTGCGGCGGCCGAACGTGGTGCGGTTGAGCAGGATCCAGCCGAGGACGGCGACCGCGGCGAAGATCAGCACCAGCGGCGGGATCCCGAGCACGTAGCTGTCCTGGTAGCCGAGGTCGACCAGCGCCTGGTTCTTCGGCGTGACGGTCTGCGTGCGGCCCTGGGAGAGCTGGATCGCCAGGCCGCGCGCCGAGGCGAGCATGGCCAGCGTGGCGATGAACGCGACCAGTTTCCCGTAGGCGATCAGCAGACCCGTCACCAGGCCGGCGCCGAGACCCACGGCGACCGCGCAGAACACGATCCCGCCGATGCCGAACGACTGCGTCGCCTTCGTCGTCGCCCACACCGTCGCGAGCGCGACCACCGCGCCGACCGACAGGTCGATGCCGCCGCCGATGATCACGAACGTCATGCCGACGGTGATCACGCCGATCACCGACGCCTGCGTCAGCAGCAGCACGAGCGTGCCGGTGGACAGGAACTGGCCGGGCTGGGTGATCGCGCCGATCACCGCCAGCAGCACGAGCACCCCGACGAGGCCGAGGTTGCGGATCTCGCTGATCCGTCTCCGGTTGGGTGCGGCCCGGGCCACCGGCCGTCCTTCGGGGGCCCGGGTGGCGAAGCCCCCGGCTCGGGGCGGAGCCCCGCTTGTCTCAGCCCCTTCCGACGCTTGTTCAGTCATGGACGCGCTCCTCCAGGATGAGATCCAGCACGCGGCGCTCGTCGAGTTCGCGTGCGTCGGCTTCGGTGACGACCTGGCCTTCGCGCAGCACCAGCACCCGGTCGGCCAGCCCGAGCACCTCCGGCAGTTCGCTGGAGACCAGCAGGATCGCGACGCCGGAGTCGGCGAGGTCGCGGATCACGCGGTACAGCTCGGCCCGCGCGCCGACGTCGACGCCGCGGGTCGGCTCGTCGAGCAGCAGCACCCGGCAGCCCTTGAGCAGCCAGCGCGCGACGACGGCCTTCTGCTGGTTGCCGCCCGAGAGCTTGCCGACGATCCGGCGGACGTCGGCCGGGCGCAGGTCGAGCGCCTCGGTGTGCCCGCGCACGGCGTCGATCTCGGCCTTCCCGCTGAACCAGCCGAACCGCGCGTACCGCCGCAGCGACGGCAGGGAGACGTTGCGCGCCACGGAATCGTGCAGCAGCAGCGCCTGGCTCTTGCGTTCCTCCGGCGCCAGGCCGAGCCCGCCGCGGACAGCCGCGCCGACGCCGTTCTTCAACGGCTTCCCGGCCAGCCGGATCTCCCCCGCCGTCGCCTTGCGCGCGCCGTAGACGGTTTCGAGGACCTCCGAGCGGCCCGAGCCGACCAGCCCGGCGATCCCGAGGATCTCGCCTTCCCGCACCGAGAAGTCGACGTCGCCGAACGCGCCTTCCAGCGTGAGGCCGGTGACGCCGAGGACCTCGGGTTTGCCCTCGTGCGCACCGGGTTCCGGGCGCGGCGGGAACGGGAACTCGACGCGGCGGCCGGTCATCCGGGCCACCAGGTCCCCGGTCGGCGTCGTGCGCGCGGGCAGCCCGGCGGCGACGGTCCGGCCGTCCTTGAGCACGCTCACCCGGTCGCCGATCTCGCGGATCTCGGCCAGCCGGTGGGAGATGTAGAGCACCGCGACGCCGCGCGCGGTCAGCCCGCGGATCACCCGGAACAGGTTGGCCACCTCGTCGGCGGCGAGCACCGCGGACGGCTCGTCGAGCACGATCAGCCGCGCGTCGAGCGAGAGGGCGCGGGCGAGGCTGACGATCTGCTTGCCCGCCGCCGACAGCGTGCCGACCTCGCGTTCGACGCGGATTTCCTGATGCCCCAAGCGGTCCAGCAGCTTGCGCGCCTCGGCCCGCATGGCGGTGCGGCGGACGAACCCGCCGCGGGCCTGCTCGTGGCCGAGGAAGACGTTCTCCGCCACGGAAAGCCCGTCGACGAGGTCGAGCTCCTGGTACAGCGTGGCGATGCCGTGCCGGATCGCCGCGGTCGGGTTCGGCAGCCGCACCGGCGTCCCGTCGAGCCGGATCTCGCCGGTGTCCGGCCGGTGCGCGCCGGCGAGGACCTTGATCAGCGTCGACTTCCCGGCGCCGTTCTGCCCGAGCAGGCAATGGACTTCGCCGGCTTCGACGCTCAGCTCGACGTCGTCGAGCGCGCGCACACCCGGGAACTGCTTGCCGATCCCGGTCATCTCCACGAGCGTCATCCGCTGTCCCTTTCCGCGCGCACCGGCACCAGCGCCGGGTCGTCGAACACCGCCTGCAGCGCGACGTGCGCGCCGCCGCGCGAAGCCGCGGAGAACCCGAGCCAGGACAGCTCGACGCGGCAGCCCCCGATGCCCGGCGCGATCACGCGGGCCTCGAGCTCGGTCATCATCGGGCCCAGCAGGTACGGCCCCAGCTGGGCGAAGTAGCCGCCCAGCAGCACCACCCGCGGGTTGAAGACGTTGATCAACACGGCCGCGCCGACGCCGAGACCGGTGCCGACCTGCGCCAGCGCGTCGAGCGTGCGCTTGTCCTTCAGCTGCGCGCGGCGGCGGATCATGTCGAGCCGCTGTTCGAGGTCGAGCGACGGGTCGTGCACCGGGTCGTTCGGCGACGCCGCCAGCCGCAGCATCCCGGCCAGCCCGACGAGCGTCTCCCAGCAGCCGCGGCGCCCGCAGCCGCAGACGCGCCCGGCCGGGTCGAGCTGGATGTGCCCGATCTCGCCGGAGAACCCTTCGGCGCCGCCGAGCAGCCGGCCCCCGGAGATCACGCCGCCGCCGACGCCGATCTCGCCGGTCAGGTACACGAGGTCCGCCGTTCCGGCGACGCTGCCCATCGCGTATTCGCCGAGCGCGCCGAGGTTCGCGTCGTTGGCCGTGCGGATCGGGAACGCCGGCGGCCCGAGTCGGCGCGTCAGCCGTTCGGTGATGCCGCGGACGACCGGGACGTCGGTCCAGTGGAGGTTCGGCGCGAAGGCGACGGTCCCGCTCGCGACGTCGACCAGCGCCGGGATCCCGACGGTCACGCCGGCCGGCACGACGCCGAGGCGGCGGCATTCCCGCAGCGCCCGCGCGGTCAGCTCGGCGCCGGCGTCGAGCACCTTCTCGACGGGAAGCGCTTGCACGTCGAGCGCGACGCGTTGTTCGAAAAGGACGGTGCCGGTCAGGTCCAGCGCGAGGGCGGTGAGGTAGTCGACGTTGATCTCGACGCCGATCCCGCCGACGCCGCGGCCGTCGAGCTCGACGATCGTGCCGGGGCGACCCACCGAACCGGCTCGTTCGCGTTCGCCTTCGCGGGCCAAGCCGCGTTCGACGAGCTCGGAAACGAGGCTCGACACGGTCGCCTTGTTCAGCCCGGTGTCCGCGGCGATGCCCGCCCGGGACCGGGATCCCGCGTCCCGCAGGTGCCGCAGCACCAACGCGAGGTTCGTCCGGCGGACCGCGGCCTGGTCGGCCGGGCGCACCGGTTTGAGCGAAAAGGAGGAGTCCACGCCGACACCGCCCGAGTTCGTCTGGTGGGACAACAAATTAGGGCGGGCGGAACGAACGGGTCAACGAGGTAACCGGGCACCGGGGCCGGACGAAAGCCGCAAAAAGCGAGCTGACCAGCGAAACTATCGAACCGGGGCGGGAATGCCGTCCCACGGATGGAGCACGGGTTCGGGTGCGTGGCCGCCGTAATCCCGCCGCCGAACGGGAGCGGTTTCGGAATGCCCCGCTGATCGGGACGTTCCACCGAAAAGCGCAGTCACGCGCGGACTCCGCCATTCGGCTTGCACAATTGTCGGGCGGACCGACGAAACTTTCTGAAAGCGTCAGGCGGTGCGGGCGCCGGGGAACGTGAGTGTGCCGAGGGCGCCCACGAGCGGCGCGAGTTCCGGCAGCGCTTCGGCTTCGGCGAGGGCTTCGGCCAGCGCGGTGTCGTGGGTCGGACGGGCCGCCGTCAGCAGCTCCCGCCCCGCCGGCGTCACCTCGGTGTAGATCCCGCGGCGGTCGTCCGCGCAGAGGTAGCGGGCCAGCAGCCCGCGGTCCTCCAGCCGGGTGACCAGGCGCGTCGTCGCGGACTGGCTGAGCACCACGGCGTTGGCGAGCTGGTTCATCCGGAGGTGGAAGCCGTCCTGGCGGCCGAGGACGTCGAGCACCGTGTACTCGCTCACCGAAAGCTCGTGGTCGCGTTCGAGGGCGCGCTGCAGCCGGTCCTCGATCCGCGCGTGCAGCGCGGCCAGCGTCCGCCAGCCCTGCGCGCGCGCTTCGACGGCGTCGTCGTCCAGTGACACGGTTCACCTCTCCCCGGCTTGCGCGCACACCGTTGCACGCTGCACCATCAAGCTTGTGCAATATACGGCGTCT
The DNA here is from genome assembly GCF_036114655.1 of Amycolatopsis sp. NBC_00348. Taxonomy (NCBI): domain Bacteria; kingdom Bacillati; phylum Actinomycetota; class Actinomycetes; order Pseudonocardiales; family Pseudonocardiaceae; genus Amycolatopsis; species Amycolatopsis sp. NBC_00348. Next base: position 152,748 of record NZ_CP107994.1, on the reverse strand, counting down.
GCAACTATCTCGGACGCTCGTAGTTGCCGACGCTGCTGACCACTCTACCCGGGGAAGAAGGAAGTCCATGCCCGCCGCTCTGCTCGCACTGGCGATCAGCGCTTTCGGGATCGGCACCACCGAGTTCGTGATCATGGGCCTGCTGCCCGAGGTCGCGGGCGACTTCGGGGTCTCGATCCCTGCCGCCGGCCTGCTCATCTCGGGCTACGCGCTCGGCGTCGTCGTCGGTGCTCCCGTGCTCACCGCGCTCGCCTCGCGGGTGCCGCGCAAGACCGTGCTCGTCGCGCTGATGGGCCTGTTCATCGCGGGGAACGTGCTCTCGGCGCTGGCCCCGAGCTACGGCCTGCTGATGACCGGCCGGGTGGTCGCCGCCCTGGCGCACGGCGCGTTCTTCGGCGTCGGCTCGGTCGTCGCCGCCTCGCTCGTCGCCCCGGCCAAGCAGGCCGGCGCCATCGCGCTGATGTTCACCGGCCTGACCGTGGCGAACGTCCTCGGCGTGCCCGCCGGCACCGCGCTCGGCCAGGCCTTCGGCTGGCGCTCGACGTTCTGGGTGGTCAGCGCCCTGGGCGTGGCCGGCGCGATCGGCATCCTGGCGCTCGTGCCGCACCAGCGGCCCGCTCCGGGCGCGGGCCTGCGCGGCGAACTCGCCGTGTTCCGGCGCCCGCAGGTGTGGCTCGCGCTGCTGACGACGACCCTCGGCTTCGCCGGGGTGTTCGCGTCCTTCACCTACATCGCGCCGATGATGACCGAGGTCGCCGGCTTCTCCAGCGGCGCCGTCACCTGGCTGCTCGTGCTCTTCGGCGCCGGCCTGTTCGCCGGCAACCTGCTCGGCGGCAAGGCCGCGGACCGCAAGCTGATGCCCAGCCTGTACGTCATCCTCGCCGCGCTGGCCCTGGTGCTCACGGCGTTCGTGTTCACCGCCCACGCGCAGGTGCCGGCGGCCATCACGATCGTGGTGTTCGGCGCGGCCGGCTTCGCGACCGTGCCGCCGCTGCAGGCCCGCGTCATGGCCAAGGCCGAAGGCGCCCCGGCGCTGGCCTCGGCGGCGAACATCGCCGCGTTCAACCTCGGCAACGCCGGCGGCGCGTGGCTCGGCGGCCAGGCCATCGAGGCCGGCCTCGGCTACACCGCCCCCAGCTGGATCGGCGCCCTGCTCGCCGCGACCGGCCTGGCCGTGGCGCTCGTCTCCGGCCTGCTCGACCGCAAGACCCGGGTTAGTTTCGACTCCGGGGAACGGGTACCCGCCCGATGAACCACCCACCGAAAGGAACCTTCGTGACCAGCGTGCCCGTGATCGAACTCAACAACGGCGTCCGGATGCCGCAGCTCGGCTTCGGCGTCTTCCAGGTCCCGGACGCCGAGACCAAGGCCGCGGTGCAGGCCGCGCTCGAAGCGGGATACCGCAGCATCGACACCGCCGCCGTCTACGGCAACGAGGCCGGCGTCGGCCAGGCCCTCGCCGAGTCCGGCGTCGCCCGGGACGAGCTGTTCATCACCACCAAGCTGTGGAACTCCGCCCAGGGCTACGACGCGACGCTCGAGGCGTTCGACGTCAGCATGGAGAAACTCGGGCTGGAGCAGCTGGACCTGTACCTGATCCACTGGCCGACGCCCGAGCGCGACAAGTACCTCGACACCTGGAAGGCGTTCGAGAAGCTCCACGCCGACGGCCGCGTCCGCGCGATCGGCGTGTCCAACTTCCAGCCCGCGCACCTCGAGCGGCTGCTCGAGCACGCCGAGGTCGCCCCGGCGCTCAACCAGGTCGAGCTGCACCCGTACCTGCAGCAGCGGGAGGTCCGCGAGTTCGACGCGAAGCACGGCATCGCGACCGAAGCGTGGAGCCCGCTCGCCAAGGGCGGCTCGCTGCTGGGCGACCCGATCGTCGCGGAACTGGCGGTCAAGCACAGCCGCACGCCCGCGCAGATCGTGCTGCGCTGGCACCTGCAGCTGGGCAACGTGGTGATCCCGAAGTCCGTTACTCCGTCACGGATCCAGGAAAACTTTGACCTGTTCGAGTTCACCCTCACGGAGGAGGAAGTGGAGTCGCTGACGCCGCTGAACCGCGACGAGCGCACCGGTCCGGACCCGGACACCTTCAACGCCGCCTGATCTTTTCACCCCGAGCCCGGCACTTTCACGTGAAAGTGCCGGGCTCGGTCACAGCTTGCGGGCGACTCCGCCCAGCGTCAGGAAGTTCAATTCGCTCAACGGGTGGATGCGCGGGCCGTCCGGCCACCATTCGTGCAGGTAGACCAATCCCGGCCGGAGCGGTTCGAGGCCGTCGAAGAACGACGCGATCTGCTCCCGCGACCGGTGGACGCTGCCCAGCCCGGTGCCCTGGAAACTGGTCTCCAGCAACCGCGCCAGTTCCTGGCGCGGCGAGTCCTCTTCCGGGTCGAAGTTGTGCGTGAGCAGCAGGTACGACCCGGGCGCGAGCGCCGCGACGTACTCCGAGACGATCTTCTTCGCCCGGTCGTAGTCGTCGATGTGGTGCACGATCGACGTCAGGATCAGCGCCACCGGCCGGGAGAAGTCCAGGTGTTCCCGGACGACCGGGTCGGCGAGGGTTTCCGCCGGCTTCGTCAGGTCCGCGCCCGTGACGTGGGTGAGGTAGTTCTCCTCCAGCAAAGCGCGCCCGTGCACCTGCACGACCGGGTCGATGTCGACGTACACCACCTGCGCGTCGGGGTTGTATCTCTGGGCCACCTGGTGGGTGTTCTCCGCGGTCGGCATGCCCGAGCCCAGGTCCAGGAACTGGTCGAGGCCACGCTTTCCGGCCAGGAACCGCACCGCGCGGACCAGCCAGTCGCGGTGTTCCTTCGCCATCGTGCGCGCGCCGGGCGCGATCGCCAGGAGCCGCCGCATCGCTTCGCGGTCGACTTCGTAGTGGTCGTGCCCGCCGAGCAACGCGTCGGACAGCCGGGCCAAGCTCGCCTTGCTGAAATCGAGGGCGGCTGCGCCTCCCTCGGCCCCGGACCGCAGGTCCCCAGGCGTCATCGACTCTCCCTCGTCGAGCGGCGGACGAGCCCCTGCCCCGGGCTCGGCCACCGTGTCCGGCAACGGACAGTGCTCAGACTACGACATGGCGTTCATCAAGTGAACCGCGCAAGGGCCTTGCCTGCCAGGCACAATCAGCCGAACAGGAGTTCGTGCCACGACGTTCCGCCGTCCGTGGACCGGTACACAGCGGAGCCGTCGGCCGCGTCGGGCTGGCCGTCGACGACCACCCCGGTGCCGCGGCCCGGGAAGTCCAGATCGGTCAGACTGAGCCCGCGTTCCGAGAGGACGGTCGTCGTCCAGGTGCGCCCGCCGTCCGTCGTGCGGTGCAGGAAGCCGACGCCGCCGCCCTCCGCCGCGATCGTCGCGGACGCCGGTGACGCCGCGCCGAAGCCCTGCGTGATCCCGACGACCGGGGCCGCGTCGGTGCCGCTGAACGTCCCGCCCAGGCGCGCCGCGTGCCGCACGCTCCGTTCCGTCGAGCCCGGCTGGGGCGAGCCGGGACTGCTGCTGCACAACGCCACGACCTGCTTGTCCCGGACGCCGGCGAGCGACGCGACCGTCCCCGTCGGGCACGGCGGCGCGGCCGGGGTGAAGCGGACGCCGTCGCGCGAGGTCCAGTACTTCTCGTCGCCGTAGTTCGCGCCGAGCGCCACCTGCAGGCCGCCGCCGACGGCGACGTCGCCGTAGGTGATGTCGCCGGTGACCGCGAAGCCCGGCATCGGGACCAGCACCGGCGAGCCGGCGGCCGCCGAGTACAGCCGCGTCGAGCCGCGGCCCTCGCCGTACGTGCTGAGCACGGCGAACACGCGGCCGCCGGTTTCGGTGATCTTCGAGACGTAGAAGGGTTCCCGCGCGTCGACGAGACCGACCGGGTGCCAGCTCGCGCCGCCGTCCCGCGTCGTCCGCACGTGCACGCCGTCGCTCACGTAGGCGACGCGGTCGGTGACGAACGTCAGCGCGACGTGGTTGTGGTTGTCCGGCAGCGGCATCGAGGGCGCGCCGAGGCGCCGCCAGTGCCGCCCGGCGTCGGTCGTGCCCAGCAGCGCCGGGCACCACGACTTCGCGCAGGGCGAGTAGCCGAGGACGTAGCCGGTGTCCGGGCCGGTCCAGCTGGTCGACGCGGGCTGGAACCCTTTCGGGACAACGGTTTCCGCGGAAGCGGGCGAGGCGGGGACGGCCAGGGCGGTGAGGACGGACAGCGTCAGTGCCGTACGCCGGAGGAGTCTCATGATCACCTGGACGTGCCGTGGCGGCCCGGGTTGCCCACCCGGGGCGAGGTTCAGCCGCCCGGCTCAGCCCAGGCCTTCGACGAACCCCGCGACCATCCGCAGCAGGTCCGCGCCGGCCGCGAGGTCGCCGAGCACGATGAGCTTCAGGACGGACTTCTCCTTGTCGTAGATCGTTTCGACGCGCAGCGACTGCGGTCCCTGCAGCGACGCGTGGACCAGGGTGGCGATCCGGTCCGCCGTCGCCCGGTCGACATCCTCGATCTCGACCACGCCCGAGAGGTCCGCCTTCTTGGCGGACGCCGGCGCGGCGGCCGGGAGCCCGGTGAAGGCCGCGAGGTCGGCCGCGGTGATCCGGTACTGCTTGCCGATCCGGACCGCCTTCAGCCGCCCGTCCCGCACGTAGTTCCGGACGGTCCGGACGTGCAGCCCGAGCTGCGTCGCGACCTGCTCGACGGAGTAGACCTCCTGCGCCATGACCCTCCTCGATTTCCGCAAAGTACCCTATCACGCCCCATGTTTCGGAAGTTTACGGAACACCGGGTTTGCCCGCCCCGGCATCGGGTACCTCTTCCTGGCACCGCACGCCCCAGATCCGTCCACAGAGGACTGTCGAAAGGACGGCGCCGACGATGCCGTATCCCCCTCCCCCGGAGCAGCCCTACGATCCGCGGTACGAACCCGCCGCCACCGAAGAAGTCGTGGAGCGAACCCCCGCCCGCCTCCGGATCGTGCGCACGGTCAACGCGCTCATCCACCTCGTGTGCGCGGTGTTCGCGCTGGTCCTGGCCGTGCACATCGTGCTGGTCTTCGGCGAGGCGAACGCGGCGAACGGCTTCGCGCACCTCATCTCCGAATGGTCGGCCGGCGTCTCCCTGGGCCTGCGCGACCTCTTCACGCCGGACTCCGAGAAGTTCCGGGTCTTCTGCAACGACGGCCTGGCCGCGGTCATCTGGCTGGTCATCGGCGCGGTGCTGACGGACGTCATCACCCGCATCGGCGCCCCCGGCCCGAGGCGGGTCTGGTACCGCCGCCGCAGCTACCGCTGACCACGCGGCTCGCTGCTCCGCTGCAAGAAAGGGCCCCCGGATCGTGATCCGGGGGCCCTTTCGCGTGCGGGAGACTCAGCTCTGCTGCGGTTGTTCGGCGACGGTCTCGACCGGCGCCGACTCCGGCTGCGGGAGGGCCTCGGCGGCGTCGGCGGCCCGGGGCGCGGGAACGCGCTCGGCGGCGACCACGTCGAAGTGTTCACGGCACCAACGGCCGTAGCGCCTCGCGTTCACTGTCATTGCGTCCACCTCCTCTCGGGCGGTCCTGGCCACCCCCTCAGCGTCCTCCGCCGGAACGCCGAAAGCCAACATATTTAAGCGGGACTTAAGGACACGGCCGGGTGAATGTCCACAGAGGACGGCCGTCAGCCCGCGAACTCCCGCACGACCGCGGCGCAGAACGCCGGCAGGTCGTCCGGGTTGCGGCTGGAGACCAGGCCGTTGTCCACGACCACTTCTTCGTCGACGACGGTGGCCCCCGCGTTACGCAGATCGGTCCGGATGCTCGGGTACGACGTCAAGGTGCGGCCACGCACGACATCCGCCTCGACGAGCGTCCACGGACCGTGGCAGATCACGCCGACCGGCTTGCCCGCGCGCACGAAGTCGCCCACGAACTTCACCGCCTCGGGGTTCACCCGCAGGTTGTCGGGATTCATCGTGCCGCCCGGCAGCAGCAGTGCGTCGAAGTCGCCGATCGCCACGTCGGAAACCTTGCGGTCGACGGCGAACGTGTCGCCCTTGTCGATGTCGCCGTTCATCGCCTGGATCTCACCGGTGTCCACGGACACGAGCTGCACGGTCGCGCCTTCGTCCAGCACGGCCTGGCGCGGCTGCTCCAGCTCGACCTGTTCGACGCCGTCCGCGGCCAGGATCGCGACCCGGCGGCCTTCAAGTGCATTCGCCATGGATCGGAATTACCCGCTCCGGCGGCCGGCAAACGCGGCAGGCCGGCAAGCAGACGATCAGTCCGCGCACTCCACGGCCAGCACGGCGATGTCGTCGTGGGCGGAGCTGCCGAGCCAGTCGCGCACGGCCTGGCGCAGCTGCCGGACGACCTCGCGGGCCGGCTGCCCGGCCGCGGCCGTCAGCACCGCGCGCAGCCGGTCGTCGCCGAACAGCTCCGACGGGTCGTGCCGGTTGCGGGCCTCGGTGATGCCGTCGGTGTAGAGCAGGCACATGTCGCCCGGCCCCAGCCGCACCGTCGCTTCGGCGAACCGCGCCTGCGGCGAGATGCCGACCAGCGTGCCCGGGACGGTGACCTCTTCGACGCCGCCCGCGTGGCGCACGATCAGCGGCGCCGGGTGCCCGCCGGAGGCCAGCGTCAGGTCGACGCCCTCGTCCGTCGGGGTGGCCGTGCCGAGCACGAGGGTGGCGAACCGGCTGCTGCCGCCGGCGATGAGCAGCTCGTTGAGCAGCCGCAGCAACGTCCGGCCGTCGCGCTCGACCATGGCGAGCGCGGTCAGCGCGTGCCGGACCCGCCCGGTCAGCGCCGCGGCCTCGGCGCCCTTGCCGCAGATGTCGCCGAGCACCAGGAACGCGCTGCCGTCGTCGTGCGGGAGGACGTCGTAGAAGTCGCCGCCGACCGCGAGCACCCCGCCGGCCGGCTCGTACCAGGTCTCGAAGCGGGTGCCGGCCAGCTCCGGCGGGTCGATCGGGCGCAGCGTGGTCTCCAGGCCGCGCGTCGCCTCCTCCTGCCGGGCGTAGCGCTGCGCGTTGGCCAGCGCCGTGCCGGCCGCCTTGGCGAACTCGACGACCGCGCGGTCCTGCTCGCCGCCGAACTCCGGGTCCGCGCGGCGGCCCAGCAGCAGCGCGCCGGTGACCCCGGCGCTCGCGCTCGGGCCCAGCGAGACGGCGGTGACCTCGGTGTGGTCGGCGAACCGGTCCGCGACGATCGACGGCAGCGTGGCGACCTCGGCCGCGGGCACCGGGACCGGCTGCGGCCGCCCGGTGGCGCCGAACGTCGCCGCCAGCACCGGCGCGACCTGGGGCGGCACCCGCCGGATCCGGCCGTGGCCGTGCGCGGCCGGGGGCTCGCAGCTCCACCACTCCCACCGGCCGCGGGTGGTGGGCAGCAGGACGAACACGGTCTCGGCGAGCGCGGCCGCGGCCAGCTCGGCGATCACGCGAGCGGTGCCGTGGCGGCCGCGTGCGGCCGCCAGCCGGGGCCCGGCGCCGGCCAGGAAGTCGCCCACGTGCCGCCGCGGGGAGACGCTCTCCCCTTCGGGGCCGGCGACGGTCCAGGCGTGCCAGCCGCCGGGCAGGGCCCGGACGCGCGCGGGGTGGCGGTGGCCCGTCACTTCGACGTGCCCCGAGGTCTCGGCGACGGGGTGCAGCTTCGGCTCGATGTCGCCCGTCAGCGTCCGCGCGGCGGGGTTCGCCCAGCGCAGCACACCCGCGGCGTCCTGCAGGAACACGGCGTCCCGCACGTCCTCGAGAACGGCCCGGCCGAAGGCGTCGAACCCCGGCGGCGCGTCACCGCCGGCCATCGGCGGCAGGGCTGCCGACGCCGGAGCCGGACGTGACACCATGCACGGACCTCCTGCCTCCGGACTGCTATCGCACGGCTACCGCGTGAGCGGGCGGACTGGCTCGAAGTGTAGGGCGAATCATGGCACGCTGGGTCGACGACCATGGCTGGCGCATGCGTGGTGGAGAGGGTCGGCACACATGACAACGGAATCCCAGGGCGAAGCGGCGGCGCTGGAGCGGCTGCTCGTGGCGGTGCGGGATCTCGGGGACGGCAACTTCCGGCGGCGGCTCGTGCCGCACGGCGACGGCGTCTCGGCGCAGCTCGCCGTCGCCTTCAACGACATCGCCGAGCGCAACCAGCGGCTCGTGAGCGAGCTGCTGCGGGTGCGCACGGCGGTCGGCCAGGAAGGCAGACTGCTCGAACGGCTCGAGACCGAGGTCGGCCCCGGCGGCTGGAACACCGCCGTCGACGCCGTCAACGGCCTCGTCGAAGACCTCACGCGCCCGGCCATCGAGCTGGAGCGCGTGCTCGGCGGCGTCGCCGACGGCGACCTCTCCCAGCCGATGACCCTCACCCTCGACGGCCGCCCGCTGCAGGGCGCGTACGCGACCCTGGCGAAGACGGTCAACGGCCTCATCGCGCAGCTGACGCGCTTCGCCGTCGAGGTGACGCGGCTCTCCCGCGAGATCGCGGGTGAGGGCCGCCTCGGCGGCCAGGCGGTCGTGCCGGGCGTGTCCGGGACCTGGCGCGACCTGACCGACTCCGTCAACTTCATGGCCGACAACCTCACCGAGCAGGTCCGCAACATCGCGCAGGTCACCACGGCCGTCGCGCGCGGCGACCTGACCCAGAAGATCAACGTCGACGCCCGCGGCGAGATCCTCGAGCTCAAGAACACCATCAACACGATGGTCGACCAGCTCTCCTCGTTCGCCGACGAGGTCACCCGCGTCTCCCGCGAGGTCGGCTCCGACGGCAAGCTCGGCGGCCAGGCCCAGGTGCCGGGCGTCGCCGGCACGTGGCGCGACCTCACCGACTCGGTCAACCTGATGGCCGACAACCTGACCGACCAGGTCCGCGGGATCTCCCAGGTGGCGACGGCGGTGGCCACCGGCGACCTGACGAAGAAGATCGACGTCGACGCCCGCGGCGAGATCCTGCAGCTGAAGAACACGCTCAACACGATGGTCGACCAGCTCTCGGCGTTCGCCGGGGAGGTCACCCGCGTCGCGCGCGAGGTCGGCAGCGAGGGCAAGCTCGGCGGGCAGGCCGAGGTGGCCGGCGCGGCCGGGACGTGGCGCAGCCTCACCGACTCGGTCAACGGGATGGCCGACAACCTGACCGACCAGGTCCGCAACATCTCCCACGTGACCACGGCCGTGGCGAAGGGCGACCTGACGCAGAAGATCACCGTCGACGCCCGCGGCGAGATCCTCGAGCTCAAGACGACCATGAACACCATGGTGGACCAGCTCTCCGCCTTCGCCGACGAAGTCACCCGGGTGGCCCGCGAGGTGGGCACCGAGGGTCAGCTGGGCGGGCAGGCGCAGGTCCCCGGCGTCGCCGGCACCTGGCGCGACCTCACCGGCTCGGTGAACTTCATGGCGAACAACCTGACCACCCAGGTCCGCAACATCGCCCAGGTCGCGACGGCCGTCGCGCGCGGCGACCTGACGCAGAAGATCGCGGTCGACGCCCGCGGCGAGATCCTGGAACTCAAGACCACGCTCAACACGATGGTCGACCAGCTCTCCGCGTTCGCCGACGAGGTCACCCGCGTCGCACGCGAGGTCGGCACCGAAGGCAAGCTCGGCGGCCAGGCCACCGTGCCCGGCGTCGCCGGCACCTGGAAGGACCTCACCGACAACGTCAACTTCATGGCGAACAACCTGACCGACCAGGTCCGCAACATCGCCACGGTGACGTCGGCCGTCGCGAAGGGCGACCTGACGCAGAAGATCTCGGTCGACGCGCGCGGCGAGATCCTCGAACTCAAGACGACGCTGAACACGATGGTCGACCAGCTCTCGGCGTTCGCCGACGAGGTCACCCGCGTGGCGCGCGAGGTCGGTACCGAAGGCAAGCTCGGCGGCCAGGCGACGGTCCGCGGCGTCGCGGGCACGTGGAAGGACCTCACCGACAACGTCAACGTCATGGCCACCAACCTGACCGACCAGGTGCGCAGCATCGCCACGGTGGCGACCGGCGTGGCCAACGGCGACCTGTCGAAGAAGATCTCGATCGTCGCCCAGGGCGAGGTCGCGGCGCTGGCCGAGACGCTCAACGGCATGGTCGAGACGCTGCGCGCGTTCGCCGACGAGGTCACGCGCGTCTCGCGCGAAGTCGGCACCGAAGGCATCCTCGGCGGCCAGGCGCGGGTCCCCGGCGTGGCCGGGACCTGGAAGGACCTGACCGAGAACGTCAACTTCATGGCCCACAACCTGACCAGCCAGGTGCGGAACATCTCGCAGGTCACCACCGCCGTCGCGCGGGGCGACCTGACGAAGAAGATCGACGTCGACGCCCGCGGCGAGATCCTCGAGCTGAAGACGACCATGAACACGATGGTCGACCAGCTCTCGGCGTTCGCCTCCGAGGTCACGCGCGTGGCGCGCGAAGTCGGCACCGAGGGCCAGCTGGGCGGCCAGGCCGAGGTCGACGGCGTGTCCGGCACCTGGCAGCGGCTCACCGAGAGCGTGAACCAGCTGGCCGGGAACCTGACCACGCAGGTCCGCGCGATCGCGCAGGTCGCCACCGCGGTGACGGCGGGCGACCTGACCCGGCACATCACGGTCGACGCGTCCGGGGAGGTCGCCGACCTCAAGGACAACATCAACCAGATGATCGCGAACCTCAAGGAGACGACGCGGACCAACACCGAGCAGGACTGGCTGAAGACGAACCTCGCCCAGCTGTCCGGCCGGATGCAGGGGCACCGCGACCTCGCGTCGGTCGGCGCGCTCATCCTGTCCGAGCTGGCGCCGCTGGTGCGCGCCCAGCAGGGCGCGTTCTTCCTGGCCCGCGACGACGACCGCGACGGCACGGTGCTGGAGTGCATCGCCGCCTACGGTCTCGCCCAGTCCCGCGCCGGCCTGCGGTTCGCGATCGGCGAGTCGCTGATCGGCCAGGCCGCCGTCGACCACCGCACTATCCTGGTCCACAACGCGCCGCCGGAGTACGCGCTGGTGTCGTCCGGGCTCGGCTCGGCGTCGCCGGTCAACCTGATCGTGCTGCCGGTGCTGTTCCAGGGCGAGGTGCTCGGGGTGCTGGAGCTGGCCTCGGTCAACGAGTTCAGCACCGTCCACCAGGACCTGCTGGAGCAGCTGCGGCACACGATCGGCGTCAACGTCAACACGATCCTGTCGAACTCCCGCACCGAGGCGCTGCTCACCGAGTCGCAGCGGCTGGCGCAGGAGCTGCGGGCCCGGTCCGAGCAGCTGCAGGCCCAGCAGGGCGAGCTGCGGCGGTCCAACACCGAGCTGGCCGAGAAGGCCGCGCTGCTCGCCCAGCAGAACCGCGACATCGAGGTCAAGAACAGCGAGATCGAGCAGGCCCGCCAGGAGCTGGAGGAACGCGCCGGGCAGCTGACGGTCGCGTCGCAGTACAAGACCGAGTTCATGGCGAACATGTCGCACGAGCTGCGGACGCCGTTGAACAGCGCGTTGATCCTGGCGAAGCTGCTGTCGGAGAACCCCGAGGGCAACCTCACCGAGAAGCAGATCCAGTTCGCCCGCACGATCTACGCGGCGGGCTCCGACCTGCAGCAGCTGATCAACGACATCCTCGACCTGGCCAAGGTCGAGGCCGGCCGGCTCGACATGCAGATGTCGGACATCACGCTGCCGGAGCTGGTGGACTACGTCGAGTCGCTGTGCCGGCCGCTCACGGCCGACAAGGGCCTGGAGTTCGCCGTCCACATCGACCCGCCGGTGCCGGGCAGCGTCCACACCGACGAGCACCGGCTCCAGCAGATCCTGCGCAACCTGCTCTCGAACGCGGCCAAGTTCACCGACGAGGGCAGCGTCCGCCTGCACATCCGCGCGGCCGACCCGGCGGAGGTCGAGCAGGAGGCGCTGCGGAACGCGCCGGGCATCATCGCGTTCGCCGTCGAGGACACCGGCATCGGCATCCCCGAGGAGAAGCTGGCGGTCATCTTCGAGGCGTTCCGCCAGGCGGACGGCACCACGAGCCGCAAGTACGGCGGCACCGGCCTGGGCCTGAACATCAGCCAGCAGCTCACGGAGCTGCTCGGCGGCGAGCTGCGCGTGGTCAGCGAGCCGGGCAAGGGTTCGACGTTCACCCTGTACCTCCCGGTGGCGGCGTCGAACCTGGTCGACCCGGCCGTGACGGCGCTGTCGTCACCCAGGCTGCCCCCGGTCCCGAGCACGGTCCTGGTGGCCGCCCCCGACATCGCCCCGAAGCGCTTCCAGGGCGAAAAGGTCCTGATCGTCGACGACGATTTGAGGAACGTCTTCGCCCTGGCCGCGGTGCTGGAGCAGGCGGGCCTGGAGGTCGTCTACGCCGAGACGGGCGTCGACGGCATCCGCGCCCTGGAGCGCAACGAGGACACGGCCCTGGTCCTGATGGACGTGATGATGCCGGAACTGGACGGCAACGCGACGATCGCGGCCATCCGAGCGGAAGCGGCCAACGCCGACCTCCCGGTGATCGCGGTGACCGCGAAGGCCACCGCGGAGGACCGGGCGAGGACGCTGGCCAGCGGCGCGGACGACTACATCACCAAGCCGGTGGACACGGACAAACTGCTGGACGTGATAGCCGCCAAGCTCGAGGCGGACGCCGCCTCGGCCGTTGGAGCGGGTGACGGGAATCGAACCCGCGTAGCTAGTTTGGAAGACTAGGGCTCTACCATTGAGCTACACCCGCGTGCCCCCGAGGTACCCGGGTGCGAGGTCAGCTTAGCGTGACCCGCTAGGCTGATCGCACACCCCCCTGGGGGTGGGACCGGGATGTGGCGCAGCTTGGTAGCGCATTCGCTTTGGGAGCGAAGGGTCGCAGGTTCAAATCCTGTCATCCCGACTTACGGCTGAGGCCTCGTGGACAGGGAGGACTCACCATGCCCGGCGTCTTCGTCAGCCACGCCTACGCCGACGAGGAGTTCGTCACCGCGTTCGTGGAGCAGATCCTCAGGCTGGGGTGCGCTCTGCCGATCGAGCGGATCTTCTACTCCTCCGGGGCCGACACCGGGATCGAGCCGGGCAAAGACGTGGCCAGCAGCGTCCGGGACAAGGTTGGCGAAGCCGACCTCGTCATCGCAGTCATCTCGCCGACCTACCAGACGAGGCCCTATTGCATCGCCGAGCTGGGCGCGGCCTGGGTCCGGACGGACGCGCTCCTCCCTGTCTTGACGCCGGGCATGGCCCACACCGACCTCAAAGGGGTCCTGGGATCGGTGAAGGTCGGACACCTGGACGACCGCACGACCCTCAACGCCCTGCACGACCGGGTCGTCGAAATGACCGGAGTCCGCCCGAAGGCCACCACCTGGGGCCAACACCTCGAAAGGTGGCTCGAAAGGGTCTCCGTCCATGCGGAGACACTCAAGACTCCGGCCGTCGTGGATCCCGACGATTTCCGCGCGGTCAAAAACCAGCTCGCGGCCTCGGAGGCGGACCGACAGAGACTTCAGGAAGCGTTCGACAAGCTACTCGAGGCGAAGACCCTGGAAGAGGCGCGGGAAGCCGCTCTTCCCGAAGAGGAGTCAGCTCACTTCCATGCCCTCCTGGATACAGTCAGGGACACACTGCGCAAGTTTTCTGGCGTACTGGAAGACGCGATCTGGTTCGATGCGAAGAACCAGCAAATGCTGTGGCCGCAGTACCTCGACGATCCAGATCGCCATGGCGACGCCCTGCGCGCGGTGGACGACGGTTACCTCTACGACGATGATGAATTCCTCAGGCTGAACAAGGACTTTCCCGATGTCTGGCGTGCCTGCGCCGCCGTTCGCGAGCTCGCTGACTTCATGAACGAGACGTCGCCCGAATTCATCGCGTGGTTCAAGGACGAGTACGACCTTCCACCGAACCTGGAACACAAGCGCGTGTGGCAGGCCCTGCTGCACTGAGGCCCAATGTGTTGAGGCGATCGGCCCATCCTGCGTCGATCTTGTTGTATTTCTTCGCTTTCTCGCGACTTCCCCTCACGGAGAGGTGATGTCCGATGAACAGGCCGACCCGTGCCGGTGTCGTGCTGGCTGTCGCGGCCGTTCTGGTCGTGGCCTGTGGGCGTGTCCCGGAGCCGGCGGCGCCGTCCGCCTCCGGCGGCAGCAGCAGCGGTGTCGTGACCTCCGCCGCGTCCACTCTGCAGGCGCCCAGCACCAGCGCGCTGGGGTTGACCAGCTCCAGCGGTACGACCAGCCGGAGCGTCGCGCCGCTGACGACCACTCCGAGATCGAGTAAGGCCGCGGACACGACCACCGCCGCTGTCACGGAGAAGCCGCCCGAGCCGCCCAAGCCGCCGGATCGCTGGGTGCTCGGTTCCGCTGACCGGCGCAGTCTCGAACAGCAGATCGGGACCTCCTTCACCAACTTCTCCGTCGACGACTTCTACCGCCGGGTCTGTCCCGCGCACGACGTCTGCGTCCACAACGCCTTCCGCGAAGAGCCGAGCCTGGGGCACGCGGACGAGGACTGCTGGGTCGGCCGCAACGAGATACCCGACCCGCTGGCCGAAGGCGGCACCGTGACCTGGGTCGTCAACAACCTCTGCGATCCCGCTTGACCGCGCGGCGCGTGGCCGGGCGGCCGCGGGAATCCGGCGTCACGCGTGACGCGCCGTCGCGGGCCTTGAAGGTCTTCAGCTCCATTCTCGCGCCCACCACCGTGCTGACCGCGCTGCTGTTCTACTTCGGTACCCAGCACGCCAACGCGTTCTACGGGTGGTTCGGCGTGCACTACTCGGTGCTCGGGCTGTCGGTCGCCGACTACCTGATCCGCGCGAGCGACGGGATGACCGTGCCGATCACCGCCGTCGCCGCCGTCGGGCTCGCCACCCTCTGGGCCCATCGCCTGCTCGAAACCCGGCTGTCGCCGCGGGCGTGGCAGACGCTGCTGCGGCGGGCCGTGCCCGTGCTCGCCGTCGCCGGGATCGTGCTGGTCGTCGTGGGCCTGACCGGCCTCGCCGAGCCCGCCCTGCTCTACCGGTTCGCCGGGCTGCCGGGGTTGTGCATCGCCGTGGGGTTCCTGTTCTTCCCGCTCGCCGACCGCCTGCACCAGGCCCGCACCGGCCGCCGCGGGTCGCCGACCGCGGCCGTCGTGCAGTGGACCTTCACCTTCGTGCTCGTCACCATCGGCGCGTTCTGGTCGGTGACGGACTACTCGTCCGCGCTCGGCGAACGCCGCGCGTACGAGTACGAGGTCGCCCTGCCGACGATGGCCGACACCGTCGTGTTCAGCGGCAAGGACCTCGGCCTCCGGGCGCGCGGGGTGAAGGTGACGCCCTGCGCGCCCGACGCCCAGTACCGGTTCCGCTACGACGGGCTCGTGCTCGTCCAGCAGTCCGGCGGGACGTCGATGCTGCTCCCCCGGCAGTGGAACCGCGCGGACGGCACGGCGATCCTGCTGCCCGCCTCCGGCGACGTCCGGCTGGAGTTCGCGCCGAACGGCACGTCCCGGGATCGCACCTGCTAGCCCGGCAGCCACGCCAGCAACGACTTCGCGATCAGCTCCGGCTGCTCTTCCGGCGTGTGGTGACCGGCGACGACGGGGTGATGCACCACTTCCAGCGACGCGAAGTTGTCCCGGCACCAGTCGATCATCGACGGTGTCAGCATCGTGTCGTGGCCCGGTTCGAACGTGATCAGGAGCTTCGGGATCTCCGGCGTCGCCGCCAGCCAGGTGCCGAACGCCTCGATGCGCGACACCACCGAGGCCGGCTCGCCGCCCAGGGGCAGGGAACGCGCCCAGCGCAGCAGCGGAACGTCGTGCGTGGTCCGGTACTCCGGCGGGAGTCCGGTGAAGAAGCCCGACAGATCCGTCGACGTCTTGATCGCCCGGAACACCTCCGCGCCCGCCGGCGGGAACTCCTCCCACGTCATCGGCTTCAGGATCGCCTCGGTGAACGCCAGACCGCGGACACGCTCTGGGTGCCGCAACGCCCAGTCCGCGGCCAGGGCGCCGCCCCAGTCGTGGCCGATCAGGACGACGTCCTCCAGGACCAGTTCGTCGAACCAGGCGTCCAGGTAGCGGGCGTGGTCGGCGAACGTGTACTCGATGTCCGGGCGCGCCGAGGCGCCCATGCCGATCAGGTCCGGCGCCAGACGGCGGCCCGGCAGGGACGGCATCACGTTGCGCCACAGGTACGACGACGTCGGGTTGCCGTGCAGGAACACCAGTGGGGCGCCGGTTCCCGTGTCCTGATAGGACAGTGCCGTCACTTGAACGCCGCCGCGTTGCGCGCGGCCCACTCGGTGAACGGACGCGGTGGGCGGCCCAGCACCCGCGAGACGTCCGGGCTGACGCGCTGCTCCTGCGGGGTCGGCGCGCCCAGGATGCCCAGCGTCACGTCGGCGACCTCCGGCGGCATGAAGCCGAGCATCGCCGCGCGTGCCTCCTCGCGGGTCCGCGGCACGAAACGCACCGGCTCGCCCAACGCCTCGCCGATCGCCGCCGCCTGCTCGCGAGGGGTGATCGGCGCCGGGCCCGTCAGCTCGTAGACGTCGCCGGAACGTCCGGACAGCAACACCGAAGCGGCCACCGCGGCGATGTCCTCCGGGTCCACCACCGGCAACGCGACGTCGCCGAACGGCGCCACCACCTGCCGGGACGTCCGCACGCTTTCCGCCCACTGCAAGGCGTTCGACGCGAACCCGCCCGGGCGCAGCATCGTCCACTTCAGACCCGAGGCCCGGACGGAGTCTTCCAGCACCGCCGGGTGCCGGCCCGTCGCGACGCCCTGGGACGACAGCAGCACCACCCGCTCGACGCCGGCCGCGCCTGCCGCGGTCAGCACGTCGTCCACGGGCGCGAAACCGCCCGGCACCATCAGGAACAGCGCCTCGGCACCGTCCAAAGCGGACTCGACGACGGGCACCACGCGCACGCCGTCCGGCACGTCCGCCGTCTCTCGGCGGGATACCGCCGTCACCTGTTCACCGGCCGCGGCCAGCGCTCGCACCAGCGGCCGTCCGACGTTCCCCGTCGCTCCCATGACTGTGATCATGCGGAGGACGCTACATTCCGACGTATAGTAGGTACCTAGAAGAAAGTAATGGCTGGAGGCCCCGAAAGTGACCGGAACCACACCCGAGCTGGCCTGCCCGATCGCACCGGTGGTCGACATCGTCTTCAGCCGCTGGACGACGCCGATCCTGTGGTCGCTGAAGGAATACGGGCGGCAGCGGTTCGTCGAGCTGGAACGCCGCATCGGCACGATCACGCCGAAGGTGCTCACCCAGCGGCTGCGGCAGCTGGAGCGCGACGGCCTCGTCGTGCGGACCTACCACGCCGAGGTCCCGCCGCGGGTGGAGTACGAGATCAGCGAGCTGGGCCGCAGTCTCGGGCCGCTGTTCGCGAGCCTTTCGGAGTGGTCGGGCAACCTCGGCAAGGTCGAAGCGGCCCGGGAGGCCTACGACAGCCGGTCCCGCCGCTGAGGTGCGACAGGTCCGGGACACGCACCGGGCCGGCGCGGGTCCCGGAGAAGCTACTCCGTGACCTGCCGGGCCGTGGCCATCGCGCGTTCGGTCTCCCAGAACGCGCGCATCGACGTGATCAGGCCGTCGTCGCCGACGCGGTAGACGAACACGCCGTCCGTGTCGACGCGGTAGCCGCCGGGGAGGTACGTCGTGATCGTGCCGACGTTCGCCACCTCGGCGCCCGCCGCGTGGGAGTCGCGGATGACGAACTCGAAGCGCTCGACGTTGCCGATCGTCTTGTCCCAGAAGGCACTGATGCCGTCGTGGCCGTGGTGCCCCTTGCCCGTCTCGTCGAACATCGACGGCCCGACCGGGTCCTCGACGACGCCGTCGGCGGCGAACAGCGCCAGCCACGCGTCCTTGTCGCCCGCCGTCACCGCCGTCATCGACGCCAGGGCCGCGCGCCGCGCCGGCGGCTGCTCCTTCTCCGTGTCCCAGCTGACCTGCACGCCCATCGCCGTCACTCCCCGAACTTGTCGATGATCTCGGCCCCGAACTTGCGGATCGACTCCAGCTTCGGCTCGACCGGGGCGTCGAAGCCGACGCCGTCGAACACCCACGGCATCGTGATGATGTCGGTGACACCCGCCTCGCCCTGCTCGCGGTAACCGTCGAGGCCGAACTTGTCGATGCAGACGGCCTGGTACTCGAACGGGTCGTCGGCGCGGCCGCGCTCGGCCAGCAGCTCCTTCAGCCGGGCGATGGTCTCGCGCAGCTCCTCGAGCTTCATCATCGCCGAAGACCAGCCGTCGGCGACGCGGGCCGCGCGCCGCAGCGCGACGTCGGTGTGGCCGCCGATGTAGAACGGCACGCGCGACGGCGGCGCCGGGCTCATCTGCAGCTTGTCGAAGTCGTAGAACTCGCCGTGGTACTCGACCATGCCGCCGTCGAGGATCAGCCGGAGCACGTCGATGGCCTCGTCGACCCGCTTGCCGCGCCGCTCGAACGGCACCCCGCAGTACTCGAACTCCTGCGGCAGCCAGCCGACGCCGAGGCCGAGCCCGAACCGGCCGCCGGTGAGCACCGACGCCGAGCCGACCTGACGCGCCAGCAGCACCGGGTTGCGCGAGCCCAGCTTCAGCACCGACGTGTAGAACTCGATGCGGCTGGTGACCGCGCCCATGGCGGCGGTCGCGACCAGCGGGTCCACCCAGGGCGTTTCGGCGGTCCAGAACCGGCTGCCGTCGGGGGTGTAGGGATAGTCTGTGGAGACCGTCTCGGCGTAGAAGAGCGAGTCCGGCAGGGCGATGGCGGCGAAGCCGGCCTCTTCCGCGGCCCGGGCCAGCTCGCCCAGCTGATCAAGCGGGTTCATCGCGATCGACAGGGTGAACTTCATACCGCGGAACTATAACGTGTTCTAGTTTCTTCGGCCAGGCCTGACGGTGGGCCGGATCACTACCCGGGAACCCTCCGCGCAACGTCCGCGTTGTCCGAATCACAAGGTGACTTCCGGTCACCGGGCACCGAGCTTCTGGGAGTGGTCCATGGGCACCGCGATCTTCCTGATCGTGCTCGTCGTCGTGATCGTCGGTGGCGGCCTGTATTTCTCGCGGCAGCGCGCCGCGGCCCGGCAGCGGGAACTCGACGACGCCAAGGCCGACGCCCGGCGCCTCGTCGAGCGGCTCGGCGGCCAGGTCCTCAACCTCAACGGCACGGACACCGCGTCGCAGCAGGCGATGGCCGACGCGAGCGAGCGCTACAACGCGGCCGGCTCGCAGATGGAGCAGGTCCGCACCATCGAGCAGGCCCGGCTGGTCAAGGACACCGCCGTCGAAGGCCTCTACTACGTCCGCGCCGCGCGGGTCGCGATGGGCATGGACCCGGGCCCGCAGCTGCCGGAGGAGGCCGAGCGCGAGCGCGCCGGCAAGGTGACCGAGCGCCGCGACGTCGACGTCGAGGGCCAGCACTACGCCGCCTCCCCGGACGCCGGCCAGGACACGCCGTACTACTACCCCGGCGGCCGCGTGGCCGGCCGGCCGGTGCCGCAGGGCTGGTACAGCGAGCCGTGGTGGAAGCCCGCGCTCGTCGCCGGCGCCTGGGGCCTCGGATCGATGTTCCTGTTCAGCGCGATGTTCTCCGGCATGGGCGGCATCGCCAGCGCCGGGGCCTGGGAGTCGGGCTACGACGCCGGCCAGCAGGACGCCCTCGACTCCGGCGGCGGTGACGGCGGCGGCGATGGTGGTGGCGACGGCGGAGGCGACTTCGGCGGCGGTGACGGCGGCGGCGGTGACTGGGGCGGCGGCGGTTTCGACGGCGGCGGCTTTGACGGCGGTGGCTTCGACGGGGGCGGTTTCGACTTCTGAGCACCGGCTGGCATCCTCCTGGACGACTTCAGGAGGATGCCGTGGCGAGAGTGCTGATCCCCGTCCCGGCCCGGGACTCGGACCCGTCCGAAGTGGCCGTCAGCCGGGCGGTGCTGAGCCGGGACCACACGGTCGTCTTCGCGACACCCGGCGGCACGCAGGCCACCTGTGACGAGCTGATGGTCACCGGCGAAGGCCTCGACCTGTGGAGCCGGGTGCCGGGCCTGAAGAAGCTCACCGCGCTCGGCCGCGTGCTGCGCGCCGACGCGGCCGCGCGTGACGCCCACCGCGCGCTGCTCGCGGATCCCGCGTGGCGCACCCCGATCCGCTGGGACGACATCAAGCTCGACGACGTCGACGGCGTGCTCCTGCCCGGCGGGCACCGGGCCCGCGGCATGCGCGAGTACCTCGAAAGCCCCGTGCTGCAGGGCGTGGTCGCCGACGCCTTCCGCCGCGACCTGCCGGTCGGCGCGATCTGCCACGGTGTCCTGCTCGCCGCGCGCAGCGTCGACCCGGCCACCGGCCGTTCGGTGCTGCACGGCCGCACGACGACGGCGCTGACCTGGCCGCTGGAGCGGACGGCCTGGCGGCTCGCGCGCCGGACCCGGTTCTGGGACCCGGGCTACTACCGCACCTACCTCGAGGAACCGGGGCAGCCCGAGGGGTACATGTCGGTGCAGCAGGAGGTCACCCGCGCGCTGGCGCGGCCGGCGGACTTCCTGGACACGACCGACCGCGTGAAGGCGAGCGGCCGGGCCCGCGACCGGCTCGACGACGACCGTCCGGCGTTCGTCGTCGAGGACGGCAACTACGTCTCGGCCCGCTGGCCGGGCGACGTGCACACGTTCGCGAAGGCCTTCGGCAAGCGGCTCTGAGTCAGGCCGGCTGGCAGGTCGGGCACCAGTAGAGGTTCCGCCCGACCAGCGACGACGTCTCCACCGGCGTCCCGCACACCAGGCACGGCTCGCCCGCGCGGCGGTAGACATACACCTCGCCGCCGTGGCGGTCGACGCGCGCGGCGCGGCCCATCGCCTCCGGGAGGTGCTCCGGGCGGACCGTGTCGATGCGGCCGACACGGACGCCGTCGCGCATCAGCGTCACCAGGTCGGCCCACATGTCGTCCCACAGCGCGCGGTCCAGCGCGCGGCCCGGCGTCAGCGGCGCGACGCCGTGGCGGAACAGGACTTCGGCGCGGTAGACGTTGCCGACCCCGGCCAGCACCGCCTGGTCCATCAGCAGCGAGGCGACCGAGACCTTCGACTTCGAGATCCGCGCCCAGGCCTTGTCCGGCTTCGCGTCGCGGCGCAGCGGGTCGGGCCCGAGGCGCGCCTTGATCGCGTCGGCCTGGGCCGGGTCCAGCAGCTCGCACGTGTTGGGGCCGCGCAGGTCCGTCCACTGTGTCCGGCCGACCAGGCGCATCCGGACCTGGCCCACCGGCGGCGGCGCGGGCAGCTCGCCCTCGCCGAAGATGCCGATCAGGCCGAGGTGGACGTGGACGATCCCGTGCGGCCCGTAGTCGTGGAACAGGTGCTTGCCGTGCGCCTCGGCGCCGACGAGCACCCGACCGTCCAAACGGGACGCTTCGGCGGCGAAGCGGCCCTGCGGGCTGCTCACCTCGACCGGGGCACCGGCGTAGCGGCGCTTGTGCAGCCGGGCCAGCCGGTGGAGCGTGTGCCCCTCGGGCATCAGGCCTCCGGCAGGGCCGGTGGGGTGCCGGTGCGCTCGTAGTCCAGCAGCTGCTGCACGCGGCGAGCGTGCCGCTCCTCGGGCGAGACCTCCGTCGCGAGGAAGGCCTCGACGATCTCGGTGGCCTGCTCGGCGGTGTGCATCCGGGCGCCGACGCCGATCAGCTGGGCGTGGTTGTGCTCGCGGCACAGCTTGGCCGTCTCGACGCTCCAGGCCAGGCCGGCGCGGGCGCCGGGCACCTTGTTCGCGGCGATCTGCTCGCCGTTGCCGGAGCCGCCGACGACGATGCCGCGGCTGCCCTCGTCGGCCACGACGCGCAGCGCCGTCTCGACGCAGTAGGCCGGGTAGTCGTCGGCCGCGTCGTAGACCCGCGGGCCGATGTCGGTGACCTCGTGGCCCTGCTTCTCCAGGTGAGCCACCAGGTGGTTCTTCAGCTCGAAGCCGGCATGGTCGGATCCCAAGTAGACACGCACGGCTGGGAGTCTGCCATCACGGCCGGTTTCCGGCATGCTCCGGGGGTGGGGATCTGGGAGCAGTCGGGACACGACGTCAGGCTCGACTGGGGCGCCGAAGGCGTGGCCGCGCTCGGCCGGGAATGCGCCGTGCTGGTGGTCGTCGACGTGCTTTCCTTCAGCACCACCACGGATCTCGTGGTCGGCCGCGGCGGCCGGGTGCTGCCCGTGCGGTGGCGCGACGAACGCGGGCTCGCGCTCGCGCGGGCCGCGGGCGCCGTCATCGCCGGCGAGGGCACGTTCACCCTGCGGCCGTCGTCGGTGACGGACATCCCGCCCGGCACGCTGCTCGCGCTGCCGTCGCCGAACGGCGCCACCCTGTGCGACGCCGCCGCGTCGACCGGCGCCCACGTGCTGGCCGGCTGCCTGCGCAACGCCTCCGCCGTGGCCGCGAAGGCGCACGAGCTGGGCGGTCCCGTCGGGGTCATCGCGGCCGGGGAACGCTGGGGGGTGAACATCTTCGGTCACGGCGACACGTTCGGGCCGCTGCGCCCGTGCGTCGAGGACCAGGTGGGCGCGGGCGCGATCGCCGCCGCGCTGGCCCGGTTCGGGCGCACACTGTCCCCCGAAGCGGCGCTGGCCGCGCGCTCGGTGGACGTCGCGGCGATCGCGGACTGCGTGTCCGGGCGCGAGCTGACCGAGGCCGGGCACGGCGGCGACGTCGCGCTGGCCGCCCAGATCGACGTGAGCGAAGCCGCTCCCGTCCTGCACGAAGGAGTCTTGCGATGACCGGTCGCTGGGTCGAAGTCGCCGACGGCGTGCACGCGCGGCGGTACGAGGAGCTGGACCTGACCGTCGGGCTGGTCGTCGGGGCCGACCGCTGCCTCGTCATCGACACCCGGGGCGACCTGGACCAGGGCGCCGAGCTGGCGGCGGCCGTGCGCCAGCTGACGGCACTGCCGTGGGCGGTCGCGTTCACCCACGCGCACTTCGACCACACCTGGGGCACCGAGCGGTTCCTGCCGTGCGCGGTCTGGGCGCACGAGGGCTGCCGCGCCGAGCTGACCGAGTACGCCGAGGGCGCGCGGGAGAAGTGGATGGCCTACTACCGCGAGGAGGGCAAGGCGGCGATCGCCAACGCCATCGCGCGGACGACGTTCGTCGTGCCCGACCACCTGTTCAGCGACCGGACCGAGCTCGACCTTGGCGGCCGGACGGCGGTGCTGCTGCACCCCGGGCGCGCCCACACCGACCACGACGTCATCGTGCACGTGCCGGACGCGGAAGTGGTCTTCGCCGGCGACATCGTCGAGAACGCCGAACACGGCTTCAGCGCGTTCTCGTTCGGCGCCGACTCGGACCTGACCGCGTGGCCGGACACCCTCGACACGCTGCTCGCGCTGGAACCGCGGGTCGTCGTCCCCGGCCACGGCGACCCGGTCGACGCCGACTTCGTCCGCTACCACCGCCACGGCCTGCACGAGCTGATCGCCCTGAAGGCGGCGGTCGGCCGGGGCGAGTCGACCGAGGCGACGGCCGTGGCGGCGTCCCGCTACCCCGCCGACGTCACCTCGGCCGCCCTCAAGACGCTTTAGTCGAAGTTCAGGTCGCCCGTGCGGGTGCGCTTGAGCTCGAAGAAGTCCGGGTAGCTCGCCAGCGCGACCGCGCCGTCGAAGATCTTCAGCGCGTCGTCGCCGCGCGGGATCGAGCTGAGCACCGGGCCGAAGAACGCCACGCCGTCGATGTGGATCGTCGGGGTGCCGACGTCCATGCCGACCGGGTCCATGCCCTCGTGGTGGCTCTTCTTCAGCGCGTCGTCGTACTCCGTGGAGTCGGCGGCGTCGTACAGCTCGGACGGCGCGCCGATCGCGGCCAGCGCTTCCTTGATGACCACGTCGCGGTCCTTGTTGCCCTGGTTGTGGAAGCGGGTGCCGAACTCGGTGTAGTAGTCGCGCAGCACCTCTTCGCCCTTGAGCTCCGCCAGCGCCACGGCCACGCGCACCGGGCCCCAGCCCTTCGCCAGCAGGTCCTTGTACTCCTGCGGCAGCTCGTCCCGGCCCGAGTTCAGGTAGGAGAGGCTCATCACGCGGAAGGTCAGGTCCAGGTTGCGGTGCTTCTCCACCTCGAGGATCCAGCGCGAGGTGATCCAGGCGAACGGGCAGATCGGGTCGAAGTAGAAATCGACCTTCGTGGGCTGCTCGGCAGTGGTCATCGGGTACTCCTGTGCACGTGAAGGCGACGTCGGCGTGTGGGCGGGCCCCACACTGCGGGCCAACACCGGGGAGCGCACGCTTGTTCCCTCATCGCCCGGCACCCCGGACCCATGATTGGATGCGGGGAGCCTGAAAACCGATCCCACGACCAGAGGTGCCTGTGCCCGCCCCCAACCTGACCCGTGATCTCGCCAAGCTGCGCGCGGATCTGCTCGACGTCACCGGCTACGACATCGAGCTCGATCTGACCGACGGCCACGGCGGACCCGGGGAGAAGACCTTCGCGTCGAAGACGACCGTCCGGTTCGCGAGCGCCAAGGCCGGCGAACAGACCTGGGTCGACCTCGTCGCCGATCGCGTGCACTCCGCCACGCTGAACGGCGCGGACGTCGACATCAGCGCCTACGTCGAAGACCGGGGCATCGCGCTGGCGGACCTGGCCGAGACGAACGAGCTCACGGTCACCGCCGACTGCCGGTACATGAACACCGGTGAGGGCCTGCACCGGTTCGTCGACCCGGTCGACGACGGCGTCTACCTGTACACCCAGTTCGAGACGGCCGACGCCAAGCGGATGTTCGCCTGCTTCGACCAGCCCGACCTGAAGTCGGTCTACCGGCTCACCGTGGTGACGCCGAAGGACTGGAAGGTCGTCTCCAACACGCTCGCCGAGTCGGCCGAGGAGACGCCGGAAGGCGCCGTCCGGACCGTCTTCAAGGAGTCCGAGCGGCTCTCGACCTACCTGGTCGCGCTGATCGCCGGGCCGTACGCCGAGTGGCGCGACGAGTACACCGACGCCCACAAGACGATCCCGCTCGGCATCTACTGCCGCGCGTCGCTGGCCGAGCACATGGACGCCGAGCGCCTGTTCACCGAGACCAAGCAGGGCTTCGGCTTCTACCACGACAAGTTCGGCACGCCGTACCCGTTCTCCAAGTACGACCAGCTGTTCGTGCCGGAGTTCAACGCGGGCGCGATGGAGAACGCCGGCGCCGTCACCTTCCTCGAGGACTACGTCTTCCGCAGCCGCGTCACCCGCTACGCCTACGAGCGGCGCGCCGAGACGCTGCTGCACGAGATGGCGCACATGTGGTTCGGCGACCTCGTCACCATGCGCTGGTGGGACGACCTGTGGCTGAACGAGTCGTTCGCGACCTTCGCCAGCGTGCTCGCCCAGGCCGAGGCCACCGAGTACAAGAACGCGTGGACCAGCTTCGCGAACATCGAGAAGTCCTGGGCCTACCGCCAGGACCAGCTGCCCTCGACGCACCCGATCGCCGCCGACATCGTCGACCTGCACGCGGTCGAGGTGAACTTCGACGGCATCACCTACGCCAAGGGCGCGAGCGTGCTCAAGCAGCTCGTCGCCTACGTCGGCCTGGAGCACTTCCTCGACGGCCTGAAGGTCTACTTCGGCAAGCACGCCTGGGGCAACGCCACGCTGGCCGACCTGCTCGGCGCGCTGGAAGAGGCGTCCGGGCGCGACCTGTCGTGGTGGAGCGCGCAGTGGCTGGAGACCACCGGCCTGAACTCGCTGAGCCCGCGCTACGAGATCGGCGCGGACGGCACGTTCGCCTCGTTCGCCGTCGTGCAGTCCGGCGCCAAGCCGGGCGCCGGCGAGCTGCGCACGCACCGCGTCGCCGTGGGCATCTACGACGAGGACGGCAACGGCAAGATCGTCCGCACCCACCGCGTCGAGCTGGACGTCGACGGTGAGCGCACCGAGGTGCCCGACCTGGTCGGGCAGGCCGCGGGCAAGCTCGTGCTGGTCAACGACGACGACCTGACCTACTGCACGATGCGGCTCGACCCGGTGTCGCTGACCACGCTGATCGACCGCGTCGCCGACATCACCGAGCCGCTGCCGCGCACCCTGTGCTGGTCGGCGGCCTGGGAGATGACCCGCGAGGCCGAGCTGAAGGCCCGCGACTTCGTCACCCTGGTGCAGCGCGGCATCCACACCGAGAGCGAGGTCGGCGTCGTCCAGCGGCTGCTGCTGCAGGCCCAGACCGCGCTGAACTCCTACGCCGAGCAGGGCTGGGCGGCCAAGACCGGCTGGCCGGCGTTCACCGGCCGGCTGCTGGAGCTGGTCCGCGGCGCCGAGCCGGGCTCGGACCACCAGCTGGCGTTCGTGAACTCGCTGGCCGGTTCGGTGCTCGACGAGGCGACCCTCGCGGTGCTCGCCGGCTGGCTCGACGGCTCGGCCCCGCTGGAGGGCCTCAGCGTCGACACCGACCTGCGCTGGCGCCTGCTGCACGCGCTGGTCGCGCACGACAAGGCGGGCACCGCGGAGCTCGACGCCGAGCTGGCCCGCGACAACACCGCGACCGGGCGCCGCCAGGCCGAACGCGGCCGTGCGCTGCGTCCGGCGGCCGAGGCGAAGGCCGACGCGTGGGAGCGCGCGGTCCACGACGACGAGCTGACCAACGCCGTCAGCGACTCGCTCATCTCGGGCTTCTCGCACCCGGGGCAGAAGGCGCTGCTCGGCGCGTACGTCGGGAAGTACTTCGAGGTGATCGACGAGGTGTGGCAGCGTCGCTCCAGCGAGCGCGCGCAGCCGATCGCGATCGGGCTGTACCCGTCGTGGGCCGTGGAGCCGGCGACGGTGAAGGCGTCCGACAAGTGGCTGGAGACCGAGCACTCGCAGGCCCTGCGCCGGCTGGTCTCGGAAGGCCGCGCAGGCATCGTCCGGGCCCTCGCGGCCCGCGACTTCGACGCCCAGGCCTGAAAGCCCCACGTGAAAGGGCCCCGCACCGGGTGGTGCGGGGCCCTTTCGTACGTCTGGGTCAGCGGGGCGCGGGGCCCGCCTGGTCGGACAGCATGCGAAGCGCGTTCGCGAGGCCGTTGACCAGGCCGCGGACCAGGTCACCCTCCTTGAACGACGCCACCATGCTCGCGATCGCCAGCTTGGCGCCGCGGTCGGGCAGGCGGCTGAAGGCCGTCTTGCCCGTGACGATCTCGATCAGCCGCTCGCCGGGCGAGACCGCGATCAGGACCGAGTTGGCCGGGTTCGCCGTGGTGGCGTGCAGCCTCTCCGCCGTCGCGCGGCTGTCCTGGCCGCCCAGCTCGCCGAGGTACAGGCTGAAGTCCAGGCCGGTCTCCCGGCTCGCGAACGTCAGCGCCTCGTCCAGGCGGGCCAGCTGGCGGGTGGTGAACGGGCCGGCCGGCGCGGCGGGCTCGTACATCTTGGCGGCCGACACGCGGCCGCTGGACGTCAGCGCTTCGCCGTAGCCCAGTTCGGACTCGTCGACGCGCTTCGTCAGCTCACCAGTTGCCACGAGCGCCCCCTGCCGCGGTAGTGGCGCCTGCGGCGACCACGCTGTTCCCGGCACCCGCGTGCGCGTGCCCTTCACCGACCCCGTCGGGGTTGGCGCTCCACCACATGGCCGGGTACTCCCAAGCCTGGCCCGGCCGGTGCCGCGGGGCGCCACCGGACTTGCGCCGGAGCGTCAGCAGCCCGGCGAAGCCGTAGATGGCCAGCGGGATCACGGCGAAGACCACGATCGTCTCGACAACGTTCACGGCGCTGAGCGTATCGGATGACCTCCGCGACCACCGCGCGCGGCGCACTCGACCGTTCGTCGTAAGGCAGGCGCCGTCCGCCGCTTGGCGCGCGGGCACTGGAACGTTGGGGCGAAGACCGTCGGGCCGAAAGGTTGCAACTCAACGTACAGGCGGCCGCACCCGCCGCTGTCGTCTTGTCGTTGCCTTGAAATCCTCGTAGCTTTTTCACCTGTACGGGCCTTGCGCCCCGCTCCCCAGCCCCAGCAGGTCACGCACCGGTCCCAGGAGGCCTTGCCATGAACAGCGTCCACACCCCCGCACAGGCGATCACCGAGACCACCTCGTCACCCAGTGATATCGACTTCGTGCCCGGAACGCGTGTGACGGCGGGCACCAGGGTCACCCGGGGTACACGAGTCACCCGCGGCACGCGGGTCACGGCGGGGACACGCGTCACGATGGGCACCAGGGTGACAGCGGGCACACGGGTGACGCGGGGCACCCGGGTCACCCGCGGCACACGGGTCACGATGGGCACGCGGGTGACGGCCGGCACGCGCGTCACGCGCGGCACCCGTGTCACCCGGGGCACGCGCGTCACCCGGGGCACGCGCGTCACCATGGGCACCCGCGTCACCTGCCAGAGCGAGTTCGCGCTCGCCGCCTGAGTCCTTTCACCAGGGCGCTCGCCTTCCTGGACGCACCGCGCAAGCACCCGGCTCGCCCCGGCCGCCGCAAGGCAGCCGGGGCGCCGGCATGTCAGGGCCCGGTTAGGCGGCCGAACCCAAGTAAGGCCGCCAGAGCGGGTCGGCCTCCTTGGAGTGCGCGAGCAGGCGCCAGTGCGGGCCGTGCGGGGCCCGCGGGACGACGCGCAGCTTCCAGCCGATCTCCGAGAGCAGCCGGTCCGCTTTGCGGTGGTTGCACTTGGCGCAGCAGGCGACGCAGTTCGTCCAGCTGTGGGGTCCGCCACGGCTGCGCGGCTGGACGTGGTCGATCGTCTCGGCCCGCCCCCCGCAGTAGGCGCAGCGGTACCGGTCGCGGTGCATCAGCCCGGCCCTGGTCAGCGGCACCTTCGCGCGGTAGGGCACCCGCACGTAGGTGCTGAGCCGGATCACCGAGGGCACCGGCAGTGACAGCGTCGCGGCGTGGAGCTCGATGCCGCCGGGGTCGCCGTGCACCACTTCGGCCTTGCCGCACATGACCAGGACCACAGCGCGGCGCAGGGGCAGCGCGGTCAGGGGCTCGAAGGTCGCGTTGAGCAGGAGCACCCGGCGCCGGCCCCAGGACGGGGCCGCCGGGTCCCGGCCTCTACTACGCTGACCGGGCGGGCGGGTGGTTCCCCCTGGGCGGTTCCCCGGCCCGGCCGGGGCGGGTCCGCCGGATGCGGTTCCCCCCGGATAGGCGCGCAGGACCACCTCTGGCGTCTCTTCGGCCATGGCTTGGCCGGAGACGCCGCGGGGGCTGGGTTGTCGGTCTGGCACTCGACCACCTCCAGGGGCGTAGGCATAGTCGACCACAGAACAGGCCCCCAGCGCACGTGTGTTACAAGACGTGTCACATCCCCGCGACCCAACATCCACTCGAAGTTGGCGAAACCGACGAGATCGGAAGGATGATCAACCCCCGTGTCCCCCTTGCTCACCGCCGACCCGCCATGCATCAAGGACTCCAGCACCTTCTGTTCCCAGGTGTACGAGGTCACGAACAACGCGTGGCTGGCCGGTTCGGCGAACTGGCTCCTCACCAAGCCGCTGAAGATCCTGTTCATCCTCTTGATCGCGTTCGTGGTGCGCTTGCTGATCAAGCGGATGATCAACCGCGTCACGCGGCTGCCCCGCTCCGGCGGCAAGCTGCCGGCGCTGCTGCGCCCCCTGCGTGAACGCGCCCCCGAGGTGCTCGGCTCGGCCGTGATCGAACGCCGCCGCCAGCGCGCGCAGACCATCGGCTCGGTGCTGAAGTCGACGTCGACGTTCCTGATCTACGGGCTCGCGTTCATCCTCGTGCTGGGTGAGCTCGGCATCAACCTGGGCCCGATCATCGCCTCGGCCGGCATCATCGGCGTCGCGATCGGGTTCGGCGCGCAGAACCTCGTCAAGGACTTCCTGTCCGGCATCTTCATGATGGTCGAGGACCAGTACGGCGTCGGCGACGTCGTCGACATCGGCGAGGCGACCGGCACCGTCGAGGCCGTGGGCCTGCGGATCACCACGCTGCGCGACGTCAAGGGCACGGTCTGGTACGTCCGCAACGGCGAGGTCCTGCGCGTCGGCAACTCCAGCCAGGGCTTCGCGATCGCGCTCGTCGACGTCCCGCTCGGCTACTCGGCCGACGTCGAGCGCGCGTCCACGGTGCTCATGGCGGCCGCCTCCACGGCGACGTCGAGCGAGCTGCTGCGGGAGAACGTGCTCGAGCCGCCGGAGATGCTGGGGGTGGAGAGCGTCACCCCGGAGGGCATCCAGCTGCGCCTGACGGTGAAGGTCCGCCCGGGCAAGCAGTGGGCGGTCCAGCGGGCGTTGCGCGGCCAGCTCCTGGCGGCCCTGGAGGAAGCCGGCTTCGAGCCCCCGCTCGGCCGCCTGTTCCCGGCCAAGGCGGCGGCGACGGCGCTCGAGAACGGCCGCCGCCAGTCCGAGTAGCACCGGTCGTGAGTGCGTAACAGTGTTCTAACACTGTTACGCACTCACGACCCTCGGCCGGAGATGGTCGCGATGGGGTCGTCGGGACCGCCGCCGTTACGCTGGGAAACGGTTTTGCGACGGTTCGGAAGCAGCGGTACCGGGCGTCGGGAACCTTGGGCCGAAGGGCAAAATGGGAGGCGTGTCACCAGTGAGCGAACCGGCGAACCTGTACGAAGCGGTGGGCGGCGAACCCACGTTCCGCCGGATCGTCGGGCGGTTCTACGAGGAAGTCGCGCGGGACGAAATCCTGCGTCCGCTCTACCCGGAGGAGGACCTCGGCCCGGCCGAGGAACGCTTCCGGCTGTTCCTGATGCAGTACTGGGGCGGCCCGCACACCTACTCCGACCAGCGCGGGCACCCGCGGCTGCGGATGCGGCACGCGCCGTTCAAGATCGGGCCGATCGAGCGGGACGCCTGGCTGCGCTGCATCCGGATCGCCGTGGACGAGGAGAACCTCGACGAGCCCTACCGGCAGCAGCTGTGGGCCTACCTGGAGATGGCCGCGCACAGCATGATGAACAGCTTCGTCTGATGAGAGCCGAGCCGGAGGACGCCGAAACATCCGGGGCTTCGCCCCGGGCCGGGGGCTCCGCCACCCGGGGCCCCCGGAAAGCGCTCGAGTGGTGGCGGGAAGCCGTCTTCTACCAGGTCTACGTGCGCTCGTTCGCCGATTCGGACGGTGACGGCGTCGGCGACCTGGAGGGCATCCGGTCCCGGCTCGGTTACCTGGAGCTGCTGGGCGTCGACGCGCTGTGGCTGACGCCGTTCTACCGCTCCCCCATGGCCGACCACGGGTACGACATCGCCGATCCGCGCGACGTCGACCCGATGTTCGGCACCCTCGGCGACTTCGACGTCCTGCTGACCGAGGCGCACAAGCGCAAGATCAAGGTCACCGTCGACGTCGTGCCGAACCACACCAGCAACCAGCACGCCTGGTTCAAGTCGGCGATGGCGGCGGCGCCGGGCAGCCGCGAGCGCGAACGGTACGTATTCCGCGACGGCGTCGGCCCGCGCGGCGAGGACCCGCCGAACAACTGGGTCAGCGCGTTCGGCGGCCCGGCGTGGACCCGCGTGCCGGACGGCCAGTGGTACCTGCACCTGTTCGCGCCGCAGCAGCCCGACCTGAACTGGGCCAACCCTGAGGTCGCCGCCGACCTGGAACGCACCCTGCGGTTCTGGCTGGAACGCGGCGTGGACGGCTTCCGCATCGATGTCGCGCACGGCATGGCGAAGCCGCCGGGCCTGCCGGACATGGACCCGCGGGCCGGCGGGTTCACCCCGACCGACTACTACGACCCGCGCTGGGACTACGACGGCGTCCACGAGATCCACCAGATGATCCGCAAGGTGCTCGACGAGTTCCCGGAGACGATGGCCGTCGGCGAGATCTGGGTGACCGACGAGGAGCGCCTCTCGCGCTACCTGCGGCCCGACGAGCTGCACCTGGCGTTCAACTTCCGGCTGGTGCTGACCCACTTCGACGCCGACGCCATGCGCACGGCGATCCAGCGCTCCCTGACCGTGCCGGCGAAGGTCGGCGCGCCGGCGACGTGGACGCTGAGCAACCACGACGTCTGGCGCCAGGTCAGCCGCTACGGCGGCGGCGCACAGGGCGTGCGCCGCGCCCGGGCGATGGCGCTGGTCGAGCTGGCCCTGCCCGGCGCGGTCTACCTATACAACGGCGAAGAGCTGGGGCTGGCCAACGTCGACATCCCGGTTTCGGCCATCGCCGACCCGCGAGCGAAGACGAGCGGCGCGGAGTTCGGCCGCGACGTCTCCCGGGTACCACTGCCGTGGGAGGGCGACCTGCCACCGTTCGGCTTCTCCCGCAACCCGCGCACCTGGCTGCCGATGCCGGGCGACTGGGCCGAGCTGACGGTGGAGAAGCAGATAGAAGACGCCGATTCGACGCTCTCGCTGTACCGCCAAGCGATCGAGCTGCGCAAGACCCACACGGCCTTCGGCGGCGACGAACTGGAGTGGTACGGCGCGCCGGCGGGGTGTTTCGCGTTCCGCCGCCGGGGTGGTGGGCTGGTTTGTGCGCTGAACACGTCCGCCAGCCCCATCGCGCTGCCGCCGGGTGAGGTGCTGTTGTCGAGCAGTCCGCTGGTGGACGGAAAGCTCCCGGCCGACTCTGCGGCTTGGCTGGTCTGAGGCCGGTTCGCGGCTGGCTCGCCCTTGGCCGCCGGACCCGCACTAACCGGACTGGTCGCCCGAACCCGAGCCGTCGTCGAAGGCGCCGCTCGCCAGCCACGCCACCAAGGCCGCGGCCTGGAGGTAGGGCGCCGCCTGGGCAGCCGCCCGGCCCGCCGCACGCGTGCGGCCCCACCTCTCAGGTCTTTCGACGCCCTCGGGCGCCTTCTCACCCACCGGACGGTCGCGTCGCCACGGCGTTTCCTCGGCGCGGACACCGTCGAGGAAGTCCGCCGTGGGGTCGTCGTCCGGGGTCATGAGCCCCAGCGTGCCACCGCGGCCGGGTGATCGCCCGGCTCGCAAGGAATCCGTAAGGCTTCAGAACAGCAGCGGCAGCAGCGCGTGGCGGCGGCGCAAGATCGCGCCGTAGCGCGCGTCCAGGCGCAGCCACGAGTCCGTCGCCGTCACGCGGACGACGTCACCCTCGACGCCCGAGTCCACGAAACCCATGCCGGACAACGCGAACAGGCAGCGCATCTGGACCTTGACCTCCTGCGCGCCACCGCTGACGGTGAGCACCGCCTGGTCCATCAGCGACGCCGGCGGGTTGCCGTGCGGGCCCGCGTTGTCGCGGGCCAGCGTGACGCCCCGGTCGGCCAGCTCCGCGACGACGTGCGCGGGGAGCTCGTCGACCAGCGGCCAAGGGCCGCGCGGCGGCAGCTCGCCGTGCCAGAGCAGGTCGCGGGCCGGGCCCGGGTCCATCCGCGGCGCGCCCGCCACCGTGAGCGCGGCGAGCAGCTCGTTGCCGGACACCGTGACGTCGCCGGGGGTGACGTCGCCGGCCACCGCGCGGGTCGCCAGGCACTCGAACGGCGTCGCCGTCCAGGCCTCGACCACGCCGTCACCGCGCTGGCGCAGCCGGACGGCCGTCTGGCCGTCCAGCCGGACCGCGCGGGCGACGAACGCGCCGAGGGTCTCCCGGTCCGCCGCGTCCGGCACGAACAACTCAGGCATCCGCGAACCCCTGCTTCAGAAACTCCGACTCGGCCGGGGTGAGCCTACGCGGCCGCAACGCGACGGTGTCGTACGGCGCCAGCACCGTCTGCGCGGTGACCGCCACCGGGTCCGCCTCGGCCGGCCCGTTGTGCACCCGGTAGGCCAGCGTGAAGCTCGCCGCCTTCAGCTCGGCCAGGTCGATGTCGACGCGGAGCTCCTGCCCGGTCACCACGATCGGCGCTTTGTAGCCCACTTCGAGCTTGACCACGACGATGCCCTTCGGCAGCTGGTCCAGCCCGGCCGAGACGGCCCCCTCGAACAGCAGCGGGATACGGGCCTCTTCGAGCAGCGTCACCATCTTGGCGTGGTTGACGTGCCCGTAGACGTCCATGTCCGTCCAGCGCGGGCGGACCAGCGAAACGTAGGTCACCGCACCGTGCTCCGGATCTGGCGGGCCGCCACCGACAGCGTCGCCAGGTCGAGGCGGCCGGACTTGGTGATCTCGTCGAGCGCGACGCGCGCCCGCTGCAGCCGGGAGGCGTTGGTCTTCTCCCACTGCGCGATCTTGGCGTCCGCCGACGACCCGGGATCGCTGTGCCGCAACGCGTCGAGCGTGATCGCCCGCAGCGAGCCGTAGACGTCGTCGCGCAGCGAGAGCCGGGCGAGCGCGTGCCAGCGGTTGCCGCGTTCGAGCGCGCTGATCTCGGTGAGCATCTTGTCGACGTCCAGGTGCGCCGACAGCGCGTAGTACAGCTCCGCCGTCTCGGCCGGGCTGTGCGTCGCGTCGACGCCGATCTGCTGCTCGGCGAGCTCCGCGACCTCGGTGACGTCGAGCAGGCCGAACGTGTGCAGCAGCAGGGCGATCCGGCGGGCCAGCTCGGCCGGCACGTGCCCGGCGGTCAGCTCCGCCACCTTCGCCTGCACCGACTCGGCTTCCCGGCCGCGCAGCAGGTCGCCGAGCTTCGGCACCAGCTCGTTGAGGACCCGGCCGAAGCGGTTGATCTCCGCCAGCGGCGCCAGCGGCTGCGGCCGGTTGGTGAGGAACCAGCGCGCGGCCCGGTCGAGCAGCCGCCGCGTCTCCAGCGTCATCTCGTCGGCGACGTCGGTGTGCACGACGTTGTCCAGCGCGTCGATCGCGCTCCACAGCGACGGGAGGTCGAACACCCGCGACACGACGGCGTACGCGCGCACCGCGTCGGTCGCCGTCGCGTTCATCTCCTCCATCAGCCGGTAGACGAACGAGATGCCGCCGCCGTCGACGACCTCGTTCGCGATCAGCGTGGTGATGATCTGGCGGCGTAGCGGGTGTTCGCCGATCGCCGGCGCGAACCGCTCGCGCAACGGCTTCGGGAAGTACTCCGGCAGCCGGCCGGCGAAGACCTGCGAGTCGGGCAGGTCGCTGGCCAGCAGCTCGTCCTTCAGCTCCAGCTTGACGTGCGCGAGCAGCGTCGCCAGCTCCGGCGAGGTGAGGCCCTTGTCCGCCTTCTCCAGCTCGCGGAACTCCGAGTTGCTCGGCAGCGCCTCCAGCTTGCGGTCGAAGGCGCCCTCGGCGACCAGCGACGCGACGAGCCGCGCGTGCACCGAGACCATAGGCCCGGCGTGCGCCCGGCTGACGCCGAGCACCGCGTTCTGCCGGTAGTTGTCGGCCAGCACCAGCGCGCCGACCTCGTCGGTCATCTCCTCCAGCAGCGCGTTGCGCTGGGCCTGCTCGAGCTTCCCGGTCTGCACCAGGTGATCGAGCAGGATCTTGATGTTGACCTCGTGGTCGGAGCAGTCGACGCCGGCCGAGTTGTCCAGCGCGTCGGTGTTGATCTTGCCGCCCTCGCGGGCGAACTCGATCCGGCCGAGCTGGGTCAGGCCCAGGTTGCCGCCCTCGCCGAACACCTTGACGCGCAGCTGCTTGCCGTCGACGCGGATGGCGTCGTTGGCCTTGTCGCCGGCGTGGGCGTGGGTTTCGGTCTCCGCCTTGACGTAGGTGCCGATGCCGCCGTTCCACAGCAGTTCCACGGGCGCCAGCAGGATGGCCTGGATCAGGTCCATCGGCGCCAGCGCGGTGACGCTCGCGTCGAGGCCGAGCGCCTCGCGCACCTGCGGGCTGACCGGGATCGACTTGGCCGAGCGGGAGTAGATGCCGCCGCCCTCGCTGATCAGCGAGCGGTCGTAGTCGTCCCAGGAGCTGCGCGGCAGGTCGAACAGCCGGCGGCGCTCCGCGTAGGTCGCCGCCGCGTCCGGGATCGGGTCGAGGAAGACGTGCATGTGGTTGAACGCCGCGACCAGCCGGATGTGCTCGGACAGCAGCATGCCGTTGCCGAAGACGTCGCCCATCATGTCGCCGATGCCGACGACGGTGAAGTCCTCGGCCTGGGTGTCCTTGCCCAGCTCGCGGAAGTGCCGCTTGACGCTCTCCCAGGCACCCTTCGCCGTGATGCCCATGGCCTTGTGGTCGTAGCC
Source organism: Amycolatopsis sp. NBC_00348 (assembly GCF_036114655.1). Lineage (NCBI taxonomy): Bacteria > Bacillati > Actinomycetota > Actinomycetes > Pseudonocardiales > Pseudonocardiaceae > Amycolatopsis > Amycolatopsis sp. NBC_00348. Next base: position 116,929 of record NZ_CP107994.1, on the reverse strand, counting down.
GACCGAGCCACCGGAGGCGAAGGCGTCCCCGAGCCAGAAGCCGTACTGCGCCGACATCTCGTTGGCGATGTCGGAGAACTTCGCGGTGCCCTTGTCGGCCGCGACGACCAGGTAGGAGTCGTCGGCGTCGTGCCGGACGACGCCCGGCGCGGGCACGGTCTTGCCCTCGACGCGGTTGTCGGTCAGGTCGAGCAGGCCGGAGATGAACATGCGGTAGCAGGCGATGCCCTCGTTGAGCTGGGCGTCGCGGTCGATGCCGGAGTCGCCGGTCGGGACCGGCGGGCGCTTCACGACGAAGCCGCCCTTCGCGCCGACCGGCACGATGACGGCGTTCTTGACCGCCTGCGCCTTGACCAGCCCGAGGATCTCGGTGCGGAAGTCCTCACGCCGATCCGACCAGCGCAGGCCGCCGCGCGCGACCTCGCCGAAGCGCAGGTGCACGCCCTCGACGCGCGGCGAGTACACGAAGATCTCGAACCGCGGCCGCGGTTCGGGCAGGTCGGGCACGCCGCTCGGGTCGAGCTTGATCGCCAGGTACGGCCGCGGCGCGCCCTCGGCGTCGGTGACGTGGTAGCTCGTCCGCAGGGTGGCTCGGATGACGGCCATCAGCCGGCGCAGGATCCGGTCCTCGTCGAGGCTGGTGACCTCGTCGATCAGCGCGTTCAGCTCGCCGGCCAGGCCGTCGGTCGCGGCCTCGCGATCGGCGTCGGAGAGGAACGGGTCGAACCGGACCTCGAACAGCCGCAGCAGCTTCGTGGCGACCTCGGTGTGGGACAGCAGCGTGTTCTGGATGTAGTCCTGGGAGAACGCGCTGCCGGCCTGGCGCAGGTAGCGCGAGTACGCGCGCAGCACGGCGGCCTGGCGCCAGGTGAGCCCGCCGCGCAGGACGAGGCCGTTGAGGCCGTCGACCTCGGCGTCGCCGCGCCAGGCGGCCTCGAAGGCGTCCTGGAAGCGATCGCGCAGCTCGGCGACGGCGGCGTCGTCCGGCTGCTGGCCCAGCATCTTCTGGCTGATGCGCAGGCCGAAGTCGTAGATCCAGCACGGGCCGCCGTCTTCGCGGTGCAGCTCGTACGGCCGCTCGTCGACGACCTCGACGCCCATCGCCTGCAGCACCGGGAGGACCTTCGACAGCGTCACGCCCTCACCGCGCAGGAAGAGCTTGAACCGCCGCTCGCCGGGCTCGGCGTCGCCCGGCAGGTAGAACGACAGCGCGAGGTCGCCTTCGTCGGAGAGCGAGTCGAGGGCGCGCAGGTCGGAGAGGGCCTCCTCGGCGGAGAAGTCCTCCTTGTAGCCCTCGGGGAAGACGCCGGCGTAGCGCTGGCCCTGCTCGGTCGCCGACTCCTCGCCGAGGACCCCGACGGCGACGCCGCCGTCCGAACGCTCCCGGCGCTCGTCGAGGACCGCCTCGACCATCCGGTCGTCCCAGCTGCGGACGGCGTCGTTGAGCCGGTCCTGGATCCGCGGAGTGTCCGGCTCCTGGCCGCGCGCGGGATCGGTGTGGACCATGAAGTGCACCTGCGCCAGCACGGTTTCCCCGATGCGGGCGCTGTATTCGAGCTGGGTGCCTTCGAGCTCTTCGAGCAGGACTTCCTGCATCGCCAGCCGCGAGCGCGTCGTGTAGCGGTCCTGCGGGAGGTAGACGAGGCACGAGTAGAAGCGGCCGTACGGGTCGCGGCGCAGGAACAGCCGCAGCCGGCGGCGGTCGGACAGCGTGATCGCGCCGGTCGTCGTGGAGTACAGCGAGTCGGTGTCGGCGGAGAACAGGTCCGCGCGCGGCCAGTTCTGCAGCACCTCGAGCATCCGCTGGCCGGAGAACGACTCCATCGGGAACCCGGCGCGGTGGATGACCTCGCGGACGCGGTCGCAGACCACCGGGATGTCGAGGACGTTCTCGTGCAGCGCGGTGGTGGTGAACATGCCGAGGAAGCGGTGTTCGCCGGTGACGGTGCCCTCGGCGTCGAAGGTCTTCACGCCGACGTAGTACGGGTAGACCGGCCGGTGCACGGTCGACGGCGCACTCGCCTGCGTCAGCACCAGCAGCGACGGCGCGAGCGCGGTCGTCGAGCTGTCCGGGCCGGCGGTGAGGCCGCGCGCGGCCAGGCTGTCCTGGCGCAGCACGCCGAGGCCGGAGGCCAGCACCGCGCGCAGGGCCGGCTCGTCCGAGTCCGGGTGCGGGTTCTCGACCAGCTCGTAGCGGCGGTAGCCGAGGAACGTGAAGTGGCCGTCGGCCAGCCAGCGCAGCAGGCGGGCGCCTTCGGCGACCTCGGCCTGGGGCAGCTGCGGCGGGTCGGTCTCCAGCTCGCCGGCGAGCTGGCAGGCCGTCTGGGCCATCTTCTCGGCGTCCTCGACGACCTCGCGGACGTCGCCCAGCACGCTGGAGAGCCGGTTGTCGAGCTCGCGGGCCCGGTGCGGGTCGGTGACGAAGTCGATCTCGATGTACATCCACGACTCGGCGGCCGAGTTCGCGGGCGGCTGCGCCGGGTCCGCGTCCGGGTGCACTTCCAGCAGCTCACCGGTCAGGTCGCGGGTGACGACGACGATCGGGTGGACGATCCGCTGCACCTGCACGCCGTCGCGGGCGAACTCCGCGGCGATCGAGTCGACCAGGTAGGGCATGTCGTCGGTGACGACCTGCACGACGGTGGCCTCACGGGCCCAGCCGTCCTCGGCGACGGTCGGGTTCAGCAGCCGCACGGCGGGGCGGCCCGGCATCCGCTGCTGGGCCAGCTGCCGGTGCGAGCGGACCGCGCCGACCAGGTTGACCGGCTCGTCGCCGACGATCTCCTCGGCCGGGATGTGCCGGTAGTAGAGCCGGATGAGCTCGCCGATCTCCGGGGCCAGCCCGGCGGCGGCGTCGATCAGGTCGTCCCTGATCTGCTCCGGGCTGAGGGTGGAGCGCGGGGGACCGAACTCGGGTTCGGTGACGGCTCCGGTTCCGGGTGGGGACGAGACTCCGGTCGAGCTCATTCGAGGCAACTCTCCAAGATGCGTGGGTGACTCCGCGCCGGGTTCGGCGTTGAACGCCGGCCACCCCACACTAATCCGCCGGGCTGGAGGAACACACGAAGACCCGGAGCTTGCCGGGCGCCGGAAACCCTTATGGGCCTGCGGATTCGCGTGATCGGTCAAGCTACTGACGGGTTGTGTTGCGGGCCTTCCCGCGGCGCTGACCAGCCGCGCGCACCGGCCGGTGCGCAGCGCGGTGGCTACATGATCGGTTCAGCAGACCCGCGCGACGGAGGGTCCCGAGCCGCTCGGCGAGCGGTGACGGCCGGTCACCGACAGCGAAGTGCGACGCATCCCACTCTCCCGGGCCGCCGGCGAGTCGGCGACGAAAGACGGTGTCTCACCGAATGAACTGCGTTCGCTGCTGCGGCCGACACGAACCCGGCGATGGGTGGCGGTGTTCGACGTCGGCGCGGAGCGGGTCAGTCGGACGAGCCGTGCCGGCGGGTGTCCGGGACCTCGGCGCCGTGGCCGTTGCGGCCGTGCCCGTTGCGACGGCCGCCGTTGTCCTCCGACCCCAGCTGCTTGACGAGCGCGGCGGCGCTGGCCGTGCCCGCCTGGTGCTCGGCGAGCGCGCGGGCCAGCAGGTCGGCGAGACCGGCGTCCGGCGGCGGCTCGTCCTCGGCGATGGCGCGCGCGTAGCTCTCCGGGAACGGCGCCGTCGCGGGCGTCCAGTGCCCGAAGTCCTCCATCGGCTCCAGCGACGGCGGCATCCGCAGCCGCGGCAGCCACGGCTCGGCGTCGTCGCTGTAGTCCTCGGGACGCGGTGCCGGCGCGAGGGCTTCCGGCCGCTTCGGTTCGGGAGCCGGCTCCGCACGGGGGCTTTCGGCGTCCTCGGCCCGGCGGCGGCCGCGGCCCCCGCCACCACCCGCAGCGGAGATCCCGAGCCGGTCCAGCACCGACTGCGAACCGTGCTCGGAGTCGTGCCGGGTCGAGGGCTGCGGCTCGCGCCGCACCGGTTCCCGCTCGGCCGCGGGTTCGGGCGCGAGCGGCAGGGCCGGCGTCACGCGCGTGGGTGCCGACTCCCGTTCGGCGGCGGTCTCCCGCAGCCGGGCCTCGGCGACGGCGGCCCAGGAGAACTTGGCCTTCCCGTTTCCGGCGGGCGCCTCGGCGGCGGGCTGCGACGTCGCGTGACCGTTGGACTCGGGCGCCTCGGCGGCGGGCTGCGGTGCCGAGTGGCCGTTGGACTCGGGCGCGGCCGACCGGCCGGATTCCGGTGCGGCACGGCGGCCGGACCGGAAGTCGGCCGACTCCGAGCCGAACTCCGGCTTCGACCGGACTTCGTCGTGCTCAGGCTGGAAATCGGGCTGCGCCGGGCGGACCTCGACCGGCTCGGACCGGAACTCCGGCTTCGCCGAGCGCACCTCGATGGGATCCAGGCGCGGCTCGGACGCGGACCGCCGCTCGGCCCGGGACTGCGGCCGCGCTTCCACGGCCCGGTTCTCGCCCGTCCCCGCGCGCTGCCACGGCGGGCGGGCTTCGCTCGGCTCCGGCCGCCGGCCGGGCTCGGCCGCGCGGGCTTCGCTCGGTTCCAGGCGCCGTTCCCGCGCCGGACGAACCTCGGCCGGCTCCGGACGCTCCCGTGTCTCGGGCTGGGGGGCACGCTCGGCCGAGCGGACCTCGATCGGCTCCGGCCGGGTCGCGGGCCGCTCCGGGCGGCGCTCGACGACCACCGGCTCCGGCCGCGCGGGTTCGTCCCGCACCGCCGGCAGCAACGTCGTCTCGGCCGCGTCGGCGGTCGCCCGGGGCCGTTCGAACGACCACGCGGGCGCCGGCGTCCCGGATTCCGGCTCGCGGCTGCCGAAGGACCAAGCCGGAGCTTGCGGGGCGGCGGGGGCAGCCGGTTCGCGCACGGCGGGTGCCGGCGCCGGGGCGGGCTCGGCCGCGACGACCGGGACCGGCCGTGACGGCACCGCCTTGAGCACCTCGTCGAGGTCGATCGACGCCGGTTCGCCGGTGCCGAACTCGCCGGCCAGGACGTTGCACGCCTGCCGCCGGGCTCGCGCGTACAGCTGTTCGGCCGCGCGCGAGCGGTAGAGGCACGCGATGGCTTCCTCGGCCTGGCCGAAGCGTTCGTGCAGCTGCGCCAGCTCCAGCCACAGCCGCGCGGTGACCGCGGACAGCCCGTGCCGGTCGGTGCTCGCGACGGCTTCGCGGACCAGCTCGATCGCGGCCTCGCCGGAGCCCGATGGCAGGTGGATCCGGGTCGCGACGGCCAGCCGCAGCCAGCTCGCGGGCGCGACGCCGGCGGCGCGCATGGGCTCGGCCAGCATCGGCTCGGCGATCTCGTACGCCATCTCGCTGTCACCGCGGTCGAGCAGCGTGCCGACCAGCAGCAGGACGAGGCGGATCCGGACGAGCCCGCCGTCGTCGGACGGGTTGTCGAGCTTCTCCAGGAAGCCCAGCCCGGTGCGGGCGGCGTCGGCCGCCGCGGTCAGGTCGCCGTGGCGGCGCCGGTGCGCGGCCGTGCCGACCCGCAGCAGCGCCCGCACCAGCAGCTGGGTGTCGGCGCCCAGCGAGTCGTCGCCCAGCACGAGCTTGTCGGCTTCGACGAGGACGCGGTCCAGCTCGGACTTCCGGCCGATCTGCGCGAGGCAGCCGACCAGGTGCGTGAGCGCGGCGGCGCGGTGCACCGGCGAGACGACGGGGTCGGTGAGCACCGGGCGCAGCGCGGACAGGCCGGTCAGCGGCACGCCCAGGCTGCGGGCGCAGACGGCGAGGTCGATGCGCAGCCGGGCGGCGATGTCGCCGTACCCGGCGTGCTCGGCCGCGCGCAACGCCGCGACCGCCCGCCCGACCGTGGCCGGCCGGTCGCCGAGCCGGACGCGCGCGGACACGACCAGGCTCTCGGCCCGGATCCACTGCTCGTCGGCCCCGGCGGCCTCGGCCAGCGCGGCCGCGCGCTCGCCGAGGACCAGGGCGAGCTCGGGCGCGCGCAGGTGCAGCGCGTCCGCCCGCTCGATGAGCCGGCCGACGGCGGAGAGGGTTCCCCCGGCATTGGCGGATCGCCCGCTCTCGGTGCCCGTCGACGCGCGTCCTCCGGCGGAGGTGGCGGTCGACGGCGCGAGCGGGCCCGTCAAGTGCTGCTTGCTGGCTTCCACGGGGAAACCCGCCCCCTCAGTCGCGGGTCAGCTTGCGGTGGGTGACACGGTGCGGGCGGGCCGCCTCGGCGCCCATCCGCTCCACCTTGTTCTTCTCGTACCCTTCGAAGTTGCCCTCGAACCAGAACCACTGCGCGGGGTTCTCGTCGGTGCCTTCCCAGGCCAGGATGTGCGTCGCGACCCGGTCGAGGAACCACCGGTCGTGCGAGATCACCACGGCGCAGCCGGGGAACTGTTCCAGCGCGTTCTCCAGCGAGCCCAGGGTCTCGACGTCCAGGTCGTTCGTCGGCTCGTCGAGCAGGATCAGGTTCCCGCCCTGCTTGAGGGTCAGCGCCAGGTTGAGCCGGTTGCGCTCACCACCGGAGAGCACCCCCGCCGGCTTCTGCTGGTCCGGGCCCTTGAAGCCGAACGCCGAGACGTACGCCCGCGACGGCATTTCGGTCTGGCCGACGTGGATGTAGTCCAGCTCGTCGGAGACGACCTGCCAGACGGTCTTCTTCGGGTCGATCCCGCCGCGGTTCTGGTCCACATAGGACAGTTTGACCGTCTCGCCGATCTTGACGATGCCGTCGTCCGGCTCCTCGAGCCCGACGATCGTCTTGAACAGCGTGGTCTTGCCGACGCCGTTCGGGCCGATCACGCCGACGATGCCGTTGCGCGGCAGGTCGAACGAGAGGCCGTCGATGAGGACGCGCTCGTCGAAGCCCTTCTTGAGCTTGTCGACCTCGACCACGACGCTGCCGAGCCGGGGGCCCGGCGGGATCTGGATCTCTTCGAAGTCGAGCTTGCGGTGCTTGTCCGCCTCCGCCGCCATCTCCTCGTAGCGGTCGAGCCGCGACCGGGACTTGGTCTGGCGCGCCTTGGCGTTCGACCGGACCCACTCCAGCTCGGTCTTCAGGCGCTTCGCGAGCTTCATGTCCTTCTTGCCCTGGACCGCGAGGCGTTCCTGCTTCTTCTCCAGGTACGTGGAGTAGTTGCCCTCGTACCCGACGACGCGGCCGCGGTCGATCTCCATGATCCACTCGGCCACGTTGTCCAGGAAGTACCGGTCGTGGGTGACGGCGAGGACGGCGCCGGCGTAGCGGGAGAGGAACTGCTCCAGCCACAGGACACTCTCGGCGTCCAGGTGGTTGGTGGGCTCGTCGAGCAGCAGCAGGTCCGGCGCCGACAGCAGCAGCTTGCACAGCGCGACGCGGCGGCGCTCACCACCGGACAGGTGGGTGACGGCCTCCTCGGGCGGGGGGCAGCGCAGCGCGTCCATCGCCTGCTCGACGGTCGAGTCGAGCTCCCAGGCGTCGGCGTGGTCCAGCTCCTCCTGGAGCTGGCCCATCTCCTCCATCAGCTCTTCGGTGTACTCGGTCTCCATCAGCGTGAGGACCTCGTTGTACCGGTCGAGCTTGACCTTGATCTCGCCGAGGCCCTCTTCGACGTTCCCGCGGACCGTCTTCTCCTCGTTGAGCTCCGGCTCCTGCATCAGGATGCCGACGCTCGACCCGGGATGGATGAACGCCTCGCCGTTGCTGGCCTGCTCGATCCCCGCCATGATCTTGAGAACGGTGGACTTACCGGCACCGTTCGGCCCGACCACGCCGATCTTGGCGCCGGGGTAGAACGCGGTGCTGACGTCGTCGAGGATGACCTTGTCCCCGACGGTCTTGCGCACCTTCTTCATGGTGTAGATGAACTCGGCCATACGCACGATCGTAGAGCGCACCTGATCGCGACCTGACGCCGGTCACCGTCGGGCTACCGAAAGTCAGCCGCGGATCACCGGAACGGCCGATCGCCGGAGTCTCAAGCTCAACCGGAAGTCGAGACTATTCGGCGCGCTTCCCGTCGGCCATGTTCTTCAGCATCGCGTTGTAGGCGTTCAGTTCCTCGTCGCCGGTCACCGCTTCGCGCCGGTCGCGCCGCTTCGCCTCGCGCTCGTCCTGACGCGCCCACTGCACCAGCAGCGCGATCAGCACCAGCAGCACCGGGATCTCGCCGGCCGCCCACGCGATGCCGCCGCCGAGCCGCTGGTCGGTGAGCAGGTCGGAGACCCACGGCAGGTGCAGCTGGCTGTAGAACGCCTGCCCGATCACGGTCTGCTTGCTCATCAGGATCACGCCGAAGAACGCGTGGAACGGCATCGCGGCGAACATCATCCCGAGCCTTGCGAGGTACGGGAGCCGCCGCGGCGCCGGGTCGACGCCGATCACCGGCCAGTAGAAGACGTACCCGGCGAGCAGGAAGTGCGCGTTCATCACCAGGTGCGCCCAGTGGTAGCTCAGCGCGTTGTCGAACAGCCCCGAGAAGTACAGCGCGTAGAACGAGCCGACGAACAGCGCCAGCGCGACCACCGGGTGGGTCAGGAACCGCGACACCGGGGAGTGCACGAAGGCGACGAGCCACTCGCGCGGCCCCGGCGGGTCGTCCTTGCTCGCGGCGGGCAGCGCGCGCAGCGCGAGCGTCACCGGGCCACCCAGCACGAACAGCACCGGCGTCACCATCGAGAGCAGCATGTGGCTGCCCATGTGGACGCTGAACATCGCGGGCGAGTAGCGGCCGATGCCCGACGACGTCGCGATCAGCAGCACCACGCAGCCGGCGATCCAGGCGACCGTGCGGCCGACCGGCCAGGTGTCGCCGCGGCGCAGCAGCCGCCGGACGCCTGCCAGGTACAGCACGCCTAAGACGAGGGCCGCAGTGCCGTAGACGAGGTCGAAGCGGGTGTCGAAGAGCAGCCGCCACAGCGTCGGCTCGCCGTCGAGGTTGTAGCCGATCAGCAGCTCGGTCGTCGACGGCTGGGTGACCGCGTCGGCCGGGGGCGGCGTCCTGGCGAGCCCACTGGCGATGCCGAGCGTGACGAACATGATGAGGATCTCGACCGCGGCCAGGCGCAGCAGCTGCCCGCCGCCCCTGCCGTCGACGAGGTCCGCGACGCCCTTGCGGCGCTGCTGGTGGCCGAAGACGCCGAGCAGCAGCAGGGCCACCGTCTTGGCGACGACCAGGAGGCCGTAGTCGGTGGTGAACAGGTCGTTCAGGCCGATCCGGACCAGCGCGTTGATCACACCGGAGATCGCCATCACGATCCAGCAGACCAGCGCCAGCCGCGAGAACCGCTGCGCGGCCAGGCTCAGGTGCGCCCCGCGCCGGTAGCCCAGCGCCAGCAGCGCGATCAGCCCGCCGACCCACAGCGACGCGGCGACCAGGTGGAACAGCAGGCTGTTGGTGGCGACGTCGTGCGAGCCGCCGCTGGCCGAGTGGCCGGTGACGGCGACCGGGACCAGCCCGCCGACGGCCAGGAAGAACAGCACCGCCGTCCAGCCCCAGGACAGCGCGAGCCGGCAGCCGAGCGCGACCAGCACGGCGATCAGCGCCGTCCACAGCCACGCCTTGGGCTGCTCGATGGCGCCGACGAGGTCGAGCAGCGTCTGCGGGTCCAGGACGTCGCCGAACGGCTTCCCGGCGGTGTCGGCGGCGGTGAAGGCGACCGAAAGCAGGGCCGCGGCGAACCACACCCAGGCGGCGATCCCGGCGGCGCGCAGCGCGCCGTAGCCCTCGGGACCGAGCGTGCCGGACTTCTGCGGCGGCACCAGGAACGCCGCCAGCAGCAGCGAACCGACGCAGATCACGGACGCGGCCTCGGACAGCACGCGCACGACGGTGATGCCGTACTTGGTGACCAGCCCGGGGTCCGGCAGGCCCGCGATGACGTAACCGGCACCGCCGGTCAGCGCGATCAGCCCGACGGCGACGACGGCCGCCAGCAGCACGCCGACCGAGAGCAGGGGCAGCACACTGGCCCGGCGACGCGGGGGCACGCCGGATTTCGTCACGGGCTCGCTGGACACGTCCCAGAGGGTATGCCCAGCCGCGGTGACGTCCGTGTGACGGGCAGGATGGAGTGCGTGAAGATGATCCTGCTGCGGCACGCCGAGTCGCTCGGCAACGTCGACGAGCGCGCCTACACGCGGATCCCCGACCACGCCCTGCCGCTGACCGACGCGGGCCGCGCGCAGGCCGCCGCGGTGGCGCCGGAGATCGCCCGGCTGCTCGGCGGCGCGCGGCCCGCCGTGTACGTCAGCCCCTACCTGCGCACGCGGGAGACGTTGCGGCTGCTGGACATCGAGGCCTCGTGCGACCGGCTGCTGCAGGAGCCGCGGCTGCGCGAGCAGGACTGGGGCAACCTCCAGGACCCGGCCGACCAGGAGGTCCAGAAGGCGCGACGCAACGAGTTCGGGCACTTCTACTACCGGCTGCCCTTCGGCGAGTCCGGCGCCGACGTCGACGACCGCGTCGCGGGGTTCCTCTCGGACCTGCAGCGGCGCGACGAACGTCACCCGGAGACGGTGCTGATCGTCTCGCACGGCCTCACGCTGCGGCTGCTGTGCCGCCGGTTGTTCGGCTGGAGCGTCGAACTCTTCGAATCGCTGTCCAACCCCGGGACCTGCGAATACCGCGTGCTCGAGGAGCACGACGGGAAGTGGACGCTCGACCGGCCGTTCGGCCAGTGGCGGGACTCACCCGACGGGGAAACGCAGCTCTAGCGGGGCGCTCAGCACGACGCGGGTGCCCTGGCCCGGCGCCGAGTCGATCCGGGCCGCGCCGCCGATCTCAGCGAGCCGCGCGTGGATCGAGTTCTCGATGCCGAACCCGGCACGGCGGGCGCCGAGGTCGAAGCCCGTGCCGTGGTCGCGCACGGACACCGTCACGACGCCTCCGGTCTCTTCGAGGCACAACACGGCTCGAGGCGTCCTTGCGTGCTTCAAGGTGTTTCGCAGGGCTTCGCGGGCGGCGTCGTGAAGCGCGTTGACGAGGCTTTCGGGGACGTCAGTGACCTTCGCGAGCACCACGAGGTCGACCCGCAGCCCCTCGGCCGTCATCTCGACCGCCAGCGCGCCGAGCCGGTGCTCCAGGCCACCCGGCTCGGCCGGCGCGTCGCCTTCGAGGCTCAGCCGCAGGCGCAGAGCGTGCGCGCGGGCGGTGCGGCGGACCTGGTCGAGGCTGGCGCCCGGGTCGCGCAGGTCGCCGGGCGAGGGCAGCGCGAGCGCCTCCATCACCTGCAGCACGGTGTCGTGGACGTCGCGGCGGTGCCGTTCGCGTTCGGCGGCCCGGCCGCGCTGCTCGCCCAGCCCGAGCGCGAACCGCATCGACCCGGCGACCAGCACCACGATGGCCAGCGACGTCGCCGCCGCGGCGACCAGCGCGAGCAGGATCCACGTCGCGGGCGCCGCCGTGCCGGACAGCGCGGCCAGCACGTACCGCAGGAGCACCGCCGCGGCGATCGCGGCGCCACCGGCGAGCGCGCCGCGCAGGAGCGTCCAGATCATGACCGTGCCCATGATGTTCGGCCAGGTCAGGGTCAGGAGGTCGGCGAAGGACGGGTGCGCCGCGAACAAGGCCGCGGCCACGCTCGTGACCACCGTGTACGTGGTGTCGGCGGCCAGGACCGGCCGGATGCCGGTGGTGCGGCGGAAGACCCACGCGATCTCGAGGAGGTTCGGCACCAGGTAGCCGGCCACGCCGAACCAGAGCACGGGCGTGGTGACGGTGTCCGCGGCCCACACCACCTGCACGAACAGCGCCAGCCGGAACACGACCGGGATCAGCACGAGCCGCGGCACGGCGCCCTGGACCAGCGAAAGCCCGGGCCCGAAGCGCCCGCTCACGCCGGCGAGCGCCCCCGCGCCGCCGAGCAGTACAACCCTCACGACGTCCCTCCCGCGACCGAGGCCCCTACCCCGATCAGCCGACCTGAAATGGAAACGTCGCCGTATTCATTTCAGTTTACCGACGGGGCTCAGCTTGCCTCTCCCACCGCGAGCCTGTCAACGCCCGGGGCGTGGCTGAAACCCGGTTGGCGGCACGGATTTCGCGTCGGGAACGGCTAGCGGCCGACGATCGCGGCCGCGTCCTCGCGCCGTCGCGACCGGCGGGCCGCCAGCGCGGCGGGCAGGATCAGGGCCGCCACGAGCGCGACGAACACGAAGGCCACGCTGTAGTCGCTCACCTGCGCGATGCCGCCGATGACCGGCGGACCGCCCAGGAAACCGGTGTAGGCGATGGCCGTGACGAAGCCGATCTCACGCTCGCCGCCGGTGCCGTCCCCGCGCTTCCCGGCGTCACCCGCGAGGCTCAGCGCGAGCGGGAACGACGCGGCGAGCCCGGCCCCGGCGAGCGCGAACCCGACGTAACCGGCCGCGGCGACGGGCACGGTGGCTGTCGCGAGCAGCCCGAGAGCGGCGAGCGCGGACCCCGCGACGAGGCAGCGCGTCGGGCCGAAGCGGCGTTGCGCCCACGTCCCCGCGAGCCGGGACAGGGCCATGACCAGCTGGAACCCGGCGAACGCCAGCGCCGCGGCCCCCTGGCCGACCCCGCGTTCGGCCGTCATCAGCAACGCGGACCAGTCCGACGACGCGCCCTCGGCGATGGCCGAGCACAGCGCGACCGCGGCGAGCAGCCACAGCACCGGACGCCGGATGGGCGCCCGGCCCGGTGCGGCGTCTTTCGCCTGCTCGGGCCGGCTGCCGGGAACCGCGCGGACCACGACCAGCAGCACCAGGACGGCCACGATCGCAGCGACGGTCAGGTGACGCGCCGGCGACCAGCCGTGCCCGGCGGCGAGGCCCGCGGCCAGCGACCCGGCGAGCGCGCCGAAGCTGAACCCGGCGTGGAACACCGGCATGATCGCCAGACCGACGCGCCGTTCGACGGCGACCGCGGCGACGTTCATCGCGACGTCGAGCAGCCCGACGCTGACCCCGATCACGAGCAGCGCACCGGCCAGCAGGGGCACGTCCGGCGCGAACCCGATCAACACCAGCGAGCCGGCGGCGAGCACGGTGCTCCCGGCGACGACCGCCCGGGCCCCGACCCGTTCGACAAGCCGCCCGGCAACGGACGCGGCGGCGAGCATGCCGACGCTGGCACCGAGCAGCGCGAGCCCGAAAACCCCTGGTGAGGCGTGCACGTGCGCGGACAAAGCGGGCGTGCGCGAGGCCCAGGAGCCCAGGGCAAGCCCGTTGAGCGCGAACACGGTGAACACCGCGACCCGATCCCGCATCGGACCCCCTTTCTCGCCTCAGCGTGACTGAAGCGCCTCGGTGACGCTGAGGCAAGGAGGACTGCGCCGAGGACCGGCCGCTGCTGTCCGACGCTCCCCGCGCCGTCCGGGGGTCTCGCGCGCCACGGTGTCGAACGCGTGCAACCTGGGCGGCCCCGCCGAAATGCCGGTGGAGCTGGTGATCCGCACCGGCACAGCGCGCGCCTAGCACTGCCACGCCTGTTGATCAAGACCATTCGCAGATCTGTGGACAACCATTCTCGTTTCCATCCGTTGTCCACAGTTTCGAAAGTGCGTGCTGACAACTCCCCACGCACCCGCCAATCTGGAATCACACATTCACCGCGGCCCACCGGCCGCACTCCCGAGGGGATCCACGATGTCTTCACGCCGCCTCCGCGCCCGCCTGCCGCACCTGCTGCTCCTGGCCACGATCGGCCTCCTGACCAGCGCAGGAGTCGCCCAGGCCGCCCCGTCCCAGCCGGACCCGGTCTGCAAGAAGGGCGAATTCTGCATCTGGTCGGCCGACCACTATTCGGGTGACGCCCAGCGTTTCGACCTGCGCACCGCGAATCCGGAGGACTGCATTCCCCTGCCCGAGGGATTCGACGGATCGTCGTTCGTCAACCTGATGAGCCGCGACGTCACGGTCTACCAGAGCGAGGAATGCACAACAGAGGGCGACTTCATCACCTACCCGGGTGCGGGAACGTACGTCCCGAACGCCCCGTTCGTGGTCCGCGCGATCAAGATCTGGGAGTAGCCCGCACCACCCCTTGCGGGCCGCGGTCCACGCAGCCGACCACCGAGCCCGGCAACCAGCCCGCGCTCAGCACCAGCGACGGCGACCTCCGACCGCGGCCCACGCGATCAGCCGGCCCCAGGCCCGGACTGCACGCGATCGGGGAAAGCCCCGGCGCGTGGCCTGAGGCCCAGCGCGTGACCTGTGACCCGGCCGCAGCACCAGCCCCATCCCAGGACCGCACCCCGCGCGATCTCCCTGGCGCCCTGGTCTGCGCCCACGGCCAAGCCGACCGCGGGCCAGGGCCCGGGCGCATCGAACCGTCCAGCCGTGGCCGCCCGGCCACGAACCAGCGCTTCCAAGCGAAGCCACCGAACGTGGTCCTCTGCGACCACCTGCTGCTCCCGAGCCGTCTCGCGCGACCTCAGGAGCGGCAATCCCCGACCAGGGCCCGGCAGACCGCCAGCTCCATGGAGCGAGCCGGCTCGCCAGGCGACAGCCGAGCCCCGGGGGGCCGCTTGCCCCGAAGCGGCCCCACCCGTGGGCGCGCCCAGCGGCAGGGCGCGCCCACGGGCCCAACACCCCAGGTGCCGCAGACACCCAGCGCCAAGGCCCCAGCGCACCACCAGTCGTCCACAAGCCCCGGCCACCAGAGGCGAGCAAGCCCGAAACCATCCCCTACCGGTGACCACACCCGACTCACGGCGCCGGGCCGATCACCCGCGCCGCCAGCCTGACAGTCCGAAGCACCTCCACCAGCCAACTCCCGCGCGTCACCGGCAGTCCGCGCGCCGCTCCTCGAAAGGGTCGAACACCATGCCCCGCCACACCCTCCCGGCCCCACGGCCGGGACCTCACCCGACCGGGTGGAACCCGCGGATCCTCGACCACCGCGCGGAAAGGTCCGCACCACTTTCGCGCACCGGTCCGCGACCTCGGGGCGCCGCACCGCTTTGACCTCGACGCCGCCGAACTCCGAAATTCCGTCGAACGAGACCTGAAACGATTCGCCGGTGTCGAACGATCGAGAGGATGGCGACGACTAAGCTGCCGATGCCGGGCGACCGGCACGGTCGGCGCGGTCCGTCGGCGCGGGCCCTCGTAGCTCAGCTGGATAGAGCAAGAGCCTTCTAATCTCTAGGTCGCAGGTTCGAGTCCTGCCGGGGGCGCCACCAGGGAAGACGTCGTGCGCGAGCGCGCACGACGTCCACCGCGCGAAGTGATCGGCCCCACACCGCCCCTTCTCGGCCGTGCTCCCACTGTGGACGGTCACCGTTTTCGTTCCCGGTTGCCTGAGCCCGGAAGTCGCACCGCGTGTGCGTCCAGGTGGCCCAACGCTCCCCGGCCGAACCCATCCGAGACAACCTTGTTACCTGACCGGCTCGGCGGTCGCTCGCGCCCTTCCGCAGCCGAACCGTCACGCCGAGCGATCAGGCCAACGCCCGCTGAGCAAGCCGATCGAGCGAAACGCAGAAAGGAAGACGCCCACGGTGAACCAGGAATCCCCAGGCGGCCGCCACCGCCGGCGAAGGGAGAACGCCATCACCCGCACAGCCTTCGACGAAGCCCGCCGAGCAGGCTTGGTCCGACGCCACCTGACGAAGCTCCGCTACCTGGCCGAGCGCACCCCGCCCACCGCCGAACCCGACCCCCGAACGCCCAAGCAGGCAACGGAGGGCCCGCACTCCACATCGGACGCCGCCTAACAGTGCCCGGCGCCCACCGGCCATCCGGGCCCGCCCTGCCACTGGGCCACGCCCCAGGCTTCAGCTCCGGCACGCGGGCCAACAGATCGGGAAAGGACTCGACCACCGGAACCGGTCGCGTCTCCCGCTCGCGCCGGCCAGGGCCTGCCAACGACGGCGCAGTCAAGTCAGGCAGGCTTCCCGTTCGCGGCAGGTGAGCGCGAAGCGGTCAAGTCCGGCAGCGGTCCCCTGGCGCGGCAGGTGAGCACGACGCGGTCAACCAGCAGGCTTCCCCGGTGCGGCAGACGAGCGCAGTGCGTTCGAGTCCGGCAGACCTCCCCAGCGCGGCCGATGTGCGCGAGGCCAGCGTGCGCAGCACGCGGAGGACCAAGCGGTCCACGTCCCTCAAGCCGCGCGCAATCCCTCGGCTGCCGCAGCTCCCGCAGCTCGGACTGGGAGCAGGCCCTCGCCGTGCAGCCAGCGGATCGTGTCGACCAGCGTCTCTCCCAGCGGGCGGCCCGGTTGACCGGGCACCTGAGCTGCGCAAGCGCACGTGTAGATCGCGCCGTACTCGGCCGGGATGTGCCACGGCCATGCCCGTTGCGCCCAGTCCACCAGCACTCCCAGCGGCAGCATCGCCCGGGCCGGTAGGTGGATCGCGGGTAGGGCCCGGCCCGTCACCTCTCGCAGCGTGGCCATGAACTCGCGGGTGCTCACGTATCGCCCGGGGCCGAAGTGGCGGCCGCCTGCTGGGCCGGTGCCCGTGATCAACGTCGCGTGGAGGGCTGCTGTGTCGCGGACGTCGCCCATCGGGAGGCCGCCCGTCGGCCAGATCGGCATCAAGTGGCGCAAGGTGTTGCGGAGCCGCGTCACCTGGTCGCCCAGCTTGGGGTCGTGGGGGCCCAGCAGCGCCGGTGGGTAGGTGATCGTCAGCGGGACTCCCGCCTTCTGGTGAGCGCGGGCCACTGACTCCGCCGCGGCCTTCGCCGCCAGGTACCTCTCGCGGGGACGGCCGACCGGGGAATCCGCGTCCAGGACCTTGCCGGGGGACGGCAGCAGCGCTCCGAAGCTGGAGACGTACACGATCCGACCGATTCCGGCTCGGCGGGCCGTTTCCAGGACCTGCTCCGTGCCGGCGACGTTCGTCCGGGCCAGTTCGTGGCGCGTTCGGCTGTCGAACGAATACACCGATGCCGCGTGCAGAACGGCGTCCGTTCCACGGACCAGGCGGTCCACGCTGAAGCGGTCCAGGACGTTGCCGGTGACGACGTCCACGTTTCCCGCGTCCACGCCGAGGGGCGCCAGCGCACGCTCCACTGCGGACTCGTCGCGGACGAGGAGGCGGACGCGGTGGCCCGCCCGCAGGACGGCCGCCGCCGAGTGGGCGCCCACGTATCCCGTGCCGCCCGTGATGCCTACCAACATCGGACCTCCAGGAAGCGGAACGGGGCCGCTGCCCGCGGATGCGGGTAGCGGCCCCGTCTCGACCGGGACTAGACGTACAGCGTGTTGGGCTCCAGGCCGCACAGGACGCGGCCGTACAGCTCGAAGTTCGTGTTCGGGTGCATCAGCGCGTGCTGGTTGACCGCGAGGATGTCGCGGTTGATGCGCTGGATCGGGATTCCCTTGTAGATGGACGTCCCGCCGCTGGCGTTGGCGAGGATCCCGATGGCCTCCTTGGACAGCTGGATCACGCTGCCGACGTCGGCGCGGGTACGGGCCCGCTCCTCCAGCTTCCACTCGGTGCCCTCGT
Organism: Amycolatopsis sp. NBC_00348; assembly: GCF_036114655.1. Lineage (NCBI taxonomy): Bacteria > Bacillati > Actinomycetota > Actinomycetes > Pseudonocardiales > Pseudonocardiaceae > Amycolatopsis > Amycolatopsis sp. NBC_00348. Next base: position 99,594 of record NZ_CP107994.1, on the reverse strand, counting down.
CGGACTTGCGGTCCACGAGCTCACCCGCGCGCCAGGCGTGGAACGCGGCCTGGTCGAGCTTGAGCGTCGCCTCGGCCACCTGGAAGTGGGTGATCGGGGCCTCGCGCTGGCTCTCGTAGTTCGTGTACGTGATCTTGCGGTCGGGCAGGCGGTCCAGGAAGACGTCCATGGCCCCCTTGGCCATGCCGACGATCGCGCCCGTCGAGGACGCCGCCGCGACCGGCATCAGCGGGGGGCGGTAGATCGGGGAGTCCGCGTTGCGCTGGGACGCGCCCTGGCCGGACAGCACCACCGGCAGCGGGAGCACCCGCTCCTGCGGGACGAACAAGTCCTTCGCGAAGGTGCTGACGCTGCCGGTGCCGCGCAGGCCCGCGGTGTCCCAGTCGTCCACGATCAGCAGGTCCGACATCGGCACGAGCGCCGTCACCGGGTACGGCTCGCCGTCCGACGGGATCAGGATCGCGATGATCTCCTGCCACTGCGCGTGGTGGGCACCGCTGATGAAGCCCCACTTGCCGTTCACGACGATGCCGCCGTCGACCGGCGTGGCCATCGCGGTCGGGCTCAGCGTGCCGCAGATGCGCGTGTCCGGGGTCGAGAACACCTCTTCCTGGACGTCGTCCGGGAACTGGCACGCCATCCAGGTCGGGATCCAGTACACCGACGCGACCCAGGCGGTCGAGCCGCAGCCGCGGCCGAGCTCGGTGGCGACCTCGGTGATCGTCCGGGTGTCCGCTTCGTACCCGCCGAAGTGCTTGGGGCGACGCAGCTTGAAGACCCCGGCGTCGGCCAGCGCCTCGATCGTTTCCTCGGGCAGCCGCCGGTTCTCCTCGGCCGACGCCGCGCGGCTGCGCAGCGACGGGAGCAGATCCGACACCTTGCGCACGATTTCCTCGCGCGTCGGGATCGTGGTGGCCAAGATATCCTCCAAAAGGGAGCGGACGAGAAGGAACACCAGTCGCGCGAAACCGGGCCGGCGTCCGGAAAACTTCCCCTTCCAGGCTGCCCCCGGGGACCCGGTTCGCGCATCTCCTCGTTTGCGCCGGGGCCGCCCGGACCTCCAAGATTCTTGCGGCCGAAGGGAATTCACCCTTCGGCTCCCCGATGTCCCGGCGTGAACGGGATTGTCATCCTGGTCGGCAGGCGGTCGCGGCTCGGCACCGACGCCGGAACAGCCGGGAATCCGTGGGGTGACGGCGAGTTCACGGCGTGCGGCGCGGAAGGCGAACCGCCCCATCCGGGAGGGCAGGGGGCGGTGACTCCGCTGGCAACTCTGGATTGCTCTTCTTCGCCGGAAGCCGCGTCATGCGGCGTTCAGCCGGCGCGTGGGACCCGCCAGGGCCGTCAGGTCGACCGCCACTGCAGCCAGGGACGGCTGAGTCGCGATCTCCGTGGCGATCGCCGCCGCGGCCTGCTGGAACGCCTGCCTTTCCAGCAGTTCGGCGCAGCGGTCGGCCACCACGGCCGGGTCCGCCTCGCCCGGCGGCAGGCTCAGGCCGGCGCCCGACAACACTACGGCCGCCGCGTTGTCCAGCTGGTCGTCGAACACCGGTAGTACCAGCTGGGGCGTGCCCACTCCGAGGGCCGTCAGGGATGTGCCCTGGCCGCCGTGGTGGACGGTGACGTCGCACGCCCTGAGCACGTTGGACAGCGGCAGCCGGCCGGCGTGGGTCACCACTGCGGGCAGCGGGGGCCAGGCGGCGACGACCTCGTCCTCGACCGCCACCACCACCTCGACGTCGAGGCGGGCCAGCGCGTGCAGCATCGGCATGACGACCTCCGCTCCCCCGCCCGGGCCGAACCGGGGCAGCACGGTGCCCAGGGTGAGGCAGATCCGTGGCCGCTTCCGCGGCTGCCACACCCAGTCGGGCACCCGGGCCTGGCCGTCGTACGGCACGTTGCGCATCCGGCGCTGGCGCACGGCGTGCGAGCGGCGCAGGCTCGGCGGCCACGGGTTCAGCACCGTCATCGGCGGCGGTGCGGCGGCCACGCCCAGGCGGGCCAGGTGCGGCTCGAGCTCGTCCTCCGCCGCGATGCGGTACTCGCGCAACAGCGGGATGCCCCACTGCAGCTCGACCGCGGGTACGCCGGCCGCCGCGGCGGCCACCGGGCCCGCCGCCTCCGCCCGCTCGCCGAGCACCAGGTCCGGCCGCCACGAGTCTACAATGGACAGAAGGCCCGGCAGGTTGCGCGCGGCGTTGCGGCCGAACACCCGGCCGTTGCCGTAGCGCCGCGCGGACAGCCGGTCGGTCGCGCCGCCGACCGCGAGCCCGGCGAAGTCCGCCGCGGGGCCGCACGAGGCGGCGGGGAGCCCGGCCCGCAGCACCTCGGGGACGAAGTCGTCGGCGACGGCCACCAGTACCTCGTGGCCGAGACCGCGAAACGTCCACGCCAGGGGGACGAGCGGGTAGAAGTGCCCGCACAGGGCCGCGGACGTGAGCAGTACTCGCATGCGTGTCTCCCCGTCGAGCCGCCGAGATGTGCCTGCCCGACACTAGGAACGGGTGGCACGCCGGCACATCTCCGCCGCTGCTGCGTGCTCGCAACGCCGGAGATGCCCTCCTCCGTGGCGAAGCGATGGGTCGCCGGTGCGCAATCCCTTGGGGGACCTGACATCCGGACGCGCCCGGGTCCGCTCAGCCGGCGCTGCGGGTCCGCCACGCCGGCGACTGCCGGCCCAGCACGGCGGCGAGGTCTTCCAGGGAGCTCTGCAGGATCCGCAGGTCTTCGGCGACGAGGGCCTGCGGGCCGTCGCAGAGCGCCTGCTCCGGGTGGGGGTGGCAGTCGACGAGCACGCCGTCCGCGCCGACCGCGACCGCCGCGCGCGACAGGGGCAGTACGAGGTCGCGCCGCCCGCCGGAGTGCGACGGGTCGACCATCACCGGCAGGTGCGAAAGCCGCTGGACCACCGGCACGGCGGAGATGTCGAGGGTGTTGCGGGTCGCGGTCTCGAACGTGCGGATCCCCCGCTCGCACAGCACGATGTCGAGGTTGCCGCGCTGGGCGATGTACTCGGCGGCCATCAGCCATTCCTCGATGCTCGCGCTCATGCCGCGCTTGAGCAGCACCGGCTTGCCGGCCTCGCCGACCGCCTGCAGCAGCCCGAAGTTCTGCATGTTCCGGGTGCCGATCTGCAGCATGTCCGCGTACCGGGCCACCATCGGGACGTCGTGCGCGGAGACCACCTCGGTGACCACCGGGAGACCGGTCTCGGCCCGCACGTCGGCCAGGATCTTCAGCCCCAGCTCGCCGAGGCCCTGGAAGGCGTAGGGCGACGTGCGCGGCTTGAACGCGCCGCCGCGCAGCAAGGTAGCGCCCGCGGCCTGCGCCATCCGCGCCGCCTCGAGCGTCTGCTCCGGGGTTTCCACCGCGCACGGCCCGGCGATCAGGGTCACCGTGTCCGGGCCGATCGGCACGCCGCGGACGTACACCGTGGACCGTTGCGGGTGGTGCTCCAGGCTCACCAGCTTGAACTTGGCGGAGATGCGGGTGACGCTGTGGACGCCCGGCATCGCGCCGATGTTGAGCGTTTCGAAGCGGTGGACGTCGCCGACGAGCCCGACGACCACCCGGCTCACGCCGCGGCTGACGAAGGCTTCGCCGCCCGCGGCCGCCACCCGGTCGACGATTTCCTCGACGTCATTTTCCGTGGCATCGGCAGCCATCACGACGACCATGATTCCGCACCTTCCGCCGGCCGCGACCACCGTGGCGGTGGCCCGAGGAACCGAGCATCCGGCAGGGCGGCCGCTAGCTGCGTCTCCACGGTTGCGCACCCGCCGTCGTGCTCGATTCCGGCGGCCCGCGGCTCAGCTCTCCGCGGCGAGCACCTTCCCCAAGCCCGCGTAGCCGACTTCGTGCAGCCGCCGGCCCGACACCTCGGCGTAGGCCGCGTCGGCGCGCAGCCCCACGCCCTCGACCATCCGGTTCATGAAGTTGAACAGCGCGCACACGAGGACCGCGTCGTGCAGCGCGCGCTCGTCCCAGCCGGCGGCGAACACGGCTTCGGCGTCGGCCTCGGTCACCCGGGACGGCGTGCGGGTCAGCTTGCCGGCGTAGGCGAGCACCGGCCGCATCTTCTCGTCGACGGGCGCGGACTCGAGGTCCTGCACCGCGGCGGCGAGCAGCCCTTCGGGGACGCCGAACGCCTCCGCGGTGACCGTGTGGATGCCGTGGCAGTAGTCGCAGCCGTTGAGGCCCGAGACGTACGCCGCGATCAGCTCCCGCTCCCCCGGGGTGAAGGGCGACTCGGCCCGCATCACCTGCTCGTGCAGGTCCAGCAGCGGCCCGGCGGGGCCGGGGTAGGCCCGGAACACGTCCAGCAGGGCGGTCTCAGCCGGCAGGGCCTTCAAGTGGGACATCGGGTTCTCCTCGTTCGTCGGCGAGCCGGTCGACCTCCCGGCGACGCAGCGTGCAGGCGGTCAGGTAGCTGATGGACGCCGGTCCGGCGCCGGGGACGGCGGCGGCGACGTGCGCGGCGGTCTCGGCCCAGGCGCGCCGCGGGGAAGCCGGGTTCGCCGCGACGGGCAGGCTCGCGAGGGACGCCCGGACCGCGCGCCAGCGGGCCCGTCCGGCCGCGATCAGGTCGGCGTAACGGGGACCGGCCACCTCGTGCCGGGCCTGGTCGACGGCCTGGGTGACCAGCGCCGTGTCGTCGTCGGCCAGCCGGGCGGACCCGACGCCGGCCAGCAGCCGCTCCGCGTCGAGGCCGAGCAGGATGACGCCCACCTCGGTGCCGTCCGGGTCGTCGATCGAGGCCAGCGCGAACCGGAGGTCATCGGGCACCGGCCACCGCCGGGACGAGACCGTGGCGCAGGCCGTGCGCGATCGACGCGGCCACCCGCGCGGTCGCCACCCGGTGGCCGTCGATGTTGCGCGCGGCCGGGCCGAACACCAGTCCGGCCGCCGCGCCCACCACCGACACGCGCGGGGCGCGGGTGTAGCGGAGCGTCCGCTCGTCCAGGTCCGGCCAGCCGTCGCGCTCGCCCACGACCGCCGACGGCAGCAGGCCGCTGCCGATCGACGGGGTCGTGCCCAGCGCCAGCACGGCGGTGTCCGCCTTGATCGTCCGGCCGCTCTCCAGCCGGCAGACCACGCCCGCGTCGACTTCCTTGACCGCTTCGCCGCGGTGCACGACCAGCCGTCCGTCGGCTTCGGCCTGCTGCAGCAGGGGCCGGAACTCGAACATGATGGACGCCCGCCGGAAGCGGCGCATCAGGTCCAGCCGCCCGGCCCGGTCGACGCCGTCGAAGCGCGCCCGGCCCTCCGGGCGGAAGAACGAGGAGTTGACGTCGGCGCACTGGTAGTGCTCACCGGCCTCGCGGACCACCCAGTGCACCTGCCGGCCCGCCTCGAGCGCGCCGGCGATCAGGTGCGCCGCAGTGAGCCCGGCGCCGACCACGACCTGGCTCTGCCCGCCCGGCGCCACCGGTTCGTCCCAATAGGACACTCCGGCGGGCGGGCGGCCGCCACCCCACCAGGCTTCGGGCGCCGGACGCCGTTCTTCGCCGAGGCAGAGCACGGCGTGCCGGGCGGTCACGGTGAACCGGTTCGCGCGCACGGTCACCGCGTCGTCGGTCGGCAGCACCTCGCGCACCGACCCCGGCCAGGTGTTCTCCACGACGTGGTGGCTGGTGGCCAGGTGGTCGCAGTAGGCCTCGAAGACGTCGACCGGCACGACCGAGCGGTGCCCCGCCTGGGCCATCCGGACCTCGCGCCGCTCGGTGGCGCTCAGGCGCGCCCAGTGCAGCCGCGCGAAGTCCAGCAGCTCGCAGTCGCGGTACCCCTCGACGCCGGGGTGGTGCTCGTACGGCGAGCGGAGGACCCGCTGGCCCAGCCGGTCGATCCGGTCGAAGAACCGGCCGCACGGGCGGCCGTCCCGGTCGATGATCACGACGTCGCGCACGCCGTGGTGCCACAACGCGGACGCGACCGCGAGCCCGGCCGGGCCCGCGCCGACGATGACGACTTCGGCGGAGTTCGCCGGCCCCTCGCGCCGGTCGCGGACGGCCGGGCGCGGCAGCCGCGGCCAGTCACGCCCGCGTGGCGACTCGAGCAGGTGCGGCTCCGGCACGAATTTGATCATGACGCACTCACAGCCGCGCCCGCCGGGCTCAACCGACGACGGTGATCGGCACGATCAGCTCGATCACCGGACGCTGCTGCATCCCGTCGCTGACCAGCTGGCTCAGCGTCGCTTCCGACTGCTCGGCGCTGTCGGAGGCGATCGGGCTGTACCGGGAGTAGAAGTACCCCGGCTTGCGGCCGTTCGTCTCCATCGAATACATCTTGAGCACCGCTTCGCCCGGGCGGACCTCGCCGTCGTAGAAGGTGAGGCGGCGCTGGTCCGGCGTCATGAAGCTCTTCGCGAACTGCGGGGACATCACCGCGGTCCCGGGGTCGTCGACGAACGTCGAGTCCTCGTCGAGCACGGCCTGCATGGCCACCCAGGTGCGGTCGGTCAGGTTCGTCTCGGCCTTGATCACCTGCCAGCGGCCCGGCTCCGGCAGGGTGACGCTGATCGAGACGTCGTGGTCGGTCGTGTCGATGGCGCCGGTGATCATCAGGACGCGGCGGCCGAGATCGGCCGTTCCGGTCATCTGGATGTCACGAGCCCGCACGCGTCCGTGGACATCCAGTCCGGGCAACTCGGGTGACGACATGGTCCGTCCTCCTTTTAACCAAGGATCCCCCAGAATGCGGACCGACCCGCAAACAAGAAAAGGCTTTCACACGCCGAGAGACGCTGTCAAGGTGAGGAATACATCCACAGCGCGTGACGCCCGGCCGCCGGGCGGCGGGCGGCGCTAGGCCGTTCGGCCTAGCCGCCGTCCGGGCTGCTGGGCTCCTCCACAGGCGGCCCGACCTCACCGCCGAGACCGGCGGCTTCGCTGTCCGGCAGGCCGACGTAGCGAATCGCGAACGAGGAGTCCGCGCGCCGCAGCAGGACCTTGAGGACCAGATCGGGTCGCACCGCGACCACGAAAATACCGCGGTCCCCGGGATCGCCGAAAATGTCGTAAATGAGGAATGCGGAACCGTCGCCGACGGCGAACAATGCTTCGTACATGACATTTCGCTGAGCCTGTGACGCCGATTCGGCCCACTTGTCGAGCAGTTCGGTTCCCTCGATGAGCTGGAGGCGCATCGCCATCCGCCGGCCTCCCAACCAAACGTCCGCGGGGTTACCCGAGACGGGTAGCGGGCCCCGGCCCGTGCCGGGCCGTGCTGACACCCCGGCCCAAACAGCTTCCAGTTTGCCCCGGGACACCCGCCGGGCTCATCTCCGAACTTGCGCTGCGGCGCCCGGGCGGGCCCGGCACCGCCGCACTGCGGGAGACGTGGGCGGGCGGTGCGCGGTGCGAACGTGGACGAGTGACCGGGAAGCCGCGCCGTCCGGCCGGTTTCCCGTGCCCGCCGCCGTCCCGCCGTTCGCCCGAAAGGAAGCGCCATGACGACCACCGAGGTGCCGGCCGCCGACCAGGCGGCCATCGGAGTCATCCCCCAGCGGCTCCTCGCGGCCTGGGCGCACCAGGACGCCGCGTCGATCGCCGACCTGTTCACCGAGGACGGCACGCTGATCCTGCCCGGCGTCTTCCGCCAGGGCCGTCAGGACATCAAGGAGTACTTCGCCGAGGCCTTCGAGGGCCCGTACGCCGGCACCCAGGTCGTCGGCAAGCCGATCGGCCTGCGCTTCCTCGGCCCCGACGTCGCGCTGCTGCTGTCGTCCGGCGGCGTGCTGGCGGCCGGTGAGACCGAGGTGTCCGCCGCGCAGGCGATCCGCTCGTCCTGGCTGGCCGTGCGGACCGAGGGCCAGTGGCGGCTCGCGGCCTACCAGAACAGCACCTCGAAGCAGGGCCTGCCCACGCCCGGCTCGACCGCCCCGACGGCATGACCGGCAGCCCTCGCCGCGTTCCCCCGGGACCGCCGCGCCGGGCCGCACCCGGGATCCTGCGCAAGCTCCGCTCGGACCGGATCGGCCTGATGAGCGAGGCCGTCCGCGAATACGGCGACGCGGTGCGGGTGTCGATCGGCCCGAAGACGCTCTACATCTTCAACCACCCCGACCACGCCAAGCACGTGCTCGCGGACAACGCGGCCAACTACCACAAGGGCATCGGCTACACCGAGGCCAAGCGGGCGCTGGGCGACGGGCTGCTGACGTCGGAAGGCGCGCTGTGGAAGGAACAGCGGCGCACCATCCAGCCGGTGTTCCAGCACAAGCGGATCGCCGCGCAGGCCGACGTGATCATCGACGAGGCCCTCAGCCTGGTCGAGCGCCTCACCGCCCACCGGGACTCCGGCGCGCCGGTGGACGTGCTGTCCGAGATCACCGCGCTGACCCTCGGCGTGCTCGGCAGCACCCTGCTGGACACCGACCTCAGCGCGTTCGACGCGGTCGAGCACTCCTTCGAGGCCGTGCAGGACCAGGCCATGTTCGAGATGGAGACCCTGGGCATGGTGCCGCGGTGGCTCCCGCTCAAGGGGCAGCGGGCGTTCCGCGCCGGCCGCGACCACCTCCAGCACGTCGTCGGGCTCCTCGTGGAGCAGCGGAAGGCCCGGCCGTCCGCGACCGGCGACGACGTGCTGACCCGGCTCATCGCCTCCACCGCCAAGGAATCCGACAAACGGGTCGCCGACCGCCGCATGCGCGACGAATTGGTGACGCTGCTGCTGGCCGGGCACGAGACGACGGCCAGCACCGTCGGCTGGACGCTGGACCTGGTGAGCAGGCACCCGGAGGTCCGGGAGCGGCTGCACGAGGAGGCGGTGGCGGTCTACGGCGACCGTCGCCCGGCCTACGAGGACCTGACCCGGCTGCGCTACACGCACATGGTGCTGCAGGAGGCCATGCGGCTGTTCCCGCCGGTGTGGATCCTGCCGCGCCGCGCGCTGGCCGACGACGAGGTCGGCGGGTACCACGTGCCCGCGGGCTCGGAAGTGCTGATCTGCCCGTACATCCTGCACCGGCACCCGCGGTACTGGCCGGAGCCGGACCGGTTCCTCCCGGAGCGGTTCGACCCGGACGTGACGTCGGATCGCCCGCGCTACGCGCACATCCCGTTCGGCGCCGGTCCCCGGTTCTGCGTCGGCAACCACCTGGGGATGATGGAGGCCACCTTCATCATCTCCACGCTGATGCGCGACCTGCGGTTCGACACCGTGCCCGGGTTCGCGGTCAAGCCGGAGCCGATGATGTCGCTGCGCCTCGGCGGCGGGCTGCCCCTGACCGTCCACTCGTTCCCGGACCTCGGCCGTGCCGCGGCCTGACCGCCGGACATCGCGAAAGTGAGTGAACATGACTGAGCAGGCGGAGAACGGCTACGGCCGGCCCGAAGACCACCCGAAGGCGGCGGAGTTCGCGAAGCTGCGAGCCGCCATCGCCGACGAGGGCGTCCGGGAGCACTTCCCGTTCCGCTTCCTGGCGGCCAACGAGACGTTCGCCCGCCTCGTCGACGCCACCGCCCACCGGATCCTCTCCGCGATCGGCGCCCTGCCGACCGCCTCCGGAACCTCGGTCCCGCAGGCCAAGCAGGAGCTCTCGATCCCGTGGCGCCGGACGATCCCGTTGCACTTCCTGTACGAAAAGCTGTCGGACTCGGGGATCTTCGCCCGGGAAGGCGGCCGGTACGTGCCCGGCACGGTGGCCGTCCCGTCGTTCGACGACGTCGCCGCCGAGCTCGCCGCGCGCGAGCCGGGTGCCGCCGTCGCCGTCGAGATCCTGCGGACGCTCGTCGACGAGGCGAAGACGTTCTTCGCCGGCGAAGCGACCGGTGACGAGATCCTCTTCGCGCCCGCGCAGCTTCCGTTGTGGCTGAAGTACTTCTCCAACGACAACCTGCTGTACTCGATCAACAACAAGGTCGGCGCGGAGGCGCTGAGCCGCCTCGTGCCGGCGGCGGGCGGCCCGTTCGAGATCCTCGAGATCGGCGGCGGCTGCGGCAGCGGCGCCGAGCAGGTGCTCCGCACGCTCGGTACCGACGTCACGCGCTACCGGTTCACCGAGGTCGCCGAGACGTTCGCCCGGCACGGCGAGAAGGCGGCCGCGGCCGCCGCGTCGCCGTCGACGACGGTCGAGTCGGCCCGCATCGACATGACGCTGCCCTGGGAGGCGCAGGGGGTCGAGCCCGGCACGTTCGACGCCGTGTACGCGGTCAACTGCTTCCACGTGGCGCCCGACCTCGACTTCGTCGTCGCCGAGGCGGCGAAGGCGCTGAAGCCGGGCGGCGCGGTCGTGGTGTCCGAATGCGTGCGGCCGACGAAGCTCGCCCGGCCCATCCACGCCGAGATCATCTTCGACTTCCTCGACAGCTTCACCGACGTCATCACCGACCCGGTGAAGCGGCCGACGCACGGCTTCCTCACCCCGGCCGCCTGGCGGGCCACGTTCGAGGCGGCCGGACTCGGCGACGTGACGGTCCTGCCCGACGTGGACGCCATCGCCGAGCAGTACCCGGACTTCGTGGTGGGCGCCGTGATCGCGCGCGCGAGCACCCGATGATCGCCGGTCTCGTCCGCTTCGCCGTGCGCAAGTCCCTGCGCGACACCCGGCACGTCGGCGTGGTGCCCCGGCGCCGGGCCCGCGGCCTGGTGGCCGCGGTCTACCGGCAGGTGGAGCAGGACTTCGGGATGCTCGCGCCGCCGACGGCGCTGCACTCCGCGGCGCCGGAGTCGATGGCCGCGGCCTGGCTGATCCTGCGGGAGACGCTGCTGGTACCCGGCCCGGCCGGGCGCGCGGCCAAGGAGGCGGTGGCCACCGGGGTGTCGGCGGCCAACAGCTGCCCGTACTGCGTGGACGTGCACGGCATGACGCTCGCCGCGATCCCGGACGGCCCCGGCGAGTCCGGCGGCTCCGAACGGGCGGCGCTCGAAGCGTGGGCCCGCGCGTCGGCGACCACGACGGCGCCCGCGCCGCCGTTCCCGCCCGCGCACGCGCCCGAGCTGATCGGCGTCGCCGTGGCGTTCCAGTACTACAACCGCATGGTGAACGTGTACCTCCGGGATTCGCCGTTCCCCGCGCACGTCCCCGAGTCCGCCAAGCCGCAGGCGCGGCGGGTGCTCGGCGGCGTGCTGCGGCCCACGGCGACGTCGGGACCGCGGCCGGGAGCGTCACTGGAGCTGCTCCCGGCCGCTCCGGCACCGGAGGACCTGGGCTGGGCGCGCGGGAACCCGGTGATCGCCGACGCGTTCGCCCGCGCCTACGCCGTGGCCGAAGCGGCGGGTGCCCGTTCGGTGCCCGCCGGCGTCCGCGCGCTGGTGCGGGAGCGGCTGGCCGCCTGGGACGGGCAGGCGCCGGGGCTCAGCCGGTCCTGGCTCGACGAGGCGGTCGCCGGGCTCGCCGAGGCCGACCGGCCGGCCGGTCGGCTGGCGCTGGCCACGGCGCTGGCGTCCTACCAGGTCGACGAGGGGCTCGTCGAGGCGTTCCGCGGCACCGCGCCCGGCGACGACACCCTGATCGAGCTGACCGCGTGGGCCGGGATGGCCGCGGCCCGCCGGGTCAGCAGCCTGCTCGCCGGGGCCGTCGCCGACCACGCGTGACCCTGCGGTAGACAGAAGGCCTCCCCACCCGAAAGGGCGGGGAGGCCTTCTTTGTTGCGTGGAAACCCTTGCGCCCGCGGCGTTTCCGCTTGGTCGCGATGGGAGCAGCGCGGACGAGAACGGCCGACACAGCGACCGGATCGGTCAACACACCAGCAGGCGGGTTCGCCGTCTGCGCCGCGTGCCGTGGTGGCCACGCCGGGCGGTGTGCCGGCCGTTCTCGTTGCCGTGCCGGCCGTTGCGGGCGGTGTGCCGGGATGTCGTACCACCGACTCGGCGAGGCCGGCACGATTCGTGCCGGCCTCGCCGGATGTCCTGTGGGCTGTCCGCGGGACCACACGCCGGAAACCCGAACGGCTACGGCGGAAGGATCCGCCGTAGCCGTTCGAGCTATCACCGGTGCGCCGTCGGTCACCGCGAGACCCGGCGCCCGTCAAGGGGACGAAGCCGGGGCCGGCGCGGACACCGTCGCTGAGGGGTCGGTGTCCCGCCGGGCCCGGCTTCGTGGCGCGAGGCCGTCCGGGGAACCGCTTACGCGGCCTCGCCCAGCCGCTCCTCGAGGTCACGTTCCATCTCGGCGACGACGTCCGACCAGACGATCCCCCGGCCGAGCCGCGGCATCGGCCGCACGGTCAGGTCGACCGGCGCTTCCACCGGCTCGACGTACCGCGAGGTGGCCGCGGCGGCGTCCGTGCGACCCGTGTTGTTGGCAGTCATGACTTTCCCTCTCCTTCGTGCGGCCCCGGTAGTGCTCGGGGCCGGCGTCGGTTCACGCGACCCGGCCGTCCACGTCGTGGTAGCCGCCGCTGTAGAAGATGAGGGCGTCCTCGCCGGCCCCCCGGCCGGTGGCGACCACCCGGCCGAGGAAGACCGAATGGTCACCGCCCTCGATGACCTGCGCCAGCTCGCACTCCAGCCAGGCCAGGGCGCCCGTGAACAGCGGTGCCCCGGTCTTGCCGCCCGGCGTCCAGCTGACCGCGTCGAACTGGGCCAGCCCGTCGGGCCGCTTCCAGTCGGCGAAGTACTTCGACACGGCCTGCTGGTCCGAGGCCAGGATGTTCACCGCGAACGAGCCCGCGGCGACGATCGAGCTGTGCATGCGGGCCGCCTTGGCGACGCAGCACAGCACGAGCGGCGGATCCAGCGACACCGACGAGAAAGCGTTCGCGGTCATCCCGTGCGGGTCCGCGCCGCCGGCCGTGAGCACCGTGACGCCCGTCGCGAACTGCGCCATCACCTGGCGCAGTGCCGGTTGCGGGCTGAGCCCGCGGCGCGCCGCCGACGTCGGCACCCGCTGCAGCGGTGTCCGCTCGGCGGGGCCTGCTCCTGGGTGGCCCATTTAGACTCCCTTGCCGTTGCGCGCCGTAGCCGTCGTGTAGGGCGCCAACGCCTCCAGCAGCGCCTCGGGCACCCGGACCGGCACGGTCGCCGAGTTCGGTCCCCGCATGCAGGCGATCCGCTGACGTCCGCGCGCCACCAACCGCTCGCCGTCCGGGTGCAGGTGGACGTAGTCGAAGGTGAACTGCAGCTGCGTCTGGGTCAGCTCCTCGAGGCGCATCCGGATGGACAGCTCGTCGAAGCCGGTGATCTCCGCGAAGAACTCGCACTCCACCTTGAGGGTGTAGAGCTTCAGGTCGCCGCGGATGTCCGCCAGTACCGCCGGAGCCCGCTCGACGAGGAACATCTCGCGGCACCGGCCCTGCCACCGGACGTAGTTGACGTAGTAGACGTTGCCCACCATGTTGGTCTCTTCGAAGCCGACCGTGTGGCGGAGCTCGTAGTAGCCGGTCATTCTCGGTTCCCCTCTGCGTGGAGGACGGCGAAGACCACGGGGGCCGGCCGGTCGTCGACCGTGGTCGACCAGGTCGCGATCAGGGCGTCGCCGCAGGCGAGCAGCGCCCACCCGTCGGCCTCGACCCGGCGGACCGTGAGGGCCTGGGTCATCCCGCCGGTCTTGCGCACGCACTCCAGCGCGCTCCAGACCCGGGTGTTGGCCACCGCGACCGGTTCGCCGGTGTCCGCGGCCAGCAGCCGGCCGACGGCGACGAGCTCTTCGCCCAGCAGTCCGGTCCAGTCCTCGTCGGTCCGCTCGATCGCACTCTCGATGTCACACGTGAGCTGCCCGGAGCCGGTGACCGCCAGCGTCAGCTGCGCGGTGTGCGACGCGGTCACCTCGGCCCCGTCGATCTCCGGCTTGCCGTCGGGTCGGTAGCGCACCTCGACCGGCCGGTCGAGGCTGCGGCTCGCCGCCAGCGCCGTCTGGACGCGCCGCTCCGCGATGCCTTCGCACACGCGGTCCGCCGGGTCCGGCTCCAGCACCACCGATCGCCGGCCGCCGAGCAGCCGCTCGCACGCACGCTCGAGGTAGGCCCCGAGCATCGACGGCACCCACGGCCCCGCCCCGTCGCGCTTGCGCACCGCCCGGAGCATCAGCCCTTCCCAGCGTTCGACGAGCGTGCCGTCCGGGTTGCGGACGTCCAGGTCGTAGACGTAGCTGTCGCCGTCCTGGGACCGTTCGCGCGCGTCGAGCAGGACGTACTCGTCGTGCTGCTCGCCCGGTGCGGCCAGGTAGAGCTTCTCGATGCTCTGCGGCAGCAGCGTCGCGTCCGGGATGCAGCACTGGATCGCGTGCATCATCGCGTCCCGGGTGCCCGGGTCGGCCAGCAGCTTGTCCTGCGGCAGGAACGGCGCGAACCACGCCACGTTCGCCGACGTCGAGATCTCGGCGACCGCGTGCCGCGCGCTGGCCCGCCGGTACCCGAGCACGCGCTGGAAGCGCTTGCCCTGGAACAGGACCGAGCCGTACAGCTCGCGGATCGGGTCGACCGGGACCGACGGCAGCGCGACGTCCCGCAGGGTGGTCTCGCCGAGCGACTCCGGCCGGGCGAAGTTGAGCCGGGCCCGGAAGTGATCGGCGCTGAAGCCCGTCTCGTCGCTGCGGATCACGACGTCCACGGTGTCGGCGTCCCGGGCGAGCGCGGCCAGCCGGATGGTGGTCGACTTGCCCGGCGAGACGATGATCGGGCGCAGGAACTCGACGCCCTCCAGCACCGGGGTGCCGCCGCGACCGACGGTGGCCGACGCGACCTGGGTCATCGCCTCCATGCCGAGCACGGCCGGGAAGAGCAGCTGACCGTCGAGCAGGTGGTCGGTCAGGTACGGGTCGCTGCCCGCGGACAGCTCGGCCTCGGTGATCAGCTCGACCCCGGGGTAGTGCACGACCGTCCGGTCGATGAACCGGGTCAGCGGCAGCTCGCGCCGCTGGATCGGCAGGGTCGGCAGCCCGTTCATGCGGCCGCAGATGACGAGCACCGGCGGCGTGGCCGGGTCCGAAAGCAGCTGGCGCAGGATGGTGATGCCCTCGTCGAGCGGGATCGGCGTGATGCCGTCGCGCATCAGGGCGCTGACCACGCCGAGCTTCTCGCCCATGCCGGTGCCGGACCAGACCGACCACTCCAGCGCGATCGCCCGCGCCCGGGGGTGTTCCCGGCCGAAGCGCAGGGTCGCCTCGGTCATCCAGTCGTTGGCCGTGGAGTAGTGCGCCTCACCGCGGAGGCCGGCGCGGCCGATGATGCTGCCGAAGGTCACCAGCAGCTTGATGCGGTCCTGGTCGACCGCGTCGAGCACGGCGTTGAGACCGTCGATCTTCGGCGCGATGGTCTTGCGGAAGGCGTCCTCGGTCAGGCTGAACAACGCGGCCGGCTCGTTGCGGCCCGCGCCGTGCATGACCGCGGTGACCGGGCCCAGCTCGGCCTCCACGCGGGCCACGACGCCGGCGATCTGCGCGGCGTCGGTGACGTCGGCCCGCTCGTAGACGTAGCGGATGCCCGCCGCCTCCATGCGGTCGAGGTTCTCCAGCAGCTCGGGGTCCGTTTCCGGGTCACTGCGCCCGAGGAGCGCGAGCTTCGCGCCGGAGTCCTTCGCCAGTGCCAGCGCGCTCTCCGCCGTGATGCCCTTGCCGCCGCCGGTGACCAACATGACGTCGGTGCTGTCGAGGGTCTCCGGGATGGGACCGGAGGCCGCCGCCGGCAAGCCGACCAGCCGCGGGACCGTGCGGCCGCCGTCGGAGCCGTAGCGGGCTTCGACGAAGTCCGTCGTCGCCGCCACTTCGGCGACCACCGTCGTCACCGCGCGGTCGATCGCCGCCGGCTCCGCCGGGGTCGGGTCGGCCAGGTCGACGATCGTGGTCTTCGCCGAGGGGTCCTCAAGCCGCAGCGTCTTCGCCAGGCCGGAGGCGCCGTAGCCGTGGTGCACCACGACGAACCGCGTGCCGTTGGGCGCGGCCATCAGGGCCCGGCCGGCTTCGAGGAACAGCCCGACGTGCCCGGCGTCGCAGTCGGTGGGCAGGCAGAGCAGCACGCCCTCACCCGCACCGCTGCGGGCGAGCGCCGTCCGCAGCGGCTCGGCGAGCGGGTTGCCCGGGGTGGCGAAGACCTGCCACTGCGCGGACACCGTGCCCGAGGGCAGGTCCGCGGCCGGGAGGGCCGCGGGCAGGTACTCGACCGCGAACGGCCGGACCCACGGCCCGATGCCCGGTGCTTCGCCCTTGCCCGCCGCGTCCGCCGGCTTCGCCGTCTGCGCCAGCTCGTCGATCATCTCGGCGAGATCGCCGAGACAGACGGTGGCGAAGTTCGGCATGCCCTCGAGCGCGGGCCGGCCGAGGGCCCGGGTGACGTCGTTGACCAGCTGTCCCACGGTGATCGACGAAAGGTGCAGGTCGTCGAGCGGGTGGGTGTCGGCCGTGACCGTCTCCAGCGGCAGCTCGACGCGCTCGGCGGCGAGCCTGCGCAGCAGGTCGAGCGTGGTGCTCTCGGTGTCGGCGGCTTCCGCCTCGGCGGGCCGGGCACCGGCGGCAGCCTGCTCCGCGGCGAGCTCGGCGTCGATCGCCGGAGCCGCCTCGCAGGGGCTGGCCAGGAACCGGTAGACCCCGTCGGCGGGCAGTTCCCGGACCACGCGGCCGGCGAACAGCCGCTCCGGGGTGACCGGGGCGCCCAGCGCGAACGCCGCGCCCAGCACCCGCAGGACGGCGCCGAGAGAGGTGCTGTCGGTGTCGAACGCCAGTACCGGCGTCCGCGGTGCGATGTCCTCGAAGAGCCCGGTGAGCACCCGGCCGGGACCGACCTCGATCACCAGGTCGCTGCGTTCGGCGACCTTCGCGGCGGCCTCCCGGAACCGGACCGGCTGCACGATCTGCTCGCACAGCAGCTCCGGCAGGTTCTCGGCGGCGTGCAGGACGTCGCCGGTCACCGTGGAGATCACCGGCCGCTGGAGCCGCTCGAAGCTGAACTCGCCGAGCCGCTCGATCATCGCGGTGGCGGCGGGTTCGACGGCCGGGGAGTGGAACGCGTGCGACACCTTGATCCGGGTCGCGCCGACGCCCTGGGCCTTGGCCAGTGCGACCACCCGGTCGACGGCCGCGATCGGTCCCGAGATCACCGTCTGCTGCGGCGCGTTGTAGCCCGCGATGACGACGTCGGTGCCGAGCCCGAGCTCCTCGGTCCGGGACGGCGACGCCGCGATACCGGCCATCGCCCCCGTGCCGGGGCCGACCTCGGTCGCCATCACCCGGCCGCGGATCCTGGCCAGCTCGGCCACCTCGCGCTCGCCGACCGCGCCGGCCCAGTGCAGGGCGGTCAGTTCGCCGAGGCTGTGCCCGGTCGCGGAGCTCGCTTCGACGCCGAAGGCGCGAAGCACCCGCAGCCCGGCGAGGGAGCCGGTGACGATCCGCGGCTGGGCCACCTCGGTGGAGGCCTGGTCGCCGTCGGTCGGCAACGCGGCCGCGTCGTAGAGCTCGCGGGCGACGTCGAACCGGCGGCGGACCGCGCTGTCCCCGCCGCGGCCGGAACCCTGGCCGGGGAAGAGGAACCCGATCCGCGGCGCGGTGGGCCGCGAGCTCGCGAAGATGCCGTCGGTGCTCTCGAACACCGAGTCGCCCTCTTCGAGCAGTTCGAGCAGCCGGGTGAGCTTTCGCTCGGCCTGCTCGGGGTTCGCGGCGACGACCGCGGCCCGGACCGGCTTGCCCGACAGCTCGGCGGCGAGGCTGCCGGCGAGGTCGGTCAGCTCGGCGAACGACAGCTTCGGCACCGATTCGAGGAGCGCCGCGAGGCGTCCGCGCAGGGTGGCGACGTCGTCGGCGTCGAGCAGCAGCAGCTCGGCGTCCTGCCGGCCAGCGACCAGGGCGCGGGAGCGCTCGTCGAGCTCGTCGCGGCGGGGAGCGTGCGGCCCCTCGGCCACGGTGACGTGCGAGTTGATCCCGCCGAAGCCCATCGCGGACACGCCGGCGCGCACCGGGTGCTCCGCGGGCCACAGCTCGGCCTCGCTCGGCACGTACATCCGGGCCGCGTCGCCGGTCAGCGACTCGTGCGGGTCGAAGTGCCCGGTGCCGGGCGGGATGACCTGGTGGTAGACGGCCAGGGTGGCCTTGATCAGCCCGGCCACACCGGCCGCGGCCTTGGTGTGCCCGATGTTGCCCTTGATCGTGGACAGCGCCGCCGGCTTGGCCAGCGGGTCGGCGTCCCGGCGGGCGGTCGACAACGCCTCGATCTCGGTGGCGTCGCCGAGCGCGGTGCCGGTGCCGTGGCCTTCGAAGTAGGACACGGTCTCGACGCCGTAGCCGGCGCGGGTGTACGCGCGCTTCAGCGCCAGCCGGTGCCCGGCGGCCTCGGGCCGCGTGATGCCGCCCTTGCCGTCGGAGGACACGCCCCACCCGGTGACCGAGGCGTAGATCCGCTTGCCCTGCTCGATCGCGTCGCTTTCACGCATCAGCACGAGCATGCCCGAGCCCTCGCCGGGCCAGAAGCCGTTGGAGTCGGCGTCGTAGACCTTCATGTCGCGCTTGGCCAGCGCGCCGGTCTTCGCGAACCCGATCACCTCGAACGGGTCGATGGACAGGTCGACACCGCCGGCGACGGCGACGTCCAGGTCGCCCTGCGTCAGGGCGTTGGCCGCGCTCACCACCGAAAGCAGCGACGAGGAACAGGCGCCGTCGACGGTGTACCCGCCGCCGCCGAAGTCGAAGTGGTTGCAGACCCGCCCGGCGATGGTGTTCGCCAGGCCGCCGGCCAGGGTGTCCTCGTTGATCTCCGGGAACGGCGCCTTGTACTGGATTTCCAGCTCGCGCAGGAAGTCGCCGGTCTCGTCGTCGCCCCAGCCGCGCCCGGCCAGCGCCGCGGCGACGGTGCGCCGGACGTAGGGCCAGCGCAAGCGCATCACGTTGGCGCGGGAGAACTCACCCGTGAGGCTGTTGCCGATGACCACGCCGGTGGCGGGCTTCGACGTGCCTTCGCCTTCGGGGAACCCGGCGTCGGCCAGCGCTTGCGCGGCGACGTCGAGGGCGAGCCAGTGGGTCGTGTCGGTGGCCCGGAACGTGCTCCCGGCGACCTTGTGGGCGACCCGGTCGAACTCGTAGTCCCGCAGCACCGCGGCCTTCTGTGCGTAAAACCGGTCCGGTGCCTTGGGGTCTGGCGAATAGTAGTCTGCCCGATTCATCCGTTCGTCGGGCAGCCTGCGGAACGCCCGGCGACCGGCCAGTACGTTCTCCCAGAGCTCCTCCGGTGAACCCGCGTCCGGGTACCGGAGACCGATACCCACGATCGAAATCCGCTCACCGCTCATGCCACCGCACTCCCACTGGCTACTCGTGCCCCGATTACCGGCCCCGGTTCAGCATGACCCGGTGTTCCGGTCGTGTCTTCTTTCTGCATGCCCGCGGTCACCGGGACAGCACCCGGCGACACGCATCCTCGAATTCGCCTGATCCGGTACCGCTCAGCGGCCGAACTGGCCTGGCGTCCGGCCTTCGCCGGCCGGCCCGCGGTACGCCTGCGCGATGTCGAGCCAGCCGTCGGCCAGCGCTCCCTCGGCGCGCACGTCGAGGTCGTCGCGGTGCCGCCGGCGGGTGACCAGCAGGCAGAAGTCCTCGGCCGAGCCGGTGATCCGCTCCGGCGAGTCCGCCGGCCCGAACGTCCACAGCGCGCCCGAGGGCCCGGTGATCTCGAACCGGAACTCGGTCTCCGGCGGTGTCAGGTTCCGGGCCTGGTAACCGAAGTCCCAGACGCGGACGGCGAACCCGACCAGGTGCCGCAGCCGGTCGGTGCGCACCGGCGTCACGCCGAGCGCGTCGGCGATGTCCTGCCCGTGCCCGAACAGCTCCATCATCCCGGCGCACGCGAGGACGTACGGCGGCAGCGGGTTCACCAGCCACGGCACGAGCTGGTCGCCCGGCACCGCGGCGAGCGCCTTGATCGCGGTGTCCCGCTCGCCGCGCCACTTGGCCAGCAGCACTTCGCCCGGGTCGGTTTCGAACTCCTTCAGCGCGGCCTCGACCGCCGCGTCGAGGCCGCCGGTGAGCGACTTCGTCATCGCGACGAACGCTTCCGGCTGCGCCGAGGCGAAGCCGGCGATGCGCAGGATGAAGGTGAGGTGGGCGATCTGCTCCCGGACCCGCCAGCCTGGCGCGGGCGACGGAGTCTCCCACCCGGACTCGGTGAGGCCGGCCACGAGCGCGTCGACCTCGGCGGCCTCGGCGGTCAGGTCGGCGAGCACAGCCGTCGTGTCAGTCACGTTGTTCCGTCCTCTCGTTCGGGGTTCAGCTGCCGGCCACGAGGTCCAGTTTGGACACCGCGCGCCGGCCGGTGATGGAGCCGTCGGGAGCGGGCGCGCCGTACTTGACGTCGACACCGCGCTCGTTCAGGGCGCGGACGATGCCGGGCACGGACCGCTCGGCGAGCGCGGCGATCGTCATGGCGGGGTTCACCGTCAGCGCGCCGGGAACCGAAGCGCTGTCGGTGACGAAGATGCCCGCGTGATCGCGCAGCTCGTGGTTCGGGTGCAGCGCGGACGTCGCCGCGTCGTCACCGATGCGGCACGACGACAGCGGGTGCACGGTGTAGGCGCCCACGACGTCGTTGGTCCACGGTGCGACCTTCGCCAGGCCGTCCTTCTCGATGATGGCCTTGCAGTCGGCGTCGGCCAGGGCCCAGCCGCGCAGGGTGTTCGGCGTCGGGTCGTAGCGCAACGGCCCGCGGCCGAGCATCTGCTGCGAGATCCGGTACGCGTTCCCGGTCGGCGGCGGGGTGCCGAAGACGCCTTCGTTGTCGTCCTCGGTCATCAGGAAGATGGTCAGCCAGCTCGACCACTGCTTGAGGATTTCCTTCTTCTCCGCGCCGAACCAGCGCGGCTCCTCGCCGCCGGGCGCCTGCGCGAGGATCGTGCCGAGCCCGGGCGGGAAGTACAGCTGCTCCAGCGAGTACCGCTCGTACTCGGGCAGCGAGCCGTCGAGCTTGTCCCAGTTCGCCACGGTCGGGCCCTTGCCGATGTGGTTCGCGGCGTAGGCGGCACCGTCCTCACGGGACAGTCCGAGCACCTCGCGCACGCGGTCCTCGTTGATGATGGCCGTGTTGAGCCGTTCCCCGTTGCCGGAGAAGTACCGGCCGACCCCGTGCGGCATCCGGCCGAGCGAGGCCTCGGACCGCTGCAGGATCACCGGCGTCGCCCCGGCGCCGGCCGCGATGATGACGACCTTCGCCTCGATCACGCCGGATCCGTTGTGGATGCGGTAGTCCTCTTCGTCGATCAGGTCGTAGTGGACGCGGTAGCCGCCGTCCTCGGTCCGCTCCAGCCGTTCCACCTCGTGCAGCGGCCGGATCTGCGCGCCGTGCGCCAGCGCGGCGGGCAGGTAGTTCGTCAGCATCGAGCGCTTCGCGTCGAACCGGCAGCCCGCCATCTGGAAGTTGCAGTTGGTGCAGCGGGCGTTGTCCACCGCCACCGGGGCCGGGTTCGCCGTGCGGCCCGAGTGGTTGCAGGCCGCGGCCCACAGCCCGCCCGCGTAGCTGACGTCGTTCCAGTCCTGGCGCGACACCGGGATCGACTCGTCGACCCGGTCGTACCACGGCTCGAGCGAGTCGCGGCTGATCTCCGCCGGCCACATGCGGCGGCCGATGCTGCCCTGGCGGTCGAAGACGAACTTCGGCGCCCGCGGCATCGCGGCGAAGTACACCACGCTGCCGCCGCCGACGCAGTTGCCGCCGAGCACGCTCATCCCGTCGCCGGCGACGAAGTCGAACACCCGGGTGTAGCTCGAGCCGAGCATGTAGTCGTGCTCGAAGTCGTCCGCGGCCAGCCACGGCCCGCGCTCGAGCACCACGACCTTGGCTCCGCCCGCGGCGAGGTGGTAGGCCGGGATCGACCCCCCGAAGCCGCTGCCGACGATGACGACGTCGGTCTTCTCGATCGCGCTCATGCGGGACTCCCCGAAGGTGTGGTGTCGGGATGCGGCTCGGCCAGCTTGCGGCCGTAGGAGAACTTCGGGAACCGCCACAGGCCGTCGGCGTCCGGCAGCCGGTAGCCCAGCGCGAGCAGGCCGGGGTGCCCGGCCGCCAGCGCTTCGGCGGTGTGCCGGTGCGGGGCGGTGTCGTAGGCCATGTTGCAGAACAGGGCCAGGCTGACCCAGCCCTCCTTCTCCGGGTGACCCGGCTTCGTCAGCCGGGTCACCAGGGCGCGCCGGTGCTCGTACGGCAGCGCGACGAACGGCGGCAGGTCGGAGTCGAGCTCCAGCTCGACCTCACCCGCGTAGGTCTTCGCGTGGTCGTTGAGCGACTGCGCGAGGTACGGCAGGCCGGCGGTGATGCCGGTGGCGTCGTAGTTCAGCAGCTCCAGCGCGCCCGCCTCGACCGCGCCGGCCCCCGGGGAAACCCCGGCCACCGCGTGGTCGTCCGGGGAGCGTTTCTCCCCCGGCACGATCGTGTCGGCGTACGCCTCCAGGGTCAGCACCTGGACTTCTTCTTCGCTGGCCACCGGCCTGCCTCCTCACTGTCCGAAGCGGAGTGTTGCGTTCCGCGTTTCCGGGATCACGCCGCGAGCGGCTTCTCGTCACCGGCCGGGACGGGCGGTGCCGCGGTGAGCTTCGCCTTCTGCGCGGCCTGCTCGGCCTCGAACTTGATCCGCGACTTGTTCGAGAAGTGCAGGCCCCACAGGAAGAGCCCGCGGATCAGGCACACCGACGCGGTGGCGAAGAACAACCCGTAGGCGATGTGCGCGGCGGTGAAGAAGCCGTACATCATCGCGACACCGGCACCGAAGGCGACCTGCGGAATCGGCTTCGACGGCGTCGTGCCCGGGTCGGTCACCATGTAGTTCGTGTAGAGCACGAACGCGATCCCGGTGCCCATCGCCAGCGCACCCGGGATGGCCGTGCCGAAGAGCACCCCGCGCAGGACGGCCTGGATGACGAAGAACGACAGCCAGCCCCCGATCAGCCACATCCGGCCGGTCAGCAGCGAGTTGAGCACCGTGCCCGAGATCAGGATGACGGCCACGATCAGCCAGCCGATCCAGGTGTCGACCTTCTCCGAGAAGTGGTACGGCGGCGTCATGTTGACCCACGGGAACACCAGCAGCATCACGGTGATGCCGAAGTTCGACGGGTTCATGTAGTGCCGCATCCGGCCGAACACCGGCGCCTGCAGCACCCACTTGGTGCCGACCGCGACGATGACACCGAAGATCATCGCCCAGATGTGGTCGTTGACGTAGGTCAGCATGTTCAGGGCCAGCGCGGTGATGTGCGCCGGGAACAGGAACTCCACCAGGCCCTTGAACCCGCCGCCGCGGTAGCGGACGGGCCGGTTCGTCACGCGGGCGTTGATGGTCTCCAGCACGATTTCCGTGGTGTAGGAGACCGCCAGGGCGACGAACGGGAAGATCCACGGCTGCTCGAACCCGAGCACGGTGTAACCGAGGATGTTGAAGATCGTGATCGAGATGGCGAAGCGGCGCAGGGCCGTGATGACCTTGTTGGTCCGCTTCGGCGGTGCAGTGTCCACTTTGGTCGTTATGGGCGTCACCATGACGTCACTTCTCTTCCTTCGCCTGGGTGCCGAGCTGGAACGAGTGGGAGCCCGGTGCGAGCTTCAGGTCCTGCGTGTGCGGCTTCCCGGTGCGGTCCCGCCAGAGCAGGTGCACCGCGAGCGGACCGGTGACGTCCGCACCCAGCCCGATCTGGACGTCGAAGCTGCGGCGGCCGGAGTGCCCGCTGCTGCCGTCGACGCGGCCCACGTACTTCTTGCCGTCCGCCGTGGTCACGGTGGCCTCGGCGCCGATCGCCGGCGAACCGGCCGACGGCAGGGGCCCCGGCGCCACGGGGGCATCGGTGGTCAGCTTCAGCTGCAGGAACTTGCCGGTCTTCGGGCTGTCGTTGTGGTAGTAGATCGGCTGCTCCCACTGCCGTGCGACGGCGAAGTCGGGCAGTCCGTCGCCGTCCGCGTCGCCGACGCCGATGCCGCGGGTGGGCACCGGGACGGCCAGGCCCAGCTTCGGCGCGAGGTCGACGTAGGTGCCGTCCGTGCGCTTCACGAAGAAGTGCAGCGTCTGGTCGCCGGCGAGGTCGTCACCGGGACGGGCGTTCGGCCACCAGAACGGGTTCGACGTCATGCCGTCGTTGGCCACGGCCAGCTCCTGCAGCTGCGGCCAGCGGTTGACCTGCCCCTTGATGAAGCCGGTGGCCTGCGCGATCTGGACGTCACCGCTGTTGTTGAAGTCCTCGATCTTCGGGTCCCAGCCCCAGCCGGACCACGCCGTGCGCGTCTCGCCGCTCTCGTCGTGGAACGGTGCCACGCCCTTCTGCAGCTGACCGCGCAGGTCCGTGAGGTCCTTGGCGGTGTTCACGAACTGGTAGTTCGACTCTTCGACGCCCCACGAGGTCGTGATGTTGCTGACGAAGATGTCGTACAGCCCGTCGTGGTTGAAGTCGCCGAAGTCGACGCCCATGCCCTTGAACGAGTCGTTCCCGAGCACCTTCGACTTCGGGTCGGCGATCCCGCGGACCCCGGTGACCTCGCCGAACTCGATGGCGCCCGGCTTGGACTTGTTGTAGAGCAGGTGGTCGTGCCCGAAGTCGTTGGCGATGTAGAGCTCCGGCAGGCCGTCGGCGTCGATGTCGGTGGCGCTGGCGCCCAGCGACCAGCCGGTGCGGGCGTTGGCCGGGATGCTCGTCGACGCGTCCACGAAGGACACCGACGGGTTCGTCCCCGCGGTGGCTCCGGTCCAGCGGTAGATGAACTTGCCGCCGCCGTTGGTCGCGTGCGACATCGACTGGTTCATCGTGATGCCGCCGTCGGCGTTCGGGTCCAGGACCTTGCTGTCCGGG
The DNA here is from genome assembly GCF_036114655.1 of Amycolatopsis sp. NBC_00348. Classification (NCBI taxonomy): domain Bacteria; kingdom Bacillati; phylum Actinomycetota; class Actinomycetes; order Pseudonocardiales; family Pseudonocardiaceae; genus Amycolatopsis; species Amycolatopsis sp. NBC_00348. The sequence goes on along the minus strand of NZ_CP107994.1, from coordinate 74,912 downwards.
AAGTAGTTGCCGATGAAGACGTCCACGTGGCCGTCGCCGTCGAAGTCGCCGATGGTGGCCGCGTTGGTGTTCCACAGCGGGCCGTTGTACTTGCCGTCGGCGCCGCGCAGGTTGCCCGGCACGAGCTCGGTCGGCTGGAACGCCGCGGGAGCCAGCTTGGTGGCGCCGGCCTTCTGCAGGAACACGACCGGCGTGCGCCCCCAGTAGTAGACCATGACGTCCATCCGGCCGTCTTCGTTGAAGTCGCCGGGGACGCAGCCCATCGGGGCCATGTAGTCCCACGTCGGCAGCGGCGCCGGGTCGAGCGCGAACGGCGCGTAGCGCTCCTGGCCCTGGCCCGGCACCGGCGTGACGACGACCTGGTCGCTGCGCGGGTCGACCAGGCAGATGTCGTTGGCCAGGCCGTCACCGTCGAGGTCGTTCATCGCGATGCCGGCGCCGGTCGAGGACATCCAGGCCGAGATGGCCTCGTACTGCTTGTTCAGCGTCCGGACGTTCTGCGACTTCGCCGCGGCGGGCAGCGCGATCGTCATCGGTGTGAAGTGGAAGTTGGCTGCCAGCTGGTCCTGCTCGGCGGCCGAGACGGTCGGCAGGCGCGCGACGAAGAACATCGTCAGCACCAGCGCGATCGCCACGATGCCCGCCAGCTGCCGGCGCAGCCAGCGCGAGGTCGCGGTCATTTGTTCACTCCTCCGTGAGTCAGCACTTCATCGGCGATCCGCTGCCGCCAGGTCTCGAACGCCGGGAGCTCGCCGTCGACGACAGTCGCCGGCCACACCTCCCGGGTGATCGCCGCGGCGCGCTCGGCGGGCAGGCCGCAGATCGCCCGGGTGGCGACCTCGGTCTCCGGGAGCAGCAGGCCCGCGGTCACCCGCGCGTCGGCCGCGAACGCACTCCCCTGGGCGAGCTGCCCGCGGTGCTTGCCCGCGCGGCGGGCCAGCTCGGTCAGCTCGTCGTCCTTGACGCCGCAGGCGTAGGTCGAGGCGAGGCCGACCCCGGCGTAGAGGTCACCGTGGCGAGCCGGGTCGAACCCGGCGATGGTCTTCGTCACCAGGTCGACGTCCGTGCCGCAGATGAACCACAGCGCCCGGCCGATGCCCTGGTCGATGGCCCGCAGCGCGTAACCGCTGTATTCCTTGGCCGGCCAGGGAAAGCCCGGCTCCTGGTACTGCTGCCGGACGTACTTCTCGGTCTTGAAGTACGCCTGGTGGAAGCCGTAGCCGTCGAGCACCAGCCACCGCAGCAGCGGGTCGAACCGGTCGGCCTTCGGCCAGGCGAAGCGCGGCAGCCGCGCCATCGCCCAGCCGGCGCCCACCAGGATGATGTAGTGCTGCCGCGCTCCGCCCGGACCGGCGATGAAGTCGTCGACGTGCCGCCGGCCGCCGAAAGGCAGCCCGTCGAGCATCGCGTAGCCCATTCCCGCGCCCTCGTAGGCGAATCCGCGGAACTGCACCGGAATGCGTTCCAGCCATTCCTCGCACTGCGCGGGGTTGCGGGACTCGACGGCGTGCGCGTAGCCGAGCAGGAATTTCTTCCCCACCGTTTCCAGCAGTTCCTGAGCCTGCGGGCTCTTCTTGTGGAAACCACGCTTGTCCAGCGACGTCTCCGAGTCGTCCGGTGTCAGGATCCGGCGCCTCAATGCGCGCCAACCGTCGCCCACCGCATTCCCCTTTCGGGCTACGAACATCTTCCGATACTCGAATCAACTGTCACAGATTCCACTCCGGACGGTCTACTCCACCGTTGCCGCCGGATTGCCGGGGCGCGGATTCAGCTCGCCGCTCGGTGTGCGTGCGGCCGGAATTCCGCCCGGATCGCGGCCCGCCAGAGCTCGTAGCGCGGGAGCGGGCCGCCGTCGTCGCCGACCGCCTCCGTCCGGTCGGAGATGGCCTGCAGCTGCCCGACCGCGAGGTCGGTGAGCACGCCGGCGGCGAGGTGGGTGTGCGCGGGCACGTACCCGGCGTAGGTGCGGGCCTTCACCGCGAACACGACGCCGAGCGCGAGCTGGTCGTAGTGCTCCCCCGCGGCGTGGCGCAGCCGGGCCAGGCCGGACTGGTCACTGCCGCCGGCGAACGTCGAGGCCAGCCCGACCCCGCTCCACAGGTCCGCCCGGCGGGCCTCGGCGAACCGCCCGACCGCTTCGGCCACGGCGTCGGGGTTCCCGCCGTTGATGAACCACAGCGCGCGGCCGACCCCCTGGTCGAACGCCCGGCCGAAGTACTCCGGCCGGCCCGCCCACGGGTAGGGCACCGGGTCCGCCTGCTCGCCCACCCACTTGTCCGTGTCGAAGTAGGCGCGGTCGAAGCCGTAGCCGTCGACGGCGAGCCAGCTCATCACCGGGTGGTAGGCCACCCCGGTCAGCTCGGGCAGGATGTTCTTCCACAGTGGCCGCGGCAGCCGCGCCATCGCGAAGCCGATCCCGATGTAGGTCAGGAAGATGTGCGGGCGCCCCGGCCCTTCCAGCAGCGCGCGGGTGCGGTCGCGGCCGCCGCCCGGCATGGCGTCGAGGATCGTGTAGCCCATCGTCGCGCCTTCGTAGGCGAAGCCGCGCTGTTCGGGCTCGACCAACGCCAGCCGGCGCTCGATCTCCCACAGCGGCGCACCTTCGATGGCCCATTCGAACCCGCACACGACCGCTTGCGGCACCGCCTCCAGCCGGGCCGTCGCGTCGGTGTGGGTGACCGGGAAGCCGCGCTCGGCGAACCCGACCGAAGCCAGTGAAGGAGCCAGGAACCGCTTCCGGAGGACTCCGATTACCGTGGACATGACGTGGTCGTCCTCTTCTCTCCGGCGGATCAGGCGACGGCGCGCAGGTGCGGGTGCTGAGCGGCCCGCATGCGCTGGGTGAACGGCGACTGCTTCGAGGCCAGGGTGATCGCGATCGGCGCGTCGGTCGCGGCCGGCGCGCGCAGGCCCACCCGGCCGGTGGACAGGCCCTCCGCCGTCACGGTCACGGTCGAGTAGCCGATCGAGAACCGCGGCCCGCCCAGACCCGGCTGGTGCTGCGCGACGGCGATCGCCGTCCACCGCCCCGCGGGCACGCCGTGGATGGTCAGCTCGCCCGAGCTCATGCCGGCCGAGCCGCCGAAGGCGACCGGACCGCACTGGGGCACCGGGTCGGCGAAGAGCCCGACGAGGGTGTCCGCGGGGGCGGCGTCGCCCGGCATGTCCAGCCGCATCGACAGCACACCCGTGCCCGACTGCAGCGAAGCACAGCTGCGACCGGCCGCGCGCAGCGTGCGCAGCGGCGGAAGCCGTTGCAGCGTCGGCGAAATCGCCACGAGCAGCTCGGCCACCTGCGGTTCGCGGTACTGCGTCGGGGTCAGCCCGACCGCCCGCGAGAACCGGCTGGTGAACGTGCCGACACTGCTGTAGCCGACACTGCACACGATGTCGGAGACGTTCAGCGACGTCGTCAGCAGCAGCCGCTTCGCCTCGAACAGGCGCACGGCCGTCAGGAACCGGCCCGGCGTCACGCCGGTGGCGTGGGCGAACATCCGGGAGAAGTGGAACCGGCTGACGAACACCTCGGAGGCCAGGTCCCCGAGCGTGATGGGCTCGTAGTAGCGCTCCTGGATCATGGAAATCGCCTGCAGCACCGCGGGCCGGACCGACTTCTCCACGCGCTCGATGGCCGGTGCCCGGGGCTCATCGTCGAATTCGCTCTCGTATCCGACAGCAGCTATAGACCGCAACATCATGCGTCCAACCTCGAATTCCCCTGATGGCAGTTCTCCTGGTGCCCAGGGAAGACGCCGCTGCTTGCAGTTCGATTGACGAGCGGTCGAGGCCTACCAGGCGAAACGCACTCGGCCGGACGGCGTCCGGGCGGCCACGGGGAATCCACATCGACCGGACCGTGTGGAACGCACGGCGCGCGGGTGCGGGACGCCCGCACGCGTGGAGTGGGCGGGCCCGGCGCGCCCGTGCCTGGTCCGTTCCGGCGAACACCCGCGAAAACGGACGACCAGGGTAGGCCGAATGGCGGACCGTGCGAAACGCACACCGCGAACCTGCGTGACGCACGTGAGCACCCGACAAACGCACCTCGACTCTGGTGGGTGCCTCACTGGCCGCCGGTCCGGCTCTCTGTCACATTCAGGGAGAAGCTCGGTGTCGGCCGTCCCGCGACACGAGCGGCACCACTGGGGAGTGCGGGGGCGCACTGAATACGCTGGAGGCCAGTCATGTACTCCGAATCGCCGCCACCGCCGGACGACACCGGGGTGACGTTCACCGTCCTGGGGCCGCTGGAAGTGCTGCGTGGCGGGGTCGACTACGCGCCGACCACGCCCAAGGTGCTGCAGCTGCTCGCCGTGCTCGTGCTGCGCCCGGGCAAGATGGTACACATCGACACGCTCATCCGGGAGCTCTGGTCGGACAACCCGCCGCGGACGGTGCGCACGACGCTGCACACCTACGTCTACCACCTCCGCCGGTGCATCGACCAGAACGGGCTGGCCGCCGACGGCGAGAAGATGCTGGCCACCAAGCAGTCCGGCTACACCTTCTACATCGACCCGACGCGAGTGGACACCCACCGGTTCATCCGGCTGCAGCAGCTCGGCCACGAGCACCAGGACGCCGGGCGCCACGCCGCGGCGGCCGACGCCTACCGGGCGGCGCTCGACCTCTGGTCCGGGCCGCCGCTGGCGAACGTCCACTGTGGACCGGTGTTGTCGGCCTACCGCACGGAACTGCTGGAGCAGCGGCGCAGCGTGCTGCACCTGCGGATCGAAGCGGAGATCATCAGCGGCAAGCACCGCGAGCTGATCGGCGAGCTGCGGTCGCTGGCCACCGGCAGCCCGCTGGACGAAGCACTGCACGGCCAGCTGATGCGCGTGCTCGGCCGCAGCGGCCGCCGGTCCGACGCGATGGCCGTCTACCGCCGGCTGCGGTCGCGACTGGCCGGCGAACTGGGTGTCGAGCCGTGTGACGACCTCCAGGTGCTGCACCGCGAGCTGATCTCCGAAGGGGATCACCGCTGACCCACCGCTTTGCCCGGCTCCGGCCGTTTCCGTCGCACGCCCGAGAACGAAGTGAGGAAGTCCGATGTCTGCTCCGCACACGCGTACCTATGGACAGTTCTGCGGCATCGCCCGCGCACTCGAGCTCGTCGGCGAGCGCTGGTCGCTGCTGATCATCCGTGACCTGGTGCTCGGCGCGAAGCGCTACGACGAGCTGCAGGCCGGTCTGCCGAAGATCCCGCCGTCGATCCTGTCGGCCCGGCTCAACGACCTGGAGGCCGCCGGCGTGCTCCGCCGCCGCGTCCGCGCCGAGCTCGACGCCGGTCTGGTCTACGAGCTGACCCAGTACGGCAGCGAGCTCGACCACATCGTGCTCGACCTCGGGCTCTGGGGCGCCCGCTCGCTGAACGCCCCGAAGGCCGACGAGGTGTTCACCCTGGACGCGGCGATCCTGTCGCTCTACACCACGTTCCGCTCCGACGCCGCGGAGAACGTGCAGATCAACTTCGAGATCCGCTACGACGACCGGATGATCGTGCACGCGCTGGTCGAGAACGGCGCGGTCAAGGTCGGCGAGGGCCGCTTCCCCGGGGCCGAGCTGGTGATCGAGGCGGCGGCCGGCACCGCGCTGCTGGACCTGATGAGCGGCCGGCTGACCGCCGCCGACGCGACCCGCACCGGCAAGCTCGGCATCGAAGGGGCCGTCGCGGACCTCGAGATGTTCGCGCAGCTGTTCCACATCCCCGCGGCACCGGAGCCGGCGACCGGCATCGTCGTCCGCTGACCCGGCGACCGGGTCAGGGCCGGGGTTCCGCCCGGCCGGCCCGGTCCGCACGGGCCCGCAGGTACCGGCGTTCCGGCCCGCTGTCGGTCCGGTCCGCGGCCCGGAGGTAGTGCTCGCGCGCGGCGGCCGGGTCACCGGCGCGTTCAAGCAGGTGGGCCCGCACGGCGTCGGCCCGGGCACCGACGCCGGGCGCGCCGTCGAGCTCGTCGAGCACGGCCAGGCCGGCGTCGGGCCCCAGCACCTGGGCGAGGGCGACCGCGAGGTTCACGGTCACCACCGGGCTCGGCATCAGCTCGCCCAGCACGCCGTAGAGCTCGACGATCTGCGGCCAGTCGGTCTCCTCGGTGCTGGGCGCCTCGTCGTGCAGCGCCGCGATCGCCGCCTGCACCTGGTACGGCCCGACCGGTCCGCGGCCGAGCGCGGACCGGATCAGCCCGGCGCCCTCGGCGATCATCGCCGCGTCCCACCGGCCGCGGTCCTGTTCGGGCAGCGGCACCAGCTCGCCGTCCGGGCCGGTGCGCACCGCCCGCCGCGCGTGGGTCAACAGCATCAGCGCCAGCAGGCCCGTCACCTCGCCCTCGTCCGGGCGTAGGGCGTGCACCGCGCGGGTCAGCCGGATCGCCTCCGTGGTCAGCTCGACGCGCAGCAGGTCCTCCCCCGACGTCGCCGTGTAACCCTCGTTGAAGATCAGGTAGAGCACCTGGAGGACGACGCGCAGCCGCTCCGGGAAGTCGTCCGGCGACGGCGCGCCGAACGTCGAGCCCGCGGCGGCGATGGCCTCCTTCGCGCGGGTGATGCGCCGTGTCATGGTCGCCTCCGGCACCAGGAACGCCTTCGCGATCTGCGCCGTGGTGAGCCCGCCGACCGCCCGCAGCGTGAGCGCGACCTGCGACGGCTGCGACACCGCGGCGTGGCAGCACAGGAACAGCAGGGTCAGCGTGTCGTCGGCGTTCGCGGGCTGCTCCTCGCCGGGCCCGGGTACCGCGGCGACCGGTTCGCGCGCGGCGGCCGACTCCTCACGCCGGCGTCGTGCGCTCTCGCTGCGCCACTGGTCGGTGAGCCGCCGGGACGCGACGGTGACCAGCCAGCCGCGCGGGTTGTCCGGGACGCCTTCACCCGGCCACTGCTCGCTCGCCGCGAGCAGGGCCTCCTGGACGGCGTCCTCGCACGCGTCGAACCGGCCGTACCGGCGCACCAGCGCGCCCAGCACCGAGGGCACCAGCGGGCGCAGGACCTCGGCGACGGCGGTCACGCCATGGGGACTTCGGCTTCGGCGTCGGCGAAGAACACGACCTCGCGCACCTCGACGCCGAGGCCGTCGAAGGCGGTGTCCGGGATCATCGCCGCGAGCTCGACCGCGCGTTCCCTGCTCACGCACTCCACGAGGTAGTACCCGGCGAGGAATTCCTTGGTCTCCAGGAACGGGCCGTCGGTGACCGCGGGCGGGCCCGAGCGCCCGCGCACGACGGTGGTCTCGCCGGCCGGGCCGAGCGCCTGCGTGCTGATCATCTCGCCGGACTCCCGGATCGTGCGGATGAACTCCCCGTGCCCGGTCGTGATCGCCTCCATGTCCCGCTCGGACAGCTTCGCCATCACGTCGGGGTTCAGGTACATCGCCAGCAGGTACTTCACGTCCCGGCTCCCTTCGGCCACCGCGCCTGGTCCGCGGCCCGACCCTAGCCGAGGCGCGCGGTGCCCGTGATGCCACGCCGCAAGCGGGAAGTGGAGTCATCGCGGTCGCGCCTGCCAGCCTGAACCGGGGCAGTCGCGGTTTCCCGGCACCAGGAGGTGGCACCGATGGCCGACGTGTTCACGGAACTGCAGGCCGAGACCGAGGCGCTGGCCGAGCTGGCCGAACGCCACGGGCGCGGCCCCGGTCCGGGACCCGACATCACCGGGTACTTCGCCCGGCTGACGTCGACCGCGCGGCTGGTCCGGCTCAGCGTCGAGAACCCGGGCGTGTTCGGCGTGACCCCGCAGATCTCCTACGACTCGCTCGACGAGGCGATCCTGACGTGGCTGCTCGAGCAGCGGAAGGCCACCGCCCTGCTCGCCGCCGCCCCGAAGGAGCAGCAGCTGCCGTGGAGCGACGGCCCGCTGCGCCCGTCCGTGCTCGCCGCGGCCGTGCTGACCGAGGTGTTCGCCGCCGGCCAGGACATCGCCGACGCGTTCGGCGTCCGGCCCCGCCGGGACGACTCCATCGGCCACGTCGCCTACTACGGCGTCCGCACCAGGGACCGCGCCTACCTGCGCCGGCAGGCGACGCCGCCCGCCGAGCAGTTCCGGTTCGAGCTGCGGGCCCCGTCCGGCGCGCGGTGGGACTTCGGGCCGGAGGACGCCACCGATCGCGTCGCCGGCCCGGCCGAGGACTTCTGCCTCCTGGTGACCGGCCGCCGCTACGCCGAAGACCTCGCGCTGACCTTCACCGGCGGGCGCACGGCCGAGTGGCTGGAACTGCTGGAAGGCTGAGCGTCACTCGAAGCGTCACTCGAACAGCGCCGGGTCGCCCGCGCCGACGCGCAGGATTTCCGGCTCCCCGGAGGAGAAGTCGACCACGGTGGTCGGCTCGACCCCGCAGTCGCCGGAGTCGAGCACCGCTTCCAGCTGGTGGTCCAGCTCTTCCTTGATCTCCCAGCCCTGCGTCATCGGCTCGCCCGAGCCGGGCAGCAGCAGCGTGCTCGAGAGCAGCGGTTCGCCGAGCTCGGCCAGCAGCGCCTGGGTGACGCGGTGGTCCGGGATGCGCACGCCGACCGTCTTCTTCTTCTCGTGCATCAGCCGCCGCGGCACCTCCTTGGTGGCGGGCAGGATGAACGTGTAGCTGCCCGGGGTGGCCGCCTTGATCGCGCGGAACACCGCGTTGTCCACGTGGACGTACTGGCCCAGCTGCGCGAAGTCCTGGCACACCAGGGTGAAGTGGTGCCGGTGGTCCAGCTTGCGGATGGTGCGGATGCGGTCGAGCCCGGCGCGGTTGCCCGGCCGGCACCCGAGCGCGAAGCAGGAGTCGGTCGGGTAGGCGATCAGCCCGTCGTGCCGGAGGATCTCGACGACCTGGCCGAGCGCCCGGCGCTGCGGGTTCTCCGGGTGCAGGTCGAAATAGCGTGCCATGAACGCAGAGCCTAGGGGCCACCCGGAACCCCGGCACGACGGCCGTCGAGCAGCCCCGGCGACGACGTCGACGACCGGCACGGCGCCCGGAACGGCGGAGCGCGTCTCCCAGCTTGCGGTTCCGCCGTCGACGCCGCGTGCCGCGCCGGCCACTGCGGGCGGCGTGTTGACCGCTCCCGCCACCGCGTCGGCCGCTCCGGGCGGCGTGCCGGCCCTTCCGGACAGCGCGTGACGAGCACTGGAACGACTTTGCCGGAAACTGGCACGAAGGCCGAGCGCGTCTCCCAGCTTGCGGTTCCGGTGGCTAACGCTGGGCCCGCCCGTGCAGCGCGGTCACACTCCGAAGAGGGACCGCAGCCAGGGAGGACGAGTCATGACGAAGCCGACCGTGCTGGAGCTGGACCGCCCCCGGGTCGTGGCCGGGGCGCACCACCTGTTCGAGGGCCCGCGGGGGCTCGTCTCCCTGGCCGGGCTGTTCGGCAGGCACGACCGCCTGGCCGTGCACCACCCGATGGCCGACCACAGCGGCCCGGCGGACGTCGTGCCGCTCGCCGACATCGCCACCGCCCTGCACGGACCCGGCCTGCAGCTGGCGCTCGTCTCCCACGCGCCCTACGCGAAGGTCGAGCAGTACCGGCGCTACCTCGGCTGGGGCGTGCCCGCGTACTCGGCCGCCGGCACGGCGTTCACCGACGACTTCCCGGCGACCCGGTACGTGCCCGGCGTGGGCGGCGACTCGTGGGACGACGAGTCCGGGCTGAGCTTCTTCCGGCTGGCCGGCGGGCGGGTGCTGCACATGGGGTCGGTCACCGTGCCGCGGCTGGGGTTCCTGGGCCTGCTCGCGGAGCAGGGCGGCTATCCGCCGGCGCCGGCCGGCCGCTGACCGGTCTTCGCCGCTCCGTGGCGGCCATTCGGCCGAATCCGTCGTCGGAACGGTGTTCCGCGCTTCTCTTCGCTTGCGGTGTGCTCTGGTACGTTAAGATCAGCCGTAAAAGAGCCACCCGTAAGAGAGCGACACCGCGCCCGGACCGGGCGTCCCGGCAGGCACGTCGCCGCGCCGATCCCGGAGGGGGCACCTGATTGTCTCCGGTCACCGCACTCGAGTCTGCCGCCGAACGTTCGGTGACCGCCGAACCCCGCGGCACGACCGCGGCGGACCGGCGGCCCCGGCTGGCCGCCTACCTGGCCTCGGCCATCGTCGTCGCCGTCGTCGCCGGTTTCAGCGTGATCGGGCTGGTCAACCTGCTGCTGCTGCCGGGGCCGGTCGGCTTCGTGCGCGGCGCCTACGCGCTGCTGGGCATCGGCGGGCTGCTGGCCATCCAGCTGCTCTGGTTCAGCCGCCCGGCCGTCCGGCACGACTCCGCCACCAGCCTGATCCTGGTCGCCGTGATGGTCGTGCTGGCCTACGTCCCCCTCCTGACCTTCGGGCTGCTGTGGGCCGACATGCCCGTCTTCGTCGGCGGGGCGGTGCTGCTCGCCCTGCCGGCGCGGTACGCCGGGCCGGCACTGACCGCGGTGTTCTTCAGCGTCGCCTGGATCTACTGGTTCTTCGACGCCTCGCCGCTGAGCATCGTGTACAACGCGGCCGGCTCGGTGTTCTACAGCCTGGTCTTCTACTTGCTGACCCGGCTCGCGCGCATGGTGCACAACCTCCACGAGGCCCGCACCGAACTGGCTCAGCGCGCGGTCGCGGAGCAGCGGCTGGCCTTCGCCCGCGACCTGCACGACCTGCTCGGCATGAGCCTGTCGGCGATCGCGCTCAAGGGCGAGCTCGCGCACCGGCTGATGCGGAAGTCCGTGGACCGCGCCAAGGCCGAGCTCGCCGAGATCACCGCCACCGCCCAGCGCACCCTGTCCGACGTCCGCGCGATCTCCCACGGTTATCGCGAGCTGTCGCTGGAAAAGGAGTCCCGGACGGCCGAATCGCTGCTGTCGGGCTCCGAGATCGCCGTGCAGATCCACCTCGACCAGGGTGACCTGCCGGTGCAGACGCGCACGCTGCTGGCCAAGGTGCTCCGCGAAGGGGTCACGAACGTCCTGCGCTACAGCGACGTCGAGCACTGCGAGATCGACGTCCGGCACCAGGACGGCAAGGTCACCCTGGAGATCGTCAACGACGGCATGACCGCGGACGCCCCGGCGCTCTCACCGGACAGCAGGCTGACCAGCCTGCCCGGGGAGTTCGCCGCGCTCGGCGGCACCGCGAGCGCGAAGATCGACGCGGACGGCCGGTTCCGGCTGCGCGTCGAGCTGCCCGTGCCCGGCCGCCAGGGCACCCCCGCCCCGCACGAGGGCGAGCAGCGGACGCAGATCGAGTCGAAGCGGATCCGCAGGCTGCTGCCGCTCACCATGGCGATGATGGCCTTCGGCGCGACCGTGCACGAGCTCCAGCTGACCGACCAGCCGTGGGACCTGGCCCTGGTCGTCGGCTCGATCGCGGCGCTGCTCGCCCTGCAGTTCTCCTACTTCAACCGCCCGACGACCCAGCTGCGCTCGGCGCAGAGCTACGGGATGCTGTTCGTCCAGGCCTGCCTGATCTACCTCCCGCTGCTGCCGCTGGGGCAGAACTGGGTCAGCCTGCCCGGGCTGCTGATCGGCAGCGCGCTGCTGGTCCTGCCGCCGGTGCTGGGCTGGGCGTTCTTCGCGCTGAACATCGCCGCCTACGCGGAGATCCAGCGGATCTCGGGCGCCGACATCACCTCCACCGTGTTCTACACCGCCGCGACCGTGATGACCGGGCTGGCCGTGTTCGGGCTGCTGTGGCTGGTCCGGCTGGTCACCGAGCTGGACAGCACCCGGCGGCGCCTGGCCGAGATGGCCCTCGCCGAGGAACGCCTGCGCTTCGCCCGCGACCTGCACGACCTGCTCGGCATGAGCCTGTCCGCGATCGCGCTGAAGAGCGAGCTGACCGCCCGGGTGCTGCCGCTGGACCGCGGCCGGGCCGAAGAGGAGCTGACGGAGGTCCTCGGCCTGACCCGCCAGGCGCTCTCCGACGTCCGGTCGGTGGCCAGCGGCTACCGGGAACTGTCCCTCGACAGTGAATCCCGCACCGCGAAGTCCGTGCTGGTGGCCGCGGACGTCAAGGTGCGCATGGAGATGCTCGAAGACGAGCTGCCCACGACGGTGCGCACGGTACTGGCCGTCGTCCTGCGCGAAGGCATCACGAACGTGCTGCGCCACAGCAAGGTGGAGAGCTGCGAGATCGCGATGCGCCGCACCGGCAACGGGATCTGCCTCGACATCGTCAACGACGGTGTCCAGCGGGACGCCGCCCGCGTTCCCGCCACCCGCTCGGAAGAGCAGGAGGCCGCCGGGGTGCCCGCACCGCGGCTCGCGGGCACGGTCGCCGTGCCCGCCGACGCGTCCCCGGGCAGCGGGATCGGCAACCTCTCCCACCGGGTCACCGACCTCGGCGGCAAGCTCACCGCCGGGATCGAGCCGGACGGCCGGTTCCGGCTGCGGGCCGTCGTCCCGGTCTGAACCACCCGGTCTGGACCACGCGGTCTGAACCATTCGGTCCAGACCTTTCCGCGGTCACAGCCAGCCGGACTCTTCGGCGATGCGGATCGCGTCGACCCGGTTGCGGGCGTTGAGCTTCGCGACGACCGTCGTGAGGTAGTTGCGGACGGTCCCGGCGGACAAGTAGAGCCGGGCGGCCACCTCGACCGTCCCGAAGCCCTGCGCGGTCATCCGCAGGACGTCCAGCTCCCGGGCGGTGAGCGGGCAGTCCACCGAGTCCCAGGCCGCCAGCGCCAGGTCGCCGTCGACCATGCGCCGGCCGGCGAGGACCCCTCGCACGGCGTTGGCCAGCTTGTCCGGGGGCGCATCCTTGAGCAGGAAGCCCCCCACCTTGGCGTCCAGCGCCCGGCGCAGCGTCCCGGGTCTGCCGAGGCTGGTGAGGATGACCGTCCGGCAGTCCGGGACCTGTTCGTGCAGCTCACCGGCGGCGGTGAGCCCGTCCATGCCCGGCAGGTCGATGTCGATGACCGCCACCTGCGCCTCTTTCGCGCGGGCCATCGGCACGATGTCGAGGCCCGACGCGACCTCCGCGACCACGTCGATGTCGGGCTCCAGCCGGAGCAGGGCGACCAGCGCCCCACGCACGATGTGCATGTCCTCTGCGACGAGCACTCTGATCACGGATGCCTCCGCACTCACGATTCCCCAGAACCCCAGTTAAACATTCTGCCCGAGGAATCGGTTGCACCATTCGGGCACCACTGGCGCCGGCATCGCGAAATGTCCGGGCACCCACCGGGACGGCTCGAGGAAAAGATCTATCCGCAACCGGACAGCTACCTGTGGTGACCGGTGACGGAGGCTCGAACGAGCGTGGTGGGAAATTTTCCGGCTTGCCCCGCTTGTGGACTGTGCGACGGTCCACAAGCGACGGGCCGGGTGCGGAACTGCGGAAACGACGCTCAGGCGGCTTCCAGGACGTCCGCCCGGCAGAAACAGGTTCGGGCCGGGCTGCCCGAGGTGGCCTCTTGCCACTGTCCGAACTGTTCGATCACCAGGTCGGTGGCCGTCTTGTCGAACTCGATGCCCATATCCGAGAAAAGCGCGCGAACGTCGGCGGAAACATGTGCAGTCATTGTTGTTCTCCCCAGTGACGAAGATGAATTCTCCACGTGCCACAAATCGTCGCTCAGGGATGCGTTGACAACCAGTGCCGGTGTCACCGGGCCGTTGTGGCTTACACATGCTCCGCGCGGCTCGGGAGGGACTCCGAATGGGCTAACAAACCATCGACGCGGGAGCGATCCGGGGGCTTTCGTCACCATCCGCGTCCGGTCGGTCACGGCCCGCCGCTACGCAGCGTGCAGAACGCACATCTCGTCATGGTTGGACTACCCGGTCCGGCGGCCGCCGAACCCGGATGTGCGAAACGCATGTCGACCATCGGCGAAACCCATGCGCACCGGTGCACAGAGCACTTAAGAAGTAGACGTCCGCAGATCTACAGTTTTGGTCGAAATCAAGTGCCCGCAGCGGATGCCTTCGTCGGGAAGGCCCGGAGGGCGGCTCCCACGTCGGAAGGACGGCCCGCGATGGATGAGATCGTCCGGCAAGCTGTGGCTCGCGCCATCGTGACCATGCGCAACCACTTGGACGAACGGCTCACGATCGACGACCTCGCCCGTGCGGCCGTGTTCAGCAAGTTCCACTTCACCCGGGTGTTCCTCCGGGTCACCGGGCTCTCGCCCGGCCGCTTCCTGTCCGCCTTGCGGCTGGCCGAGGCGAAACGCCTGCTCGCGACCACCGAGACCTCGGTGGCCGACATCAGTCACCAGGTCGGCTACAACAGCGTCGGCACCTTCAGCGCGCGGTTCAGCGGCAGCGTGGGCGTTTCGCCGTCCGGCTACCGCCAGCTGGGCGGCACCGCGCCGCGGCTGTCCGACCGGCAGGCCTGCCCCGGCTCGGAGGCGACCATCCGGGGCCAGCTGCGGGTGCCCCTGCCGGCCGAGGTGGGGCCGGTGTTCATCGGGCTCTTCGCCGCCCGGATCACCGAGGGCGCGCCGGCCCGGCACGTGATCCTGCCCCGGCCCGGGCCCTACGCGCTGACGAACGTCCCGCTCGGTTCGTGGTTCGTGTTGTCGCACGCCTACGGCACCACGGCGCCCGACGACACGGCGCTGCGGCCCTTCACCGGCCTGACCGGACCGCTGACCATCCACCGCGGCGTCACCGCGAGCCTGGCGGACGTCCGGATGCGACCGCGGGACGGTTTCGACCCGCCCGTGCTGCTGGCGCTGCCGGACCTGCGCCAGCCCGCGATATCCCGGCCGATGGCGAGCTGAACGCCCGCTTTTCCGGCCGTGGACCCGCCGTCCGCACCGCGCGGACGGCGGGTCTCGCGCGTCACGGGCCCGCTCCGGCGGGAACCGCGGAATTCCGGACGTTCTCACCCGGACGATCGAGCGGCGTCCGCGAAACACCGGCACCGGGGACGAATGACGTACAATCACCACACGGAGTCGCTGAACTGGGGGGCGAGGTACCGGCGTGATCAAGGTGTTGCTGGCCGAGGACATGCACATGGTTCGCGGCGCCCTGGTCGCCCTCCTGAACCTGGAGTCCGACATCGAAGTGGTGGCCGAGGTGTCCTCGGGCGACCAGATCCTGCCCGCCGCGAAAGCGGCGATGCCTGACGTCGCGGTGATCGACATCGACCTGCCGGGCAAGGACGGGCTGTCCGCGGCGATCGAAATCCACGAGAGCCTGCCCGACTGCCACACGCTGATCCTCACCAGCCTCGGCCGGCCGGGCACGGTGCGCCGGGCGCTGGACGCCAAGGTGAACGGCTTCCTGCTGAAGGACGCCCCGTCGGACAAGCTGGCCAACGCCGTGCGTTCGGTCGCGATAGGACGCCGGTTCATCGACAGCGAGCTCGCGCTGGCGGCCTGGGAGACCGACGACTGCCCGCTCACCCCGCGCGAGCTCGAGATCCTGTCCCTGGCCGCGAAGGGCCGCACGGTCGCCGACATCGCCGCGGAGCTGTACCTCTCGGCGGGAACGGTGCGCAACTACCTGGCGGCCGTGGTGACCAAGCTGAACGCCCGCAACCGGGTACACGCCATCCGCATCGCCACCGAAGCCGAGTGGCTCTGACCGGTCCGATGTGACCAGGGGCCGCGACAAGCGCTCGGGCGCTTAGTGCGGATGTTCAGTTCGCCCGCGCGACCTGCCAGCGCAGCCCGGGCGTTCGGGCGCTCAGCTTGAGCGCTCAGCTCGGGTGCTCGGCTCGCCCACTCAACCCGGGCACTTAGCTCAGGCGCTCAACTCGGCCACTCAGCACGGGTACTCAACTCGCCCGCTCAGCGCGGGCGCTCAGCCCGACCGCACAACGCGTCCACTTAGCTCAGGCACTCGACTCGCCCACTCAACCCCGCACCCAGCTCGCCCGCTTAGCCGGGGACTCAGCTCGGGTGCTCAACTCGGCTGCCCAGCCCGCCCGCGCAGCCGGCAATCGGCTCGCCCACTCACCTCAGCCCGCCCACCCACCTCAGCCGCTCAGCTTGCCCGGCGGCGGCGGGCGAGCTGCGGGCCTGAGCGCACGGGGATCGCGGCCAGCAGGCGGTGGGTGCCGTCCGGGCCCGTTTCCGTCGTCAGGGCGCCGTCCAGGGCCTGTACGCGGTCGCGGAGGTTGCGCAGCCCGGCGCCGGAGTCCGCGCCGTCGCAGGCTGCGCCCGCGGCGCCGTCGTTGACGATCTCCAGCCAGGCCGTGCCGTCTTCGGTGCTGACGGAGAACGCGCACCAGCTCGCGCTGCTGTGGCGCAGCACGTTCGTCACCCCTTCGCGCAGCACCATGGCCAGCACGGTGGCGACCTGCGGCGGCAGGCCGCCGAGCCCGGAGCGGGCCACGGTCACCCGGGTGCCGGCCGCGCTCAGCACCGCCGCCGCCGCCCGGCACTCGTCCTCGATCGACAGGTCGCGGTAGCCCGCGGCGATCGTGCGGACGTCGGCCAGCGCGCGCCGCGACATCACCAGCAGCTCGCCGAGCTCCTCCTTGGCCTGGCCCGGCCTGCCGAGCACGAGGCGGTCGACCAGCTCACCCTTCAGGGTGATCGCCGAAAGGCTCATCCCCAGCAGGTCGTGCAGGTCGCTGGAGAACCGCTTGCGTTCCTCGGTGATGGCCTGGCGCTTCAGCTCGCGCACCTGCTCGCCGCGCTCGGCCACCAGCCGCGCGGCAGTGCCCAGCCCGAACAGGGCGAGCGTGGCGACCCCGGCGGACACCGCGCCCGCCAGGCCGGCGGCGACCGAGCCACCCGGCAACGCCGGGACCACCGCCGCCCCGGCGCACGCCAGGAGCGCGCCGGGCACCGCGAGGACCGGCCGGAACGTCAGCAGCACGCTCCCGGCGAAGAACCCGCCGGCCACGCTCCACGACGCACCGAACGGCATCAAGCCGATCACCGCCTGCAGGAGCAGCACCACGACCGGCCGCCGGACCCGGCCGCGGCCGAAACCGGCCAGGTACGCCACCGCCAGCACCGCGGCGCAGACCGGCGCGGCCAGCCGGACGAGCCCGGGCTGGGAGCCGGTCAGCACGGGCAGGGACGCCAGCGACGCCACGCCTATCGCAGCCGCCACCTGTGCGGCGAACACGAGCGTGCGAGTCTCGGACCGCTCGTCCTCGAACGCGGGAGGCGGCTCGGCGGCCGGCCCCTGGAGCCGCGTCCCGCGAATCGGTATCGGCTGAACCACGAGCCCTCCCAGATACCCCCTGGATCCCGGAGACTCCAAGGTAACAGGGAAGTCCGGGAAAACGGGAGGTCACCGCGACGGCGGGAAATCCAGGACGCACTCGCCGACGCTCACCTCGGCCGGCCACTCCAGCTTCAGCGAGCGGTCGACCCGGTCCCCGGCGTCGACCGGCACGGCGTGCGCGGCCAGCCCCATCGCCTTCGCGGTCAGGTAGAGGACCTGCTGCAGGGCACCGACGTGCAGCAACGTCGTCGCGTACGCGGCGTTCCCCAGCACCCAGGCGATCCGCGACATCCGCGCGGTCATCGTCAGCAGCACCGGCGGCCGGCGGTGGCTGCCGGCCCCGACCATGGCCAGGTCGAGCAGGCCGTCGAGGCCACCGGCGTCGTCGTTGGTCAGCGTCAGGGTGTGCCACAGCGGGTCGTAGTGGTAGATCCCCCGCGCCAGGCCGACGCAGCGGTTGATCGCGACGTAGATCTCGAGCTCGTACAGGCAGGCGACGCTGAAGTAGGGCCGCTGGGAGGCCTCGTGGGCCGGGCCGCCGGGCAGGTACGCCGGGCCGACCGAGCGCACCCGCGCGGCGCGGAAGAGCAGCTCCCCGATCTGCTCGGCGGACAACGCGCGCTCGGTCATCTCGGGGCAGGTGTGGTCGTCTTCCAGCAGCTCGCTCAGGGTCGGGTCGTTGGCCTGGAGCATCGCCGGGCTGGGCCGGTGCAGCGGGAAGGTCGAGCCGGCCGCGGTCTGCTTGACCACCGGCGGCTCGGCGCCCTCGCGGTGCGCCCCCGGGTCCGTCGGGCCGCCCTTCTGCCAGGTCCGGCTCCTGGCGTGGAACAGCAGGTCGCCGGGCGACCAGACGGCCAGGTCACCGTCGGTGTCCTCGGTGAACCGCGCCCAGTCGTCGGCCAGCAGCGCCACCCCCGCGGCCACCAGGAACGCGATGATGTCGGCCACGACCGGCTCGGCCAGCCCGGTGGTCTCCGCGACCTGCGCGACGGTGACCGGACCGGCCAGCGACGAGACCACGAGCATCGCCGGCGGCCGCAGCAACGCGACGCGGTACCGGGCGCGGGGGGACTCGAGCAGCAGCCCGCCGCCGTCCGGGCGCATCGCCGAGAACCGGGAGAGCTTGACCTGCCGGCCGGGCGGCACCGGTTCGGCCTGGAAGACCGGGGACTGGGTGACCGGGATCGCCGAGAGCAGCGGACCGCGGCCGTCGTTGAGCGCGAGCGAGTGCACGACCGAGCCGGCCAGCCGGTTGAGCACCCGGCGCAGCGTGCCGGCCCAGGCTTCGGCACCACCGCGCGCCGACGAGGCCAGGTTGGCCATCGACACCGGGCCGAGCAGCAGCCGGCTCAGCGACTCGCGGACCGCCTCGGGAATGCTCGCCAGCTCGTACTCGCCCCACCACGTGATCGCGACGAGCGTGTCGTCCTCCCCCGCTTCCAGCAGGGTGTCTTCGCTCAGGGACCACAGCCGGACGGTCTCCGGACTGCCCTCCAGGCCGTCTGCAAGCAAGGTATTCTCCTAGGGCGGAACAACGAGCACTGAGCCTCCCGCGGGACTCTTAAAGAAACATCGGGAACGGGTTGAGGCCCTCGTACGGCGTCGGCGCGTCGAGCCGGCCGAGCCGGACCGGGACGTCGAACAGCCGGCCGGGCGCGAACCGGGCCCAGAACGGCCGCAGGCCCGGGACGAGCACCTTGACCACCGGGATCCCGACGTCCGGCCGGGTCTGGTCGAGCACGAGCAGCTCGAGACCCGCCTGGCCGAGCAGCCGGGCCAGCGCCTCGACGTCGTCGCGAACATCGGACCGGTTGACGTACGGGAAGTCGGCCGCGGCCCGCATCCGCTGCCCGGCCGCGGGCCGCAGGTAGGGCTGGTTCGCGACGGTGGCGTACGCGAGCCAGCGCCGCGCGTCCGGGTCGTCGACGTCGTGGCCCGCGGCCTGCACGACGGGCAGCATCTGGTTGAGCTCGGTCACCGCCCGGCGCACCGCGATCCGCGGGTCGAGGTGGGCGCCGAAGCCCATCATGATGTCCTCGTGCGGGCCGTCGGTCCGCCGCGAAAGCGCGACGGCCACCGGGATGCCGAGATCCGACGTCACGTCGAGGACCCACAGCTCGCGGCCGAGCGTCGCGTAGCCGGCCGACATCTCCTCCAGCCACGGGTCGCCGAAGGACGCGAGGTCGACGCCCGGCACCGGCGTGCGGTTGTACCACCACAGCGCCACCGCGTCGCGTTCGACGAGCTCCAGCGCGCCCTGCAGGATCGCGTCCTCCAGGCTGCTGCCCGCCGCGGCGCCGTTCGAGTCCGCGCGCACCCCGGGCGTCGCGTGCTCCCGCGGGATGCCGTAGTACAGGTAGGACGTCGGCAGCAGGCGGCGCTGCCCGGTGAGCGACCACACCGGCGTCCAGTCGACCTCGGCCGCCGGGTCGAACGGCGCGGGGACCCCCTGGAACTCCGCGTGGGCGCGGTTCCAGGCCGCGCGGTCGCGGTACTGCCGGTCGTCGAAGAGCATGCATTCGTTGGGGTGGACGGCTTCCTCGCCCAGCTGCGCGTAGGAGCCGCGGATGCGGAGCTCGTCGCCCTGGAAGTTGCCGGAGAACCGCTCCGCCGCCTCGCAGAGGGCGCTGACCTCGGCGTCGAGCGGGCTGACGCCCTTGCCGCCGTTCTCGCAGCGCAACCCGGCGCGCAACGCGGCCATCCCGGTGACCCCGCGGGCGACGTTGGGCCCGGAGCGGTAGGCGTTGGCGAACGACGGCGCGGCCGGGTCGGGCCGGATCTCCTTGATGATCCCGGTGACCGGGCTGACCAGGTGGCGGTGCCGGCTCAGCATCTCCGCCGGCGTGGTCGTCCGGTGCCCGCCACCGCCGGTGGTCGCCTTCTTCGCCGGCTGCAGCACCACCGGGCGGTCCGTGCGCCCGGCCACCAGCGACGGGTCGCCGCAGTCCGGGCACTGCGGGCGGCGGCGCAGCTCGTGCAGCCGGCCCTGCAGGTCGAGCGTGTCCAGCGTCCACACGCACTGCTGGCCGGGATGGCGGTAGCCGGCCAGCCACTTGGACGCCTCCAGCGCGACCAGGTGCGCCGCGGCCGCGGTCAGCGACGGCAGCGCCGACACCGGGCGGTGCGCCGGGCCGGCGTGGCCAAGTTCTTCCTGCACGCACGCCTCGGCGTGCCGGTGGCCCCACAGCCGGTGCGTCAGGCAGTGCCAGCACGCCTCCCCCGGCTGGAGCACCGGGCCGATCCACACCTGGGCCCCGGACGGGCGCGCGAGCAGCCAGGGCCGCCCGGTCCGGCGGTGCTCGGCGTCGATCACGGCCAGGCGCGGGTCGAGGTAGTCGGCGCACAGCACGATCGAGAGGTCGGCGACGCCGGCGTCCGCGGGCAGGACCTCGATACCGGCGTCGGCCAGTGCCCGCTCGACGGCTCCGGGGTCGGTGCCGGCGGCGCTGTCGCCCACCGCGATCAGCGCCGCGGTGCCCGGCCGCGCGGCGACGACGTCGGCGTCGATGCCGCAGGCGTCCCAGTAGGCCAGCGCGCGCTCGTCACCCGGCCGGGTGACCCCGGCCGGCTTGCGCAACGTCACCAGGCCGGCGTCGACCAGCTGGGTCAGCAGCGCGGCGACCTCCTCCGGGGCCATTCCCCCCGGCCGGCCGCGCAGCAGCCGGTCGAGGTCGTGCGTGCCGTCCAGCAGGGCCGCCAGCGATTCGATCTTGGCCCCGTGCATCGCGATGACGCCCTGCTCGGAGAACAGGTAGGCGCCCTTGCCCGCGTGGACCTCCGCCCGCAGGTGCCGCCGGAACGCCGGAGTCGGGGCAGGAGCGGGCGTGGCCGCGGCGGGCCCGCCGTCGTCCGGTACCCGCACGTCCACCGCTGTTGTGCGCATGGGGCTCTCCTGCCGGCAGTCGGGAGGATTGAACGAGGACCCGAATCCTGCTCCTGCAGGCCGGGGCCCGGCCAGTGTGCAAAAGCACGGAGAAGTCGTGCGAAACGCATGTTTCGACCTGTGAAACACAGGGGTGGCCGGTGCGCGGCTCACTGGCAGCGCGCGGCCCGGGCCGTCACCGTGGACAGCGACGCCCGTGGCGGCACGGCACGTCGCCGGAACCGTAACCGAGCCCGCGGCACCGCGCGACTCGGACGGCAGCCGGCCAGGCACCCGAAAAAGTGAGGAACCGAGTATGCCCACCTCTGCTCGCACCTACGGACAGTTCTGCGGCCTGGCCCGGGCGCTCGAGATCATCGGCGAACGATGGTCGCTGCTCGTCGTGCGGGACCTCGTGCTCGGTCCGAAGCGCTTCAACGACCTTCGGCAGACCCTCCCGCGCATCCCGGTCAGCATCCTCACCTCCCGGCTCAACGAGCTCGAGGAGGCGGGTGTGATCCGCCGCCGCGTCCTGTCGCAGCTGGACGCCGGGGTCGTCTACGAGCTCACCGAGTACGGCTGCGAGCTCGACCACATCGTGCTCGACCTCGGCCTGTGGGGTGCCCGCTCGCTCGGCTACCCGAAGCCGGACGACGCGTTCAGCATCGACACCGCGATCCTGTCGCTCTACACGACCTTCCGCGAGGAGGAGGCCGCGGGCGTGCACGTCAACTACGAGCTGCGCCACCTCGGCGGCGAGATGATCGTGCACGCGCTGGTCGACGACGGCACCCTGAAGGTCTCCGCCGGCTCGCTGCCCAGCCCCGACCTGGTGATCGAGCCGCAGGGCCCGGCGATCCTCGACCTGCTCAACGGCAGCCTGACCGCGCAGGACGCGCTGTCCGGCGGTCAGGTCCACGTCGAGGGCGACCCGGCGCACCTGGAGCTGTTCACCCGGCTGTTCCACATCCCGCCGGCTCCCGAGCGCCCGACCGGGCTGGCCGTGCACTGACACCGGTCGGCGCAATCCGCCACACCGCCGCACTTTTCGCCACGAGATGGGCAATCCGGAGGAACGGATTGCCCTCCGGCGAAGGCTAAGATCCGTGCGAAACGTCATTTTTCGGGATACTGGGGTCTGCATGTCGACGTCCGAAATCACCCGCCCCGCCGGGTTCCTCGCCGCGCTCAACAGCCGGTACCACCACCGCGCGCTCGCCGTGTTCATGGTGATCGTCATCGGGCACTGGGCCGAGCACATCGTGCAGGCCGTGCAGATCTACGGCTTCGGCTGGCCGACCTCGCGCGCCCGCGGCGTGCTGGGCATGCCGTTCCCGTGGCTGATCTCGCAGGAGTGGCTGCACTACGGCTACGCGCTGGTGATGCTGGTGTTCCTGTGGGTCCTGCGCCACGGCTTCGCCGGCCGCTCGCGGCAGTGGTGGAACCTGGCCCTCGGCATCCAGTTCTGGCACCACATCGAGCACCTGCTGCTGTTCATCCAGGCGCAGTCGGGCTGGCGGCTGGCCGGGCAGAAGGTGCCCACCAGCATCATCCAGCTGCTGATCCCCCGGGTGGAGCTGCACCTGTTCTACAACACGATCGTCACCATCCCGATGATCGTCGCGATCGTGCTGCACCGGCGGGCCTCGGCCGCGGAGCACGAGCTGACCGGCTGCACCTGCGGGCTGCCCCGGCACTCCGCGCTCGCCGCGTCGTGAAACGCGCGCTGGCCCTGCTGGCCCTGGTCCTCGGCCTGCTGGTGGTCGGCGCCGTTCCCGCTTCGGCTCACGTCGAGATCATCTCGTCCACCCCCGGGGACGGTGCCCGCCTGACGGCGGCGCCGTCCCTGGTTTCGGTGACGCTGTCGGAGAACATCGGCATCCAGCCCGGCTCGATCAAGGTCGTGGACCTGTCCGGGAAGCAGGCGGAGACCGGCCCGGTGTTCCAGCCCGGCGACGTCGCCGAGCAGGTGGCGGTGCGGCTCGAGCCGGGCCTGCCCGACGGCAGCTACCTCGTGGAGTACGCGTTCGTCTCGGCCGACTCGCACCCGGTGCGCGGCACGTTCGCGTTCGTCGTCGGCACCGGACCGCTGGTGACGTCGGCGGGCGCGGTCTCGGCCGCCACCGGCACGGACCCGGCGGTCGACGCGGTGTCGACGGCGGTCCGCTGGCTGGCCTACCTCGGTGTCGTCCTGCTCGGCGGGCTGGCGTTCGTGCTGCTCTGCCGCCCGGCGGCGCGCACCGACGGCCGGGCGCGGCGGCTGCTGCGCTGGGGCGCGGGACTGGTCGGCGTGATGGCGGCCGCGGCGTTCGTGCTGCAGGGCCCGTACGCGGCCGGGCGCGACCTGGCGGCGGTGGCCGACCCGGCCCTGCTGGCCGACACGCTCCGCGTCGCGTACGGGAAGCTGTTGCTGCTGCGCCTGGTCGCGGTGGGCGCGCTGGCGGTGTGCACGGCCCGGCTGCTCGGGCCGTCGGACCGCCTGCGGCCGCGGTTCGAGAACCTGGCGATGGTGGCCGGTTTCCTCGTCCTGCTGACGTTCTCGGCGACCGGGCACCCGGTGACCGACCCGATCATGTACTTCTCGGTGAGCGCGGACCTGGTGCACTTCGGCGCGATCGCGATCTGGGCCGGCGGCCTGATCCAGCTGGCGCTGTGCCTGTACCGCCCGGCCGACGGCGAGGACGTCGCCGGCGTGGCGGCCCGGTTCTCCAGGCTGGCGGCGGGCGCGGTGACGGCGATCGCGCTCAGCGGCGCGGTGCTGGCGCTGCGGATCATGCCGTCGCTGACGTCGCTGTGGACCACCCGGTTCGGGCTGCTGGTCCTGCTGAAGATCGCGGGCTTCGCGGCGCTGCTGGCCGTGGCGAGCCGGTCCCGCCGCGCGGTCCGCCGGATGGCGACCCCCGCACCGGGCGGCACCGCGACGCTCACCACGGACCTGCGCCGCCTCCGTCTGGCGGTGTCGACGGAGGTTCTGCTCAGCGTGGTCGTCCTGGCCTTGGCGGCGTTCCTGACGGTCACCCCGCCCGGCGGCTGACCCGGCTTTCTCCGGCCCACCCATCGGCGACCCATACCCAAACTCGTCGCGGCCCGCTCCGCAGCGTGCGTGATGGTGTCGCCGGGATCCTCGAACGTCCTTACCGGACTGTCCTGCGTTCACCGCGAGCTGTCCGACGTGGTCCACCAGATCCGGCCCTGGGCACGCACATGACCCGGGGCGGGCCGCGAACGGCCCGCCCCGGGTCTGTCCAGCATCGGCTCAGCCGAAGAGGTCGCGGCCCGCCTTGCCCAGCTCGTCGAACGAGGCGAGATCGGGCACCTGCCACCCGTCCAGGTCGTA
Organism: Amycolatopsis sp. NBC_00348; assembly: GCF_036114655.1. NCBI lineage: Bacteria > Bacillati > Actinomycetota > Actinomycetes > Pseudonocardiales > Pseudonocardiaceae > Amycolatopsis > Amycolatopsis sp. NBC_00348. The sequence continues at coordinate 50,646 of NZ_CP107994.1, read as the reverse complement.
CTCGGACAGGCACTGGTCGACGAGGGCCTTGTAGCCGTCCAGCTGGCCGTCGGCCATCTGCCCGTACAGCAGCTCCAGCCGGGTGTTCTCGTGGCTGCCGGCGTAGTTGCGCTCGTAGAGCTCGTGCCGGCCGCCGAACTCGGTGCCGACCGCGTCCCACAGCAGCTTCATGACCTTCACCCGCTCGACCGCGTCGATGCCGTGCGAGCCACGCAGGTACTTGTCCAGGTACGGCCGGATGTCCTCGTTCCGGAAGTCCTGCGCGCTGGAGTTGAGGTAGATCATGCCGCTCGCGACGTCCTGCAGCACGATCTCGCGCAGCCGCGCGTAACCGAGCTGGGAGAACCACCGGTAGGCCATGCCGTACCGCGGGTTGGGCAGCACCGCGCCGTTGCGCCACGGCACCGGGTTGCGCGCCGCGGCGTCGGACAGGCCCCAGAACAGGTTGCGCCAGGCGAGCACCTCGCCGAGACGTGTCTGCACGCCCCGGAAGTCGCTGACCCCGGTGATCTCCAGCGCCTTGGCGAGCAGGCCGGCCAGGAACTCGAACTTCACCGCGAGCCGGGTGCAGCCCTGGAAGGTGAACCGCTCGATGAACCCGGACTGCCCGGTGAACATGCTCACCTTGGCGACGTCGCCGTAGATGAACACGTTCTCCCACGGAACGAGGACCTTGTCCAGCACGAGGACGGTGTCGTTCTCGTCCAGCCGTGAGGAAAGCGGGTAGTCGAAGGGACTCCCGGTCACCGCGGACGCCGCGCTGTAGGACTGGCGGCAGATCAGCTTCATGCCCGGCGCGTCCATCGGCACGGTCGCCACGAGCGCGAACTTCTTGTCCTTGATGGGCAACCCGTAGTGGGCGATGAAGTTGTAGTGCGTGAGCGCGGACCCGGTCGCCACGACCTTCGCCCCGCTGACGATCAGCCCGGAGTCGGTCTCGCGCTCCACGTGGACGAAGACGTCGGCGACCTCTTCCGGCGGCCGGTGCCGGTCCACCGGCGGGTGCACGATCGCGTGGTTCCAGTAGAGGACCTTCTCCTGCGACTCCCGGTACCAGCGGCGCGCGTTGTCGGCGAACGGGTTGTAGAAGTCGGCGTTCGCGCCGAGCGTGCCGAGGAACGACGCCTTGTAGTCGGGACTGCGCCCCATCCAGCCGTAGCTCATCCGCGCCCACGACGCGATCGCCTGCTGGTCGGCGACGAGGTCTTCGGCGCTGTGCGGCGTCGTGAAGAACCGGTGGGTGTAACCCCCGGGACCGCCGGCGTCGGTCGCGGTGGTGAGCACGTCGCGGTGCTCGGGATCGTGCAGCGCGTCGTAGAGCCGGGCGACCATCCGCACCGGGTTGCGGAACGCGGGGTGTTCGGTCACATCCTTGACCCGCTCGCCGTACAGGTAGACCTCGCGGTCGTCGCGCAGGCTCTCGATGTACTCGTCGCCGGTGAGCGGCCGGGTCGTCTGCTCGGTCATCTGATCATCACCCTCGTGTGCCGGCATGGGGTCAGTTCGTCACGTCGAAGACCAGGCGGGCGAGCTCGCGGTTCGCCGCGCTGGCCAGGAAGATGCTGACTCCGGCGTGGCTGTGCAGGGTGGACATGTCCCGCCAGACCCGTTCGAGCCGGGCACCCGCGCGGACCGAGCTCGAGCCCGCGGTCGGGAACAGCTGCTCGGACACCGCGCTCCAGCACAGCCGGACCGCTTCGCGGCTGATCAGGGACAGCCGCAGGTCCACCTCGCGGGTGAACGCGCCCGGCCCGCGCTCGGCGGTGGCCGTCCACTGCCGCACCGCGCCCGAGAGCGCCGCTTCGGCGGCCGCGATCTTGCCGGCGGCCTCGCCGTAGCGGAACTGGTAGTCCGGGTCCTCCGTGCGGGAGGTGATCGGCGGGAAGAGCGTCGTGCGCTCCCGCATGAGCCCGCCGTAGGCGTCCAGCGCGCCGGTGGCCATGCCGATCGCGATCGCGGCGAGCGGGAACTGCACCGAGCTCAGCACCCCGCCGCCGTACATGGCGTTGCCGTGCAGCTCCTGCCCGGGCGTGCCGTCGACGACCGACGTCATCCCCATGTGCGTGCCGACCAGGCCGAAGTGCGCCGGGATGTGCGCCTTCTCGATCGCGACGCTGTGCGAGCCGCTGCCCTTCAGGCCCAGCTGCGCGCCCCAGTCGTCCAGCCGCCGCCACTGCGCGCGGGGCACCACGAACAGCATCGGGATCGGCGGTGCGCCCTCCGGGCCGGCCACCAGGGTGTGGCCGATGAAGTGCGTGGCGTACGGCGAACCCGAGCTGTAGGGGTGGACGCCCTCGATGATCCAGCCGCCGTCGTCGGCCGGCTGCGCGAACCCGGAGATCCCGACCGTGGCCGGGCAGATGAAGTCGCCGTTCGCGAACAGCTCGTCCTGCGCGGTCTCGGAGAACAGCGTCGCCGCCAGGAGCGCGTGCGACGCGCCGAAGGTGTACATCCACGCCGTCGACGGGCAGCCCCGGGCGAGCGCGGACACCACCTGCGCGTGGGTCTCGAGGTCGAACTCGTAACCGCCGTACCGCCGCGGCACCAGCAACCGGTACAGGCCCGCGCGGAGGAACTCGTCGTGGGTGTCGAGCGCGTAGTACCCGCGCTCCTCGGTCTCCGCCTGGCGGTCGACGAGGGTCGCCGCGATCCGCTCGGCCCGGGCGATCGCCTCCCCCGGCGTCAACCCCGGCTCCGGCGCCGACGGGTAGTCCTCTTCGGACACACTCCTGACCGCAGTCATAACCCAGCCTTCTCTCGAGAAACGTCGCTAGTGCCCGGAATCGGGCCGATCGTGACGGGGACGCCGCCGGACGGGACGTCCGGCGGCGGCTCACCCTCGGCCGGTCAGGCCGCCTTGCGCACGTCGGCGGCGGCCGTGAACACCGGCTCCACGTCCGCGGGGGCCTGCCAGACGTGCGGCCGCAGGCTCTCCTTCGACGGGCCGAACATCGACTTCCACAGCACGCGCAGCAGGATGCCGGGGCGCATCAGCGAATCCGGCGTCGCCATCAACGCGGCGACCTTGAAGTACGCGGCGGCCACCTTGCCGTCCCGGGTCGCGGCGATCTGCGTCTTCTTCAGGAACTTCTGCGCCATGCGGACCTGCCGGGTCCGCTCGCCCTTCACCCCGGGGAAGGTCAGGTCGATCGTGTTGGTCATCTCCCACGCCTGGTCGATCGCGTCCTTCGCCAGGTCCTGGAAGTAGTCGAGCGGGATCGGGCCGGCGCCGCTGTGCAGGTGCTGGCGCATGGTGAGCGCGCACAGCGCGGCGACGGTCATGCCCTGCGCGTAGACCGGGTTGAAGCAGGTGACCGCGTCGCCGGTGACGAGCAGGCCCTCCGGGAAGCGCTCCAGCTTCTGGTAGTGCCGGCGCAGCGTCGTCGGGAACCGGAACGCGATCGGCGCGTCGACCGGGTCGGCGTAGCGCAGCACGTCGTAGACGTCCTTGGCCCCCAGCGACCGGATCCACTCGTAGAGCTCGTTCTGGTCGGTCGTCGGGTGGTCGCCGAGCAGGCCGTAGGTCGTCAGCTCGAGCAGGCCGCCGTCGACCTTGAAGAAGACGTTGCCCCGCGGCAGGCCCGGGTGCGCGATCTGGTTGATGGCCGTGTCCTTGCCGAACGGGTCGCAGCCGGGACGCAGCTTGTAGTGCTGCGTCACGTAGACCAGGTCGATCTTCTTGCGCTCCTCTTCGGCCTTCGCGTAACCGAGCTGCTCCAGCCAGACCGGGGTCCGCGAGCCGCGGCCGGTCGCGTCGACCACCAGGTCGGCTTCGAGGACCTCTTCGGTCTTCTTCCCGTGCGCCTGCACGCGGGCGCCGGTGATCCGGCTCTTGTCCGCCGTCGTCTCGAGCCCGAGGATGTCGTGCTGCTCGACGAAGGAGACGTTGGGGATGGCCTGGACGCGCTCGCGGATGTGCCACTCCAGCACCGGCCGGAGCACACCGAGGGCCGGCAGACCGGCGTGGTGCTGCTTGAGCCGGTAGCCCTGGGTGTACCAGCGGCAGGTGCCGGCCAGGTCGCCCTTGGGCGCGCCGTTGTCGACCAGTTCCTGCGTGATGCCGGGGAACAGCTCCTCCATGGCGTGCACGCCCCTGGCCTGCAGGCCGTTGGCCTGCTGGCTCTGCGGGCAGAACCGGCGCACGCCCTTCGTCCCGACCAGTACGTCACGGTCCACGATGAGCACCTCGTCGTAGGCATCCGCGAGCACTCGTGCCGCGAACAACCCGGCGATGCTTCCACCGAGCACCACCGCGCGCGATCCAGCGTTGTGGCTCATCACGGATTCCTCCTTGATACCTAAGAATTTGGTGATCTCGTCAGTCCTGATCCGGTACATCCAGTGGAAGGGAAACTCGCCAAACCCGCCGTCCACGCGAAGGTCAGCGTCACATTCGCGGCCGCGCGGGGTCATCTCCCGCATTGCGGACGCCCGGCCGGTTCCGGTAGTCCATTGTGGACGCCCGAACCGGGCCGCAAACCCGCGACGACCAGGTGCGCACTCGAAGAGATGTTGCGGCGGACGGCCCCTGGCAGGCTGCTGATTGTCCAGCGGACGCGTGTTTCTCGCCCGGGCTCGCTCGCGCCGCGCTGAAGCACGCCCGTCCTGGCTCGACACCGCGGGGCCGGACGGCGCCCCGCCGTCCGACCGCCCACCGAGATCGACCGAAGGACGAAGCCATGCGCGTGATGATCGCGACGGTGCCCCATCCGAGCCACTTCTACACGCTCGTTCCCTACGCCCAGGCGTTGCAGAACGCCGGCCACGAGGTCGTCGTCGCGGCGCCGCCGGGAGCCGAACCCGCGCTGGTCGCGGCCGGTCTGACCGCCGTCAGCAACGGCGTGCCGACGCCGCTGACCCCGGCGAACCTGCGGAAGGTCGGCGTGCCCGACCTCGAGAAGATGGACCGGTTCGCCGACGCGTTCGGGCTCGACGACGCCACCCGCGACCGCTGGGACGCCTTCTACCAGTTCTTCGCGTTCAACAACCGGATGTCCATCCCGACCGAGCCGCAGGCGACGCTCGACGGGCTCGTCGACTTCGCCAAGGCGTGGAAGCCCGACCTGGTGCTGTGGGAGAACTGGTTCCAGTTCGGCGCGATCATCGCCCGCGCGTCCGGCGCCGCGCACGCGCGGATCCTGATCAGCCCGGACTACGGCGCCTGGTCGCTGGAGCTGTACGCGCAGAAGGGCAACGACGCGGTCGCCGCGATCGGCGGCAACCCGATCGTCGAGGACCTCGAGCCGGTGGCGAAGCGCTACGGCGTCGAGATCGACGACGACCTGCTGCTCGGCCAGCTGACGATCGACCCGCTGCCCCGTGAGCTGCGGATGTCCGAGAACATCACCGCGGCTCCGGTGCGGGCGATCCCGTACAACGGCGGGGCGCAGAAGCCGGAGTGGCTCTACGGGCGGCCGGCGAAGCGGCGGATCGCGCTGACCCTCGGGCTGTCCAACCGGTTGTGGCAGGTCGACGGCGACCCCCGGCTGCCGAAGCTGCTCGCGGCGGTGGGCGAGCTGGACGTCGAGGTGATCGCCACGGTCACCGAGCAGCAGCTCAAGCAGGTCGAGACGATCCCGGACAACGTGCAGGTCGTCGACTACGTCCCGCTGATCCAGCTGCTGCCGACCTGCGACGCGATCATCTCGCACGGCGCCACCGGCACCTTCTGGGCGGCGCACTCGGCCGGCATCCCGCAGATCATCCTGGACACCGACGAGAAGCACCGGATGATCTGGAGCGGCGACGGCGACAACATCAGCGTCAGCAACGCCGACCGGCACGGCGACTCGTGGGTCTGCGCCAAGTACATGACCGACCACAACGCCGGGCTGCGGGTCAACCACCAGACCGAGTCGGTCGAGGAGATCCGCGCGAAGGTCGATGCGCTGCTGACCGACCCGGCGTACCGGGAAGGCGCCAAGGCGCTGCACAAAGCGTGGGCCGACCGGCCGAGCCCGGCCGAGCTGATCCCCGAGCTGGTCCGGCTCGTCGAGCGGCACCAGGCGCAGGTGCCGGCCGACCTCCGGTGACCTGACGCCGCTGCACCCGAAACCCCCGGTCGGTTCGCCGACCGGGGGTTTCGTGCGTGCCGAACCTGCTCTCCCCGGCACGCACAGAACGGCCCGGTCACCTCGGATCGAGGTGACCGGGCCGTTTTCGTGGTGGACGGCCGGCTCAGCCGCCGGCCATCGGGGAGATGATGGTGACCGTGCTGCCGGCCGCGACCTCGGTGCTGTCGCGGTGGTTGCGCATGATGAGCTCGTCGTCGACGAACATGTTCACGTACTTCACCGGCGAGCCGTCGGTGCCGATCAGGCGGCGGCGGAACACCGGGTTCTCGTCGACGAAACGTCGCATGACGTCGTACAGCAAACCGGATCCGTCCACTTTGTAGCCGGTCCGCCGTTCCGGGGACCACACCGCCGGCACAATGATCGTGATCATGGTGACTCCTCCGTGTGTTTATGCGTCCTTCGCGCAGCGGAACCCATGCGCGAAGCTGGACCAGCCCAACGGATCGCCGTGCATCCGTTCCGTGCAGCGGACCTGGTAGCGGAAATTCATCCAGGACCCACCGCGGATCACCCGGTAGCGCCCCACCGTGGCGTGCATCGTGGGATCGCACCGGGTCGACTCGTCGTACAGGTGGGAAAGCGTGGAGGTCCACTCGTAGACGTTGCCCGCCATGTCGGCGCACCCGTGGGCGCTGTCGCCGCCACGGCCGGAGAACGCGCCGACGGGCGTGCTCAACGGCACCGGGCCCCGCTTGGCGTAGAGCGTCAGCCACCACTCCCGCCACGAGTCCAAAGTGGTCAGTTTGCCGGCGTGGTACTCGGCGGTGTTGGCGTTGTCGCCCTGCCAATCGTCGCCCCACGGCCAGATCCGGACCTCGACGCCGCGCGCCGCGAACTCCCACTCCGCCTCGGTCGGCAACCGCAGGCCCGCCCAGTCCGCGTACGCGTTGGCGTCGTCCCAGGACACGTTGACGACGGGGTGGTCGTCGTAGTCGTCCGGCACGATCCCGGGTCCGCCCGGCTCGCGCCACCACACCCCCTCGTGCTCGGTCCAGCCGAAGTCGTCGTAGATCAGGCCGAACCCACGCCGTTCGGCGTCGGTCACGAAACCGGTCTGCCGCACGAACTCGGCGAACTCGGCCACGGTGACCGGGTGCCGCGCCATCCAGAACGGCGCGACGGCCCGCTTGATCTGCGGCGTCTCGTCACCGAACCAGTCCCGCGGCAGCGGCTGGTCCGCCTCCAACATCCAGTCCACCAGCCACGGCGGCGACCCCTGCAGGAACTCACCACCCGGCACGAGAACCATCTGCTCCATAGGAGAATGGTCGCCGTTCCGGCAATCCGTGGCTTCTCTAGTGTTGCCGAGCCGTCCGGCCGCGCACTCGGCGGCCAGAGGGCATGTGCGGATAAGACAACCCGCCGCGACGCGGTCATCCTGGGAGGGAACCAAGCAAGCCGACCGCGATCCCAAGGTGGCCCGAGGATGACGACCGCGCACCGCACCTGCCCCATCTGCGACTCCGTCTGCGGTCTCAAGATCGACCTCGACGTCACCGGCCGCGTCACGTCGGTGCGCGGTGACGACCTCGACCCGTTCACCGGCGGCTACCTCTGCCCCAAGGGCGCGAGCATCGGCCGCCTCGACGAGGACCCCGATCGCCTGCGCCACCCCATGATCCGGGAGGGCGACGAGTGGCGCGAGGCCTCGTGGGACGAGGCGTTCGCGGCGGTCGAGCGCGGCATCAACGGCGTCATCGAGAAGTACGGCCGGGACGCGGTCGCGGTCTTCTTCGGCAACCCGACCTACCACACGATGGCCGGGTTCCTGTACCGCATGCCGCTGATCCAGTCGCTGGCGTCCAAGAACGTCTACTCGTCCGGCACCATCGACCACATGCCCAAGCACGTCGTGTGCGGGCACCTGTACGGCGACCCCTTCGCGATCGCGGTCCCCGACGTCGACCGGACCGACTACCTCCTGGTCATCGGCGCGAACCCGATGGAGTCACACGGTTCGCTGTTCTGCGCGCCCGACATGCCCAAGCGCCTGCGGGCGCTGCGCAAGCGGGGCGGCAAGCTGGTCGTGGTCGACCCGCGGCGCACCCGCACCGCGGCGATGGCCGACGAGCACTTCTTCGTCCGGCCGGGCACGGATCCCTTCCTGCTGCTGGGCGTCGTCCACACGCTGCTCGAGGAGAACCTCGCGACGGTCACGCTCGACGTCAACGGCCTCGACGAACTCCGTGAGCTGGTCAAGGAGTTCCCGCCGCACGCCGTCGCGGACGCCTGCGGCGTGCCGGCCGACGGCATCACCCGCATCGCCCGCGGCCTGGCGGCGGCGCCGACGGCCGCGGTGTACTCGCGCATGGGCGGGTCGGTGGTGGAGTTCGGCACCCTGACCCAGTGGCTGGTCGACGTGATCAACATCCTGACCGGCAACCTGGACAACCCCGGCGGCACGATGTTCGCCAAGACCGCCGCGCTCGAGGTGTTCCGCACCGGGCAGCCGTTCGAGTGGGCCCGCTGGCACAGCCGCGTCAAGGGGTACCCCGAGGTGCTCGGCGAGCTGCCGACGGCCACGCTGGCCGACGAGATCGAGACCCCCGGCGAAGGCCAGGTCCGGGCGCTCATCAACATCGGGGCCAACCAGGTCGTCGCCGCGCCCAACGGGCCGCGGATCGGGAAGGCGTTCGACCAGCTGGACTTCATGGTCGCCGTCGACCCGTACCTCAACGACACCACCAAGCACGCCACCGTGATCCTGCCGCCGCCGCGGATGCTGCAGGCGCCGCACTACGACTTCCTGATGCAGATGGTCATGGTGCGCAACTACACCCGTTACTCGCCCGCGGCCCTGCCGCTGGACGAGGACCAGCGGTCCGAGGCGGAGATCCTGGCGCGGCTGACGCTGATCGCCGCGGGCGCGCCCCTGGCGGCACCGACGTCCGCCATCGACGAGGGGTTCATCGGCCAGCTGCTGACGGGCGCGACGCAGATGCCCGGCTCCCCGGTCGAAGGCATGGACGTCGCGGACCTGCGGGCCACCATCGAGGGCGACGACGGCGTCGAGCAGATCCTCGACACCCTGCTGAAGTTCGGCTCGTACGGGCTGTCCCTCGCGAAGCTCAAGGAACAGCCGCACGGCATCGACCTCGGCCCGCTCGAGCCGCGGCTCAAGGAGCTGCTGACCACCCCGTCCGGCCGGGTCGAGCTCACGCCGGAGGCGATCGTGTCCGACCTGGCCCGGCTGCGGGCCAAGGCCGCGGAACCGGTGCCGGAGATGCTGCTGATCGGGCGGCGCCAGCTGCGGTCCAACAACAGCTGGCTGCACAACGTGAAGTCCCTGGTCGGCGGCAGCAACACGTGCACCCTGCACGTCAACCCGGCCGACATGGCCAAGTACGGGCTGGGCGAGCGAGCCGTCGTGCGATCGGCGGTGTCCGAGCTGATCGTCGACGTCGAGCCGACCGACGTGGTCATGCCCGGCGTCGTCAGCCTCCCCCACGGCTGGGGCCACAAGGGCGGCCGCCAGCGGGTCGCCGAGGAGAACGCCGGCGTCAACGCGAACGCGCTGACCAGCGACCTCGTCGTGGACGTCCCGTCGGGCAACGCGGTGTTCAACGGCATCCCGGTCACCGTCAGCCCCTACGAGGCCTGAGCGCCAACCGCACTTCGGATACCGCCCCAGCGTGCTGGTACACGCTCGGGCGGTATTCGCGCGTTCGCCGCCGTTCCGGGTTGACAGCCACGCACCGTGCTGGTCCGATACGGAGTGCTACTGGCGTCTAGCGAACATCGAGGCGAAGACCGTGGACACCTCCGCGCACCTGGAATCCGTCGTCGCGCAGACGAAGACGTTCGCCGAGTGGGTGCAGGGCCAGGACCCGGCGACCCGGGTGCCCACCTGCCCGAAGTGGAGTCTCGCCGAGCTCGTCGGGCACGTCGGCGGTACGCAGCGGATGGTGGCGACGCTGGTGGGGCAGCGGCTGACCGACCCCAGTGCCGCGCTGGCCGCCATGGACACCGGGCCCGCCGATCCGGCCGGCTGGCGCGCGTGGCTGACCGGCACCGCGGCCGCGGCGGCCGACGCGTTCGGCTCGGTCGACGACAGCACGCCGGTGTGGGATCCCTCCGGCGGGGACTCGGGTGTGCCGTTCTGGGCGCGGCGGCTGTTCGGTGAGATCACCGTGCACCGCGCCGACGCCGCCGGCGCGCTCGGCGAGCACTACGACGTGTCGCCGGACCACGCCGCCGCGACCATCGACGACTGGCTGGAGACGATGACGTCGCCGGGTTACGCGCAGGCGCGGCCGGAGTTCGTCGACGCGATCCGCGACACCGGCCGGGTCCTGCACTTCCACGCCACCGACACCGCGCACGAATGGCTCGTGCGCCGGACGCCGGACCTGGTCGTCCTGGAGCGCGCGCACGCCGAAGCCGACGCCACCGTCCGCGGGCCGGCCGCCGAGCTGCTGCTCGTGCTCACCCGGCGCCGTCCCCTGGACGCCGCGCGGAACCTGGACCTCTACGGCGACCGCGCGTCACTCGACCACTGGATCGAGCACATGGACTGGGTCGCCGGCTAGACATGAGAAAACGGGCCTGACCAGCCGGTCAGGCCCGTTCTCGTGTGGGATGTCGCGCCCCGGTCCGTTCCGTACCGCGTCAGTCCTTGTTGACGATGCGTTCCAGGTCGCGGCCGCCGTAGTCCTTCCCGGCCACCACGCCGGCGTAGTGCTCCACCTTCAGGCTGCTGTGCGGGGCCGCGTCCGGGTCGCGCGGCGCCGGACCCGTCGCCCAGGCGTTGTAGTCGTCCAGCAGGCCCTGCGCTTCGCGCGTCGCCGCGGCGAGCCGCTCGGCCGGGTCGATCTCGGTCTCCAGCACGTCCTGCACGGCCCGGTTCATCACGTCCTGGGTGCCCGCGAAGTTGCCGAACACGGCACCCCGCACCTTCGGCACCCCGCTCGCGACCGGGGTCGCCTTCGCCGGGGCGGCGTGCAGGTGGTCACTCGCCACCCGGTGGTACGGGTGCTCGGCGAACCAGCCTTCGCTCTCGAGCAGGTCGAACGCGCCGTAGGTCATCGGGACGAAGCTGTTGTCCTTGTGCCGGTCCGCGGCGTTGCGCGGGTTGTGCAGGAACTGCGTGAACGCGAGCGCGCCGTCCTCGGTGGCCTTGTCGAGACCGTTCGTGAGCCACAGCGACGTGCCGGCGACGTGGTTGCCGGCGTAGGGAACGTGGTCGTTGAAGGGGAAGATGCCGACGGCGAGGTCGAAGCCGGCGCCTTCCGCCGCGCGCAGCGTGTAGTTGATGTCGTTCGACGACGAGAGCCGGATGGCGGCCTGCTGCTCGGCGAACGGGGCGAAGCTCTCCATCCAGCCGGGAATCGCGCCGGTGTGCAGGTAGTGACCGTCGCGGTGCAGCTCGCGCCACCACTCGACCCAGGTCAGCATCTCCTTCGACGCCAGCTCGATCTTCGTGGCCCGGCCGGAGCGCCCGTTGTCGTTGTTCACCAGCTGCCCGCCCTGCGTGGCCACCGCCTGCTGGAACAGCATGGCGTGGTTCGCCCAGGTGATCGGGTGCTTCGGGGGGTTCTTCGCGCCGGCAAGCGTTTCGCACGCGGCGGTGACCTCGTCCCACGTCTCCGGCAGCCGGGTGATACCGGCGGCCTCGAGCAGGCGGGTGTTCGCGAACAGCAGGCTCGTCGTGCCGACCGACGGCATCGAGAACAGGTCGCCCTGGTGGCTGAAGTAGTCGCGGAACGGTGCGATGACGTCGCCCGCCACGACGGGTTCGCCGCCGATCTCGGTGCGGCCGTCGATCGCCTTCTCCAGCGAGGTGAACAGCGGACGGCCGTCCTGGCGGGTCATGTCGCGGGCCGACTGGCCCAGGTAGGAATACAGCTCGGACACGGCCGGCGGGTTACCCTGCGCGGCGGCCTGCGCGACTTCGAGCGGCGCGTTCCAGAAACTCGTGGCCGTTACCTTGATGGCGTATTCGGGGTGCAGCTTCTCGAATTCGGCGCCGATCTGGTACCAGCGCTCCATCCAGCCCGGAAACGTATTGTCCGGCACCCATACGTCGATCACGACCTTGCCCATTCGAGCTCCTCACCGCGTAACCCGGAAAGCGACACCCACATGGTCACACGGCCGGACCGGACCGGACATCTCCACGATTGCCGGACGAGCCCGGCACTTTGATCGGGTGCGATGAGCGCACACCGACCAAAGCACCGGTCGGCTCAGGCCTGCGCGAGGTAGTCGGCCAGGGACTCCATGAAGCTCAGCCAGCCCTGACGGCTCGGCTCGATCTGCTCGTCCGGCAGGTGCCCGATCTGCTTGAAGACGATTTCGGTCTTCTCACCCTGGTCGTTGAACGCGACCACGATCAGCTCGGCGTTGTCCGCGTCGACGTGGTTGTCGTCGATCAGCGTGAACGACAGCACCGACGGGGACTCCAGGTCCTTGTACACGCCGTGGAACGGAACCTCGGTGCCGTCCTCGCCGTCGGACTTCATCGTGGCGGCCCACTCGCCACCGGGCCGGGCGTCGATCGACACGGTGGACCGCGCGGTGCTGAACCCGGTCGGGCCCCACCACGCGGCGAGCTGGTCCGGGTCGGTCCACGCCTCGAAGACCCGCTCGCGCGGGGCGTCGATGATCCGGGTGAACCCGAATTCCTTGGTGGTCGCTGATGACGCGTCAGCCATCGCATGTCCTTTCTCGCCTGTGGTGATCTTCGGTTCTTCGGTTGCACTGGCTCAAGGACCGCGACCGAGGTCGCGGTCCTTGAGCCGGCGGCTGCCGCCCTTCGCGAGCGACGGCCTCAGGGTGGTGCACAGGTGCCGGCGGGTCGAACCCGGCGACGACGTCGCCACCGGATTCCCCGCCTGCACGCGCTTTCTAGCTTCGCGCCGCCGGCTCGGCGGCCGTGTCCGCGGTGTCCGCGGCCTCGGCGTCCGGCTCGGCGGCCGCTTCCGGTGCGGGCGCCTGCTGCTGCCCGGTGGCCGGCAGGTGCCGCAGCCCGACCGCGGCGATGACCGCGGCCGCCGCGATGATGATCGCACTGCCGATCGCGGTGCCGTGCACGCTGCTCGTGATGGCCTCGTAGGCACTGTTCAGCAGGTTCCCGGACTCCGCCGGGGGCAGGCTGCCCGCGACGGACTGGGCACCGGCGATGCTCTCCCCGGCCGCGTGCGCCTGTGCGGCGGGGATGGCCGGATCGACCACGACGGTGTTCCGGTACAGCGTGGTACCCACCGTGCCGAGCACCGCGACGCCCATCGCCACACCGAACTCGCCCGAGGTCGACGTCATCCCGGCCGCCGCACCGAACTTCTCCCACGGAGCCGACTGCATCGCCAGCGCGGCGCCGAGCCCGGCCAGCGGGCCCATGCCGATGTTCGCGATGATCAGACCGGTGAGCAGCAACGGGATGTTGTTGCCGGTGCTGTCCAGCTGGGTCAGCAGCAGGTACCCGATGGCCGAGACCACCAGGCCCACCGCCATCAGCCGGCCCGGCGGGATCCGGCGGGCCATCAGCGGCGCCAGCTGGATCATGACCAGCGTGCAGAGCGCGGGCGGCACCAGCCACAGCGCGGTCGCCACGGGCGACAGCCCGGAGACCGACTGCAGGTACATGTAGACGAAGAGCTGGTTGCCGGCGATGAACCCGGAGGCGACCGTCATGCTCAGTGCCGAACTGAACGTCCGGTTCTTGAACAGCGTCAGGTCGAGCAGCGGGCTGTCGATCCGCTTCTGCCGGCGCAGGAACGTGATCGTGCACGCCACGCCGACGACGACGGCGACGATCGACACCGCCGAGAGCCCGTCGTGCGAGATCTGCTTGAGGCCGTAGATGACCGGCAGGATCGCCAGCAGCGACAACACGACGCTGGCCGGGTCGATCTTGCCCGCGGCCGGGTTCTTGAACTCCGGCAGCACCTTCGGTCCGACCACGAGGAGGATGACCATGACCGGCACGCCGATCAGGAACACCGAACCCCACCAGAAGAACTCGAGCAGCCCGCCGCCGATGATCGGCCCGAGCGCGGTGCCACCCATGAAGCAACCCATCCAGACGCCCATGGCCATGGACATCTGCTTGGGGTTCGGGAACATGGCGGCGATGAGCGCCATGGTGGAAGGCATGATCGTGGATCCGGCGACCCCGAGCAGGGCCCGCATGACGATCAGCATCTCCGGGCTCGTGGAGTACGCCGCCAATATCGAAACGACGGCGAACGCGGCCGCGCCGATCATCAGCAGCTTCTTGCGGCCGATCCGGTCGCCGATGTTCCCCATCGTGATGAGCAGGCCGGCGACCAGGAAGCCGTAGATGTCCGTGATCCACAGTTGCTGCACACTGCTGGCCCCGAGATCACCACTCAAATGCGGCAGCGCCAGATACAGCACACTCATATCGAGCGCCACCAGAATGGTGGGCAGGGCCAGCACCGCCAGCCCGATGAACTCTTTCCGACCGGCCAACCCGGTCGGTCCAGCGCTTGTGTCCATGATGATGCACTCTTTCGCGTCGTCGGGTCCCGCGAGCGGCCCCGTGGGATCACACCCTTCTGTGCGCCCTTCCTGTTGTACCGTCTGTGGCCAACTGATTCTTCTCCGAAATTGCGGTGTACTCCACTTAGCCGAGTGCTGTGGCATTCGGGGCTATGTCGCCGCGGAACCGGCCGGCGGGATCGACCCGCTCGCGCACCGCGTCCACCTCGGCGATCTGCTCCGGGCTGAGGTGCCCTTGCGGCTGCTCCACGTGCTCGACGAACGACGGTACCGTCCGCCCGGTGTCCCACTTGCTCAGCGCCGCGCGCACCACGGCGGCGTGCTTCCGCAGCGCCTCGACGGTCACCGGCCCCATCGGCACCCCGGACCCGGCGTAGGAGAACCGGGCGTCCAGGTGGTTCAGCACGCCACCGGCCGGGTCCGGCCGCGAGTACGCGCCGCCGAGCTGACGCAGCCCGGCCGCCACGAGCGGTGAGCCCGAGCCCTCGCCGAGCACCCGCAGGAACGCGGCCTCACCACCGTCGTCGAGCTCGCCGAGCAGCATGTGCTCGCCGACGACGGGGACCGGATCCGTCGGATCCATGTGCGCCGCCAGCACGGCGGCCGGTTCGGCCCGGTGCCAGGTGTCCATGACCGGCTCGGCGATCGCGCGCAACGGGTCGAGCAGCTCGGCGGTGTGCCGCCGGGCCGTGGCCTCGTGGTCGTCGTCCGTGCTGAGCACCGCGCCGTCGAGGCAGAGGACCGGCCCGCCGGCCAGGACCGGTGGCACGTCGGGGAGCGGGGGCAGGTTCAACACCCGCAGCGACGTCGTCACCTCGTCCGGGGCGGTCAGCGTCCACGCGCGCCACGCGGCGAGCAGCTCGGCGGCGTGCTTCGCGGGCCAGAACGCGGCGCCGGTGTGCACCGACGACGCGGGGAACAGGGCGATCTCGATCGCGGTGACGACGCCGAAGCCGCCACCACCACCCCGCAACGCCCGGAACAGCTCGGCGTCGGTGCCGGCGTCCACCCGGCGCAGCTCGCCGTCCGCCGTGACCAGCTCGATCGCCCGGACGCTGTTGGCGGCCAGGCCGAACCGCCTGCCGTAGGCGCTCATCCCGCCGCCGAGCGAGTAGCCGACGACGCCGACGGTCGGCGAGGAGCCGTGCGGGGCGGTCAGCCCGTGCGGGGCGGCGGCCTCGACGACCGCTCCCCAGCGGGTGCCGGCCGGCACCCGGGCGACCCGGGCGGCGGCGTCGATCTCGACCTCGCCGCGCAGGGCGGTCTTGACGAGCACCGCGCCGGCCATCGGACGCTGCGCGCCCGCCGTGTGCCCGGTGGCGAGGATCCGCACCGGCGCTCCGGTGGACTCGGCGTACCGCAGCGCCGCGCGGATGTCGTCGATCGTGTGCGCCGTCAGCGCCGCCGCCGGTTCCGGCACGGCGGCGAGGTTGAAGACCTGGGTGGCTTCTGCGAAACCCGGCTCGTGCGGGAGCGAAACGGTCTTCGGTGCCATCGCGGACTCCTTCCGTGTGGTCAGTGCCCGGCGATCAGGTCGGACAGGAATGGGGCGATGACGTCCGGCACGACCTTGCAGTCGAGCACCAGCACGCCGCGGGAGCCGCGGGCCTGCCAGTCGCGCACGGCGTCGAGGTCGGTCACCGTGCGCACCACGGCCGCTTCGGCGCCCAGCGCCCGGGCCACGCCGGCGAAGTCGGTGTCGGCGAACGACGCGGTGCGCGGATCGGCGCCCCGCGGGGTGTACAGGTGCGCTTCGAAACCGTAAGAAGCGTCGTCGTAGACGACCACGAGCGCGGGTGACCCGGCGCGGACCAGGGTGTCCAGCTCGGGCAGCCCCATCAGCGAGCCGCCGTCGCCGAGCGCCACCACGGTCAGCCGGTCGGCCCGCCCGGCGGCGGCCCCGACCGCGCCGCCGAAGCCGAGCCCGATGGCCTGGAACGCGCCGCCCATGAACACCATCGCCGCCGGGTCGGGCACGGACCAGTACATCGACGGCCAGCTGATGAAGTGCCCGCCGTCGTAGACGACCGTCCGTTCGGCGGGCAGCAGCTCGCCGAGGGCCTTGGTCAGCGTGCGCGGGTCGATCCGGCCGGGCGTGCTCGCGTCCGGGTGGGCCTGATCGGCCCAGGTCCCGCACGGCAGCAGGTCCTCGGTCGCCTCCCGCCAGCCCGACGCGGGCAGGTTCGCCGCGTTCACCGCGTCGGTCAGCGCCGACGCCGTGACGGACGCGTCGGCGGTGATCTCGAGCGACACCGGGGCGGTGCGGGTGCGCGCCGCGGTGTCGACCCGGACCACCGTCGCCCCGGGATCGAGCAGCCGCCCGCCGTGCAGGGTGAAGGGGTCGAGGTCGGCGCCGAACACCAGCACCAGATCGGCCTGGCCGATCAGCTCGGCGGCCGGCGGCGCGGCGAAGCCGCCGCAGATCCCCAGCGCGTACCGGTTCCCGGCGAACAGGCCGTTCGCCATCACCGTCGTCGTCAGCAGCGCGCCGGTCCGGGCGGCCAGGTCCGCCAGGGGTTTCGCGGCGCCGGCCCGCCACGCCCCCAGCCCGGCGAGGATCAACGGGCGGCGAGCGGTGGCCAGCAGATCCAGCACCGCGCCGACGTCGCCCGCCGCCGGCGCGGCCGGCACCCGCTCGGCCCCGGCGTCCGAGACGGCTGTCACGGACACCGGGCCGCCCGGCACCTCGGCGTTCAGCAGATCGTTCGGCAGGCACAGCAGCACGGGCCGGTTCAGCGTGCGGGCCAGGCGCAGCGCCTCGGCCGCGTCGGCCCGCGCGGTGCCTGCGTTTTGCACCCGCACGACCTCGGCACCGAGCGCCCGCGCGAACACCGTCTGGTCGACGTCGCAGCGGCGCAGGCCGCCCACCGGGCTGTCACCGCACAGCACCACGACGCCGCTCCCGTGCCGCGCGGCCTCGGCCAGCGCCGTCGCCGTGTTGGCGATGCCCGCGCCGTGGGAGGTCGTGCAGACCGCGACCGCGCCGCTCACCCGGTGGTAGGCGTCGGCCATGGCCATGGCCCCGCCCTCGTGCCGGGCGGCGACGTAGTGCACACCACGTTCGACGAGGCCGGCGGCGGCGAGGATGTTCCCGCCGCCGACGACGCCGAACGCGTGCCGGACGCCGCCGGCCGCGAGTTCGTGGGCTACTGCCGCCGCGAGTGTCGTCACTGGGGCTCCCCGTCAGTCAGGCGAGTTCCGCGATCACTTCGCCGGCCGCGACCTCGATCCTGTTGACGCGCAACAGGTCCCAGCCCGACTCGGCGAAGACCGAGCACCAGTCGCGCAGGGTGGGCAGGAACGTGCCCATCAGGTCGTGCCCGAGTTCGAAGCCGAGGGTGAACACGCCGAGATCGGTGTCCTGGACGTCGACCGACCGCGTCGCGTCACCGAACAGGAACCGCTTGACGTTCGGGAAGAGCTCGCGCAGCCGGCGCAGGGTCGCGACGCACTGCTCCCGCGGCCAGAAGTCGTGCGCCATCATGAAACAGGTCAGCACCTCGACCTCGCGGAACTCCGGCCGCTCCTGCAGGTTCAGCACGTCGTCCTGGAAGAACCGGGCGCGGTCGCCGAAGCCCTCCTCCGTCGCCTCGGCCCGGGCCACCTGGAGCGACGGCTCGGCGATGTCGATGCCGAACCCCGTGGTGCCGGGATGCCGGCGGAGCATGTCCATCAGCCGGCCGCCGCTGCCGCAGCCGAGGTCGGCGACGACGGTGAACGGGAAGTCGATGCGGCTCAGCGCCGCGTAGAACGTCTGGTCGTAGGTGATGGCGCTGATGTCCCGGCAGGCGTACGCGATCGCCGCGGCGTCCCGCTCGTAGTAGTCACCGACGCGGTTCTTCTCGACCAGCGCCGAGGGCATCTGCCGGAACAACGCGGCGCTGCCGCGGTTCAGCCAGTGGAAGAACGACTTGGTCCGGTAGATCTCGTCGAACTTCTCGGTCGCGATGACGACGGTCTCGATCCGGCGCACGATCTCGACCGAGGCCAGCGCGCGGAACATGCTGAGCGTGGAGAGCGGGTCGAGGCCGTGCGCCTCGGCGAACTCCGCGGAGTCGAGCTTGCGGTTCTCGTTCAGCTCGTCCAGCGCGCCGACCTCCCAGGCCGCGCAGATCGCCCAAGCGGCCACGGCCGAGTTGTAGATGTGGGCGGCGTCGCGCGCACTCCGGAAATCCTCGGCGATCCCCCGCCTCATTTCGACGCCGTTCACGTACCAAACGTCGTTCACAGACTCCGCGCTCACATTTCCTCCCGTTTCGGCCGGGTCGGCCCGTCGCTCACTCATCGTTGGTCACTCCCCGGTCGTCGAGGAGCTTGCAAAGGTCGGACACGGTCGGCGCGTTGAACAAGTCGGCGATGGTGAGCTCGACGTCGAACCGCGTGACGATCCGGCTGATCAGCCGCATGGCGAGCAGCGAGTTGCCCTCGAGATCGAAGAAGCTGTCGTCCATGCCGACCCGGCCGACGTCGAGGACCTCCTCGAACACCGCGCACAGCACCGCCTCGCGCTCGGTCACCGGCGGCCAGTAGTTCGCCGACGTCCCGGAGTCCGGTTCGGGCAGCGCGGCGCGGTCCAGCTTTCCGTTCGGCGTCAACGGCAGCCGGTCGAGCGGGACGACGACCGACGGCAGCATGTAGTCGGGCAGCCGGCGCGCCGCGTCGGCCAGCAGCTCCACGGTCGCCGGCACCGGGTCCGTCCCGGCGGGGAACACCACGTAGGCGATCAGGCGGTGCCCGCCGAGCTCGGTCTCGCGCGTGACGACCGTGGCGTGCACGACCGACGGGTGCGTGGCGAGCGTCGACTCGATCTCGCCGAGCTCGACGCGGTAGCCGCGGATCTTGACCTGGCTGTCCGCCCTGCTGACGAATTCGAGCACGCCGTCGGTCCGCGTCCGCACCAGGTCCCCGGTGCGGTAGACGCGGTTTCCCGGCCCCTCGAACGGGTCCTCGCGGAACTTCTCGGCCGTCAGGTCGTCCCGGCCGGTGTAGCCGAGCGCCAGCCGGGGGCCGCCGATGTAGAGCTCGCCGACCTTGCCCGGGCCGACCGGCCGCAGCTCGTCGTCGAGCACGTGCGGGCGGACGTCGTCCATCGGGTAGCCGATCGGGATGGTCCGGGGCTCCGCGAACGGCGCGGTCATCGGGAAGTGCGCGGCGAACGAGGACAGTTCGGTGGCGCCGTACATCGCGCGGACCACGAGCTCGGGGCAGGCTTCGAGGGCGCGCCGCACAGCCGCGGGCGCGATGACGTCGCCACCGGTCAGCACCTCGCGGACCCCGGCGAACACCTCCGGCGCCTCGTCCGCGACGACCCGGAACAACCCGGCCGTCAGGTGCATCGCGGTGATCGACTCCTCGGCGACCAGCGTCCGCAACCCGTCGACGTCGAGCGCGACACGCGGCAGCACGATGGTCCCGCCGCGCAGCAGCGGCACCCAGATCTCGTAGGTGGACACGCCGAAGGCGTGCGGCGCCAGCATCGGCACCCGCTCGTGGCGGCCGGTGTCCCAGCACGAATCCAGCGCCAGGCCGAGCACGCCGCGGTGCGTGACGGCGACGCCCTTCGGCTCACCGGTCGACCCGGACGTGTGCATGACGTAGGCGACCTGGCCACCGTCCGCGTCCGCGAGCACGGGGTCCACTGTGGACTGTCCGGCGAACTCCGCCGGGTCGTCGGCGAAGACGACCCGCTCCGCCCGCGGCAGGCCACGCATCCGGGCCGGCGCGTCGGCCAGCAGCAGCGGGCCGTTCGCGCGGTCGAGGATGTCCTGCGCGCGTTCGACCGGATAGGCCTCGTGCACCGGAAGGTAACTCGCGCCGGCCTTGAGCACGCCCAGTATCGCGACCACCAGCTCGACCGACCGCGTCATCGCCAGCGCGACCGGCTCCCCGGCGGTCACGCCCGCGTCCAGCAGCCGGTGGGCGACCTGGTTCGCGCGCTCGTTCAGTGCGCGGTAGGTCAGCCGGGTGTCCCCTTCGGACAGTGCGACCGCGTCCGGCGTCCGGTGCACCTGCTCGACGAAGCAGTGCGGGATCGAGGTGTGCCGCATCATCCGCTCCTCGCCTCGTGGACCAACTGGTGTTCAGTCTGCTTGCTCTCGAGATCGCGCGGCGTCTCCAGCCTTGCGCCGGCCCGCCGCGCGGGTGCCGTCACGCCGCGGCTGCCTCGTGCTCGCCCGGCCGCCGCCGCCGGCCGGCGGCTCGCTGCGCGAGGTCGATGACGACCGGGTCACCGGCGACCGGCACGCTCTTCGCCCGGGACGCGCTCTTGCCACGCACCACGAACCAGTGGGCGACGGCGAGGTGCAGCACCCACGGCAGCCAGTCGATCGAGTCGACGACGAGGGCCGGGCTGACCAGCGGGGCGAGCAGCGGCGCGGCGACGACGAGCCCGGCGCTCGTGGTGACCACCAGGGTCAGCGCGACGCTGTAGGACATCCACTGCCGGTGCTTGTCGATCTGGCCCCGCCGGGCGGCCCGCCAGGCGATCGCGGTCGTGACCGCCCACACCGTGCCCCAGAAGAAGCTGGCCGTGTTCGCCGGGTTGCCGATGGCGAACAGCAACCCGACGAGCATGACCGAACACGGCAGCACGCCCGCGAAGACGTAGGCGCGACCGCTCCACCGGTGCAGGCGCGGCCACCGCCGCCGCAGTCCCGGCCAGATCTGCACGAACGCGGTGAGCACGGCCAGGATGCCGAACGAGCCGTGCAGCACCCGGACCGCGGGAACGGCCGGGTCGACGAACTCCGGCAGGAAGTGCGGCAACATGAAACTCAGGTGGAGCACCACGCCCGCGGCGAGCAGCAGCAGCCCCGCCACCGGCCACGACCACACCCGATGCTCGATCGGGCGGGCAAGTGTGGCCGGCGGCCGGGGTTTGCGCTGCTGCCCCCGCGGGACCGTGGATCTCACGGACGCACGGCGTTGATGATCAGGAACGTGCCGGGCGTCGTCTCGTCCTCGATCTCCAGCCCCGCGTCGGTCAGCCAGCCGACCAGCTCGTCCCGGTCGAACAGCGTCAGGCCGTCGTTGTGCGCCGGGAACCGGTGCCGGCGCGCGAAGTACCGGTAGACCGGGTCGTCGGAGTTGCGGAACGTCAGCACCGTGAACGTCCCGCCCGGGCGCAGGCAGCGGGCCACCTCGGCGATGGCCGCGGGGGCCTGGGCCGGGAAGGCCTGCAACGCGTTCCAGCACAGCACGGCGCCGAGCGACGCGTCACCGAAGGGCAACGTGGCGGCGCTCGCCAGCACGGCGGGCACCTCGGGGAGCCGGCCGCGCAACGTGACGAGCATCGGCAGCAGCAGGTCGAGCGCGATGACCCGCTCCGGGCCGACGGTCTTCGCCAGCACCTCGGTCCACCGGCCCGCACCGGCCGCCAGGTCGAGCACCGGGCCGTCGACGGGACGCACGTGCGTGGCGATGTAGTCGTCCTCGTCGGACGGCAGGACCTGACCGGCCCAGTTGGATCCGCACAGCCGCACGAAGTTCGGCCGGGCGTGCGCCTCGTAGTAGTGCCCCATGCTCGGCACCTGCGCCAGCTTGAGCAGGAAGTCGTCACCGGTCTCGCCGGCGCGGGCGGTGAGGTCGAGGATGCCCTTCTCGACGGGGTAGGCGTTCGAGCACGCCTCGCACGTGGCGAGGTTGCCCTCGAGCCGCAGCGAACCACCGCAGCCCGGGCAGCGGAACGCCGCCGCGTGCTGCGCCAGCAGCTCCGCTCCGGCGGCGGCCGGCTGGAGGTCGCGGTCCGGCACGGAGTCCGACGACGCGGGCAGCACCGGTCCGTTGCGGACCGCCCAGCGCGCCTTCACGCCGAGGTGGCCGAGCACGGTTTCGGTGTCCTCCTGCCAGAGTTCGGCGATCTTCTCGGCACCGAGGGCGCTGATCCGCGCCCGGTCGAACCGACGCGCGGCCTCGTCGAGCTCCCACGCGGCCGGGTGCGGGAAGACCCGGCCGATGTCCGGGTCGTCCGGGTCCAGCTCGGCCAGCGCGCGACCCAGCCGGGACAGGTCCTCCGGGTCGAGCGGCAACGTCGTCGCCGTGTCGAGCACCCGGGTCCGGTCCTGGGGGAAGTGCGCCACCAGGTACAGCAGCGCCAGCGACAGCGCCTCGTCCGTGGTCTCCCGCCAGATCGACAGGTAACCGTCGAGGTGGGCGCGCACGGCGGCGGTCACGGGACCCGCTGTCTGTCCTTCTTCGGCTTCGACGGCGAGACCGAGCAGGATCGCCAGCTCACCCTTGCGGGCGTCCTCGGCTTCGATCAGCGCGGCGGCGAGGGCCGCGGCGGCCGGGTTGGCGGCGAGCGTTTCCGTTGTCTCCGCAACGGCCGGCGACCACTCGGGCAACGCGGCGTCCGGATCGGTCACCGCCGCGCGCAGGATCCGCTCGAACGTGTGCCCCCAGCTCCGGATGGTGTCCGCGTCGAAGAGGTTGGTGTCGAACTTCAGGCTGGCGACGGTTTCCCCGGTGGGCAGCACGTCCAGGGCCCACACGATCCCGTCCGGGATGCCGCTGCTGACGTCCTGGGACAGCAGCCGCCGGCGCAGCTCGGTGACGGCGAGCCCGCCGACCGTTTCGCTGCTCTTGTCCGCCGGGAACTGGAGGAGCTCGAACGCGGGCAGGTCGCGCTCCGGCGCCATCGCCGGCCCCATCAGGTCGGGGGCCGCCCCGGCGATCAGCGGGAACGGCAGCTCGTGGCTGTAGGCACCGAGGCACGACGTCCGGGTGCGGTCGAGGACGTCGGCGAACGTGCGGCTGCCGGCGAGCTTCGTGCGCAGCGGCACGAAGTTGAGGAACGGGCCCACCGCGTGGTGGAAGTCACCGAGCCCGCGGCCCGCGCTGAACGACGCCGCCACGATGTCGTCGGAGCCGGTGAGCTCGCGCAGCAGGAGGTTGTACGCGCTGAGGAACACCATGAACGGCGAGGCGCGCAGCGACTTCGCCAGCTTGGACGTCGCGGTGGTGAGCTCGGCGTCGAGCAGGAAGCGTTGGGCCGCGTAGACCGCGGTCTTCCCGGCGAACGGCCGGTCGGCGGGGATCACCGAGATCTCGGCGCCCGCCAGCTGCTCGCCCCAGTACGCCACGGCCTTCGCGACCGACTTGTCCCCGAGGCCGGCCCGTTGCGCGGCGGCGAACTCGTGGTACTGCCGGGCCGGCGGCAGCGCGGGCACGTCGTGACCACTGCGTGCCGCGTAGAAGTGGGCGACGTCGTGCATGAGCACGCCCATCGACCAGCCGTCGGCGACGAGGTGGTGGACCAGCAGCACGAGCACGGCGTCGTCGGGGGCGAACACGGCCAGCGCGGCCCGCAGGTGCGGCAGCTCGGTCGCCGGGTAGCGCCCCGCCTCGACGGCGTTGAGCAGCTCTTCACCGCGCAGGTCGCGCTCGTCGAGCGGCGTCCCGCTCAGGTCGTGCACGGCGAGCTGCACCGGCGCCGGCGCCGGGTCCGCCGGCAGCGCGACGGACGTCCCGCGCGACACCGGAGTACGCAGGATCTCGTGCCGGGCCACGACGTCGTCCAGCGCGCCGGCCAGCACGGCCGGGTCGACCGGCCCGCGCAGCCGCCACGCCGAAGCCAGCACGTAGGCCGGGCCGAACGAGCCCATCTCGTCGCCCTTGTCGAGCGCGTTGATGAATTCCTGTTGCAGGGACAGCGTTTGCGAGGTGTCCGATTCGGTCACGATCCGCTCCGGTGCTTGGTGGCGAGTTCGGCGAGGGCGGGAAGCGCCCCGGGGTGCGGGAAGAGCTGTGGCGAGCGGCTCGGGTGGCGGACGGGCGCGAAGAGAACTCGCATGCGTGGCTCCTCCTGCAGGGCTTTCGTGCGGTCAGTCCAGCACCGGGACGTCCACCCGGACGTCTCCTGGTGTGCGTCAGGCGGCTTCGACGGTGGCCCGCAACGCCTCGTTCAGGTCGGCCGCCGGGCGCCAGCCCGTGCGCGCCCGGAACGCGCCGGCGTCGATGACCACGCTGCGCAGGTCGGTCTCCGACACCACGCCGGGCGGCTCGACCGACACGACCGGCACCGGCTCGGTCCCGGTCCGCTCGGCGGCGAGCGCGGCGATCGTGCGGAAGACGTCGCCGAGCGGCGCGCCGACGCCGGTGCCGATCAGCCAGTGCCGCCCGGCCAGCGCGTCGGCGTGGTCCAGCGCGGCGACGATCGCGCTCGCGGCGTCGCGCACGTACAGCAGGTCGCGTTGCACCGTCCCGTCGTGCCACATCGTGATCGGTTCGCCGGCGAGCGCGCGGCGCGCCATGAAGGTGAGCACCCCGGAGTCCAGCGCGCCGGTGACGGGGCTGTGCCCGAACGCCGTCGGCAGGCGCAGCGACACACCCCGGACGACGCCCGCCGCGCCGGCCGCCAGCAGCAGCTGCTCGGCGGCGAGCTTCTGCCGGTCGAACGGGATCTCCGGCAGGTCGGCCTCGGTGCCGTCGAGGCGGGTCCGCGGCGGCACTCCGACCTGGGACGTCGATCCGGTGTAGACGACGACCGGCGCGGGTTTGCCGGGGTCCCGCCGTTCGCGCAGCACGTCGAGCAGATCGCGCAGCACGCCGACGTTCACGCGCTCACCGGCCGCCTCGGCGCCGGGCTCGCGCCAGCCGGTGGTGCGGGCGACCAGGTGGACGATCGCGTCCGCGCCGGCCACCGCGTCGGCGAGTTCCTCGCGGACGGTCAGGTCGGCGGTGCGGATCTCGACGTCGGCGGCGCCGCCGGCCGGCACGACGCTGCGGGTGCGACCCACCGCGCGCAGCCGGATGGGCCGCTCGGCGAGCGCCGCGGTCACCACCGAGCCGATGAAGCCGGACGCGCCGAGCACGGCGACGAGTGGACGTTCTGGCTCGGTCATGGGGATCGCTCCTCTTCTCGGGCAGATGCCACCACCCTTCTTCCCGGCGCTGTCCCGGGCATCTCCGGAGTTGCGCTGTCGCGAGAAGTCGTTGCCGTGGACGAAAGGCAAGTCGGGAGATGCCTGCCGAACACCGGCGAGTTCACTGTGTGTACAGGAAGTTCTCCTCCGTAACGGCGACTAAGGGACGGGCTAATGAAGGCTCTGGTGCTGCCGGGCGGCTGGGACGACTGGCGACACCCGCTCGATCGGTCCACGCCCGCCCAGCTCGTCCGGATCGCCAACAAGCCCCTGCTCGACTACGTCCTGGAGACCGTCCGCGACATCGGGGTGAGCGACATCGGGATCGTCATCGACGACCGCGAGTCGCAGAACTTCGGCGCGGTCGGCAACGGCGTGCGCGTGCTCCCCCACGACGGTCCACCCGGGATCCTGCCGGCCCTCGCCGCGGCCCGGGACTTCCTCGACGGTGACGACTTCCTGCTGTACTCCGGCGCGAACCTGCTCGCCGACGGGCTCGGCGCGGCGGCCGCGGAGTTCCGCTCCACCCGGCCGGTGGCGCAGCTGCTCGTGCACAAGGTGCCGGACCCGAGCGCGTTCGCCGTGGCCGAAGTGGGCGACAACGGCCTCGTGCGCTGCCTGCCGGAGCACCTCGCGGACGCCGGCGGCGACGGCCTGGCCGTCATCGGCGCGTACTTCTTCACCGCCGGGATCCACGCCGCCGCGGCGGCCGTCTCCGCCGCCGCCGGCGACGCGGCCGAGCCCGGCATCATCGACGTGATCCGCTGGTTGCACGAGCGGGGCGTCGAAGTCGGGGCGCAGGAGTACTTCGGCTTCTGGCGGGCCGTCGAGTCCCCGGACGCGGTGCTCGAGTGCAACCGGCACCTGCTCGGCGAACTGCACCGTGACGTCGCCGGGTCCGTCGACGCCGAGACGAAGCTGGTCGGCCCGGTCGTGGTCGAGCGCGGGGCGCGGGTGGTCCGGTCCCGGATCGTCGGGCCGGCGATCGTCGGCGCCCACACCGTCGTGGCCGAAAGCGAGATCGGCCCGAACACCGCGGTCGGCGAGGACTGCGTGATCCACGCGGCCACGCTCACGGACTCGATCGTGCTCGACGGCGCGTCGGTCCGGGGCACCGCGCTGAGCGACTCCGTGGTCGGCCGGTTCGCCCGGATCGTGCCGCCCGGCGAGCGCGCCGCGGCGCCGGTCCGGCTCGAGCCCCGCGAGGACCTGTCGCTGCCCGATCGGCTCGCCCGCTCCGCCGCGGCGAAGCACGGCGACCACCTGCACGACACCGCCGACGTCACCGGCTGGCTCGCCGGCCGCGCGCGGGCCCACCGCTACCAGGTGGACCGGATCCCGTTCACCGAACTGGACGGCTGGTCCACGCACCCCGAGACCGGCAACCTCGCGCACCGCAGCGGGAAGTTCTTCACCATCGAGGGGCTCGACGTCACGGTGGACGGCGGCTCGCCGAGTTCCTACCGGCACTGGCAGCAGCCGATCATCGTGCAGCCCGAGGTGGGCATCCTCGGCATCCTCGTCAAGGAGTTCGACGGCGTCCTGCACTGCCTGCTGCAGGCCAAGATGGAGCCGGGCAACCCGAACCCGCTGCAGCTCTCGCCGACCGTGCAGGCCACCCACAGCAACTACACCGGCGTGCACAAGGGCGCCTCGGTGCCCTACCTCGAGTACTTCCTCGATCCCGGGCGCGGCAAGGTGATCGCGGACGTGCTGCAGTCCGAGCACGGCTCCTGGTTCTCCCGCAAGGTGAACCGGAACATGATCATCGAGGTCGACGAGGACGTCCCCGCGCGCGAGGACTTCTGCTGGCTGACCCTCGGCCAGGTCGGCGACCTGCTGTGGCAGGACAACGTGATCAACATGGACACCCGCACCGTCCTGGCCTGCGCCCCGGCGAACGTGGCCGAGGACGGCGCGCTGCACTCCGACGCCGACGTGCTCTCCTGGTTCACCGCGGAGCGGTCCCGCTACGACGTGCACGCCCGGCACATCCCGCTCAACGACGTCGGCGACTGGA
The DNA here is from genome assembly GCF_036114655.1 of Amycolatopsis sp. NBC_00348. Lineage (NCBI taxonomy): Bacteria > Bacillati > Actinomycetota > Actinomycetes > Pseudonocardiales > Pseudonocardiaceae > Amycolatopsis > Amycolatopsis sp. NBC_00348. The sequence goes on along the minus strand of NZ_CP107994.1, from coordinate 23,224 downwards.
CGAGCGACGAGTGGACGGTCAAGCACGAGCGGGACTGGTACTTCCGGGTCGTCGCCGTGTCCGTGCGGGCCGACAGCCGGGAGGTCACCCAGTGGAGCCAGCCGTTGCTCGAGCCCGTCCACTTCGGACTCACCGCCTTCGTGCTGCGCCACTTCGCCGGCGTGCCGCACCTGCTGGTGCACGCGCGGGCCGAGGGCGGGTTCCGCAACGGCGTCGAGATGGGGCCGACGGTGCAGTGCACCCCGCAGTACCACCCGCTCGACGGGTCGTCCCGGTCGCGGTTCCTCAACCTGGTCCTCGACGCCGCACCGGAACGCGTCCGCTACACCTCGGTGCAGTCCGAGGAAGGCGGTCGCCTGCTCAACGCGGAGAACCGCTACCTCATCGTCGAGGCCGACGAAGCACAGGCGCCGCTGGAGCCGCCGGAGGGCTACCAGTGGGTGACGCCGAACCAGCTCAGCTCGCTGATGCGGCACGGCCACTACGTGAACATCCAGGCGCGCACGCTGCTGGCGGCCATCAACACCGGGGCCGTGCGCCTCTTCGACTGAGCGCGGACCGCGCACAAGGAGCTGTGGGGACGACATGCTGACCGAAACCGTGATCCACCGGGCATCCGGCGCGCTCTACCAGCCGGTCACCGAGGAGGGGCGCGCGCTGCTCGACCTGATCGACGAGCACCTCCCGGCCGTGCGAGCCGGTGCGGCGGACCACGACCGCGCGGGCACGCTGCCGGTCGACGTCATCGAGGCGTACGGCCGCAACGGCGTGCTGGGCGGCACGGTGCCGGCCGAGCTGGGCGGCCTCGGGGTGCGCAGCCTCTACGACGTCGCCGTCGCGCTGAGCCGGGTCGCCGAGGCGGACGCGTCGACGGCCCTCGTGCTGCACGCCCAGTTCAGCCGCGGCCTGACCTTCCAGTACGAGTGGAAGCACGGTTCCCCGGCGGCCCAGCAGCTGGCCGCGCAGGTGCTGAAGCTGATGGCCGCGGGCGACCCGGTGTGCGGCGGGGTGAAGGACCACCACTCGGGGGTCACCACGCTGACCCGGGCCGGGTCGGGCGAGGGCTGGGTGCTCAACGGCCGCAAGACGCTCGTGACCATGGCCGGGATCGCCAAGCACGTGATCGTCTCCGCCGAGACGCGGGTCGAGGGCGAGCCGCACCGGCTGGCCGCGCCGGTGCTGGCCGCGGACACCCCGGGGATGACGATCATCGACAACTGGGACGGCCTCGGCATGCGGGCGTCCGGCACCGTCGACATCGTCTTCGAGAACTGCCTGCTGCCGGACGAGAACGTGCTGCTGCGCGGGGTCGTCGGGACGCGCAGCGACGTGGGGCTCGCCGGGCAGACGGTCAGTTCCTGCGCGAACCTCGGCGTCTACGTCGGGGTCGCCCAGGCCGCGCGCGACATCGCGGTGGCGGCCGTGGCGCGCCGGAAGGGCACCCCGGCCGGGGCGGTCCGCACGCTCGTCGCCGAGATCGACACGCGGCTCTACAGCGTCCGCGCCACCGTCGGGTCCGCACTGGCCAACGCGGACATCGCCAACGTGGACCTCAGCGGGGACCTCGACGAGCGGGGCCGGCTCATGATGCTCCCGTTCCAGTACGCCAAGCAGCACGTCAACAAGGTGGTGCCGGACATCGTCGGCGACTGCCTCACGCTGACCGGCGGCGCCTCGTTCACCGCGGGGCACCCGCTCGCCCGGCTCTACCGCGACGCCCGCGCCGGCTGCTTCATGCAGCCCTACACCTACCCGGACGCCGTCGACTACCTCAGCGCGCAGGCCCTCGGGCTCGATCACGACAGCAACTACATGAACGTCCGGGCCGCACGGTCCGCGGAGGCGACGAAGAAGGAGCTCACGTGACGACTCGGGTCTGGGACTACCTGCTGGAATACGAGATGGAGAAGGCCGAGCTGATCGACGCGGTCACGACGGTCTTCGAGTCGGGTCAGCTCGTGCTCGGGCCGAGCGTGAGCGGGTTCGAGGCGGAGTTCGCCGACTACCACGGCGGCGGGCTCTGCGCGGGCGTCGACAACGGGACCAACGCGGTGAAGCTCGGGCTGCAGGCCCTCGGCGTCGGCCCGGGTGACGAGGTGATCACCGTGTCCAACACGGCGGCCCCGACCGTCCTCGCCATCGACGGCGCCGGCGCGACACCGGTGTTCGTGGACATCAGGGAAGAGGACTTCCTGATGGACGTCGGGCAGGTCGCGGCCGCGATCACGCCGCGCACCAAGGCTTTGCTGCCGGTGCACCTCTACGGCCAGTGCGCCGACATGGCCCCGCTGCGCCGGCTGGCCGACGAGCACGGCCTGGTGTTGCTCGAGGACTGCGCACAGGCGCACGGCGCGCGCCACCACGGCCGCCCGGCCGGGACCATGGGCGACGCGGCCGCGTTCTCCTTCTACCCCACCAAGGTCCTCGGCGGGTACGGCGACGGCGGCGCGGTGCTCACCAGTGACTCCACAGTGGACGAAAATCTGCGCCGGCTGCGCTACTACGGCATGGAGAAGCAGTACTACGTGGTCGGCACGCCGGGCCACAACTGCCGCCTCGACGAGCTGCAGGCCGAGATCCTGCGCCGCAAGCTGCGCCGCCTCGACGACTACGTGGCGGCCCGGCGGGCGATCGCCGATCGCTACGCCGAGGGACTCGGCGACCTCCCCGGGCTGCGGCTGCCGGTCACCGCGCCCGGAAACGAGCACGTCTACTACGTCTACGTCGTGCGCCACCCGCAGCGCGACACGATCATCGAACGGCTGGCCGCCTACGACATCGCGCTCAACATCAGCTACCCGTGGCCGGTGCACACGATGACCGGGTTCGCCCACCTCGGCTACGCCACCGGCTCGCTGCCGGTCACCGAACGGCTCGCCGGCGAGATCTTCTCGCTGCCCATGTACCCGTCGCTGCCCGAATACACCCAGGACAAGGTGATCGGCGCGCTGCGCGACGTGATCGCGGACCTCTGAGCCGCGCCATCGAACGAACGACGAGGAGGATTACCCCGTGACCGATCGGGACAGCGTTACCCCATCCGACGTCAGCTGCCGGGTGTGCGGCGGCCAGGTCGAGGAGTTCCTCGACCTGGGCAGCCAGCCCGTATCCCAGCGCTTCCGCACCCCGGAGGACACCTCCGGCGAGTTCTTCTTCCGGCTCGCCGTCGGCCACTGCACGACGTGCACGATGGTGCAGCTGGTCGAGGAGGTGCCGCGGGAGGAGATGTTCCACGAGGACTACCCGTTCACCTCGTCCGGCTCGCGGTACATGACCGAGTACTTCAGCGGCGTGGCCCGGGACTTCCTGGAGACCGAGCTGGCCGGCGACGACCCGTTCATCGTCGAGATCGGCAGCAACGACGGCGTCATGCTCGGGACCATCCGGGACGCCGGCGTCCGCCACCTCGGCTTCGAGCCGTCCGGTCACCCGGCCGAGATGGCCAGGGCGGCCGGCATCCGGGTGCGCGGCGACTTCTTCGAGGAGTCGACGGCCCGGGAGACCGCCGCCGCCGACGGGCCGGCCGACGTCATCTACTCGGCCAACACCATCTGCCACATCCCCTACCTGGACTCGATCTTCCGCGGCGTGGACGCGTTGCTCGCGCCGAACGGCGTGTTCGTCTTCGAGGACCCCTACCTCGGCGACATCGTCGCGAAGCGGTCGTTCGACCAGATCTACGACGAGCACTTCTACCTCTTCTCCGCGCGCTCGGTGCGGGCCGCGGCGAACCGGTTCGGCTTCGACCTGGTGGACGTGCGGCGACTGCCGGTGCACGGCGGCGAGGTGCGCTACACGATCGCCCGGCTCGGCGCGCGCACGCCGTCGGCGGCGGTCGAGGCGCTGCTGGCGGAGGAGGCCGAGCGTGAGCTCACGTCCCCCGCGACGTTGCAGACGTTCGCCGAGGGCGTGCTGGAGATCCGGACCGCCCTCGTCGCGAAGCTGACCGAGCTGCGCGCCGCGGGCGCGCGCGTGGTCGGCTACGGCGCGACCGCGAAGAGCGCCACGGTGCTCAACTTCTGCGGCATCGGACCGGACCTGGTCGAGTACATCAGCGACTCGACGGACGCGAAGCAGGGGCTCGTCACGCCGGGGCAGCGCATCCCGGTGCGGCCGCCGTCGGACTTCGCCGAGAACCGGCCCGACTACGCGCTGCTGTTCGCGTGGAACCACGCCGAGGAGATCATGGCCAAGGAGCAGGAGTTCGTCGCGGACGGCGGCAAGTGGCTGCTGTACGTGCCGGACGTGCACGTGGTCTGATCCGGAAACACCGCGGTACGAAGAAAAGACCGGCCGGCCCACTCGGGCCGGCCGGTCTTTTCGTTGCCGCGGTGCGGGACCTCAGCCGATGGCGCGGTCGAAGTGGAAGAAGCGGTGCGGGTCGTAGCGCCGCTTGACCGCGACCAGCTTCGGGTAGTTCTCCGCGTAGTAGGCGGCCTGCCAGTTCGGGAGGGCCGGGTCGATGAAGTTCTGGTAGCTCTCGCCGAGGGAGTGCCGGTCCAGCGCGGCGAAGCCGCCGGTGAGCCACTGCTCGCCGGCCGCGGCGTCCTCGGCGACGTAGTTCGGGTTGTTCAGCGAAACCGAGTAGCCGCACAGCATCCGGCTGTTGCGGTGGACGTAGGCGGTGGCGCGCCGGTCCGGGACGCCGGCCTGGCCGCCGAGGGTCTCGAAGTACAGCATCTTGAACTGGCCGGGGCGCGGGTCGGCTTCGTAGGCGGCGAGCAGCGCGTCCACCGAGGGCGCCGGACCGCCGAACATCCGGTTGCGGGTGCGGTAGAAGTTCGTCCGCGGCATCTGCCCCGCGGACGAGTAGCCGACCCGGTGGCACTGGTCGGTGGTCAGCTGGCTGCAGCCGTACCACTCCAGCATCGCGTCACGGGGGGCCTTCTGGCCCACCACGCGGGCGGTCGGCGCGACCCCGACCTGCGCGACGAGGGTGTCGAGCAGGCTCTCGAGCGCGGCTTGGGTGCCGAACCACGCGCCGTAGGCGACCACCGCCGAGGGCACGGTCGCGGCGTCGGGGGTGTACACCGACAGCGAGGCGGCGAGGTCCCACGGCGCGCCGATCGCCCACGGCTGCCAGGTCTCGATGACCTGCTTCGCCACGTCGATCGGCCAGGCGACGGTGTAGTTGACCATCGAGGTGACCGGCACGGGCGCGAGCTCGTAGCTCGTGATCACGCCGTAGTTGCCGCCGCCGTTGCCGCGCAGGGCCCAGAACAGGTCGGGGTTCTCCTGCCGGGACGCGCGCACCTTCCGGCCGTCGGCCAGCACGACGTCGGCGCCGACCATCCGGTCGGCGCCGAGGCCCGCCTTGCGGGTCAGCATCCCGATCCCGCCGCCCTGCAGGAAACCGCCGACCCCGACCGTCGCGCACTGGCCGCCGGCGAGCATCAGCCCGCGCGGGGACAGCGCCGCGAGCGCGTCGATCTGCTGCGTCCCCGAGCCGACGGTGACGGTGGCGCCGTTGACCTGGATTCTGTTCATCCGGGAGACGTCCAGGATGACCCCGGTCGTGTTCGAGTAGCCGCCGAAGCTGTGCCCGCCGCTGCGCGGAACCAGGTGCAGCGCGTTGTCCCCGGCGAAGCGCAGGACCGTCGCCACGTCGGCGCTCGACTCGCAGTACGCGACCGCCTGCGGCCGGATCGCGTCGAACTGCGAGCTCGCCCCCACGCGAGCCCGGTCGTAGTCCGCTTCACCCGGCAGGACCACGTCGCCCGCGACGTGGCGACGCAACGCCTTCCAGTCGATCGCTCGGCCGCGACCGGACGACACCGCGCCGCTCGCGGCCGCGGCCGCGGTCGTGCCGAGCACCGCGGCCGCGCCGGCACCTACGCCCAGTCGCAGGAAGTCCCGACGGTTTGGCATGTTGTTCCTCGTCTCGTACTCGTTGTGACCGTGTGGATTCGTTCCCCGTGCGCCCCGCGCTGGGACGTCGCTGGAACGGCTCCGGCCCGAGTACGCCGAGGGGTGGTCAGGCCGCGGCGCCACTCATCGGCAGGGAGCCACCGAGGCCACCGTCGACCCCGAGCGCCTGCCCGGTGATGTACGCCGCGCGCGGCGACAGCAGGAAGGTCACCGCGTCGGCGACCTCGTCGGCCTGGCCGAGCCGGCCGATCGGGACCTGGCGGCGGCAGATCTCCCGCACCTCGTCGATCGGGGCGAGCTCGTCGAACATCTCCGTGTCGATGAACCCGGGGGTGACCGCGTTGACCCGGATCCCCCGGCTGCCGAGGTCGGCGGCGAGGGCGCGGGCCAGGTTGGTCACGGCGGCCTTCGTCGTGGAGTAGGCCGTCGCCAGCCCCATGGCCAGCCCCATGCCGTGCTGCACGAGGACGGTGCCGTTGACCACGACGGCGCCGCCGGCCTCGTCGAACAGCGCCGAGGCCTTCTGGATCGTGTAGAAGGCGCCCTTGAAGTTCGTACCGACGATCTGATCGAACTCGATCTCGGTGAACTCCCGCGGGATGGAGAAGGCCATGGCCACTCCCGCGTTGGCGAAGATGCCGTCCAGCCGGCCGAAACGACGCTTGATCTGCTCGACCAGCTCGTCCAGGTCGTCCAGCCGGGACACGTCGGTGCCCACGGCGAGGACCCGCTCGCCGCTGGGGTCCAGATCCTTTGCCGCAGCATCGATCTTCTCGACGCGCCGACCGGCGAGCACCACGTTCGCGCCCGCGTCGACCAGTTTTTTCGCGGTGGCAAAACCGATGCCGCTCCCACCGCCGGTGATGAGAACTGTCCTGCCCTTGAACTCAGTCATGCGGCCAGCGTCACACCCCGGCGCCGCACGCCGCATCTCCCGCCTTGCGCTGGCCGTTCACGCCGGAACAGTGCGCATTCTCCTTGTGGCACAACGGAATTCGCAACAATGAAGACGAGCTACCGGACCGGCCTCGGCAGGATCGGAACAAGACATCGGCGGGCAGTGGCTCGCCGCCGGCATCTTCGTGTTCGTGACGGCCGAGCGAACGGTCTGACAGGTCCGCACAGATTCAGGAGTCACCCCATGGAAAACCGTTGTCCCGCCTTGGATCCGAGCGGCCGTGACATCCACGGCCAGGCCGACGAGTTGCGCACGCAGGGCTCCGCCGTCCAGGTGAAGCTGCCCGGCGACGTGCTCGTCTGGTCGGTCAACAGCCACGACGTCATCAAGAAGCTGCTGACCGACCCGAACGTCACCAAGAGCGCCCGCAACCACTGGCCGGCGTTCACCAACGGGGAGCTCCGCCCGGACTGGGAACTGATCAGCTGGGTGGCGATGGACAACGTCTCCACCACCTACGGCCGCGACCACCACCGGCTGCGCCGGCTGATCGGCAAGGCGTTCACCTCGCGGCGGACCGAAGAGATCCGCCCGCACGTGGAGAACCTGGCGACGGTGCTGCTGGACGCGCTGGCCGCGGTGCCGCCCGGCGAGGTGGTGGACCTCAAGGAGCGGTTCGCCTACCCGCTGCCCGGCATGCTGGTCGCCGACCTGATCGGGATGTCCGAGGAGGCCCGGGTCGCGGCCGCGAAGGTCCTCGACGTCATGCTGGACACCACGATCACCCCGGAACAGGCGCAGGGCGTCCTGGTGGGCTGGCGCACCGCGATCGCCGACCTGGTCGCGCTCAAGCGCGTCGAGCCAGGCGCGGACATCACCAGCGACCTGATCGCCGCCCGCGACGAGGACGGCTCCCGGCTGTCCGAGCAGGAGCTCGCCGACACGATCTTCGCGATCCTCGGCGCCGGCTCGGAGACCACGATCAACTTCTTCGACAAGGCGATCACGCTGCTGCTCAGCCACCCCGAGCAGCTCGAGCTGGTCAAGTCCGGCGAGGCCGACTGGGACGCCGTCATCGACGAGGTGCTGCGGCTGGAGTCGCCCATCGCGAACCTCCCGCTGCGCTACGCCGTCGAGGACATCGACCTGGGCGACGTCGTCATCCCGAAGGGCGACCCGATCCTGGTCAACTACGCCGCGATCGGCCGCGACCCGGAGCTGCACGGCGAGTCGCGCTGCACGTTCGACATCGCCCGCGAGGACAAGGAGCACCTGTCCTTCGGCTACGGCCCGCACTACTGCCTGGGCGCGGGCATCGCCCGGATGGTGGCCAAGGTCGGCCTGTCCGCGCTGTTCGACCGCTTCCCGGCACTGACCCTCGCCGTCGCCGCCGAGGAGCTGCCCCCGCTCCCGACGTTCATCATGAACGGCCACCGCACCCTCCCGGTCCGCCTGACCGCGGTCACGAGCACCGCCGCCGAAGCCGCCTGAACCAAGCCGAAGACCGCGCACCCGGGCCTGCCCCGGGTGCGCGGTCTTTCGGTTCCGCTCCCGCGACGACGCGTGCGACCGGCAAGCCGCTGACCAGCAGGTTCTAGTTCACACAGCGCATCGACGCCCGTCGGCAACCGCGCTCGACCAGCGGGTTCGGCTATACCCCGGGATACGCGGGCGGCACGAACGGGCCCCAGGTGAAGGCCGGGAGCCACCGCGCCGGGTTCCCGGTCCACTCGAACGCCGCCAGCTGCGCGGGCGACCGCCGTCCGGCCAGGGCGCGGTAGAGGTCGTGCGCCGGTGCCGTCAGCGTCCCGGCCACCCGGCCGCGCCCGGCCGTCCACTCCGAACCGCCGGTCGTGCGCAGCCGCAGCGCCGGGAGGCCACGGGCCGACACGGCGCCGGAAAAGCCCCTGACCAGCACCTCGAAGCTCGGCGCCCACGCCAGGTGCTCCGCCGGCGGCGGCACGTCCAGCGCCGCGCGCAGGTCCAGCTCGTGGGTGTAGGCGTCCATCACCATGATCTCGCCGCTGCGCCCGTCCGCCGCCGCGAGCCGGCGGTCGAGCTGCTCGCCGAGGTCGTCCCAGCGGTCGAGCAGGGCCGGGACGGCCGGCGCGGGCAGCGGGCTGCCGCCCTGGCCGAGGACCCGTTCGGCGATCTCCACGACGTGGGCGACCAGGTCCGTGACGGTCCACTCCCGGCAGGCGGGCACCGGGCGCAGGTGAGTGCCGGGCCGCGCCTCCAGCAGCGCGCGGACGCCGCGCCGCACCTCCGGGTAGCCCACGAAGTCCGGGGCCGGAACCGGCCGACTCGCTGTCACGCGCTCCACCCCGCCCTGGCACGATCGGTGCTCTCGACCCAGTATCCCCTGGTGACGGCCCCGGCGGTTCTCCCCGCGTGCCGGCACCGAAGACCTCGGGAGGTAGTGATCTTGACCACTCTGTGGTCCACGTCGGCGCAGTGGCAGCTGCTGCCGCCGGTGGTGCTCGCGCTGCTGCTCAGCGTCGCCATCGGCCTCGAACGCGAAGCCGGCATGAAGGCCGCCGGCCTGCGGACGCACAGCCTGGTCGGCGTCGGCTCGGCCGTGTTCATGCTGGTGTCGAAGTACGGCTTCGCCGACCTGCTCACGACGAGCGGCATCGCGCTCGACCCGTCGCGGATCGCCGCGCAGATCGTGTCCGGCATCGGCTTCCTCGGCGCCGGGCTGATCTTCGTGCGCCGCGACGCCGTCCGCGGGCTGACCACGGCCGCGACGATCTGGCTCACCGCCGCGGTCGGCACGGCGTGCGGTGCCGGGCTGCCGGTGCTCGCGGTCGGCACGACGATCGGGCACTTCGTGGTGACGCGCGGGTTGCCGCCGCTGCAGCGGTTCGTCGCCCGCCACCGCAAGGAGCCGCCGGTGGTGCGCTTGAGCTACGTCGACGGCCAAGGCGTGCTCCGCGCGGCGCTCGCCACGTGCACCGGACGCGGCTGGTCGGTGCACCACGTGGAGGTCGACCACGAGTCTACTTCCGAGGAGGGGCAACGGATCGCGGTCGTCACCCTGCGCCTCGACGGCCGGGGTGATCTTTACGACCTCGCCGCCGAACTGGCCGAACTGCCCGGCGTCCGGAGCACGTCCACCGGCGCCGGGGAACCGCTCGACGAATGATCGCCCGCCCGGGCAGCGCGCGGGGGCCGGTTTGCGGCACACTGGGGTGCACACGGAAATCCCCGGCACCACAAGGAAAACGTGCGGCCGAGGAGAAACCATCCAATTCGGAGGTGAGGCATGGCCCCCGGCGGTGGCGAGGACGTGGCGCGCACGCAGCCCGGATTCGACCAGGCGTGGCGCGGTTTCCACCGCGCGCAGGTCGTCGAATACGTCGAGTGGGCCGAGGCCGAGATCCGCAGACTCACCGACGAACGCGACGCCGCGGCCCGGCGCGCGGCCGCGTTCGCCGACGAGAACCGTGAGCTCCGGGTCAAGATCGACCGGATCAGCCGGACCCCGATCGCGCCGGACGCGCTGCAGGAGCGCTCGCGCCGGATGATCGAGCTCACTCGCGAGGAAGCGACCGAAATCACCGGGCGGGCAAGGGAAAACGCCGAACGGATCCGCCGTGACGCCGAGCTCGAGGCCGTCCGGCTCACCGAGAAGGAACACGAAGTCCTCGCTCTGGCCGAAGCCGAGCAGGTGCAGCAGCGCGTCGAGCACGAGGAACTCCTGCGGGCGACCGAGCAGCGCCGCCGTGAGCTCGACGAAGCCGCGGCGCACCGCCGGGCCCGCCAGGAAGAGGATCACACGCGAGCGATCACGGCCCGCCGCACCGAAGCCACGCGCGAGCTGGCCGAGCAGGACGCCGCCGCCCGCGCGAAGGCCGCCGAGCTGGTCGCCGAAGCCACCCGGCGCAAGGAAACCCTGGTCACCACGGGCGAATCCGCGCTCACCACGGCCCGGGCCACGGCCGGGCAGCTGATCACCGACGCCACCCGAAAGGGTGAAACCCTGGTCACGGCCGCGGAACGCGAGGTCGCGGCCCTCAACGACGTCCGCGACAAGCTCCACGCGAGCCTCCTCGGCTGCCGGGGCCTGCTGGCCGAAGCGGCCGTCGCCCTCGACGAGGGGCCGTCCGACCCCGAAGCCACCTTGCCGATGGCCAAGCGGGTGCCCGTCCAGCGACGCTCACCGGCCGACGATCTTTCGGACGCGGTCGGGTGACCCCTTGTCCCCCGGCCGGGCAGCACCCATGATCGGGTGATCGCCCGGCCGAGGTGAGGGGACGCCCATGCGCTCGACGACGATCACGCTGGCCGCTGTGCTGGTCGCGGGCACCCTCACCGCGTGCGGCAGCGGCTCCGGCCTGACGATCAACCTGTACGTCTCGCCGGAGAACAACCTCCAGCACGTCGTCGACACCTGCAACGCGGCCGCCGCCGGCCGGTACCGGATCGAGTACCACAAGCTCCCGCGCAGCGCGGACGGCCAGCGTGAGCAGATGGTGCGCCGGCTCGCCGCGGAAGACCCGTCGTTGGACGTCCTCGGCCTCGACGTCACCTGGGTGCCGGAGTTCGCCGAGGCGGGCTGGGTGGTGCCGTGGACCGGCGCGGCCGAGGCCGAGGCGACGCGGGACGTGCTGCCCGGACCGCTCTCGACCGCGCGCTGGAACGGCAAGCTGTACGCGGCGACGAAGCACACGAACGTCCAGCTGCTCTGGTACGACGACCGGCTAACGCCGTCACCGCCGAAGACGTTCGACGAGATGATCACGCAGGCCCAGGCCCTGAAAGCGGCCGGGAAGCCGGCGAACATCCTGTTCACCGGCGCCCAGTACGAGGGGCTGGTGGTGTTCTACAACACGCTGGTCGCGTCGGCGGGCGGGCACATCCTGTCCGACGACGGCAAGTCCGTGCTCATGGACGACGGCGCCGTCCGCGCGCTGGAGCTGCTGAAGACGCTCACCACGGCCGGGATCACCGACCCGTCGCTGGGCAACTCGAAAGAGGACGAAGTCCGGCAGGCGTTCCAGCGCGGGCAGGGTGCGCTGGAGCTGAACTGGCCGTACGTCTACGCGTCCTACGCGAAGGAGAAGCCGCAGGACCTGGCGCACGTGAAGTGGGCCAGGTACCCGTCGGTGGTGCCGGGGCGCGCGAGCCGCGTCACGATCGGCGGCTTCAACCTGGCGATCAGCACGTACTCGCCACACCGGGCGGAGGCGTTCGACGCGGCGTTGTGCCTGCGCAGCCCGGCGAGCCAGAAGTACCAGGCGATCGAGGACGGCCTGGCCCCGACGACCCGCTCGGTCTACGACGACCCGGCGCCGCTCGACCCGGCCGACGCCGGCTCGACGATGGCCGCCCAGTTCCCGATGAAGCCGGACATCCTGGCCGCGCTGTCCGACGCCGCCGTCCGGCCGCTGACCCCGGCGTACCAGAACCTGTCGACGGTGATCTCGAAGGTGCTCTCGCCGCCGTCGGAGATCGACCCGCGGGCCACCGCGGCCGAGCTGCGCGAACGGCTGACCGACGCGCTCGACTCGCGGGACATCATCCCTTGATCCGAGCGTTCGCCCTGGTCGCGGCGGTCGTGACGCTGGCCGCGTCGACGACGTTGGCCAACCGCGTGCTGCCCGGCTGGGCGTACCCGGTGTGCGGGCTGGTGGCGGCCGCGATCCTGGTGGCCCTGGCCCGAGCGGCCGGGTTGCCGTGGTCCGACCTGGGCTTGCGTTCGTTCCGGCGGTCCGCCCTGGTCGGACTGGCCGGAGCCGGGCTGGTCGCGGTGGTGTTCGGGATCGCGCTGGCCGTGCCGGCGCTGCGGACGGTCTACCAGGACGGCCGCGTCGGCACCCCCGACTTCGGCCAGCTGATCTGGCTGACGTGCGGCCGGATCCTGTTCGGCACGGTGCTGATCGAGGAGATCGCGTTCCGCGGTGTGCTGCCGGCCCTGCTCGGCGCGCGGGACGACCGCTGGCGCTGGCCGCCGATCCTGGGCGCGGCGGCGTTGTTCGGCCTCTGGCACTACCTGCCGGCCCTGGCGATCGGCCGCAACGCGGCGGTCCACGCGGTGTTCGGCACGACGCCGGTGGTGGTGCTCCAGATCCTGGCGATGGCCACGGCGGGCGCCGCCGGCATCCTCCTGCACTGGTGGCGCCACAAGGGCCACGGAGTACTGGCGTCGGTGATCGTCCACTTCACGACGAACGCGGGCGGCCTGACCCTCGCTGTGCTGGTCCGCTGACCTGCCGCGGCTCGTCGTGAGTGGTTAGGGCGGTTAGAACCGCCCTAACCACTCACGACTTGGCCCTGGTCAGGAGCGCACGAGCCGCGCGATCGCGTCCGAGGCTTCCCGCACCTTCAGGTCGGCTTCCTCGCCGCCGGCCGCGGCCGCCTGGACCACGCACGTCGCGAGGTGCTCGTCGAGCAGCTCCAGCGAGAACGACTGCAGGGCCTTCGTGGCCGCGGAGACCTGAGTCAGGATGTCGATGCAGTACTTGTCCTGCTCGACCATGCGCTGCAGCCCGCGGATCTGCCCTTCGATGCGGCGCAGGCGCTTGAGGTAGGCCTCTCGCTCGTTGCCGTAACCCGTCATGGCCCACCCGTCCCCGCGTATGTCGGCATTCCTCCGCGACCGAGTATACCCACCCCACGTATCGGGCGGGGTGACTCAGCGGAACCGGCGCAGGCGGAGGCTGTTGCTGACCACGAAGGCCGAGGAGCACGCCATCGCCGCGCCCGCGATCATCGGGTTGAGCAGGCCGAGCGCGGCCAGCGGCAGCGCCGCGACGTTGTAGGCGAACGCCCAGAACAGGTTGCCCTTGATGGTGGCCAGCGTCCGGCGGGCCAGCCGGATCGCGTCACCGGCGGCACGCAGGTCGCCGCGCACGAGCGTCAGGTCGCCGGCCTCGATGGCCGCGTCGGTGCCGGTGCCCATGGCCAGCCCCAGGTCGGCCTGGGCGAGCGCCGCCGCGTCGTTGACGCCGTCGCCGACCATCGCGACCACGCGCCCTTCGGCCTGCAGCCGCTTCACGACGTCGACCTTGCCCTCGGGCAGCACCTCGGCGACGACCTCGTCGATCCCCGCCTCGGCCGCGATCGCCCGGGCCACGCCGGCGTCGTCCCCGGTCAGCAGCACCGGCCTCAGCCCGAGCGCGCGCAGCTCGGCGACGGCCTGGGCGGACGTCGGCTTGATCGTGTCGGCGACGGCCAGCGTCCCGCGGACCTCGCCGTCCCACGCGACGTGCACGCCGGACGTCCCGGCCGCCCCGACGAACGACCCCCGGCCCACGCTGACCTGCTTGCCTTCGACGACGCCGGTGACGCCGAGCCCGGCGGTGCTGCGGAAGCCCGTGACGGCGGGGAGCGGGCCGAACCGCTCCCGGGCGGCCGTCACGATCGCGCGGGCGACCGGGTGCTCGGACGCCGCCTCGACCGCGCCGGCCAGCCGCAGGACCTCGCCGTCCCCCTCGACCAGCGTCATCCGGCCGGTGGTGACGGTGCCGGTCTTGTCGAGCACGACGGTGTCGACGCGGCGGGTGGACTCGAGCACCTCGGGGCCCTTGATGACGATGCCCAGCTGCGCGCCGCGGCCGGTGCCGACGAGCAGCGCCGTCGGCGTCGCGAGGCCGAGCGCGCACGGGCAGGCGATGATCAGCACCGCGACGGCCGCGGTGAACGCCTGATCGGCGCGGCCGCCCGTCGCCAGCCAGACGACCAGCGTGGCGAGCGCCGCGAAGACGACCGCCGGCACGAACACCGCCGACACCCGGTCGGCGAGGCGCTGGGCCTGGGCCTTGCCGGTCTGCGCGGCCTCGACCAGCCGGGCCAGCTGCGCGAGCCGGGTGTCCGCGCCGACCCGCGTCGCACGCACGAGCAGCCGCCCGCCGACGTTCACGGTGGCGCCGGTGACCGCGTCGCCCGGACCGGCCTCCACCGGCGTCGACTCCCCGGTGAGCATGCTGGTGTCGACGGCGGAGCGGCCTTCGGTGACGACGCCGTCGGTGGCGATCTTCTCGCCGGGCCGGGCGACGAAGACGTCCCCGACGCGCAGGTCCACGGCCGGGAGCAGGCGCTCTTCGCCGTCGCGGAGCACGGTGACGTCCTTCGCGCCGAGGTCCAGCAGCGCGCGCAGGGCGGCGCCCGCGCGGCGCTTGGACCGGGCTTCGAAGTAGCGGCCGGCCAGGATGAACGTGGTGACCGTGGCGGCCACCTCGAAGTACAGGCTGTCGCCGGTCATGCCCGAGCTGACCAGCGTGAACTCGTGGCGCATGCCGATCTCGCCGGCCATGCCGAACAGGAGCGCGTACAGCGACCAGGCCGTCGACGCGAGCACGCCGAGCGAGATCAGCGTGTCCATGGTGGCGGTGACGTGCCGCAGGTTGACCACGGCGGCGCGGTGGAACGGCCACGCGCCCCACGTCACGACCGGGGCGGCGAGGACCAGCGAGACCCACTGCCAGTAGTCGAACTGCCAGGCGGGCACCATCGCGAGCACCAGCACCGGGACGGTGAGCAGGGCGGAGAGCAGCAAACGTTTGCGCAGCGGCGTCGAGTCGTCGGCCGCGTCGGCCTCCGGTACCCGGGCCGAGTACCCGGCGGCCTCGACGACGTCGACGAGCTCGCCGACCGAGAGGCCGCTGGGGTAGCTGACCTGGGCTTTCTCGGTGGCGTAGTTGACCGTCGCCGTCACGCCGCCGACCTTGTTGAGCTTGCGCTCGACGCGGGACGCGCAGGAGGCGCAGGTCATCCCGCCGATGGCGAGCTCGACGCGTTCGGACTGCGCGGTGGTCATGGCGCTCAGGCCACCAGGCGGTAGCCGGCCTCGGTGACCGCGGCCGCGACGGCGTCGGTCGTCAGCGGGGTGTCGCTGGTCACGGTGACGCGCCCGCTCTCGACGTCGACGTCGACGCCGTTGACGCCGGCGAGCTCGGAGACCTCTTCGCGCACGGAGGTGGCGCAGTGTCCGCAGGTCATGCCCTCGACGGTGTACGTCGCTTCGGTCATCGACGGCTCCTTTCGTTCTCCCTCCTTTATACCCATCGGGGGTAGGGGTGTTCCACCGGCCCCGGCAGACTCGCGGGATGCGGAAGATCTACGCGATCGGGATCGGCGCCGGCGACCCGGAGCACCTGACGGTGCAGGCGGTGGATCGCCTCAACCGCGTCGACGTGTTCTTCGTGCTGGACAAGGGCGAGGAGAAGGCCGACCTGGTGCGGCTGCGCGAGGAGATCCTCGACAGGTACGTGACGCGCCCGTACCGCGTGGTGCTGGTCGCGGACCCACCCCGCGACCGCAAGCCGGCGGACTACCGAGCAGCGGTAGCCGACTGGCACGCGGCCCGCGCCGAGGTCTACGAGAGCGTGATCCTCTCCTCGCTGGCCGAGTCTCAGACGGGCGCCTTCCTGGTGTGGGGCGACCCGTCGCTGTACGACAGCACGATCGCACTGATCGAGACGGTGCTGGCCCGCGGCCGGGTGACGTTCGAGTACGAGGTGATCCCGGGCATCAGCAGCATCTCGGCGCTGGTGGCCCGCCACCGCACAACGATGAACCAGATCGGCCGAGCAGTCCAGCTCACGACAGGCCGTCTCTTGGCAACAGGCTGGCCCCCCGACGTCGACGACGTCTTCGTCCTCCTGGACGCCCACACGACATTCGACCGCTACACATCACACGACCTGACGATCTACTGGGGAGCGTACGTAGGCACCCCAGACGAAATCCTCATCTCAGGCCCCCTGACTCCCGCGCTGGCAACCAAAATCCGCGAAACGCGCACGGCGGCCCGAGAACACCACGGCTGGATCATGGACACCTACCTCCTACGCCGCCCCACCCCCTAACCCCCAGTCCTCCGCTCGCCCCACCATCACCCGCACCAACTTCCCACCGACCCGCGCCGACTTCCCACCACGCGTGTCGTCTTCCCGTCCACACGTGTCGACTTCCCGATCACGCGAGTCGACTCGCAGTCACCCGTGTCGGCTTCCCAATCACAGGTGATACCCCTCCAAATCACGCGAGATGCCCTTCCAATCACGCGCGTCCCCGCCCGGGATCACGCGAGATCCGGCCAGAATCACGCGAGTTCCGTCTCGGATCACGCTAGTTACGCCGCCAATCACGTCAATACCGTGTCCGATCACGCGGATCACGCTTACTGGCAAACTTCGGGTGCCGGAGGCCCCCGCTTCGAGCAGCGGAAGGCCAGTTTCAAGTGATCCCATGGGCTTCACACGTGATCCGCGGGGCATCTCTCGTGACCGGGCAGGCATCACCGGTGATCCGGCGGACATCACTCGGATCGTGAGGGCGTGAGACCGGGCGCCGGGCGCCGGGCGCCGGGCGCCGGGCGCCGGGCGCCGGGCGCCGGGATGATCGGAGCCGCAACTCGCGTGATCCCGTACGGATCCCGCGTGATTCTGGCCGGATCTCGCGTGATCCCGGGCGGAACTCGCGTGATACGGCCGGATCCACGTGTTTCCAGGCGGATCTCGCGTGAGTGAAGCCGGGACTCGCGTGATTGAGGCCGGAACTCGCGCACCGCGCGAGGGCAGCTCGCGCGCCCGAAGAGTTGGCTCGTGTCCCCAGCCGGTCAGCTCACGTACCCAGCCAGTCGACTCACGTACCCAGCCAGTCGACTCACGTACTCGGACAGTCGGCTCACGTCCCGAACGGTCGGCTCGCGTACTTCGACGGTCGGCTTGCGTACCTAGACAGTCGGTTCGCGCACCCGGACGGTCGGCTCGCGTGATTGAGGCGCCGGCACCCGTGAGCAGAAGGTCGACACCCGTGATTCACGGGTCACCACGCGGCCAGACGGCCGGCTCGCGTGCGTGAAGGGTCAACTCGCGTGACTGGAAAGCCGACTCGCGTGATCAGAGGGTCAACACGTGATACGGGAGTCGGCACGTGCGATGGGAGGGTCGACACGGTTGAGGGCCGACCAAGTCCCGTAGTGCCAGCGGCGTGGTTTTGGGCATGAAAAAAGGGCCTGGCCCGGGAGAACTAGTGTTCTCGACCGGGCCAGGCCCTTCTCAACGAAATGTTCGGCGGTGTCCTACTCTCCCACAACCCTTCGGTTGCAGTACCATCGGCGCTGTCAAGCTTAGCTTCCGGGTTCGGAATGGGACCGGGCGTTTCCCTGACGCTAAAACCACCGAAACACTATCAAACACCCACACCCCCAAAAACAGAGGGCCGTGTGGTGTTTCAGAACCGTAGAGTGGATGCGTAACACCTTCGTAGACAAGTCCTCGGCCTATTAGTACCAGTCAACTCGACAACACATTACTGTGCTTCCATATCTGGCCTATCAACCCAATGGTCTATTGGGGGCCTTAACCCACAAAGGGTGGGATACCTCATCTTGGAACAGGCTTCCCGCTTAGATGCCTTCAGCGGTTATCCCTTCCGAACGTGGCCAACCAGCCATGCCCCTGGCGGGACAACTGGCACACCAGAGGTTCGTCCGTCCCGGTCCTCTCGTACTAGGGACAGCCTTCCTCAAGTATCCTACGCGCGCGGCGGATAGGGACCGAACTGTCTCACGACGTTCTAAACCCAGCTCGCGTGCCGCTTTAATGGGCGAACAGCCCAACCCTTGGGACCTACTCCGGCCCCAGGATGCGACGAGCCGACATCGAGGTGCCAAACCATGCCGTCGATATGGACTCTTGGGCAAGATCAGCCTGTTATCCCCGGGGTACCTTTTATCCGTTGAGCGACACCCCTTCCACCAGGTGGTGCCGGATCACTAGTCCCGACTTTCGTCCCTGCTCGACATGTCTGTCTCACAGTCAAGCTCCCTTGTGCACTTGCACTCAACACCTGATTGCCAACCAGGCTGAGGGAACCTTTGGGCGCCTCCGTTACTCTTTAGGAGGCAACCGCCCCAGTTAAACTACCCATCAGGCACTGTCCCTGAACCAGATCATGGCCCGAGGTTCAGATTCCCAATTCGACCAGAGTGGTATTTCAACAATGACTCCACAGTAACTAGCGTCACCGCTTCACAGTCTCCCACCTATCCTACACAAGCCGAACCGAAAACCAATACCAAACTATAGTAAAGGTCCCGGGGTCTTTCCGTCCTGCCGCGCGTAACGAGCATCTTTACTCGTAGTGCAATTTCGCCGGGCCTGTGGTTGAGACAGCCGGAAAGTCGTTACGCCATTCGTGCAGGTCGGAACTTACCCGACAAGGAATTTCGCTACCTTAGGATGGTTATAGTTACCACCGCCGTTTACTGGCGCTTAAATTCTCAGCTTCACCCCCGAAGGGATTAACCGGTCCTCTTAACGTTCCAGCACCGGGCAGGCGTCAGTCCATATACATCGTCTTGCGACTTCGCATGGACCTGTGTTTTTAGTAAACAGTCGCTTTCCGCTGGTCTCTGCGGCCACCCACCCCTAGTCCGTAAAGGACTTCAGGATGTTTGGCCCCCCTTCTCCCGAAGTTACGGGGGCATTTTGCCGAGTTCCTTAACCACAGTTCACCCGATCGCCTTAGTATTCTCTACCTGACCACCTGTGTTGGTTTGGGGTACGGGCCGTGCATGCACTCACTAGAGGCTTTTCTCGGCAGCATAGGATCACTCTACTTCACCTCAAACGGCTACGCATCACGTCTCAGAGTATATAAAGCACGGATTTGCCTATGCTTTCTCCTACACGCTTACACCAGGACAACCATCGCCTGGCGGAGCTACCTTCCTGCGTCACCCCATCGCTTGACTACTACGAAATCAGGTCCCACGCTCCACACACACCCCTCCATCCGAAGACTTTGGGACATGGCTTTGGGTGGTTAGTATCAAACGCCTCGTCATGGGCGCACATGCTCGGGTACGGGAATATCAACCCGTTGTCCATCGACTACGCCTGTCGGCCTCGCCTTAGGTCCCGACTTACCCTGGGCGGATTAGCCTGGCCCAGGAACCCTTGGTCATCCGGCGGCAGAGTTTCTCACTCTGCATTCGCTACTCATGCCTGCATTCTCACTCCCACACCCTCCACCGCTAGCTTCCGCCACGGCTTCCCTGGGTGCAGGACGCTCCCCTACCCATCAACACGACTACACAAGGACTTCAAGAGCCCAAGTGGATCTATTGTGTCAATGACACAGCTTCGGCGGTGTGCTTAAGCCCCGCTACATTGTCGGCGCAGGACCACTTGACCAGTGAGCTATTACGCACTCTTTCAAGGGTGGCTGCTTCTAAGCCAACCTCCTGGTTGTCTGGGCAATCCCACATCCTTTCCCACTGAGCACACACTTAGGGGCCTTAGCTGGTGTTCTGGGCTGTTTCCCTCTCGACGACGAAGCTTATCCCCCGCCGTCTCACTGCCGCACTCTCACACCACGGTATTCGGAGTTTGGTTGATTTCGGTAACCCGGTAAGGCCCCTAGACCATCCAGTAGCTCTACCCCCGTGGTGAAACATGCGACGCTGCACCTAAATGCATTTCGGGGAGAACCAGCTATCACGGAGTTTGATTGGCCTTTCACCCCTACCCACAGCTCATCCCCTCAGTTTTCAACCTAAGTGGGTTCGGGCCTCCACGACGTCTTACCGTCGCTTCACCCTGGCCATGGGTAGATCACTCCGCTTCGGGTCTAGACCACGCGACTCATTCGCCCTATTCAGACTCGCTTTCGCTACGGCTACCCCACACGGGTTAACCTCGCCACGCAGCACTAACTCGCAGGCTCATTCTTCAAAAGGCACGCCATCACCATTACAGCTCTGACGGCTTGTAGGCACACGGTTTCAGGTACTCTTTCACTCCCCTCCCGGGGTACTTTTCATCTTTCCCTCACGGTACTAGTCCGCTATCGGTCTTCAGGAAGTATTTAGGCTTACCGGGTGGTCCCGGCAGATTCACAGCAAATTCCACGAGCTCGCTGCTACTCGGGAACACCACCAAGAACAACAACACAAGTTTTCGCGTACGGGGCTCTCACCCACTCCGGCCGCCCATCCCAAGGCGTTCCACTAACCCATGCGTCAATTCCGAAGAAATGTCAGTTCCTTCAAGGCGGGTCCCACAACACCGACTACACAACCCCTGACAGGTATCACATGCAATCGGTTTAGCCTCTTCCGCTTTCGCTCGCCACTACTCACGGAATCACGGTTGTTTTCTCTTCCTACGGGTACTGAGATGTTTCACTTCCCCGCGTTCCCTCCACACACCCTATATATTCAGGTGCGGGTAACACCACATCACTGGTGCTGGGTTTCCCCATTCGGAAATCCTCGGATCACAGCTCGGTTGACAGCTCCCCGAGGCTTATCGCAGCCTCCTACGTCCTTCATCGGCTCCTGAAGCCAAGACATCCACCATGTGCCCTTAACAACTTGACCACAAAGATGCTCGCATCCACTCTACAGTTCTCAAACACCACACCAGAAACAAACCACATTCCCAGGCTGTGTAAGCCCTAAGGCGTGTTGCCTCAGGACCCAACAGTGTGCATAGCAAACAATCACCCTCCGAGGCGCCGGCTACCCGTTCCACGATCCTTGCGGACCAGTACTAGAGGAGGCATTGCCAACCAAGAGTGACCATAACCAGTAGTTCCACAATTCCTTGAGCAAGCCCGGCAACACTGCATTCGAGTGTTAAACCGTGCCCACCCCACGCTCTTGGTCCGGGTATCCCGGGAACGTGGATGTGTTGTGCTCCTTAGAAAGGAGGTGATCCAGCCGCACCTTCCGGTACGGCTACCTTGTTACGACTTCGTCCCAATCGCCAGTCCCACCTTCGACCACTCCCTCCCCGAGGGGTTGGGCCATGGGCTTCGGGTGTTACCGACTTTCATGACGTGACGGGCGGTGTGTACAAGGCCCGGGAACGTATTCACCGCAGCGTTGCTGATCTGCGATTACTAGCGACTCCGACTTCACGCAGTCGAGTTGCAGACTGCGATCCGAACTGAGACCGGCTTTAAGGGATTCGCTCCACCTCGCGGTATCGCAGCCCTCTGTACCAGCCATTGTAGCATGTGTGAAGCCCTGGACATAAGGGGCATGATGACTTGACGTCATCCCCACCTTCCTCCGAGTTGACCCCGGCAGTCTCCCACGAGTCCCCGCCATAACGCGCTGGCAACGTAGGATAAGGGTTGCGCTCGTTGCGGGACTTAACCCAACATCTCACGACACGAGCTGACGACAGCCATGCACCACCTGTACACCAACCACAAGGGAAGCCCCATCTCTGGGGATGTCTGGCGCATGTCAAGCCCAGGTAAGGTTCTTCGCGTTGCATCGAATTAATCCACATGCTCCGCCGCTTGTGCGGGCCCCCGTCAATTCCTTTGAGTTTTAGCCTTGCGGCCGTACTCCCCAGGCGGGGTGCTTAATGCGTTAGCTACGGCACGGACAACGTGGAATGTCGCCCACACCTAGCACCCACCGTTTACAGCGTGGACTACCAGGGTATCTAATCCTGTTCGCTCCCCACGCTTTCGCTCCTCAGCGTCAGTATCGGCCCAGAGACCCGCCTTCGCCACCGGTGTTCCTCCTGATATCTGCGCATTTCACCGCTACACCAGGAATTCCAGTCTCCCCTACCGAACTCAAGTCTGCCCGTATCGACTGCACGCTGAAGGTTAAGCCTCCAGATTTCACAGCCGACGCGACAAACCG
This sequence comes from Amycolatopsis sp. NBC_00348, assembly GCF_036114655.1. Classification (NCBI taxonomy): domain Bacteria; kingdom Bacillati; phylum Actinomycetota; class Actinomycetes; order Pseudonocardiales; family Pseudonocardiaceae; genus Amycolatopsis; species Amycolatopsis sp. NBC_00348. Next base: position 836 of record NZ_CP107994.1, on the reverse strand, counting down.
CCTACGAGCTCTTTACGCCCAATAAATCCGGACAACGCTTGCACCCTACGTATTACCGCGGCTGCTGGCACGTAGTTAGCCGGTGCTTCTTATCCAGGTACCGTCACTTGCGCTTCGTCCCTGGCGAAAGAGGTTTACAACCCGAAGGCCGTCATCCCTCACGCGGCGTCGCTGCATCAGGCTTTCGCCCATTGTGCAATATTCCCCACTGCTGCCTCCCGTAGGAGTCTGGGCCGTGTCTCAGTCCCAGTGTGGCCGGTCACCCTCTCAGGCCGGCTACCCGTCGTCGCCTTGGTAGGCCACTACCCCACCAACAAGCTGATAGGCCGCGGGTTCATCCTGCACCGCCAGAACTTTCAACAACACTCCATGCGAAGCGTTGTGATATCCGGTATTAGACCTCGTTTCCAAGGCTTATCCCAGAGTGCAGGGCAGATTACCCACGTGTTACTCACCCGTTCGCCACTAATCCACCCGAAGGCTTCATCGTTCGACTTGCATGTGTTAAGCACGCCGCCAGCGTTCGTCCTGAGCCAGGATCAAACTCTCCAACAATGAATAGTTTGATCGAGACTATGTACTCAATCATTCTCAAAGGAACCTCATACGAGGTTATATATAAGCTCTACTGGCTTAGTTCACTAGCACACTGTTGAGTTCTCAAGCAACACACTCCGGAATCACCCACGTTATCGGCGGGCTCAACCTCGGCGATTGTTTCAAGCCTTTGTTGTTCCGAGGCTATCACCTCGGTTCAGGACCACCCACTCTACCACCTTCGTGGGAGCTTGGTTCGCGGTCCTGGCGGCCACCCGGTTTCCCTGGCGACTTGGAGA